>DATJWP010000175.1:0-26604 GCA_035578045.1 Polyangia bacterium | reverse complement strand
GGCGGCCACGCCCTGGCGGCGCTTGCCGGGCAGGGCGGCCTGGCGCTCGGGGGTCATCTCGACGCGGTGGGTGATCCAGTGGCGGACGGTGGCGATGTTGGGCTCGTGGCTGTACTGCTCGAAGAACATCCACTGCAGGATCTGGGCGCGGTGCCAGCGTCCCTGGTCGGTGGCGGCAGACGGGAGGTAGGGGGTTCCTTCGGCCAGGTACCAGAGGATCGCGTTCGACTGGGGCAGGCACCTCCCGTCGTCGAATTCCAGCACCGGGACGCGCCCGTCGGCGTTCTTGGTCTGCAGAAACTCGGGCGTCCGGGTGGCGCCGTGGTCGATGTCGTACTCGAGGCGCTGGAACGGAATGCCCAGCTGGCTCAGCAACAATCGGACCTTGTAGGCGTTGCCTGACGAGGCGCTGTCGTGGAGCCGAAGCACGGGCCGAGCATAGTTGCATTTCGCGGCCAGATGCGGTCTTCTCGCTAGCCCGGCGCGCGCACCGCGCCCCCAGCGACGAGAGGAGCCAGCATGTCGTTCGGAGCACCCCCTCCGGGAATGGACGAGTACCAGCGCCTGATGGCCGAGCGGGCCGCGGCGGAGAAGCGGAAGAAGACGATCTACACGATCGTCGCGATCGCGGTGTTGGGTGGGGGCGGGTTCTACATGTTCCAGCAGCGGCGCAAGAACGCGGTCGCGCAATCGGTGATGGACGCCGGCGGCCGCTTCGCCGAGCGCGAGAAGAGCGAGATGGGGGCGTTCTGGAACTGCGTGATGTCCAGCGAGGTCGACATCGGCATGTTCAACAGCGCCGATCAGGTCCAGATGCGGATCGAGAGCGCCTTCTTCACGCAGCAGAAGACCTACCCCGACCACGTGCTGGAAGAGTGCATCCCCAAGCTGGAGGGGGCGAAGTCGGCGATGTCGAGCATCCCCGACATGCCCGACATCCTGAAGCCGCCGCTCGACAAGTACATCGCCACCTTCCCCAAGATGCAGAGCGGGCTGGAGAGCTACGCCACCAAGTTGAAGACGCGCGGGGCGGTCAAAGACGTCGACGCGGCGATTCAGGAGGTCGGTGGGGCCTTCACCGCCGACGCCACGCCCGAATCGGTGGCCTTCGCCAAGTTCCTGGGCTGCGCGGTGCCCGATCTGGACAAGAAGAAGGACGTCCAGGCGCTGCTCGAGCAGCTGGCGGACACCTGCAAGAAGGACGCGGTCCCCTTCATGACCAAGGTTCGCACCGATTGCGGCAACCTGGTGACGGGCGTCGACAAGAACGGCAAGCCGGCGGCCGACAAGAGCTTCAAGGCCATCTCCAAGAAGTTCGTCGAGGAGGACAACAGCCGGTTGCTGCAGGCCTGGGAGTTCTGCGGCAAGCGCTCGCGCAAGGGGAAGAAGCAGCAGGACATGGAAGACTTCCTGGTCGCGTTCGGCGACTACATGGAAGCCCGTAACGACGTCGCCAAGACGGCTCGCGAGGAGTCCGCCCGCATGCTGGGGCAGCCGTTGCCCAAGGAAAAACCCGCCAAAGACGGTCAGCCGGGCCAGTAACTTCCCGGAACTCGACCCGGGCGCATCTCAGCCGCCAGGGCGCGTGATTACGTTGAACCCGCACACGAGGAGGCCGGGGGATGCGGATCGCGCAGGTTTCACCACTTTTCGAGAGCGTTCCACCGAAGCTGTACGGAGGAACCGAACGGGTCGTTTCTTTCCTGACCGAGGCGCTGGTCGACCTCGGCCATGACGTCACTCTGTTTGCCAGCGGCGACTCGGTCACCCGCGCGCGGCTGGTCCCCTGCGCGCCGCGGGCGCTGCGGCTGGACAAGAGCTGCCGCGAGGAGATCGCGCCGCACGTGCGGATGGTCGAGGAGGCCTTCCGGCGGGCCACCGAGTTCGACGTCATCCACTTCCACGTGGACTACCTGGGCTTCCCGGCCGCGTCGCGCCACGCCAGCCCCCACCTGACCACGCAGCACGGGCGGCTGGACATCCCGGAGCTGGAGCCGCTCTTCCGGCTGTTCCCCGCCGAGCCGCAGGTCTCGATCTCGGACGCGCAGCGGGCGCCGCTGCCCTTCGTGAACTGGCTGGCCACCGTGTACCATGGGCTGCCGCCGGACCTGTACCGCCTGCAGCCCCGCCCCGGGCAGTACCTGGCCTTCCTGGGGCGGATCTCGCCCGAGAAGCGGGTCGATCGGGCGGTCGAGATAGCGCGCCGGCTGGACATGCCCCTCAAGGTGGCGGCGAAGATCGGCAAGAATGACCAGGACTACTACGATCAGCAGATCAAGCCGCTGTTCCGGGACCCGCACGTCGAGTTCGTGGGCGAGATCGGCGAGGGGGAGAAGCAGGAGTTCCTGGGGAACGCCGCGATGCTGCTGTTTCCGGTCGACTGGCCCGAGCCGTTCGGCCTGGTCATGATCGAGGCGATGGCCTGCGGCACGCCGGTCGTCGCCTTCCGTTGCGGCTCGATCCCCGAGGTGATGCAGGAGGGCGTCTCCGGGTTCATCGTGGAGACGGTCGATCAGGCGGTGGCGGCGGCAGAGCGCGCGCTGCAGATCCCGCGCGCGCTCTGCCGCGCGTACTTCGAGGAGCGCTTCCTGGCCCGCCGGATGGCCGAGGACTACCTGGCCGCCTACGAGGCGCTCTGCGGGACCCGCGTGGCCAGCCCCTGGTCGCGCGCGCGGCTGCGGGCCGGCGGCGCGGAGGTTGCGTGAGCGAGACGCAGCGGCACAAGACGAACGGCGCCGGCAGCCGGACGACCTCGACGGACGGCGCCCCCCGGGCGCCTGCGGTCGACGCGGTCACCACCAGCCCCGATCGCAGCGACGACGACGAGCTCCTCCAGCACCAGGACACGTTCTACATCCAGGCCACCTCGTCGCGCACCGATGACCGGACGCGGGTGCTCAAGAACGGCGACACCTTCGGCGTGTTCGATCGGTTCGGCGACGTGCAGCCCGTGGGCCTGGGCGAGCAGGGGCTGTACCACGACGGCACGCGCTTCCTGTCACGGCTGGAGCTGCGCGTGGCGGGCCGCCGTCCGCTGCTGCTCAGCTCGACGGTGCGCAAGGAGAACGACCTGCTGGCGGTCGATCTGTCGAACCCCGATCTCAAGGGGCCCGACGGCGCGCTGGTGCTGGCCCGCGGCGAGCTGCACGTGTTTCGCAGCAAGTTCATCTGGCGGAATGCCTGCTACGAACGGCTGCGGATCTCCAGCTTCGGGCGCGACCCGCTGCAGGTCGCGCTGACCTTCGACTACGACGCCGACTTCGCCGACATCTTCGAGGTGCGCGGCTCCAAGCGGCCGCGGCGCGGCCAGCGCACCGACGAGGCGCCCGGCGCCCAGAGCGTCAGCGTGGCGTACGACGGCCTGGACGGCGTGCGGCGGCGGACGCGCATCGCCTTCGACCCCGCGCCGACGGAGCTCACCGCCCGCCGCGCGACCTATCGCCTGCTGCTGGAGCCGCGCCAGGTCGCGACGGTGGTCGTGACGGTCGACTGCGAGCGCGGCCAGGACGCGCCGGCCGTGTCGACGCTGGATCAGGCGTCCGAGTCGCTGGCCGGGGAGCTTTCGCGCGCCTGCTTCTCGGGGCCGCGCATCCAGGCGACCAGCGACGACCTGGATGAGTGGATCGCCCGCAGCATCTCCGACCTGCAGATGATGATCACCGACACCGCGCAGGGCGCCTACCCGTACGCCGGCGTCCCCTGGTTCAGCACGCCTTTCGGGCGCGACGGGATCATCACGGCGATGGAGGCGCTCTGGTTCGAGCCGGCGCTGGCGCGCGGGGTCCTGGGCTACCTGGCCGCGACGCAGGCCGACGAGACCGTGCCCGAGCGCGACGCGCAGCCGGGCAAGATCCTGCACGAGGCGCGCGGCGGCGAGATGGCGGCGCTGGGCGAGGTGCCGTTCGGCCGCTACTACGGCAGCGTGGACGCGACGCCGCTGTACGTGATGCTGGCCGCCGCCTACCTGCGCCGGACCGGTGACACCGCCTTCATTCGCGGGCTGGCCCCGCACGTCGACCGCGCGCTGGCCTGGATCGAGCGCGACGGCGACATCGACGGCGACGGCTTCGTCGAGTACGCGCGCCAGACGCCCAAGGGGCTGGTCCAGCAGGGCTGGAAGGACTCGCACGACTCCGTGTTCCACGCCGACGGCACGCTGGCCGAGGGGCCGATCGCGCTCTGCGAGGTGCAGGGCTACGTGTACGCGGCCTTCCACGCCGCCGCCGAGATCGCCACGGCGCTGGGGCGCCCGGGTCACGCCGAGACCTACCTGCGCAAGGCCCAGGTGCTGCGGGCGCGCTTTGCCGAGAAGTTCTGGGACCGGGAGCTCGGGACCTACGTGCTGGCGCTGGATGGGCAGAAGCGCCCCTGCCGGGTCCGCAGCTCGAACGCCGGGCACGCGCTCTGGACGGGCATCGCCGACCCGGTCCACGCCCGCCAGGTGGCCGAGACGCTGATGCGCGACGAAGCGTTCTCGGGCTGGGGGATCCGGACGATCTCCAACTCGGAGCCCCGCTACAACCCGATGTCGTACCACAACGGCTCGGTCTGGCCGCACGACAACGCGCTGGTGGCGGCCGGCTTCTCGCGCTACGGGTTCGCGGAGCTGGGGCTGCGGGTGTTCACCGCGATGCTGGCGGCCAGCGCAACCGTCGACCTGCACCGGCTGCCCGAGCTGTTCTGCGGCTTCACCCGCCGCCCCGGCGAGGGGCCGACGCTGTACCCGGTGGCCTGCGCGCCCCAGGCCTGGGCGTCGGCGGCGGTGTTCCTGCTGCTGGGCACCGCGCTGGGGATCTCGATCGACGGCGCGCGCGGCGAGATCGCCTTCAACCACCCGGTCCTGCCGCCCGGGCTGGGCGACCTGCGCATCAACGGCCTGCAGGTGGGCGGCGGGCGGATCGATCTGCTGATCGAGACGCAGCCCCACGACGTCGGGCTGACCGTGCTGGCCCGCGACCCCGGGGTCAGCGTCGTGATCGTGAAGTAGGCGTCAGCTCGAACGCCAGCGGGAGCAGCGCGCCCACGGTGGTGGCGCTCGCCGCGCCGGTCGGGCCGGCCATCAGCACCGGCGCCGCCGCATCGGCCAGCTCGGCCAGCACCTGCCGGCAGGCGCCGCAGGGCGAGGCGGGCGGACGCGAGCCGGTGATCACCGCCGCCATCGTGATCCGGCGGGCGCCGGCCGCCACGGCGGCCGCCACCGCGTTGCGTTCGGCGCAGACGGTCAGCCCGTACGAGGCGTTCTCGACGTTGCAGCCGACGTGGATCCGGCCGCGCTCGTCGGCGACCGCCGCTCCGACCAGAAAGCGCGAGTAAGGGGCGTGGGCGTGGCGGCGGACCGCGCGGGCGGCCGCCAGAAGGCTCTTGGCCGCGGGACGCTTCACGCGCGCGGCAGCTCCCCGACGATCGCGGTCACGATCCGTCCCAGCGCGTCGGCGCCGGCGGCCGCCGCGCGCGTCACGTCCTCGTGGCGCAGGGGGCCCGGGTTCACGCCGGCGGCCGGGTTCGCCACCAGGGACAGCCCCAGCACCGCCAGGCCCGCGTGGCGCGCGGTGATGACCTCGTGCACCGTGGACATCCCCACCAGACCGGCGCCCAGGGTGCGCAGCAGCCGGACCTCGGCGGGCGTCTCGTAGGCCGGGCCGGCCATCCCGGCGTAGATCGCCTCGCGCAGCGGGCGCCCCAGCGCGTCCGGAGCCGCGGCGGCCGCCACCGCGCGCAGGATCGGGTCGTACGCGTCGGTCATGTCGACGAACCGGGGCCCCAGGCGCTCGTCGTTGGGTCCGCTCAGCGGCGACGCCGAGGTCAGGTTGATGTGGTCCGAGATGGCCACGATCTCGCCCGGCTGCATGGCGGGATCGACGCCCCCGGCCGCGTTGGTGACGATCAGCGTGCGTACGCCCAGCGCGGCCACCACGCGCACGCCGAACCCGACTTCCGACGCCGGGTAGCCTTCGTAGCCATGGACGCGCCCGCAGAGCAACACGACCTCTCGACCCGCCAGCTTGCCCCCCACCAGGCGCCCCGGATGGCCGGCCACCGTCGTCTCGGGGAACCCGGGGAGTGAGGCGTAGGGGACCGCGCGGGGCTGGCTCAGTCGATCGGCCACGCCCCCCAGGCCCGACCCCAGCACGACCGCCACCTCGGGCGCGTCAACGTCCAGCTGCTCGGCCGCCGCCCGCGCGGCGGCCTGGACCCGATCGAACATCGACGACGTGATCTTCAACGTGAACCTCCCGCCAGCGCGGAAGACAAGAAACCGCCGACCGCCTCCAGGAACGGGCCGGGCGCCTCGATGTGCGACAGGTGGCCGGCTCCCGGCAGGGTCACGAACCGCGCCCCGGCGATGCCGTCGGCCATCTTCTGCATCACGTCCGCCGGCGTGACCTGATCGCCCGCTCCCCGGATCACCAGCGCCGGGCAGCGGATGGCGGCCAGGTCGCCCGTCCGATCGGGCCGATCGCGCAGCGCCTCGATGCCGGCGATCAGGCTGGGCCCGCGCGCCTCGGCCCGGGCCAGCAGGTGCGCCCACAGAGCCGGCGGCGCGTCGGGGCTGAGCAGCCGCGGGATGCTCCCCGGCAGGTAGGCGTCGACCCCCTCGTCGCGGATGCGCGCGATCGCGCCGTCACGCGCGGCCCGCATCGCCGGCGGATCGCCGTCGGCCCGCGTGTCGCACAGGACCAGCGCGGCCAGGCGCGCCGGGTGCCGCGCGGCGAAGGCGAGCGCGCCATAGCCGCCCATCGACATGCCCAGCACGGCGGCCCGCTCGATGCGCAACTCGTCCAGGAGCGCCGCCACGTCGTCGGCCAGATCGGCGATGGTGGCGGCGCCCGTCAGGGGCGACCGGCCGAAGCCGCGCGCGTCGATGCTGACGACGCGGAGGTGCGCCGCCAGCGCGTCACCGACTCCCGACCAGATCCCGTGCGAAAACGGGAACGGGTGCAGGAGCACCAGCGCCGGCCCGTTGCCCCGGTCGTCGTAGGAGGTCATCTCGCAAACCCTACCGCAGGCGGCCGAGGGTCTCCAACACAAGCGGCGCGGCGGCGGGCGCGCGGGGTGACAGGCGGAAAGCGCCGGCGACCTGGGGCAGCGCGGCCCGGGCGCGCGCCTCGTCGTCGTAGTGGACGGTGCACAGGGGGTCGCCGGCGCTCACCGGCGCGCCCACCTTGGCGTGCAGCAGGATGGCGGCGCCGGGTGAGATGCGGTCCTCTTTGCGGGCGCGGCCTGCACCCAGCAGCGTGGCGGCGCGCCCGAGCAGGCCGGCGTCGACGCGGGACACGCGCCCGGCCCGCGGCGCCCGCAGCGTCCGGCTGTGGCGGGCGCGCGGGAGGCGGCCAGGGTCGTCCACCACGCGGGGGTCGCCCCCCTGCAGGCGCACGCCCAGCTTGAAGCGCTCGAACCCCTCGCCGCTGGCGCGCGCCCGTTCCAGGCGCGCGGTGCCGTCGCGCAGATCGCGGGCGATGCCGCCCAGCACCAGCATCTCGGCCCCCAGGCGCAGCGTCAGGTCGACCACGTCGGGCGGGCCGGCGCCGCGCAGCACGTCGATGGCCTCGCGCACCTCGACGGCGTTGCCGATCGCCTCGCCGAGCGGCTGGTCCATGGCCGACAGCACGGCCCGCACCGGCAGCCCCAGCGCGCGCCCCAGCGAGATCAGCGCGCGGGCCAGCGCCCGGGCCTGGTCGAGCGACGGCAGGAACGCGCCGCTCCCCACCTTGACGTCCATGACCAGCGCCGCGGCCCCTTCGGCGACCTTCTTGGAGAGGATCGAAGAGGCGATGAGCGGGATCGACTCGACGGTCGCGGTGGCGTCGCGCAGGGCGTAGAGCAGCCGATCGGCCGGGACCAGCCGGGCGCTCTGGCCGGCCAGCACGAAGCCGGCGCGGGCCAGCACGCGCCCGAAGGTGCGCGGCGGCAGCGCGGTCCGGAAGCCGGGGATCGTCTCGAGCTTGTCGAGCGTGCCGCCCGTGTGACCGAGCGCGCGGCCGGCCATCATGGGGACGTACAGCCCGGCGGCGGCACAGAGCGGCGCCAGGCAGAGCGAGATCTTGTCGCCCACGCCGCCGGTCGAGTGCTTGTCGACCACCGGGCCGGGCAGGTGGTCCCAGCGCAGCCGCTGGCCCGATTCGATCATCGCCCGCGTCCAGGTGGTCAGCTCGCGCGCGTCCAGGCCGCGCCAGACGATGGCCATCAGCAGCGCGGCCAGCTGATAGTCGGGGACCGCGCCGCTCACCGCGCCCTCGATGAGCGCGGCGAGCTCGGCGTCGGACAGCCTGCCGCCGTCGCGTTTCCGCGCGATCAGCGCGGGCGTCATCAAGGGTGGCGCCTTCACGGGCTGATCGCGCTGCCGAAGCTCGTTCCGCGCAGGAGCGGCTGGCCGCCCAGGACGCCGGCGATGGTCTGGCCCAGGTCGCAGAACGACGCCCGCGTCCCCAGCGCCGCCGGCCGCACGGCCGGACCGAAGGCGAGCAGCGGGACGCGCTCGCGCGTGTGGTCGGTGCCGGGGGTGGTCGGGTCGTTGCCGTGGTCGGCGGTGATGAAGGCGACGTCGTCGGGCCGCAGCGCCGCCTGGAACGAAGGGAGCCAGGCGTCCAGCTCGGCCAGGGCGCGGGCGAAGCCGGCCACGTCGTTGCGGTGGCCGTAGAGCATGTCGAAGTCGACCAGGTTCACGAACAGCAGGCCGCGCTCGAGCGAACGGAGCGCCTCCAGCGTGAGCCGCAGCCCGTCGGCGTTCCCCTCGCTGTGCAGCGACCGCGAAAGCCCCCGGCCGGCGAAGATGTCCGAGATCTTGCCGATGCCGACCACGTCCATCCCGGCCGCGCGCAGGTCGTCCAGCAGCGTGGGCGCGGGCGGCACCAGCGCGTAGTCGCGACGGTTGTAGGTGCGCCGGAACAGGCCCGGCGTGCCGACGAACGGGCGAGCGATGACACGACCGATCTTGTGCTGGTCGGCGATGGCCCGCGCCACCTCGCAGATGCGATACAGCTCGTGCAGCGGCACGACCTCTTCGTGGGCCGCGATCTGCAGCACCGAGTCGGCCGAGGTGTACAGGATCAGGTCGCCGGTCCTGATGTGCTCCGGCCCCAGCTCGTCGATGATGGCGGTCCCCGAGGCCGGCTTGTTTCCGAGCAGGCCGCGCCCGGCCCCGATCGACAGCGGGCGCGTGATCTCCGGGGGGAACCCGTGCGGGAAGGTCGGCATCGCCTGGGTGGTCACCAGGCCGGCCATCTCCCAGTGGCCCGTGATCGTGTCCTTCCCGGCCGACGCCTCTTGCATGGCCCCCCACGCGCCGCGCGGCGCGGCGGCGGGCGGCGTGCCCTCGATGGTGGTCAGGCGCCCGAGGCCGAGCGCGCCCAGGTTGGGCAACGACAGGCCGCCGACGGCGCGGGCGATGTTTCCCAGCGTGTCGGCCCCCGCGTCGCCATAGGCCGCCGCGTCGGGTGCGCCGCCACAACCGACGCCATCCGCAACCAGAATGATTGCGCGCCGAAAAGGGCTCACATCATCAGCTTGCATCAAGGGGGCGTCCATTACCATGGTAATATGGACGTCATGGCGCTGGCTCGATCACGCCTCACAGCTCAGGGACAGATCTCGATCCCGGCCGAGGTGCGCCGCCGGCTGGGTCTCACGCCCGGGTCTGTCGTGGAGTGGGACGCCGAGGGCAGTCGGGTTTTCATCCGGCGGGTCGGCAAGTACACGTCCCTGGATATCCACAAAGCCATCTTCCCCAAGGGCCCGCCGCCCCGGCGATCGGTCAAGGAAATGGACGAGGCGATCGCCGAGTACATGCGGACGAAATATGCGCGCCGCTGACACGAACCTGTTGGTCCGGCTCGTTGCTCAGGACGACACCGAACAGGTCGCCAAGACCGAATCTTTTGTCTCCGGTGGGGCCTGGATTTCTCATCTGGTCCTGGCCGAGGCGACCTGGGTCCTGACCAAGGGCTACCGTCTCGACGCAAGCGCGCTCGCGCAGGTCGTCGAGATGCTGCTCAGCCACCAGGATCTCGTTCTCGAGGATCCCTCGACTGTCAGCGCAGCGCTGGCGGCCTTTCGCGCCCGGCCCAAGCTCGGATTCGCCGACTGCCTCATCCTGGAGATTGCCCGGAAGGCGGGGCACTTGCCGCTGGGGACGTTCGACCGCGAGCTGGCCAGGTTGGACGGGGCCGAGCGGGTCTGAACGGTCGAACGACTCCCGGCTACTCCTGGCCCCAGGGCGGGGCTTCGTCGTCCGAGGCGTAGTTTTCGAACTTCGTGTATTCCTTTATGAAGATCATCTTGACGGCGCCGGTGCCGCCGTTGCGGTGCTTGCCGATGATGACCTCGGCGACCGACGTGGGGGCTCCGCCGTCGGGGATGTCGCCGCCGGCCATGTCCTCGCGGTGGATGAACATGATCAGGTCGGCGTCCTGCTCGATGGCGCCCGACTCGCGCAGGTCGGAGAGGCGCGGCTTGCCTTCTCGCTTCTCGACCTCGCGGTTCAGCTGCGAGATGGCGATGATCGGCAGCTTCAGGTCCTTGGCCAGCGCCTTGAGGCCCCGCGAGATCTCCGCGATCTCCTGCTGCCGGTTCTCGTCCTTGCGACCCACGCTGCCGCGCGCCAGCTGCAGGTAGTCGACGACGATCAGCCCCAGCGGCGGCGGCGGCGGGTGGCCGTCCTCGGGGATGGGCTGGATGGGGAAGTAGCGCGGGTCGCCCCGGAAGCGGCGCGCCTTGGCGCGGATCTCCATGATCGAGATGGCCGAGGAGTCGTCGATCAGGATGGGCGCCGCCGCCAGCCGGCCGGACGCCGGGTGGATCTTGTTCTTCCAGTCGGCGTACTCCAGGAAGCCGCGCCGGATCTTCGACGAGTCGATGCGCGCCTCGCCGGCCAGCATGCGCTCCATCAATTCGTACTTCGACATCTCCAGCGAGAAGAGCAGGACCGGAATCTGGTGTTGCAGGGCGGCATGCATCGCCACGTTGACCGCCCACGACGTCTTGCCGCCGCCGGGGCGGGCCGCGACGATGATCAGGTTCTCGCGCTGCAGGCCCGCCGTGATCTCGTCGAGCTTGGAGAAGCCGGTGGGGACGCCTGTCACAGCCTTTCTTTCGGCCGTGCGCACCTCGAGGTTGTGTAGAACCTCTTCCATCAGGTCGCCGGTCGCCGAGTAGGTCTCGCGCCGGTTCTGCTGCGCGACCTTGAAAATCTTGGTCTCGGCCTCGTCCAGGAACGACTCGAACTCGCCGAAGTCGCCGTAGGCGGTCGACTGCACCTCGGCGCAGGCGGCGATCAGCCGTCGCAGCGTCGACTTCTCGCGCACGATGCGCGCGTAGTGCAGCACGTTCTCGGCGGTCGGGACCGAGTTGGCCAGCGACAGCAGGTAGGCCTCGCCGCCGTCCAGCCGCCCCAGCAGCCCCTTGACCCGCAGCTCGTCGGCGACCGCGATGACGTCCAGCGCCTGCCGCCGCTTGTCGAGGGCCAGCATCGACTCGAAGATCTCGCGGTGGACGGGCAGGAAGAAGTCGTCGACCTGCAGGTTCGTGCCGACCTCGTCGAACGACGACGGCTTGATGAAGACCGACCCCAGGACCGACTTCTCGGCCTCCAGGTTGTGCGGCGGCGTGCGCGCTGCCGCGCCTGGACTCGAGCTGACGACCTCCAGCATGGGGTCAGCGAGTGTACCCTATCGGTCCAGCGCTCGGATGTCGGAGATGAAGTAGTTCGTGTCGCCGAAGCACGAGCTGGGGACGCCGCGCTTTTCCTTGTAATGAAGGGCGACGCGTTTCCCCTCGGCGTCCTTGATCCGCTTGGCGACCGCCTCGTCACGGACGGTGAAGGTGAAGATCTGCGGCTGGGCGCCGGGGACGGGCGTCATGGCCAGCTCGCCCTCCCAGGTGCGGCAGACCCACCCGCGGTGCGAGAACTTCTGGACGTAGCCGATCCGATCGCCGTCGGAGTAGCTGTAGGTCAGCGTGAGGGTCGTCCAGAGCGCGAACACCCCCACCACGGCCGCGAGAAATCCGAACAGCAAGATCTTCCACCGGTGTCGGCGGAAGAACGTCTGGGGGTGGGCTGGGGGGTCGGCGGCCGCTGTGCTCACCCGTAGAGGCTAGGCTGTATCAGGTCCGTTTCCAATCAGTTACAGCCGACGCGCGAGGTGGCCACGACCACGTCGTCCATCCAGACGTCGTTGCCGAGGCTGCTGAAGCTCTCCCACCCGATCTGGACGTAGGCGAACAGACCGCTCATCCAGTTGGCCGGTTCCGCGCCGTGGTCCCAGTCAGAGCCCTGGGTGATCGAGTGGACCAACGTGCTGTCTGACCACGCATTGAGAGTGTTGTAAGTCGCCGTTCCGTCGAACTCGACCTCGATGCAGTGCCACGTTTGGGCCGAGATGATCGGTGGTCCGTTCCACTTCGCCATCGGTGGCGAGAGGTTGTCGTCGGACGCGAGACTGGTCCCGACCGCCCCCTTCATCTGGCCAAACCGGAGCTGCGTGTGGGTGGGATCGGCCGTGATTCCGATCAGGCTCTCGTGGTTGTCGCTCTGTGGGCCCATCCCCAGCTGCTGCATGGAGTACACATAGGCGCGGACGAAGATGTGTTTCGTGCCAGAGGGCAGCGCGCGCTCCAGGAATGCCATGGTCCCGTCGCTCTTGATGTGAAGGGCCAGCTTGCTGCCATTGTGCGTCTGGGTGCTGTCCGCGAGCGCGCTCAGGTTCCCCATCGGATTGCTCGCGTTCCGGTTGTAGTTGATGAGGTTGTCCCAGCCGGTGGGCTGCTTGCCCGCCGTGTCCGCTTCGAAGTCGTCGGAGAAGATCACGCCTGCGGCGACGGAGCCGCCGCCAGCGCCGCCCGTCGCCGTCGTCCCGCCGGTCCCGGTCTGGCCGCCGTGGCCCGCGGCGCCGCCCGTGCCGGTGCCGGCCGTCCCGCCGGCGGCCGTGGTGCCGCCGGTGCCGATCACGCCGCCGGTGGCGGTCGTCCCGCCCGTCCCGGTCACGCCGCCGGTGCTCGTGGTGCCGCCGGTCCCGGTCACGCCGCCCGTTGCGGTCGAACCGCCCGTGCTCGTGGTGCCGCCGGTGCTGGAGGACGAGCCGCCGCTGCCTCCCGATCCACCCGACCCCGGCGAGCTCGCGCACGCCGCGGCAAACAAGGTGACGAGTGAGATCCGCGCGAGAGGGGGGAGCGCGCGCATGGAAGCCTCCTAAGCTGAAAGAAAAAACGCCGCCGCGCGTCGGTGAGCGCGGCGGCGTCGATAGACTACCAGTCAGGGTTCCTGTTCTATCAGTCTTCTTTTTTGACGACCCACACCTTGACGGTGGCGGTCACGCCGCGGCCCACCTTGATGGGCACCTCGGCCAGGCCCAGGGCCTTGAGCGGCTCGTCGAGCAGCACCTTCTTCGGATCGACGATGACGCCGCGGTCCTTCAGCGCCTCGGCGACGTCGCGGCTGGTGACCGACCCGTACAGGCGGTCGTCCTCGCCGACGGCCACCGCGATCGACACCGAAACCGCTGACAGCTTGTCGGCCTCGGCTTGCGACTCCTTGGCCAGCTTGGCGACGCGGGCGGCGATCACGCGCTTCTCGTGCTCGACGCGCGTGATGTCACCGGCCGTCGCCTTGATGGCCAGGCCCCGCGGCAACAGGTAGTTGCGCGCGTAGCCCGGCTTGACGTTCACGACCTCGCCGGACTTGCCCAGGTTGTCCAGATCGTCTCGCAGGATGACTTGCATGGCTCAGGCTCCCGTCACGGCGAACGGCATGAGCGCGATCATCCGGGCGCGGTTGACCGCGGTGGCGATCGCGCGCTGGTGCTTGGCGCAGTTGCCGGTCAGGCGGCGCGGCACCAGCTTGCCGCGGTCGGTGATGAAGTACTTGAGCAGCGAGGCGTCCTTGTAGTCGATCTTGATGTTCTCGTCCGCGCAGAACTTGCACGGCTTGCGGCGGCCGACGGGGCGCTTCTTGTCGTCGCCCCGACCACCGCGGTCGCCCTTGCCCTCGATCGCGTCGTTGGCTGCCATGGTTCAGTCCTCCTTCCGGCCGCGGCCCGGCTCGTCGACGCCGCCGAACACGGCCTCTTCGAAGTCGAACGCGCCCTCTTCATCCTCGAACGGCGAGCGAACCTCGGCCTGGCCCGTCGCGATCGCCTCTTCGTCCGGCCCCGGCGTCGACGCCTTGGTGAACGATTCCTCGGTGACCTCGGTCGTCTTGCTGGCCGGGTCGACGTTCTCCGAGATCTTCACCGAGTAGTAGCGGATGACCGAGTCGGTGAGGCGCAGGTTGCGCTCGACCTCTTCGACCAGGCCCGCCGTCCCCAGGTACGAGAAGAAGAGATAGATCCCCTTCAGCTGCTTCTTGACCTCGTAGGCCAGCTTCCGCTTGCCCCAGTTGTCGACCTTCAGCAGCGTGCCGCCGCCCGCCTCGATGATGCCGCGGATCTTCTGATTGACCTGGGCGATCACGTCGGTGGTGCTGTCGGGGCGCAGGATGTAGATGGTCTCGTACTCGCGCATGCGGCCCGCCATGTCGCGGGACGAACCGCGGCGCGACGGGGCTCCCGTCGGCGCGGCGCCGGCGCGCGTGGCCGGCTCGGTTCCAGTGGTGCTCATGGTGTCTCCTCGTGGACGTTTTTCAATTGGCCCGTGTCGCCACGGGCAAGGAGGAGCGGCCGTGCGTGACCATCACGAACGGTCCCTCGTGTTGTTCGAAGCCTTTCCGTTGAACTTGTTCATGGCGGCGGTGACGCCGCCCTTGACGATCGCCTCGACCGCGTCGGCCGCCAGGTCGATCAGCGCCGGCAGCTCCTTGGCCTCGGCGCGCGAGAAATCGCTGAGCAGGTAGTCGGCCGGATCCTGGCGACCGGGGGCCGGCCGGCCGACGCCGACGCGCACCCGGGCGAACCCCGCGTCGCCCAGGTCGGCCAGCATCGAGCGGATGCCGTTGTGGCCGCCGTGGCCGCCGCCGGTCCCCAGCTTGAGCCGCCCGAACGGCAGATCCAGCTCGTCGTGCACGACGACGACGTCGGCGACCGGGATCTTCCAGAACCCGGCGACGCGCGCGACCGCCTGTCCGCTGACGTTCATGAACTCCATGGGCTTGCAGAGAAGAACGCGCTGGCCGGCCAGCGAGACCTCGGAGAGCTCGGCGCCGAACTTCGCACGCGGCGGGTTGCCGCCCGCGCGGGCGCCGAGCGCGTCGACGACCATGAACCCCAGGTTGTGGCGGTTGTCCCGGTACTCGGGCCCGGGGTTGCCCAACCCAACGATGAGGTGCATGCGCGACGCCCGCAGCCGGCCGTGCTGCGCGTTGGCTTACTTCCCCTTCTTCTCTCCCCCTTCTTTCGCCGCGCCGGCGGCCGGAGCCGCCGCCGCCTTGCCGCCGGCGGCCGCCGCGCCAGCGGCCGGAGCCGCCGCCGCACCTTCGGCCGGCACGGCGCCCTCGACCGGAGCCGCTGCCGCTTCCTCGGCCTTCTCGGCCTTGGGGGCGACGACCGACGCGATGGCGTCGCGCGGATCCAGCAGCGCGCGCACCCCCTCGCCCAGCTTCAGGTCGCTGACGTGGAGCGCGTCGCCGATCTCCAGCGCCGTGACGTCCGCCTCGAGCTTGGTCGGGATCGCCGCCGGCTTGGCCGCGATGGAGATCGAGTGGAGGCTCTGGTGCAGGTTGCCGCCGTTGGTGGTGCCGACCGCCTTGCCGGTCAGGACCAGCGGGACCGTGACGTGGACCTCCTGGTCCAGGTCGACGCGCAGGAAGTCGACGTGCTCCAGGCGCCGCGACAGCGGGTTGACCTGGGCGTCGCGCACCATGGCGGTGACCTCTTCCGACTTGCCGTTGCCCGACAGGGCCAGCTTGAGCACCGTGTTGCGCTTCTTGTCCTTGTCGAGCGACGTCAGCAGCTCTTTTTCGTCGAAGCTGACGGCGACCGGCTCTTGCTTGCGTCCGTAGACGACCCCCGGAACCTTGCCCGAAGCGCGGACCTTGCGCGAGCCGCCCTTGCCGATACCGGTCCTGACCTCGACGTTGACCTTTGCGAAATCCATGACTCTCCAATTTCCTTTCAGATGAACAGCGAGCTGATCGAGTCGCCGTGGTGAATTCGTTTGACCGCCTCGCCGAGCAAGCGCGCGACGGGCAGGACTTTGATCTTGGGGCAGGCCTTCACGTCGGGGCGGACCGGCACCGTGTCGGTGATGATCAGCTCCTCGAGCGGCGAGGCGTTGATCCGGTCGATGGCCGGCGGCGACAGCACGCCGTGGCTGGCGCAGGCGAACACCGCCCGCGCCCCCTGGGCCTTGACCGCCTGGGCCGCGGCGCAGAGCGTGCCGGCCGTGTCGACCATGTCGTCGACGATGATGGCGTCGCGCCCCTTGACGTCGCCGATGATGTTGACGACCTCGCTGACGTTGGGGGCCGGGCGCCGCTTGTCGATGATCGCCAGGCTGGTTCCCAACCGCTTCGAGTAGGCCCGCGCCCGCTCGACGCCGCCCGCGTCCGGCGACACGATGACCGCGTCACCCGAGAAGCGCAGCCGCAGGTCGTCCATCAGCACCGGCATGGCGTACAGATGGTCGACCGGGATGTTGAAGAAGCCCTGGATCTGGCCGGCGTGCAGGTCGATCGACAGGACCCGGTCCACTCCCGCCGCGGTCAGCAGGTCGGCCACCAGGCGCGCCGAGATCGGCGTGCGGGGCTTGCTCTTGCGGTCCTGACGCGCATAGCCAAAGTACGGGATCACCGCGATGATCGAACCGGCCGAGGCGCGCTTGAGCGCGTCGATCATCACCAGCAATTCCATCAGGTTGTCGTTGGCGGGCGCGCAGGTCGGCTGGACGACGAAGCAGTTCACGCCGCGGACGTTCTCGTTGATCTCGACGTAGACCTCACCGTCGGCGAAGCGCGTCACCTCGGCCCGGCCGAGGGGCGTTTCGACGTAGCGACAGATGGCCTGGGCCAGCTCGCGGTTGGCGTTTCCGCTGAATATGGTGAGGGCTTTGAGCACGGCGAATCACCCTGGGGGGGACCCCCGGGGAGGGCGAATCCTGCCACCACGCCCCGCCTCGGTCAATGCGGGAAGTTGGTCAGGTTCGGCGGGGGCGGGTCGGGGTGCTCCTCGACCGATTCGAGGCCCAGGTGGCCCTCGTCGGACTGCCCGGACTCTTCGGGTTTGTCCGAGCTCGGTCCGCCGGCCAGCGCCGGCCGATGACCGAGCAGACCAGCACGCCGAACACCGTCGCGATCGCCGGCCGGTTCATGGTGTGGCGTGGATACCGTGGGCGCGTCGGTCGGCGAAACAAGTGCGCCGTGGCTTGATTGCGCCGAGCCCGTCGTCTCGTCGCAGCTCCTTGTAAGGGTGGGCCGGCAACTGCCGGCCGCGGCGGCCGGGTGCCTTTCTCCATCGGCGCGAGCACCCAGCTTCGGTGGTCAAAAGGAGATTTCCAAGCCATGCGCAACACGACCACCACCATTCTTGGAGCCAGCTTCGCCACCCTCCTGCTCCTGGGGGGGAACACGGGTTGCGAATCGACGACAGCCTCGGACGTCGCGTACGAAGACGCGTACGCCGGCAGCTACTACTATCCCGCCGACGTCGCCGTGGCGGGTGCCTACGGCGTCGGCTGGGGCTACGGCCTCTACTACGACACCGCGGTCGCGGACGCGATGCCCAGTCACTTCGGCAACGGCGGCAACGGCGGCACCGGGATCGGCGGCGGTGGCGGGATCGGCGGCAGCGGCGGCAGTGGCGGCAGCGGCGGAGCCGGCGGATCGCTCGGGTCGGGGACGATCAGCGTCCGCTCGGCGGTCGGTGAAGCCATTCGGCTGGCGGCCAGCGGCGCCGACGTCTGTGGCGGCAACGCGACCTTCACCCGCACGACCTCGAGCACGGCCAGCGTCTGCGGAATCTCCGCGGCCGGCTTCAACCTGGTGTTCAGCTCGTGCACGCTGGCGGGCGGGGGCACGGTCGACGGCACGGTGGGCGCTCAGGTCACCTTCAATGCCTCCGACACCAACTGCAACAGCGCCACCATGCTCAACGTCAGCTACACCGGGACGGTCACCAACCTGACCTACACCGGGACGGGCGGTGGAAAGATCGTCATTCCGTCACAGACGGACATGGCCACCATCCAGACCTCGCTGGGGGCGGCGCCCGCGACGATCGGCATGATGTCGAGCGGCGAGATCCAGCGGATCGACGGGAGTGGAACGACGACGTCCGATCTGACGTTCACCGGGAACCGGACGTTCTCGGCGATCTCGTTCCCCAACCAGACCTACACGGTCGACGGCACCGTCAACTTCACCGACAAGAGCGGCGGGACGGGGACCGTGACGGCCAGCGGCCTGGTGCATGACAACAGCTGCTGCAAGCCGACCGCCGGGACGCTGTCGATCAACCGCATGGGCGGCAGCCACTCCGGCTCGCACTCGTGGACCTTCTCGTCGTCCTGCGGCACGGCCACGCTGGACGGCAAGACCGTCACCCTGCCGGCCTGCCTCTGAGCTGCGGATCCCTGGGCGGCGGCGAGCACCCGTCGCCGTCCAGGGTCTCTTCGTGAGCTACGGGCAGCTGGCGGTGACGGCCGCGCAGGCGGGGGTGACGCCCACGTTGCCCGAAAAGTCGGTGCTGTTCGGGGTCAGGTGGGTCCAGGCGGTGAGCCCAGCGTCCAGCGTGCCGTGGGCGGTGGCCGCCGCGCTGGCGATCAGGCCCACGAACGCGTGGGCCGTGTCGTAGCAGTAGATCGCGTTGGCTGTCCCGTCCGTGCAGGCGTTGCCGTCCTGCGGGCGAATGACCCAGGCCGACGTGGGCCCGGGCGCCGCGTTGAAGCCGAGCTGCGCGCCCCCGACGTTTCCGTGGATCTTGTTCGAGATGAAGTTGCTGGCGCCCAGCGTGCTGGCGGTGTTGAACAGGACGCCGGCCGCGATGTGAGCCGTGCTGGCCACGTGGTTGCCGGAGATGTCGTTGCCGGTGATGATGCTGCTGGTCGCGTTGCCCGAACCCTGCTCGACCAGCACGCCGACGTCGCCATTCGACCCGATCTTCGAGCTCTGAACGGTGGCCACGATCGACCCCGAGGTCCCCTGCAGGTAGACGCCGGACTTGCTGTTGCTGGTCAGCGCGACGTTGTTGATGACCAGCAGCGAGCTCCCCGTGCCGTTGGAGGCAGCCGCCTTCACCAGGATGCCGTTGTTGCCGTTCCCGGCGATGGTGGTGGTCGTGCTGGCCGAGCCGATGTGGACGATCACCGCGGTCGGGTCGCCGATCGACACGCCGTTCCCCAGGTTGTCATGGATGTTCGCGCCGTTGATGGTGGTGGCCGCGCCCGCCAGCTGGACCCCGTCGGAGCCGTTGCTGGCGACCTCGGCGTTCCCCTCCATGGTCAGCGTGCCGGCGGACGCGGCGATGCCCAGGCCCGTGTTGCCGGAGATCAGGCCGCCGTTGACGTCGGCGCTCCCGGTGGTCAGCGTCAGCCCGTTGCCGCCGTTCTGCTTGAAGCTGGAGCTGGTGAAGCTGCCGGTGCCCGACGAGATCGTCACGCCGTCGCCGGTGTTGGAGTTGGCCGACAGCGACGTGGCGGTGACGGTGCCGCCCGCCAGTGACACGCCGGGCAGGGTGCCCGCCGTGCCGTTCCCCGTGACCTGAACGTTGTTCAGCGTGAAGGTGCCGGTGCCGCCCAGGTCCAGCCCGGTGGCGCTGTTGCCCGAGACCTGGGTGTCGGTGAGTGAGACGTTCCCCTTGGCGATCGAGACGCCCGCAAAGCTCCCGGTGCTGCCGTTGTTGCTGACCACCGACTGGCCGGAGATCGTCAGCGACGGCGTGCCGGCGCCCCCGGTCGCCAGGCGGACGCCGTAGGTGCCGTTCCCCTGCACCGAGAGGCCGGTGGCCGTGACCGTGCCGCTGTTCTGCGCCAGCCCGACGAACGACGCGCTGAGGACGCCGGTCGTGATCGACACCGTGCCGCTGCCGGTCATGTTCAGCGCGGCGTTGGTCAGCTCGAGGCTCGAGACCGACGACAGCGTCGCGTTGCAGGTGCCGGTCACGTCCAGGCCGTCGGTGACGAAGCCGCCGCCGCCCAGGACCACCGTGTCGAGCGTGACCGACCCGGCGCTGCAGCGAGCGATGGCGTTGGCGCCGCCGCTGGCGTCGATCTCGAACCCGCGGAGCGCGCTGCCGTTCGCCAGCGTGACGGCGGTGGTGCCGCCACCGTAGCTGATGATGTAGTTCGACGCGTTGAACACAGCGTCGGCGGTGATGACGCTGACGCTGGTCGGGATGGCCAGCGGGAACGTCTCCCCGCTGAAGGTCACCGGCGGGTTGGCGCTGATCGCGATGATCCGTCCCGGCGAGCCGACCTTGGTCAGCGAGTAGGTGAGCGAGGCGTACCGGCAGGCGGCCGGACCCTGCACGCCGGTCGGGTAGACCCCGGCGGCCACGTCGCTGCCAGCCACCGGGTCGACGTAGACGTCGGTCCCGGTGTTCTCCGGACACTGGCAAGCCGGGCCGGCGCCGGCCTTGGTGCCGCAGGTCAGGCCCGTCGATCCGCAGTGGGTCGAGGCCTGCCAGATGCTGCAGCCGCTCGAGCTCTCGGTGACACAGGTCAGGATGTCGCTGCCCGAGCAGGTGGTCGAGTTCAGCGTGGCGCAGCCGGTGCCGGCGGTCGTGCCGACGGCCGGGCAGACGCACGCGCCGCCCGCGCAGGTGCTGGAGCCGTGGCAGCCGGTGGTGCTCACGACCACGTTGCAGGCCGGCGTGTTGCCGTCGTGACCGCAGGTGGCGACCGTCGAGCTGTTCAGGCAGTACGAGGTGGTGCCGTTGCACGACGGGTCGTTGTCGCAGGCGCAGGCCGCGTTCGGCAGCGAGCCGTGGCAGCTCTCGTCGGTCGGACAGACCTGCGGCGTCCCGCCGGTGAAGCAGCCCTGCGCGTCCTTCGCGCAGGTGACGACCTCGCCCGAGCCGTTGCAGAACGACCCCACCGCGGTGCAGCCCGAGGGCGCGGCCGGGCAGGTGCAGACGCCGGTCGCGGTCACGCAGGTGGTCGCGCCCTGACAGGCCGCGGCGGATCCCCACTGGGTGCAGCCGTCCGAGCCGGCCACGCAGGTCTCGGAGCCGCCGCCGGCGCAGCGGTGCGAGCCCAGCACGCAGGCGTTGCTGCAGGTCGGGCTGCCGTCGGCGTGCGCGTCGGTCGCCGCGTCCGCGTGGTGGGCGTCCGTGGCCTCGGCGTCGCGCGCGGCGTCGGTGGTCGCCGCGTCCGTGCCGCCGTCGTGGTTGCTCTGTCCACCGGCGCCCGACGACCCGCTCGATCCGCCCTGGCCGGCCACGCCGCCGTGGCCGCCGGCGCCGCCGCCGGAGGTGCCGCCGCCCGAGCCGCCGCCCGTCGCGCCGGAGGCGCCGCCGCCGGAGCTGCCACCGGTCTCACCGGAGGTGCCGCCGCCCGACTCCCCCCCGAGCTGGCCCGCGCCGCCCGTGCCGGTGAGGGTGCTGCCGCCGTGGCCGCCCTTGCCGCCCAGCGCACCGCTGCCCCCGGTGCCCGATCCCGATGAATTGCCCCCGCAGCCAAAGCCGCCCAGAGCCAGTGCCACGATTGCTACAAAGAGCGCCAGCCCCGGACCACGACGCTTTGCCACGCGAACCTCCCGAATGAGGAAGTGAGAAGGATACGGAAAGTCTCGGGATGTTCGATTTTCAGTGCATGGATGTCAATTGGCGTTCGTGGCCTTACATCTCATTCCGGCGGTGTATTGCCGAGCTTCAAAGCTGGATCGCAGCCAGGATGAACTTCATGTTGCTGTCGTCGACGACCTTCAGCGACGGTTTGGCGGCGGGCGGGACCATGGACTCGAGCGTGCTCAGGCGGGCGCGCTCGATCAAGAAGAAGGCGCGTCGCCCCGGGTGGTGCTCCATCCAGGCCTTCAGGTTCTCGGCGTTGCGATCGCCCAGGAACACCGTTCGCTCGGCGGTGGGGCCCTCGAAGACCTCGTTCTGCGTGTAGAAGTTCTCGCCGCGCCAGTACATCTGCCAGACCAGCAGGCGCTCGTCGGGCGACCGACGCATCCTGTAATAGGTCGCGATCAGCCCTTTTTGCGTCCAGTACGGCGTCACCTTCATGAGGTAGCCGTCCAGAAGGAAATAGGTGAAGGCGACGGCCGCCAGGCACAGCCCGGCGGCGGCCGCACGCTGCACGCGCCGCCACGCCATGGCGGCCGTGGCCAGCGCGAACAGGGCCGCGAACGCGATCAGCGCCGGCCGAAAGTCGAGCGTGGGGGGCCAGGGTCGCCCCTGCGGCGTGTTGATGTAGTCGTACGAGAACAGCCAGATGAAGTGCTGGGCGTCCTTGGGCGCGAACGCCAGGTCGACGATCACCAGCCCCAGCAGCGGCGCGCCGACCAGCGCCGTCGCCGCCGCCGTCCGCCCGTCGCGCCGCCGCAAGAGGTCGTCGATGAAGCACCCCACCACGATCCCCAAACCGGGCAGCGCCGGCAGCACGTAGTGGTGGAACTTGGTGACCGACAGCGAGACGACCGCGTACGCCGAGACGAACCAGATCGCGCCGAACCAGATCATCCCCTGGCGCCGCGAATCGGCCGGAAGGTCCGGGCGGCGCATCACCGCCGTCGCCAGCGCCGCCGGCGCGATCGGCACCCAGGGGAGGATCGCGTAACCCAGCTCGCGCAGGAAGTACTCGAACGTGCCCCGATCGCCGTGGCGTCCCACCACCAGCCGGCGCCAGTGGTTGTCGCCGTACAGCTCGTCCCAGAACGGCTTGCCGTGACGCACCAGCATCGCGTGGTGCCAGGGGACGGCGACCACCGCGCAGGCCAGCAGCGCCAGCAGGATCCCCATCCCCAGCTGCGCCCGGTTCAACCGCCCCCAGCTCCGGGTGAAGCCGAGGTAGGCCAGGAACACGATCACCGGCAGCCCCAGCCCGGCGATCCCCTTGGCCAGCGTCGCCAGCCCGCACAGGGTGGCGGCGATGTTCAGGTAGAGCGGCGCCTTGTAGCGCAGCCGGGCCGTGAGCGGGAAGAAGGCGACGAATCCGAGGATGTACGGGATCATCACCAGCAAGCCGGGCAGGTCGTAGAAGCGGTGGCCGACCGAGAACGTCCAGCGGAGCTGCGCGACGTTGACGATCAGCTGCGGCAGCGAGACCACCGCGAACAGGCCGGCGGCCAGATAGAACAGCGGGTGGCGCGGCCAGGACAGCCTGAACCGGCCGACGCGCGCCTCTCGCCGCGGCAGGGGCAGGTCCTGGTCGTCGAAGAGCGCCAGCGCGCCCAGCGCCAGCGCCATCGTCATCGGGCCGACGAAGGCCATGTCGGTCATCGCCTGACGCGAGACCAGGCTGTAAAGCGGCATGGTCGCGGTCACCAGCGCGGCCAGCACCCCGGCCCGGCGGTTCACGAACCGCGAGACGCACAGGTAGACGCCGTACATCCCCAGCACGCCGCACAGGATGAAGGGCAGGCGCAAGGCCCACTCGGGCCGGTGCGACAGCGCCATCGTGCCGGGCGGCGCGTGGCGCAGCCCGAACAGCGTCATCGACAGGCTCATGATCCAGAACGACAGCACCGGCTTGGACCAGAAGTGGTCGGGGTCGATGGGCGCGCCGGGCCACCACAGGCTGATGTAGTCCCCCCGCTCCATCATCTGGCGGGCGACCTCGCCGTAGTGCGTCTCCCAGGGATCATAGAGGCCGTATGACCCCGCGAACGGGACGTAGAGCAGCAGGCCCATCAGCAGCACGAACAGGGCGGTCTGGCGCTCGCTGAGGCCGTCCAAAGAAAACCGAGGCATCGGAAGGCGCCGATGCTATGCGTGCCGCCCTTCCGGCGCCACTACGGAAATTGCCGAGGGTGGGTCTCGGCAGAGCCGGATCGATGAGTTAAGATTTTGGAATCATGTGCGGCATCGTTGGGTACGTGGGTCCGAGGCAGGCGACTCCGATCCTGCTCGGGGGGCTGCGGCGGCTGGAGTACAGGGGCTACGACTCGGCGGGGGTGGCCGTGGTCGGCAGCCACGGCGTCCAGGTGCTGCGTTGCCGGGGCAAGCTGGCCGGCCTGGAGTCGATGGTGGCCCGGGAGACGCCCGACGGGACGCTGGGAATCGGGCACACCCGCTGGGCCACCCACGGGCGCCCCAGCGAGGCCAACGCCCACCCTCACCGGGTGGGCAGCGTCTCGGTCGTCCACAACGGCATCATCGAGAACTACCTGACCCTACGGGCTCGACTGGAGGCCGCCGGCCGCAAGTTCTCGTCCGAGACCGACACCGAGATCGTGGCGCACCTGATCGACGAGGCGCTGCTGGCCGGCGCCCCCACCCTGGTCGAGGCGCTCCGGGTGGCGCTGCGCCAGGTTCATGGCGCGTACGCGCTGGTCGCCATCTCGGACAAGCATCCGGGCGAGATCGCCGCCGCCAAGAACGCGTCGCCGCTGGTCCTGGGGATCGGCAAGGGCGAGATGTTCCTGGCCTCCGACGTGCCGGCCATCCTCGAGCACACGCGGGACGTGATCTTCCTGGATGAGGGGGACGTCGTTGCGCTGACCGCGTCGGGGGCGACCATCACCGACGTCGAGGGGAAGCCGCGCGACCGCAGCGTCCGCAACATCGAGTGGGACGCGGCGGCGGCTGAGAAGGGCGGCTACCCGCACTTCATGCTGAAAGAGATCCACGAGCAGCCGCGCGCCATCACGGACACGCTGCGCGGGCGGCTGCTGCTCGAGGACCACGACGCCGACCTGGAAGGCTTCGAGGTCGACGTCCGCAACCTGCGGCGCGTCCTGGTCCTGGCCTGCGGGACCTCGTACCACGCCGGCCTGATCGGCAAGTTCCTGATCGAGGGGACCGCCCGCATCCCGGTCGAGGTCGACCTGGCCAGCGAGTTCCGCTATCGGGATCCGGTCGTCGGCCCGGGCGACCTGGTCATCGCCATCTCGCAGAGCGGCGAGACGGCCGACACGCTGGCCGCCGTCAAAGAGGCGCGGGGCCGGGGCGCGCGCGTGCTCGCCATCTCGAACGTCGTCGATTCGGCCATCCCTCGCGCCTCGAACGGCGTGCTGTACACGCACGCCGGGCCCGAGATCGGCGTGGCGTCGACCAAATGCTTCACGGCGCAGCTGGCGGCGCTGGCGCTGATCGCCATCCACCTGGGGCGGCGCACCGGCAACCTGGCGCCCGACGCGGCCGCCAAGCTGGTCGAGGACCTGGCGCTCACGCCCACCAAGATGACCGAGGCGCTCGAGGGGCTGGGCGACCTGAAACAGCTGGCCCGCGAGTACCGGTATGCGCGCGACTTCCTGTTCCTGGGGCGCGGCACCAACTACCCCATCGCGTTGGAAGGCGCGCTGAAGCTGAAGGAGATCTCGTACATCCACGCCGAGGGCTACGCCGCCGGCGAGATGAAGCACGGCCCGATCGCTCTGGTCGACGACGGTGTGCCGGTCGTGGTGCTGGCGCCCCGGGGGCCCGGCTACGAGAAGGTGCTCTCGAACCTGGCCGAGGTCCGGGCCCGCAACGGGCATATCATCGGCGTCGGCACCAAGGGTGACCAGCAGCTGGCCGATCAGTGCGACCGGGTCCTGAGCATCCCGGACGCGCCGGCCGCGTTGCAGCCGTTCCTGACCGTGCTGCCGCTGCAGCTGATGAGCTACGCCATCGCGGTGGCCAAGGGGAACGACGTCGACCAGCCCCGGAACCTCGCCAAGAGCGTCACGGTCGAGTGAGGCGGCGCGGGCCCCGACTGAGCCACGTCGACCGGCGAGGCTCGGCCCGGATGGTCGACGTCGCCGGGAAGCCGGAGACGGAGCGCCTGGCCGTCGCCTCGGCCGAGGTGGTGATGTCACCGGCCACCCTCCGACTGGTCGAGCAGGCCACCGGGGCGCGGGGCAAGGGCGACGTCCTGTCGGCCGCGCGGCTGGCCGGGATCATGGCGGCCCGTCGCACCTCCGAGCTCATCCCGCTCTGCCACCCGGTCCGGCTGACCGGGTGTGACGTCGATGTCGAGGTCGATCGCAAGCTGCCGGGGGTGCGCATCCGGGCCGCCGCCCGGGCCATCGACCGCACCGGGGTCGAGATGGAGGCGCTGGTCGCGGCCTCGACCGCCGCCCTGACGGTGTACGACATGGTCAAAGCCGCGGAGCGGGGCGTCGAAGTCCGCGCCTTGCGGCTGGAAGAAAAGAGCGGGGGGAAAAGCGGTGTTTGGCGGAGGGGCCTCAACACCTAGATCCTTTGCCACCGAGACGGCATCCCAGTAGAAATCGAGGACTCCATGCCCACGCCCCTGCCCGAACGAACCAAGGTCGCCATCATCGGCTCCGGCCCGGCCGGCTACACGGCCGCCATCTACGCCGGTCGCGCCAACCTGGAGCCAGTCCTGTTCGAGGGGGGCGGCGCGGCCATCGAGCCGATCACGCTGCCCGGCGGGCAGCTGATGATCACGACCGAGGTCGAGAACTACCCCGGATTCCCCAAGGGGGTGCAGGGACCCGAGCTGATGGAGCTGTTCAAGGCGCAGGGTGAGCGGTTCGGCACGCGGGTGGTGACCGGCGACGTCACCGCCGTCGACCTGTCCGAGCGGCCGTTTCGCCTGACGTCGACCGAGGGCGAGATCCTGGCCGACACGGTCATC
>DATJWP010000174.1:0-6180 GCA_035578045.1 Polyangia bacterium | reverse complement strand
GAAAAAGCGATCCGCCTGGCGCGGCGGTGAGCTCAGTGCGTGGTCGACGCGATGGCCAGGTCCAATGCGGCCAGGAAGCTCTGGGGGCGGGCCTTGCCGGTTCCGGCGATGTCGTAGGCGGTGCCGTGGTCGGGCGAGGTGCGGACGAAGGGCAACCCCAGCGTGATGTTCACGCCGTCGTCGAAGTGCAGCAGCTTGAGGGGGATCAGCCCCTGGTCGTGGTAGAGGGCCACGACGGCGTCGAACTGGCCGTGGGCGGCCTGGCGGAAGACGGCGTCGGGGACCAGCGGGCCGTCGATCGTCGCGTCCAGGCCGGCGGCGGCGATCCGCTGCCGCGCCCGCTCGATCGCCGGCTTCACCAGGCGATCCTCTTCGTCGCCGAAGCGGCCTGCTTCGCCGGCGTGCGGGTTGAGGCCGGCCACGGCCACGCGCGGGCGAGCGATGCCGAAGCGGCGCGCCAGCCCGTCGGCGGTCAGCCAGATGGCCGACGCGATCCCGTCGACGGTCAGCAGCTGCGGCACGTCCCGCAGCGCCACGTGCGTGGTGGCGACCGTGACGCGCAGGACGGGGCCGGCCAGCATCATCGCGAACTCGCGCACGCCGGCCCGCGCCGCCAGGTACTCGGTGTGCCCGGGGAAGCTGAACCCGGCGCGCGCGATCCACTCCTTGGAGATGGGCGCGGTCACCAGCGCCCCCACCGTGCAGGCCAGCGCGGCGTCGGTGGCGGCGGTCAGGTAGGCGAGCTGGGCCCTCCCGGAGGCGTCGGTGGGCCGTCCCGGCGTGATGTCGCCGGCGCCCAGGCTGGTCACGCCGCGGACGCGCGCGGCCGCCGGAGCGGGGACACCGGCCGCCGCCGCAGCTCGCGCCAGCACGCCCGCGTCGCCGAACACCAGCAGCTCGGCGTCCGGCCGCTCGGCCAGCGCGCGCGCCACGATCTCCGGCCCGATCCCCGCCGGATCGCCCAGGGAGATCGCGATCGGCTTCATGCGGTCACAGCTTCAGCCGCGCCAGGCGGTCCACGGCCTCGGCCAGCCGCGACTTGTCGGCGCAGACGGTCAGCCGGACGAAGCCCTCGCCGGCCGCGCCGAACCCGGTGGCGGGGGTCGCGACGATCCCGGCCTCGGTGAGCAGGCGCGACGCGAAGTCGATCGACGTGAGCCCGGCCGGGTTGGCCACCAGCATGTAGAAGCTGGCCTTGGGGACCAGCACGTCGAAACCGGCCTTTTTCAGGCCGCCGGCCAGGACGTCGCGGCGCTCGCGGTAGATGGACCGCTGGCGCGCCACGCAGGCCTGGTCGCCGGTCAGCGCCGCGATGGCGGCGCGCTGGACGGCGTCGAAGGCGCCCGAGTCGACGTTGGTCTTCACCTGGCCCAGGCCCCCGACCAGCGTCGCGTTGCCGCAGGCCCAGCCGATGCGCCAGCCGGTCATGTTGTACGTCTTGGACAGCGAGTGGAACTCGATGCCCACCTCGCGCGCGCCGGGCGTCTCCAGGAACGAAGGCGGCGGCGCCTCGTAGTACATCTCGCTGTAGGCCAGGTCGCTGGCCACGATGACGTCGTTCTTCTGCGCGAATGACACCACCTTCTCGTAGAAGCCGGGCGCGGCCAGGGCCGCTGTCGGGTTGTTCGGGTAGTTGATCCAGAGGATCTTGGCCTTGCGCGCGACGTCGGCCGGGATGGCGTCCAGGTCGGGCAGGAAGCCGTTCTCGCGCCGCAGCGGCAGGAAGTAGGGCTCGCCGCCCGCGAACCGGGTCAGCGTGGCGTACACCGGGTAGCCCGGGTCGGGGCACAGGACGACGTCGCCCGGGTTGACGAAGGCGAACGGAAAGTGGGCGATCGCCTCCTTGGAGCCGATGACGCAGATGACCTCTCTCTGCGGGTCGAAGCTCAGCCCGAAGCGCGACTTCATGAAGCCGGCCGCCGCTTCCCGAAAGGCCTGCATGCCGACGTAGGACGGGTACCGGTGCGTCCCCGGGTCGCGCGCGGCCTCGGCCAGCGCGGCCACGATGTGCTCGGGCGTGGGCAGGTCCGGGTCGCCGATCCCCAGATCGATGAGGTCCTTGCCCTTCTTCCGCTCCTCGTTCTTGAGGGCGTCGATGCGGGCGAACAGATAGGGGGGCAGCTCGCGGATGCGGTCGGCCAGCTCGATCTTCATGCGCGCCTGTTTACCATGGGCGCGTTGACGGAGCCGGGCTTTGCCCGGCGGAGTCGTCGCGGGAGGTCCAAGGAACCCTCTCAGGGTTCCTGCCTGATCGACGGCCTCCGGAGCTTGACTCTGCGCCGCTTCCGCCTAGAGTGGCCGGCTGCCATGGCGGAGAAGACCGAAGCAAAGAAGCAGAAGGCGGCCCCGGCGGCTGCGGCCGAGACGGCGGGCGAGACCTGCCGCGTCGAGAAGTGCAAGCAGTCGGTGCGGGCCAAGGGCTACTGCCGCAAGCACTACTTGGCGTGGCGCCGCGGCGACGTCGGCGACCATCACCGCTACAAGGTTTGCAGCAAGGAAGGGTGCCGGAAGGCTCGCGCCAAGGGCGGGCTCTGCGACGAGCACGCCGGCGTGGCCGCTCCGGCCGCGGTCGAGGGCGGCGCCGCCCCGGCGGCCTAGCCGACCGCCAGTCGTTTTCTGGCCGATCCAGAGCGCGTTGCAGAAGATCGTCATCAACGGCGGCGCCCGCCTGGCGGGCGAGGTGCGCGTCTCGGGCTCGAAGAACGCCGCGCTGCCGATCCTCGCGTCGTCGCTGCTGGCCCAGGGGCGCTCGATCTACCGGAACGTCCCGGGGCTGGGGGACGTGCGGACGATGAGCCGGCTCCTGCAGCGCCTGGGTGCCGAGATTCCCGACCAGAAGAAGGGGATCGCGCACGTCGACACGTCGCGCATCGCGGAGCACGAGGCGCCGTACGAGCTGGTGAAGACCATGCGCGCGTCGGTGCTGGTGCTCGGCCCGCTGGTCGCGCGCTACGGCCGGGCGCGCGTGTCGCTGCCCGGCGGATGCGCGATCGGCGCGCGCCCCATCGATCAGCACCTGAAGGGGCTGGCGGCCATGGGGGCGCGCATCGACCTGGAGCACGGCTACGTCAACGCCCGCGCGCGGCGGCTGCGCGGGGCGACCATCGTGTTCGACATGCCGACGGTGACCGGCACCGAGAACCTGATGATGGCGGCCGCGCTGGCCAAGGGGATCACCACGCTGGAGAACTCGGCGCGCGAGCCCGAGGTCGAGGAGCTGGGAACGGTCCTCAACAAGATGGGGGCCAAGATTCGCGGCGCCGGCACGTCGGTCGTCACGATCGAGGGCGTGGACGAGCTGCACCCGATCGAGCACGCGGTCATCCCCGATCGCATCGAGGCCGGGACGCTGCTGGTGGCCGCGGCGGTCACGCGCGGCGACGTCCTGGTCCGTGATTGCCTGCCCGAGCACCTGGAGGCGGTCATCGCCAAGCTGCGCGCGGCGGGCGCCGAGGTCACGGCCGAGGGGGACGGCATCCGGGTGCGCGGCAAGTCCGAGTTCAAGCCGGCGGACATCTCGACCCAGCCGTACCCGGGCTTCCCGACCGACATGCAGGCGCAGTTCATGGTCCTGATGACGCGCGCCGAGGGGCAGTCGGTGCTGTCCGAGACCATCTTCGAGAACCGCTACATGCACGTGCCGGAGCTGCAGCGCATGGGGGCGGACATCCTGGTCGACGGGCGGACGGCCATCGTTCGCGGCCCCACCAAGCTGGCCGGCGCGACGGTGATGGCGACCGACCTGCGCGCCTCGGCCTGCCTGGTGCTGGCGGGGCTGATCGCCTCGGGCAAGACGGAGATCCTGCGCATCTACCACCTGGATCGCGGCTACGACCGCCTGGACAAGAAGCTCCGCGCGCTGGGCGCCGACGTGCGGCGCGCACGGGGGACGTTGTGAAGAAGAAGAAGGCAGAGGACAGGGACGGCGAGGTCCTGACCATCGCGTTGCCGCGCGGGCGGATCCTCGAGGAGGCCCTGATCCTGTTCGCCAAGGCCGGCCTGGACCTGGGCGCGGCGGACAAGGCGCGGGCGGGGCGGCGGCTGATCATCCCGATCCCGGAGCACGACCTGCGGGTGCTGATCGTCCGCGACACCGATGTTCCGTCGTACGTCGAGCACGGGGCGGCGCACCTGGGAATCGCCGGGCGCGACGTGCTCGAGGAGCAGGACCGCGACCTTTACGAGCCGCTCGATCTGGGTATCGGGCGCTGCCGGATGGTGGTGGCAGAGCCGGCCGACCAGCCGGTCGACGAGAACGCGCACGCGCACCTGCGCTACGCGACGAAGTTCCCCGAGATCACGCGCCGCCACCTGCAGGCGCGCGGCACGGTGGCAGAGGTCATCAAGCTGTACGGCTCGATCGAGATCGCGCCGCTGGTCGGGCTGGCCGACCGGATCGTCGACCTGGTCTCGTCGGGTGAGACGCTGCGCCAGCACCGGCTGGTCGAGGTGGAGACGATCCTGGAGGTCAGCGCCCGGGTTTGCGTGGGGCGGGCGGCGGCCAAGCTGCACGGCGATCGCATCGATGCGCTGCTGTCCGCGCTCGGCAAAGCCCTGAATTGAGCGACCTCTGGTGCCAGTAAGGCACCGAAATAATTGATCAATGTCCTGATTTGTTAGCACTCTCGGGGCTTGCTTGACGACGGCCGGGAGGTGTTTACACTGCCCCGCGCATGCCCATCTACGAATACGCCTGTGCCGCGTGCGGCCACCAGTTCGAGGAGTGGCAGAAGATCACGGACAAGCCCATCAAGACTTGCCCGAAGTGCAAGGCGAAGAAGGTCGAGAAGCAGATCAGCGCGACGTCCTTTCACCTGAAGGGCGGCGGCTGGTACTCGGACCTGTACGCCGGCCCGAAGCCCAACGGCTCGACCGAGCAGGGCTCGTCGTCGGACTCGACCACCAAAGAAACCAAGTCCGCCTCCACCTCGACGAAGAAGTCGGGCAAAGGCAAGAAGTCCGAGGCTGCCGCGTAGACGCCGGCCCGGACACGTTTCGAACCCACGGAAGCAAGGAGACAGACATGAAGATCCGACCGTTGTACGACCGCATTCTCGTCAAGCGCATCGAAGAGCAGCAGAAGACCGCCGGCGGGCTCTACATCCCCGACTCGGCCAAAGAGAAGCCGATGGAGGCCGTCGTGGTGGCGGTCGGCAACGGCAAGATCCAAGAGGACGGCTCCCTCCGCAAGCTGGAGGTCAAGGCCGGCGACAAGATCCTCTTCTCCAAGTACTCGGGGAACGAGATCAAGATCGAGGGAACGGATCACCTGATCCTCCGCGAGGACGACATCCTCGCCGTGGTCGAATAACTGTCGATCTAGTTCGGGACCCTCAAAGGGTCCCGCGCCCCCCGCGATGGGCTCGGGCCGGCAAAGCCGTCCCTCCCCCGACGCGATCGACCTTCAAACACAGCAAACGAACTGGAGAACAGAGTCATGGCAGCCAAAGAGATCGTTTTTTCGCAGAGCGCCCGCCAGAGCATCGCGAGCGGGCTCAACATCCTGGCCAACACGGTCAAGGTGACGCTGGGGCCGCGCGGCCGCAACGTCATCATCGAGAAGTCCTGGGGATCGCCCACGGTGACCAAGGACGGCGTCACCGTCGCCAAGGAGATCGAGCTCGAGGACAAGCTGGCCAACATGGGCGCCCAGATGGTGAAGGAGGTCGCCTCCAAGACCTCTGACATCGCGGGCGACGGCACCACCACGGCCACCGTGCTGGCGCAGGCCATCTACACCGAGGGTTCCAAGCTGGTCGCGGCCGGCCACAACCCGATGGACATCAAGCGCGGCATCGACGCGGCGGTGGCCAAGATCGTCGAGAACCTGAAGGATCAGGCCAAGCCGACCAAGGGCAAGACCGAGATCGCGCAGGTCGGCACCATCAGCGCCAACGGCGAGACCGTCATCGGCGACATCCTGGCCGAGGCCATGGAGAAGGTGGGCAAAGAAGGCGTCATCACCGTCGAGGAAGCCAAGTCGATGGAGACGACGCTGGACGTGGTCGAGGGCATGCAATTCGACCGCGGCTACCTCTCGCCCTACTTCGTGACCGACGCCGAGCGGATGGAGGCGGTGCTGGAAGACTGCTTCGTGCTGGTCAACGAGAAGAAGCTGTCGAACATGAAGGACCTGCTGCCGGTGCTGGAGCAGGTGGCCAAGGGCGGCCGCCCGCTGCT
>DATJWP010000173.1:0-53064 GCA_035578045.1 Polyangia bacterium | reverse complement strand
TCCTCGTTGATCTCGTCCATCTCCTTCACGATCTCGTAGGAGACGTCGGCCTCGGCCAGGAGCACGTTCATGTGGCCGGGCAGCCGGCCGGCCACGGGGTGGATGGCGTAGCGGCAGGTGATCCCCTTTTCGATCAGCAGCGAGGAGATCTCCTTCACCGGGTGCTGGGCCTGGGCGACGGCCATGCCGTAGCCGGGCACGATGACGACGTTGCGCGCGGCCAGCAGCAGCTCGGCCACCATGTCGACGGTCGCCTCGTTCACCTTGCCGGCTGGCGCGGCCGCGCCCCCGCCACCCGCCGGCTTGGCGGGCTCGGCCCCGAAGCCGCCCAGGACCACGCTCCAGATCGAGCGGTTCATGGCGCGGCACATGATGTAGCTCAGGATGGCGCCCGAGCTGCCGACCAGCGCGCCGGTGATGATCAGCAGGTCGTTCGACAGCATGAACCCCGCCGCGGCCGCCGCCCACCCCGAGTAGCTGTTGAGCAGCGACACCACGACGGGCATGTCGCCGCCGCCGATCGCCATGACCAGGTGGATCCCCAGCAGCAGCGCCAGGAACGTCATGATCAGCAGGGCCGGCATGCCGGCGTCGAAGAAGCCCATCCCGGGCACAGGCCAGGCCACGTCCGCGCGCTCGAAGATCACGCCCAGCGCCACGCACAGGGTCAGGATGAGGACGTTCAGCAGGTGGCGGCCCGGCAGCAGCAGCGGCTTGCTGCCGATCTTGCCGCGCAGCTTGCCGAAGGCGATCACCGAGCCACTGAACGTCACGGCGCCGACCAGGATGCCGACGAAGATCTCGCCCAGGTGGGCGCCGCGGTCGGCGGGATCGAAGCCGGCGGGCTGCAGGTAGGTCGCGATGCCGACCAGCACCGCCGCTGCGCCCACGAAGCTGTGCAGGATCGCCACCAGCTCGGGCATCGAGGTCATCGCGACCCGCATGGCCAGCAGCGCCCCGATCACACAGCCGACGCCCAGCGCGCCCGCCAGCACGCCGACCACGCTCGGCTCGGGCGAAGCGGCCGCGCCACCCTCGCCGGGAATCAGCAGGGCCAGCGCCGTGACGATCACCGCCACGACCATGCCGGTGAGCCCCAGCCGGTTGCCGCGCTGGGCGGTCTCCTGGGTGGACAGCCCGCGAAGGCTCAGGATGAAGAGAAGACTGGAGGCCAGGTAGGCCAGCGAGCGAAAGGTCGCGATCATTTGCGGAACATCCGGAGCATCCGCTGCGTCACCAGGAACCCGCCGGCCACGTTGATCGACGCCACCAGCAGGGCCAGGCCCCCCAGCAGCAGCGCGCCGCCGCCGCCCCCGAACAGGGCCAGCATGCCGCCGATCATGATGATGCCGCTGATCGCGTTGGTCACGCTCATGAGCGGCGTGTGCAGCGCCGGGGTCACGTTCCAGACCACGTGCCAGCCGACCACGCAGGCCAGCAGGAAGACCGTCAGATGCTGGACCAGCGAGGGGGGCCCGAACAGGGCGGCGCCGCCCAGCGCGATCGCGGCCAGCGCCGCCAGCACGGTCCCGCCGCTGCCGCTCGCGGCCGCCGGCTTGGCGGGCGTCGGCTTGGCCTCGACGGGCTTCGGCGCGGCGGCCGGGCCGCCGGTGACCGGCGGCGGCGGCTTCGGGGGCGGCCACATCAGCTCGCCGTTCTGCAGCACCAGCACGCCACGCTGGATCTCGTCGTCCAGCTTGATGGCGACCGTGGCCTCGGGCGTGGTCACCTCTTTCAGCAGGTTGAACACCGTCGTCGCGTAGAGCTCGCTCGACTGGCGGGCCATCCGGCTGGGCAGGTCGGTCAGGCCGATGATGGTGACGCCGTACTTCTGGACCACCTTGTCCTTCTCGGTCAGCGGGCAGTTGCCCCCCTGCTCCGCCGCCATGTCGACGACCACCGACCCCTGCGCCATCGCGATGACGGCGCCCGACGTCAGCAGCTGCGGGGCCGGCTTGCCCGGGATGAGCGCGGTCGTGATGACGATGTCGGACTGCTTGGCGTGCTGGGCGATCATCGCCTGCTCGGCCGCCAGGTAGGCCTCGCTCATCTCCTTGGCGTAGCCGCCGGCCCCCTCGCCCGCCTCGTCGAACTTGAACTCGACGAACTGGGCGCCCAGGCTCTCGACCTGCTCGCGCACCGCGGGGCGCGTGTCGAACGCCTTGACCACCGCGCCCAGCGCCTTGGCGGCCGCGATGGCGGCCAGGCCGGCCACGCCGGCGCCGATGATGAACACCTGGGCCGGCTTCACGCGACCGGCGGCGGTCACCTGCCCGGGGAAGAAGCGGCCGAAGTTGTTGGCCGCCTCGATCACCGCCCGGTACCCGGCGATGTTGGCGGTCGCCGAGAGCGCGTCCATCCGCTGCGCGCGCGTGATGCGCGGGACGGCGTCCATGGCCAGCACGGTCACCTTGCGGGCGGCCAGCCGGTCGAGCAGATCCTTGTTCTGCGCGGGCCAGATGAAGCTGATCAAGGTGACGCCCGGCTTCAGCAGCTCGACCTCGCTCGCGGTCGGCTGGCGCACCTTCAGGATCAGGTCGGCCGCGCCGTAGACGCCGGCGGCGTCCGGGGAGATCGTGGCGCCCGCCTCGATGTAGACCGCGTCGGCGAACGACGAGGCGTCTCCGGCGCCGGCCTCGACCACGACCTCGTAGCCGAGCTTGCGCATCTTGGCGACGGTGTCGGGGACGGCGGCGACGCGCCGCTCGTGGGGATAGATCTCCTTGGGGATGCCCACCTTCATGGCCCGGCAGGGTACAACGCCCGAGGCACCCCCGGCTACATCAGAACCGGCCACTTCCGACGGAATTGACCGGGCGGTTACCTACCTGGGCGGGCGTTTGGCGTCGTGGAACCAGACGCGCATGTCGGCCATCTTGGCCTTCTGGTCGGCGGGCGCGTGGCGCTGGCAGGTGGTGTACTCCGGCGTGCCTTCGGCGGCGCCCCAGCGCACCTCGACGCAGTCATTCGGGTTGAAGGCGATCTCCAGGTTGGCGCGCCGGGTGAGCAGGTCGGCGACGGTCAGCTTCCAGGGCGTCCCGTCGGTGCGGGTGTAGGTGATCCCCTTGGTCGGGATCAGGCTGGTGTGCAGCTTGGCGATCTGCTCGCGCACCGCCTCCGGCTTGCGGCCGCCCAGGCGGAACAGGTCCGGGTGCTTGACGATCCGGTCCGGCAGCCCCAGCAGCACGTTCATCGCGATGAGCAGGCGCATGTCGCGCGAGGGCGTCGCGTAGTCCTCCCACGACCCCGTCGTCTCGAAGATCTTGGCGCCGTCGGGCATCGGGATGACCGTCCCGCCCTTCTCCTTCTGGAACTTCTCGCCGTTGTCGACCGAACCCACCCGCACCGTGAGCTGCTCGGACAGCGCGTCCAGCGTCTCGCGGTAGGCCGCCTCGGCGTCCAGCCCCTGCGGGTTGATCAGCTTCCCCATGCGCGCGTAGAAAGCGTCGGCCGACAGCTTCCCCTGCTCGCCCGAGAACGCCGCGTGAGCGCCGTCCCCGGCGCCGCCGATGGCCGCGTTCGGCACCGACGCCAGCTTGCCGTCGGCGCCGCGCGCGACCGGACGGAACGCCTTGAACCCTGGGCCCGCGCTCTTGGTGTCGTTGGTGAACAGGAACGTCCCCTCCCAGAACCGCTTGCGACCGATCGACGTGTCGGGCTGACCGTCCACCGCCAGCAGGAGCCCGCCATGGTCGGACGTCTGGGCGACCCACTTCACGACCACCATCACGTGACCGTAGGGGTCGGCGTAGATGGTCCCCGGCCGCAGCGCCTTCCGATCCAGCGCCACCGGGTAATAGTCGGTCTCGTCGTCGTCCAGCGCGGTGCGCGCGCTGCCGGACTGGACGTGGTTGGTCATCAGCCGGAAGAAGCTCCGGATGGCGGCCAGCTGGTCCTTGCCGGACGGCGGCTGCTCGTTGGTCACGAAGTTCGAGCACTTCGGCGGGCGCGAGTCGGTGCCCCGATCGCAGTCGCGGAAGCCAATGGGCAAGCTCAGCTTCCAGGCGAAGTAGGCGCGCAGGAAGTACGGCAGGTCGGCGCAGTCGGGCGTGGCCGGGATGGCCGCCTTGTTCTTGGGGTCGTCCTCGCGCAGCCCCATGTAGTTGGCCAGGAAGTTGCGCCCGGCGTCGCGCAGCGCCTGGTGCAGCGGGCGAAAGTCGACCGAGGCCGCCGGCGGCGCGTCGAACAGCAGATCGATCCAGGCCGAGTAGAAGTTCTCGTGGCGGCGGTCCCAGGCGTGCTGGGCGGTCCAGACCACCGAGCCGACCGCGGTGGCGGGCTTGGCGGGCCTGGCCGCGACCTCGAAGGCCCGGCAGGCGATCGTGCGGTCCCCCGCGGTCCAGACCACGCGGTAGCCGCCGGCGCGCGGGGCGGCCAGATCAGCGGACAGGCTCCCGGGGACGCCCGGGTGGCGCGCCACCGTGAGCGCGCGCCGGTGGCCGTCCGGCTCGACCAGCGCCAGCTCGCCGGCTGCCTGCTCGTCGCCCACCGCCAGCAGCTTGACCGGCGTGCCCGCGCTGGGCGCGGCCGGCGCGATCCAGAGCGCCCGCTCGTCGCTGTCGGCGCACCCGTCGGCGCCGGCGTGCCTGGCCGGCTTCTCCTTGTGCTTGGCCGCCGCCGACGCGACCCCGGAGACCGACCACCCCAGCACCACCCCCACCATGATCACGGTGCGGGCACGCTTCATTGTGGGGCGTCCGCCACCGTCAGCTGGAGGGAGTAGCCGCGAGGCTCGACGAAGCCGGCGAACAGATCGCGCGCGTGCGCCTGGGCCCGCTGCAGGGCTCCCGCCGCGTCGGCGGCCTTCTCCAGCGAGGCGCGCGCCTCGCTGAACCAGCGGTTCCGATCGTTGGGCGAGATGGCGTTCAAGAAACCCGACTCCTCGTTGATGGTCTCGAAGCGCAGCACGTCCACCGACAGGATGCGCGGTGGCGGCAACCGGACCCGGACCTCGCGCTTGGCGTGGCTGACGTCGATCAGCGACGGACCGTCGCAAACGTCGAACCCCGCCGACACGACGCCCGAGTAGAACAGATAGGCGGTCGGCTCCTTGGTGAAGGGCAGGTCGATCGTCTTGGGGACGGTCTTCTTCGCGTAGTCGGCCAGCGAGAGCTCGACGGTGGACAGCTTGCAGACCTTGCGGACACCCTGGAGGATCTGCCACTCCTCGGCCCGGATCTCGCGCCGGGTGCGACGGCCGATGATGACGCCGGTGATCATGATGAGCGCGATGAGGGTGATCGTGCCGATGGTCATCGCCCGCCGGGATCGCGGCAGCATGGCGGCGGCGGAGACGGTCACCGGGCAAGAATACGCCAGCTCGCCGCGCTCGTGTTACCAATGGATGATGCGGGCAAAGCCCAGCTCCGTCGACGCGCCATGATGCGCTGGCGGGATCAGACCGGCGGGACGCGAGCGGCAGGTCCGCCGGCGCCCCGGCGCCCCGACGGCCGGCGGCCGACTGTGGCTGTGCTGGTCGACCGGCTGGGGACCTACCAGGCGACCGTGCTGGCCGGCGTGGCGGACTCCGCCCGACATCGCGACGTCAACCTGGCGGTGTTCGTGGGCGGCATCCTGGGCGGTGACCAGACCCGCAACTTCGTGTTCGACCTGTGCCGCCCCGAGACCGTCGACGGCGCCGTCTTGCTGGGCGGCACGCTGGGGAACGCGCTGGGCCCCGGGGCGGTCGACGCGCTCTGCGCGCGCCTGGCCCCCATGCCGCTGGCCACCCTGACCCTGGGCCCTCCCGACGTGCCGCGGCTGATGCTGAATCAAGAGCTCGGCATGCGTGAGGTGATCGCGCACCTCATCGACGTGCACGGACACCGCCGGATCGCGTTCGTGCGCGGCCCCGCGCTGAACGAGGACGCCGAGCGGCGCTACGCCATCTATCGCGCCGTGCTGGCCGAGCGGGGAATCCCCCTGGATCCCACGCTGGTCTGCGAGGGGACGTTCCGGATCGCCTCGGGCGCGGCGGCGGTCGAGGAGCTGGTCAACCAGCGGCGGGCGTCGTTCGACGCGCTGATCGGCGCGAACGACTACATGGCGCTGGGCGCGATCACCGCCCTCGAGGAGCGGGGCCTGGCCGTCCCGGGCGACGTGGCGGTGGTCGGCTTCGACGACGTCGAGGAGGCGCGGTTCTCGTCGCCGCCGCTGACCACCGTGCGCCAGCCGCTGTACCAGCAGGGCGAGGCGGCGCTCGATCGGGTGCTGGCGCAGATGGAGGGGCGCGCGGTCGAGCTGGAGTCGAGCGCGGCCACCGAGCTGGTCGTCCGCCGTTCCTGCGGCTGCCAGAACGATCCGGCCCGTTTCGGCTCACCGCCGCCCGCGGCCGGCGCGGACCAGCTGGCCCAGGAGCTGGCGCGCGCGGTCCACGGCGCGGACACGGCGCTGCGGGCCGGCTGGGAGACCCAGCTGATCGAGGCGTTCGAGGCCGAGCTGCGCGGGGCGGGGATCGGCCTGTTCGGCGCCGGCATCGACCGGCTGCTCGCCAGCGTCGCGGCCGCCGGTGACGACGTCGGGGCCTGGCAGCGCCTGATCTCGGCGCTGCGCAGCCGGCTGCGGCCCACGCTGCTCCCGGAGCCTCACCGCCTGGAGCGGGCCGAGGACGTCTGGCACGCCGCGCGCATCGTGATCGCCGACCTGGCCGAGCGCGCGCAGGCCCAGCACCGCATCCACGCCGAGCGGATGGCCCACGCGCTGACGGCCAGCGGCGCCGCGCTGCTGGCGACCCAGCAGGTCGGCGCGCTGGCCGGCGCCGTCGTGCGCCAGCTGCAAGAGCTGGCGATCCCGGGGGCCTGGATGGCGCTGCGCACGCCCGAGCGCGACGGCCCCCCCACCGCCGAGGTCCTGGTGTCGCACGACGCCGAGCGCACGGCGGGCAACGCCGAGCCGGCGGCCGGCACCAAGCTGCCCGCCTGGGAGCTGGTGCCGTCGATTCTGGGGCCGCTCACCCGCCGCGCGTCGCTGGTCATCGAGCCGCTCTGGTTCCACGACCGGGCCTTCGGCTATCTGGCGATGGAGATCGGTCCGCGCGAGGGGGTCGTCTACGAATCGCTGGCCGAGCAGGTCTCGAGCGCGCTCGAGGGTGCCCGCCTGGGCGCCCGCCTGCTGGAGGAGGCGACCCGCCGCCAGGTGGCCGAGCGCGAGCGGCTCGAGAAGGAGATGGAGATCGCGGCGCGCATCCAGACGTCGATCCTGCCGCGCATGCTGGCCGTCCCCGGCCTGGAGATCGCCGCCACGATGCGCACCGCCACCGAGGTCGGCGGCGACTACTACGACGTCGTCGCCACGCCGGACGGCTGCTGGCTGGGGATCGGCGACGTGGCGGGACACGGCCTGGGCACGGGCCTGGTCATGCTGATGATGCAGAGCGGGTTCGGCGTGCTGGCGCGCAAGATGCCGGACGCCGCCCCGCGCGACCTGCTGCTGGCGCTGAACGCAATGCTGGTCGAGAACGTGCGGGACCGCCTGCGCCAGCGTGAGCACGCGACGCTGACGCTGCTGCGGTACCGGCAGGACGGCACCCTGACCTACGCGGGCGCCCACGAGGAGATCCTGATCCGGCGCGCCGCGACCGGACGCTGCGAGCGCCTCGAGACGCCCGGCGCCTGGGTCGGCGCCAAGCGGGACATCGCCGCCGGCACGGTCGAGACCCAGGCGCGCCTCTCACCCGGCGATCTGCTGGTGCTCTACACCGACGGTCTCATCGAGGCCGTGGGGCACGACGGGCGCAGCCGCTTCGGCAGCGAGCGCCTGATCGCCGCCGTCGAAACGAGAGCGGCCGCGCCCGACGCCAGCGCGGCCGCGGTGCGCGACGCCGTGCTGTCCGAGCTGGACGCTTTCGCGCCCCGGCTCGACGACGACGTCACGCTGCTGGTGGGGCGTTACTTCGGCTTGGTGCCCGGCGTCTGAGGCTTCGCGCCCGGCGCCTGCAGCTTCCCTGGCGGGGTGAGCTGCATCTGCCCGCCCGGGCCGTGCACCCCCTGGGGCGGCAGCGTGATCGGCGGGGTCGGCGGGGTCGGCGCCTGCGGCACGATGCTGAGCAGCTCGACGTCGAAGATCAGCGTGGCGCCGCCCGGGATGGTCGGCGGCCGCCCGCTGTCGCCGTAGGCGATCGTCGACGGGCAGACGAGCTGCGCCTTCTCGCCGACCTTCATGCGACCCACGCCCTCGGTCCAGCACTTGATCACGCCGTTCAGCGGGAAGGTGGCCGGCATGTTCCGCTTGCGCGAGCTGTCGAACACGGTCCCGTCGATCAGGCGCCCCTCGTAATGGACGCTCACCCGGTCGGTCGGCTTCGGGCTCTCGCCGTTGCCCGGGGTGATCGTCTTGAAGACCAGGCCCGAGGGGCTGACGACCGCGCCCGGCTCACGCCCGGCGTTGTCGACGAACTTCTTGGAGTTCTCCTTCTCGATCGCGACCCGCTGCTCGCCGCGCTTGCGCGCCAGCGCGTCCACCTTGGGCGTATAGGCTTCCATGTCGACCTGCGGCTTGCGCTTCAGGACCATGTCCGCCAGGCCGGCCTTGACCAGCTCCACCTCGTCGGCGGACATGTTGAACGTCCCGAGGTTGCGACCCAGCAGCAGGCCGAGCGTGTAGAAGGTCTTCTCGTCCTCGGTGCTGGGACTGGCGCCGCCGCCACCGCCCCCGAGCCGCTTGCATCCCGCCGCCGACAGCAGCGCGATCGCGCAGGCGACGCCGGCAAACTTGATCGTCCGTGTTTTCATGGGCCCCCTCGTAACACAGGAACGGCCCGGACAACAGCCGCCCCACGGACGTCGCATCGTCTGCCGCGTCGTCGGGGAGTTGCCGGCGGGCCACCGAAGCGTTAGGAGAGCGACATGCCGCTCGTCCAGGTCTTCACCTCTGCCCCGGCGCCCGCCGCCGCGGCGCAAAAGGCGCTGCTGTCCGAACTGTCCAAGCTGCTCGCGGAGCGCTTCCACAAGCCGGAGCGCTGGGTGATGACCTGCCTCTGCCCCGAGCTGGCAATGACGTTCGGGGGTGAGCCAGCGCACGCGGCGTTCGTGGCGGTGAAGAATGTCGGGAAGATGACGGCCGAGGACACGAGCGACCTCTCTGCGGCCCTGTGCGACCGGCTCTCGAGCGCGCTGGGGATCGCCCGCGACCGCATCTACATCGAGTTCGGTGACGCTGTCGGTTATCTCTGGGGCTGGAACGGCGATACCTTCGGCTGATCCAGGCCTCCCCAACGTCGGTAAGGGGATTACGTTGCTTCACCGATGGCCAGACGATTTCCCGCGATCGCGGCGGCCGCTCTCCTGGCCGGCGCGCTCTCCTGTGCGACCAGCCCTCCCCCGCCCGCGCAGGCGTCGTCCCCGGTGGACGCGGCCGAACCGGTGCCCCCGCGGTCTTCGCGACGTGGCGTGGTGATGCCGTCCGATACGGCGCTGGGCGCCGGGCCGACCGGCGCGACGTCCAACACCGGCACGGCGGGACCGGCCGTCGGTCCCACCATCGGGAGCGGAGCGCCCAACTGATCATAGTGGTTGACTGAAGGAGGTGCGCCCGTGACCATCGCTGCCGGAGGAGGACGGGGGATGGTCAGTCAGGGAGAGCGCGATGCGACCGATCTGGCGCGCTACGTCGATCTCTACGATTCCGCCCCGGTGGCCTACCTCCGCCTGGATCCGTCGGCGAAGATCCTCGAAGCGAACCTGTCCGCCGCCACGCTGTTCCGCACCACGCCCGGGAGGCTGCTGGGGCGCCGGCTGAGCACGTTGATCGCGCCCGCCGCGCGCGCCGTGTTGCTGGCGCACGTCCGCGAGTGCTTCGGCGGCGCGACCCGCGTCACCAGCGAGATTGGAATCGGGGGCCGCGGATCGGGAACGGTGGCCGTCCAGATCACCAGCACCCCGCTGTTCGCGCCGGCCGGCGGCGCTGTGATCGCCTGCAAGTCCGTGCTGACCGACATCACCCGGCTGAAGCGGGCGCAGGAGGTGTTGCGGTTTCTGGGCGAGGCCAGCGCGACGCTGGCCTCGTCGTTCGACTATCCGGGCACCATCTCCGCGACGATCGAGGGGGCCGTTCCGCTGCTGGCGGACATCGCCGTCGCCGACATCTTCGACCGCGGCGAGGAGCTGCAACGGATCCAGGTCGCCGCGGCCGACTCCCGGCACTACCGCCTGGCGCGCACCGCGCGCTGGGTCCGCCCGCCACGCGGCCGTGGCACGCCCGCCGACTGGGTGCTGACGACCCGGCAGCCCCTGCTCCTGACCGACTGCCAGGCCGACGCCTTTCGCGCCGATCCCGACGGCCTGGTGCACGAAGCGTTCGTGCGCGCCTGCACCCCGCGCTCGCTGATGTACGTCCCGATGCTGGCGCGCGGCAACGTGCTGGGGTTGCTGACCTTCATGATGGTCGAGTCGGGACGCGGGTTCGGCAGCCAGGATCTGGCCAACGCCGTCGATCTGGCGAACCGGATCGCGACGGCCATCGAGAACGCTCGCCTCTACGAGGACGCCACCCGGGCCATCAAGGCGCGCGAGCAGGTGATGTCGTTCGTCTCGCACGATCTGAAGAACCCGCTGATGGCGATCCTGCTTTCGACCGAGATGCTGCTCAATCGATCGCCGGCCGACGAGCGCCGCCACGGCTGGAAGCAGCTGGACCGCATCCGGCGCGGCGTCCATCAGATGCGCCACATGGTCGAGGACCTGCTGGACGTCTCGGGGATCGAGTCGGGCCGGCTGCCCGTGGAGCTGGGCGAGCATCGCGCGCGCGACGTGGTCGAGGACGCGCTCGAGCTGCTGCGGCCGATCGGCCAGGACAAGGCCATCGAGCTCGAGGTGGATATCCCGGTCGAGGCGCTGGAGCTGCGCTGCGATCGCTACCGGATCGTTCAGGTGCTCAGCAACTTGATCGGCAACGCGATCAAGTTCACGCCCGGGGCCGGCCACGTCCGGATCTCGCTCGAGCGTCTGGGCGGCAACCTGCTGGTCACCGTCCAGGACAGCGGTCCCGGGATCGCGCGCGACCTGCTTCCGCACCTGTTCCAGCGCCACGTCCAGGGGGAAGAGACGGCGCGGCAGGGGCGCGGGCTGGGGCTGTTCATCTCGTACGTCATCGTTCAGGCGCACGGTGGCCGGATCTGGGTCGACCCCGACGTCGAGCGCGGCGCCAGGTTCCGCTTCACCATCCCGCTCGCAACGACCTAGGTTTCCCCTGTGGGGGAGACGTCATGAGCGACCAGAACCGCTGGAAAGGTGACGCGGTGGCAGAGGCGTCGCCGGGGGAGAGCGAGGCCGCTGCCGATCGCGTGGCGGGCCGCGAGGCTTCGCCACATCCGCGCCCCAGCCCACCGCCCAACCGCGGGCGCTACCAGCCGCGCAAGCTGAGCCCCGAGGACGCACGGGAGATCGAGGAAGAGAAGCGGCAGGCGGCCGTCGAGCAGCACGAGGCGGACCGCCTGACCGGAAACGGCACCGCGCCCAAGAACCTGTGAAGGCCGCTCGCCGCGCCTTTCAACCGAGCGGCGCGGGCCCGGGCTCGGCCTCGAGCCACCGGCGATAGCGGCCGGCAGCCTCGCGCAGCCGGTCGCGCTCCGCCTCGTCACCGGCCGACTCCGCGCCGCTGGCGCACAGGCCGAGCTGGAAGGCCAGGTAGGCCGACATGTAGAAGGACAGCGGCTCCGGCTCGATCGGATAGCCCCGCTCCGCCAGCGCGCGCCGGAGCGCGGTCGTCTCGCCGGGGTCCAGCCGGAGCTCGACGATCGCGCCGGCCACGTCCCAGGCCAGATCCTGGCAGCCGACCGGATCGTGTCCGTCGCAGTGATCGACGGCGTCGGTCTTGAGCAGCCGCCCGTCGTCGGTCACCAGCCACTCCCAGGCGTGCAGGCGCGCGTCGACTTCGACGGGACGGGCCGCCCGCGCCAGGTCACGCAGCCAGGGGGTGAACCGCTCGAGGCGCCGCGCCGCCGCCGGCCCCAGCCCCTCGCACGCGTTCACGACCGCCATCTCCAGCAAGGCTTCCGGCGCCGCCCCGCGGGATCGATCGGCGGGAAACCGTCCGCCGCGAAATGCCAGGTACTCCGCCAGGTGCTCGACCAGCGCACCGCGAGGGAACCAGGCCCGGCAGGACGACAGGGCGCGGGCGGCTCCCAACCACGCCGTGATCAGGAAGCCGTGCCGCAAGCCGAGCGGCGGCGGCGAGAAGCCGGCCTCGCCCAGCTCGCCGGCGCGCGCCGAGGCAGCCGCGCCCACGCCGCCCAGCCCGACGAAGCGGGCCAGAAACCGCCCGCCGCGCGCGCGCAGCAGGAACTTGCGCCGCTCGCGGGCCGCGATGACCGGCGGCCAGTCTTGCGCGTCCCGGAACAGCAGGCGGCGCCAGAGTCCCCCGGTCAGATCCTCGGCAGGCGCGTCGTGCGTGCCGATCAGATCGCGTGTCCAGTCTTCCAGTCGGTCGTCGCCCGGACGGAGAAACACCGTCTCGAACGGCAGATGCACCCGCCGCACGCGGGCCCAGCGGGCGCGCGTCTCGGGGCTGGCCCCGCCGCCGACGTCGCCGTCGTGCGACGGAAACGCCCAGACGTCGCGCTCGTCCACCCCGGCCTCCGACAGCGCGTCGAGCACCGCCGCGAACGAGCTGCCGGACACCCCCGGCCCCTCGTCGACGACGGCCACGACCCGCCCGCGCGCCGCCGCCAGCCAGCCGGTCACGTCGTCGCCAACGGCCAGACGCCGCTCGGACGGCGGCCCGACCGGGCGAACGGTCAGCGGCGGCCCGCCGCGCGCGGGGAGCGCCCCGGCCACCGCGGCGGCCAGGGTCGCGCCGATGGTCCGCACGCCGATCACGACCGGCAACGGCCGGGCCGCGAATGCGGCGGCGGCGGCCGCGGCGTAGGTCTCCGGGTAGACGCCGTAGTGATGAAACCCCTCGCCGGCCCGGACGGTGACGGTGTCGGGCAGCGGCTGGCGGGCGAGCTCCTCCAGCGCGGCCCGGCAGCTCGACAGCGAACCCGGGCTCGTGTACCGGCCCGCGTGGGAGCGCCACATCACGCGCGCCAGGCCGACGGCCAGCCGCATGGCCGCGGCCGGACCCATGTCCAGCCGGTCCCGGCCGTCGCGCGCGAAGCCGGCGTCCGCGATCCCCTGGGCCAGCTCGCCGGCCCCGAGCAGCAGCGACACCGCCCGCGTGTGGTGCTCGACACCGGGCGCCGTCCGGTCCAGCCGCTCCAGGTCCCTCCGCAGCGACTCGATCAGGGCCGCGGGCGATCGGACGCGCGCCCGATCGCCGAAGACCATCAAGGATCACCCCCCCGCCGTGGCGGACCGGACCTCGCCGGCCTTCCGGGGCAGATGGCGGTACGCGATCGCGGCCAGCTCGTCGAACGAGGGCATGGTCCACGACCGCCCCGGGCACCGCTCGGCCGCGAACGCCAGCAGCGCCCGCAGCTGACCGGGGGTGGGCGACATGGCCGCCCGGGCGTCCTTTGCCAGCGTCACCGCCGCCACCGGCGACATGCCGCCGTCGATCAGCACGCACAGGGCCAGGAGCGCGCTGCGCCCCACGCCGTGCTGGCAGTGGATCAGCACGCGGTGGCGCGCCCGCAGGGCACTCTGGACCCAGGCGACCCCGCGCGCGATGTCCTCGGGATCGATCGCCGAGCAGTCCTCCGTCGGGACGTGAAGCAAGCGGATGCCGTGGCGGGCCAGCGCCAGCTCATCGTCGCAGTCCTCGCCGCGCAGGTCGACCACGCGGGAGATGCCGTGCACCGTGGCCAGCAGCTCGACGGTCTCCGACGAGAACCAGCCGCCGATGGCCAGCCGGTCGGTGAGCCAGTCGAAGTTCATCCGGATCGCCGGACGCCCGGACGAAGCTGGACCGCGGTCGCGGTCCGATCGGACGATCACCTCCGTCCTGGGCGGCATCGCCCCGCGGCGTTTTGGCTTCCCCCCCAGCGGCTTGCGGCGTTTTCGGTCATCCATGGCGAAACGTGGCCAAATGTAGGCATGCCGGTCGCGAGCACAATGGTCGAGCGGCGTCTCGGAGTTCCGTGTAGATGCGCTCCGAAGCGCGCGAGCGATGCGCACGGGGCTGCGCGTGTCGACGGTGGCGGCCCGATCTCGCAGCTTGCGACGGGAGGTTCGCAGGCTGCGACGCGCCCCCGCTCAATCGGGAAAGTCCTTACCTTCCCGATCGCGACTTGACTGCTTCCGCCGCCGACCGACCTTGTCTTCCGAATTCCGCATGCGGCGAAGACAGTTCATGGCCGTGGGCGCCGGCGTGGCCGCCGCCGCGGCGCTCGACTGGCGGCAGCGGGCGTTGCCCGCCGGCGGCAAGATGCCCATGCGCAAGCTCGGGAGCACGGGCGTCGAGGTCTCGCTGCTGGGCCTGGGCGGTTTCCACATCGGCCTGGCCAGGGACGAGAAGACCGCCATCGAGATCGTTCGCGCCGCCGTCGACCACGGCGTCACCTTCATGGACAACTGCTGGGACTACAACGAAGGCCGGAGCCAGGTCTGGATGGGGAACGCGCTGCGGGATGGTTACCGCAAACGCGTGTTCCTGATGACGAAGATCGACGGCCGCACGCGGAGATCGGCGGCCGACCAGATCGACCAGTGCCTGCGGTCGTTCGGCACGGACATGATCGATCTCGTGCAGATCCACGAGGTGATCCGGATGTCCGACCCCGATCGGGTGTTCGGCCCCGACGGCGCCATCGAGGCGCTGGTGGCCGCGCGCAAGGCCGGCAAGCTCCGGTTCATCGGCTTCACCGGGCACAAGAGCCCCGAGATCCACCTGAAGATGCTGGCCACCGCCGAGAAGCACGGATTCAGGTTCGACACCGTCCAGATGCCGGTCAACGTGATGGACGCCGACTACGACAGCTTCACGAACAAGGTGCTGCCCCAGCTGACGAAGAAGAAGATCGGCGCGCTGGGGATGAAGCCGTTGGGCTCCGGGCTCTTCTTCAAGAGCGCGCCGCTGGCCGACCGGGCCGTCACCCCGACGCAGTGCCTGCAGTTCGCCATGAACGAGCCCACGTCCGTGGTGATCACCGGGTGCGACACGATGGGGATCCTGATGCAGGGGCTCGACGCGGCTTACCAATTCCAGCCGATGAGCGACGCCGAGCGGCGGGCCGTGCTGGCCCAAATCGCGCCGGTCGCCAGGGCCGGCGAGTACGAAAAGTACAAGACCTCCGGCACCTTCGACGGCACGGCCCAGAACCCCTGGTGGCTGGAAACAGCGTCGATCACCAAGGTCTGATTGGCGTAGTCTCCAGACATGCCGCAGTCACCACTCGCCGGGAAGCCGGCACCGCCCGAGGTGCTGATCGACGTCGATCGCCTGGTCGCCGCCTACCACGACCGGCGCCCCGATCCGGCCGACCCGCTGCAGCTGGTCGCCTTCGGCACCAGCGGCCATCGGGGCGCGCCCGAGGACGGCACGTTCAACGAGGCGCACATCCTGGCGATCACGCAGGCCGTGTGCGAGCACCGCGCCCGGGCCGGCATCACCGGGCCGCTCTTCCTGGGGGCCGACACCCACGCCGCGTCCGAGCCGGCGCTGCGCACGGCGCTGGAGGTGCTGGCGGCCAACGGCGTCGAGACCCGCGTGCAGCGCGAGGGCGAATACACGCCGACGCCGGCGCTGTCGGCGGCCATCGTCTCGTACAACCGCGGGCGCGAGGTGGCCGACGGGCTGGCCGACGGCATCATCGTGACCCCGTCGCACAACCCGCCGCGCGACGGCGGCTTCAAGTACAACCCGCCTCACGGCGGCCCGGCCGACACCGACGTCACCGACGTGGTCCAGGCCCGCGCCAACCAGCTGTTGCGTGAAGGCGGCAAGGAGCTGAACGGGGTCAAGCGCATGCCTTACGAGCGCGCGCGGCACGCCCTGCAGGTGCGCGAGCACGACTTCATGCTGGCCTATCTGGACGACCTGCCCGAGGTGATCGACCTGCCGGCCATCGCCCGCTCCGGGCTGAAGCTGGGCGTCGACCCGATGGGCGGCGCCAGCGTCCACTACTGGTCGCGGATCGCCGAGCGCTTCGGCCTGGACCTGACCGTGGTCAACAAGACCGTCGACGCGCGCTTCGCGTTCATGCCGCTGGATCACGATGGCAAGATCCGGATGGACTGCTCCAGCCCGTACGCGATGGCCAACCTGCTGCGGCTCAAGGACCGCTACGCGGTCGCGTTCGGCAACGACACCGACGCCGACCGGCACGGCATCGTCACGCCGACCGGGCTGATGAACCCCAACCACTACCTGGCCGTCGCGATCGAGTACCTCTTCTCGCACCGCCCGGCCTGGCACGCCAGCGCGGCCGTCGGCAAGACGCTGGTCTCGAGCACGCTGATCGATCGCGTGGTGGCCAGCCTGGGGCGCCGGCTGCGCGAGGTCCCGGTCGGCTTCAAGTGGTTCGTCCCCGGACTGCTCGACGGCAGCCTGGGCTTCGGCGGCGAGGAGAGCGCGGGCGGCAGCTTCCTGCGCCGCGATGGCCGCGCGTTCACGACCGACAAGGACGGCTTGATCCTGGACCTGCTGGCGGCGGAGATCACCGCCGTGACCGGCAAGGACCCGGGCCAGCACTTCGAGGCGCTGCGGGCCCGGTTCGGGACGCCCTACTACACGCGCGTCGACGCGGCCGCCACGCCGGCGCAGAAGGCGGTGCTGAAGAAGCTGTCGCCCGAGGCGGTCGAGGCGTCGTCGCTGGCCGGTGAGCCCATCACCGCCAAGCTGACGCGGGCCCCGGGGAACGATGCGCCCATCGGCGGGCTGAAGGTGACCACCGCCAGCGGCTGGTTCGCGGCCCGCCCGTCGGGGACCGAGGACATCTACAAGATCTACGCCGAGAGCCTGAAGAGCGAAGCGCACCTGCAGGCGATCCTGGACGAGGCGCGGCAGATGGTCAGCGACACGCTGCGCGCAGCGGGCGCCTGACGGCGGCCATGGATCTGGGGCTGTCGGGAAAGGTCGCGCTGGTCACCGGGGCCAGCCGGGGCATCGGCCGGGCCATCGCGTTCGGGCTCTGCGCCGAGGGGTGCCGCGTGGTCCTGTGCGCGCGCGGGCGCGAGGCGCTGGACGCCGCCGTCGCCGAGGCTCGCCATCGCGCCGGCTCGGGCGGCGACGCGACCAGCGTGGCGGCGGACGTGACCACGCCCGAGGGGGTGACCGCGCTGATCGACACCGCCCGCCAGGTGTTCGGGGGCATCGACATCGTCATCAACAACGTCGGCGGCTCCGGCGCGCGCGACCTGGCGACCGCCGACGAGGCCGACTTCCGGACGGTCATGGAGCAAAACTTCTTCCCCGCGCTGCGCGTCTCGATGGCGGCCCGGCCGCACCTGTGCGCGCGCGGCGGGGGCGTGATAGTCATGATCGCGTCGATCTGGGGCCGCGAGTCCGGCGGCGGGCCCAGCTACAACGTGGCGAAGGCGGCCGAGATCAGCCTGGCCAAGGCGATGGCGCGCGACCTGGCGCGCGAGAAGATCCGCGTCGCCAGCGTCGCGCCCGGCTCCGTGCTGTTCCCGGGCGGCGGCTGGGAGCGCCGCCAGCAGGCCGACCCGGACGGGATCGCCGCCTTCGTCGCTCGCGAGATCCCCTTCGGCCGCTTCGGGCGGCCGGAGGAGATCGCGGACGTCGTGACGTTCCTCTGCTCGCCGCGCGCCGGCTGGATCACCGGCGCGTGCATCCCTGTGGACGGCGGGCAGGGCAAGGCCTTCTAGGCAACTCCCGGTCGATCAGTTCCCGGTCGAGACGGCGACCGCGGCCGAACGCCCCAGAATCCGACCGTCCTTGCCCTGGGCGATGACGGCGATCTGGCTCGCCTGGCTGGTCACCGTGATGGTGGTGTCGAGGCCGTTCCAGTCGGCCGAGCCGGCCGGCCAGAGCGCGCCCGGGTGCTTGCCCGCCACCACGATCCAGCGCGCCACGTCGGTCGCGCCGTTCCAGATGGCGTGAACGGTGATGCTGCCCTCACCGGTCGCGGTTGCGGTCGCGGTCGGCTTGGTGTCCGGCGTCCCGTGCCACTCGAACCGGTAGGCGCGGTAGGTGTCCCAGGCCGCGTTGGGCGGCACGGCGGCGTCGAACAGCAGATTGCCGTCGCGGTCGAACTCCGAAAAACGACCGGTCGCGCCCCAGCCCACGAAGGTGTGGTCGTGGTCCAGCGCCTGGGAGTTCCCCTGCGACCCGGCCTGGATCTTGTCGGGATGGATGATCTGCTTCACCACCTTCGAGGTCTTGCTGTGCAGGTCGCGCTCGATCCAGACGACGCGCGAGTACGGCAGCACGCTGGGAGCCGCCTCGTTGTCGAAGATGCGGATCGTGTGGCGATCGACCGGCTCGGGATCGTGCTGCCAGGCGGTCTGCGTGCCGCCGTCGCCGGTGGTCAGGGGGAACGTCGAGCTCTTGCCCCCCTGGCGCCAGACGATCTCCTTGGTCCGGTAGTCGACCTTGTAAGCCGTCCAGGTGTTGCGAGCGTCGATGATGATGTTGCCGTCCTCGTCCCAGTTGATCGCGTTGATGTGGAAGTAGTCATAGGGCGTCGTCGTTGCGGTCGGCGCCGGGGGCGCGGCCTGGCTCTCCGAGAGCGGGACGTGGTCGATGCTGTGCCACTCCCACACCACCTTGCCGGTCTTGACGTCCACCTCCTGCGCCACGCCGTCGATCACGATGCCGCTCTGCGGACCACCCACCGACGACAGGTCGTACGGGATGTGGTTGTAGATCGTGATGAAGGCTGTCCCGCGCGGCGTGATCCGGAACTCGTGCAGGTCGGCTTGATAGCCGTTGCCGGCCGCAACCACGGCGATCTGGTGGTAGGAGCTGTCGAGGACGTAGTTCACGCCCTGCCCTTCACCCGGGCTGTTGGGGTTGTCCGTCCCTTCCCACCAGGTCAGGACCGGCTGGCCGCGGTACTGCTGAACGCGGAAGTTGGCGCCCTGGTCGTTCGGGCCGACGGCGTGGAACCAGATCGGCCGCCCCTGGTTGTCGATGATCTCCGGCCCCTCCTGGGTGGCGGTCGGCGGGGTCTGCTTGGGTGCGACGAAGATCAGGCCGCGGTCCAGGCCCGGCTTGGACGTGAGCACGGTGATGGGCGGCGGCGCCAGCGGCGCTGGATCTGCGGCCGTCGCGGGGCGGCCGGCGACGAGGGCCAGGAACCCGCCGCCCAGGGCGACGGCGACGAGACGGGAACGGGGCCTCAGAAATGGGGGACGATGCATGACTCTCTCCTGTTGTCGTCACGGCCGGTCCATCCGGCGCGACAGGAGAGAGCCGCTGTCGAGGTCTTCACACCCGAGTTAGTGCCACCCCGGTTCAGCCTCGTCAAGACATTTGTCTTTTATACGAGACAACATCATGGACGTTTTGGGACCATCATCACGGGCTTTGCGATCTGCACGATCTCGTCCCGCTGATTCAGCGTCGTGATCTGCATCTTCACGATCCCCAGCTCCGGGCGAGAGCGCGACGCGCGCAGCTCGAGGACCTGCACCTCGACGCGCAAGCTGTCCCCGGGGCGCGTCGGTCGCGGCCAGCGCAGCTCCTCGCCACCCGCCCCCACGTAGCCGCCCACCGGCTTGACGTCGCTGTCGACGAACAACCGCATCGTGAGCGCGGCCGTGTGCCAGCCGCTGGCCGCCAGCCCCTGGAAGAAGGTCTTCTTGGCCGCTTCTTCGTCCAGGTGAAACGGCTGCGGATCGTACTGGGCAGCGAACGTCTTGATCTGCTCCGCCGTCAGCGGCGGCAGAGGCCCCCCCTTGAACGTCTGACCGACGCTGTAGTCCTCGAAGTAGTGCTCGCGCATGCGGCTAGCCTACACGGCGGGGGAGAATGGCGGTGGGCGAGCCCCGATTCGCGGGCGGGGAGTCGAGGCAGGGGTTCGAGCCTGATCGGCCCATTTCTGCACCGCCGTGGAGCCTACGCGTCAGGCCCGACGGAGGCCCCTCCGGTCCGGCGCTCACCAATCGAGGTGCAAGCTCTCGCCAAATGGAACCGCGCGCCAGGCGCCCAGCAACCGGCGCATGCGCTCCTGAACGGCCGCCACGAAAGCCTCCGTCAGCCAGGCCGGCGCGGGCGTGCCGGTCTCCGCCAGGTAACCGCGCAGGCGAACCACCAGATCCGCGGCGCTCGTCCCTTTGAGGGCCGCGGAGAGCGGGCCCACGATCCGCTCGACGGCCATCACGTCGGGGCCGGCGGCGCCCAGCGCGACGCCGGTGCGGTCGTTCATGTCGGCCAGGGTGTGGCCGGCGGCCAGCGTTCCCCAGAATCCGCTCTGAACGCCCGCCTCCTTCTCGGCCGCGAAGTGGAGCAGGTCGTGCACCAGCGTGCTCCGCGTCTCGCAACGCAGGCTCTCGCGGGCGCCCGGGTCGAGCGCGCCAGCCAATCGAACGATCGCCAGCTCGTGCGCCTCGTCGGAGATCTTGCGCAGCTCAATCCGCACGGCGGCCCCCACGCGCGAACAGCTCGCCGTCGTCCCCGGGATCCGGCAGCGCGAACGGTTCCAGGGCTTCGCGGTAACGCGCGAACAGCGCGGGCGGGACCCGCACCTTCCGGCCGCTCAGCATCGACTCGATCATCGCGCCGTTGGCGGGCGCCTTGCCGATGACGTGGTTGTTGGTGACGGCGTAGACCTCGCGGGTCTGCGGGCGGGCGGCGATCTCGCGGATGCGCGCGACCCAGGGCTCCAGCTCCTCGCGGGTGTAGAGATAGTCGTATCGCTCGTCTCGGGTCGCCTTCTCGCGAAACCAGTCGCGGTAGTTGCGCCCGTGGAGCCGGACGTAACCGATGGCGCCGGTCACGCGGGCCGCCGGCGCGATCGATCGCCGGAACATCGGCTGGTCGACGTTGACGATGCCCACGCCCCGCTCCTCCAGCTCGGACGCCAGATCCCCGTCGATCGGACGGGGACCCTCGGAGGGTTCCTTGGACCTCCCGCGCTGACTCCGCTGGGCGGAGCCCGGCTCCGTCGGCGCGATCCACGACGCGTGGCGGACCTCGACGGCCAGCGGGAACGCCGAGAACGCGCCCAGCAGGTCGCGCAGCCACTCGGCGGAGGCCTCGTCCCGCTTGAACGACCAGGGGAACTGCAGCAGCACGGCGCCCAGACAGCCGGCGTCCTGCAGCACGTCGAAGGCGGCGCGGGCGGCGCGCACCTCGTCGGCAGTCCAGGCGCTGGAGCGCTCGTGGGTGAAGCGCCGCCAGAGCTTCGCCGTGAAACGGAACCGCGGGTTGCCGGCCACCTTGCGCACCCACCCGGCGGCCGCCTTGGGGTCCGCCGGCCGGTAGAACGACGCGTTCACCTCGACGGTGTCGAAGAAGCGCGACAGGTACTCGAGCTCGTCGCGCTGCTTCGACCGCTTGGCCGGGTAGACCACGCCGCGCCAGTCCGGGTAGTCCCACCCGGCCGTCCCGACGCGCACCACGGCTCCGGTCATCGCGGTGGACCGCGGAACGCCCGGCGAACGCCCAGCCGCCAGGCGGCGAACAAAATGGCCGCGGTGATGGCGGTGACCGGCAGCGCCTTCTCGTTGGGCGGCTGCACGCCGATCCAGACCAGCACGGACGTCCCGAGCACGGCGACCACCCCCAGCACACGGTAGAGCGGCCCACCCAGGTTGAACGGCCCGAAGGTCGTCCAGGTCCGCCCGTACGCCCGCAGGCCCGCGGCGGTCGGCATGACGTACGACAGGTACAGGAAGATCACGCAGGCGGTGGTCAGCGTCGAGTACGCCGGCGCGTACAGCGTGGACGCCAGCGCCAGCGCGGCGGTGGTCCAGATCGCGGCGACCGGCGTGCGCCAGCGCGGCGAGACCCGCCGCAGGAAGCGCGAGCCCGGCAGCCCGCCGTCGCGCGAAAACGCGTAGATCATGCGCGAGGTCGACGTCATGCAGGCCAGGCCGCACAGGTAGTTCGCGGCGACGATGGCGACCCACAGCGCTCGGCCGGCGGCGCCCGGCAGCACCTGCCGCATCAACCAGGCGAACACGTCGCCCCCCTGCCCCGCCCCGGCCCCGACGTCGGGCATGGCCAGCACGAACGACGCGACCATCACCCACCCGAACAACCCCGACAGGTAAACCGACCGGAGCATCCCCTTGGGGACATTGCGCGCCGCGTGCATCGTCTCCTCCGCGGTGTGCGCGGAGGCGTCGAATCCAGTGACCGTGTAGATGGGCCAGGTGAGCGCCAGCAGCGTCATCGTCGTCAGCCCGCGCGGGGCCGGCCAGACGCCGCCCCCGGCCGCGCCGCCGTAGTCGGCGAAGGTGAACAGCCGTCGCAGATCCAGCGCCGGCGCGGCGTGCAACATCGCGAACGTCAGCAGCGCGGCCACCGCCAGGATCAGCGTGCCGCTGAAGTCGGTGAGCAGCGTGGTCAGGCGGATTCCGAAGTGGTTCAGCAGCGCGTGCGACACCGAGATGACCGCCACGCCCAGGATCTGGTGTCCGACGCCCAGGTGAGCCGGATCGATCCCCAGCGCCGGGCCGACGAAGGCCACGAACAGGCCGTAGGTCCCGACGTTGACCGCCGCCGTCACGAACACCAGCCCGGCCAGGTTGAACCAGGCAGTCGCCCAGCCCCAGCCGTTGCCGCCCAGGAGCGCGCTCCAGTGGTAGAGGCCGCCCGCGGTCGGAAAGGCCGAGGCGACCTGCGCCATGCCCAGCGCGACGATGAACGAGAACGCGACCCCGACCGGCCAGACGATGCCGGCCGCCGCGCCGCCCACCGCGCAGATCCCCAGCTGCAGCGACGTGATGCCGCCGGCCAGGATGCAGATGGTCGAAAAGGCGATGGCGAAGTTCGAGAAGGCGCTCATCCGGCGCCGGAGCTCTTGCGCGTACCCCATCTTCCGGAGCTGCTCGGCATCCGCCCCGCCGCCCTCGACGTTCGCCTCCATGCCCCCAGCTAAGACGAACCGGCCTCGGCTGTCCATCTCCGGAAACCGGAGGCGGGTGAGATAGACTCATCGGATGCGGCTGAGGCTCCTCCTGCCGGCCCTGCTGGTGCTCGCCGCGTGCGGCTCGGGTGGTCACGCCGGGTCGGGCGGTGGCGGCGCGGGCGGCCGCCCCTTCAGCATGGCCAACCTGTTGCCGGACGCGCAGGAGGGCGATGCCGCCGCCGACGCTGACGCCGCGGGAGATGCGGTGGACGCGGAACCCACCTTCAGCTGCCAGCTGGCCGTCGAGGCCGGCGCGCCGACGGCCTGCATCCAGGTCGACGACGGATACCCGGATCCCGCCACGCTGTGCGCCGACTTGGGCGCCGGCCCGGTCATCAACAGCGCATGCCCGCGCGACGACTCGGCCGGCGGCTGTCACCAGGTCGAGCGATCGGACGCCGCCATCTCCGGTTACACGACCTGGTGGTATGCGCCGCTGGGACTGGGCACTGTGCTCGCGCGTTGCGAACAGATGGGCGCCAGCTACGTGTCGCCCTGATCGAAGGAACCGGCGTCACTCGTCCGTGATATTCTGATTCGCGTGGTCGCCCCGCCCTGTGTGATCGGGCCGGTCCCCACTTCCGGAAGCGCGGCAGCGGCACCATATGGAACGCATCTGATAGGAATCCACCGATGCGCGCCGCCGTTTTGCCAGAATACGGGCCAGCCTCCGCCCTCCAGCTCCGGACTGTGCCCGACCCTGCTCCAGGAGCGGGCGAGGTCATGGTGAGGATGGCCGGCGCCAGCTTGAATCCGATCGACTGGAAACAGCGGAGCGGCGCCGGTCGCGCCCACTTTCCGCTGAAGTTTCCGGCCATCCTGGGGCGGGACGCATCGGGCACGGTCGCCGCGGTGGGCGGCGGCGTGACCGCGCTGAAGGTGGGCGACCGCGTCCTGGGTCGCGTGCTGGGCGGCGGGTACGCCGAGCTGGTGGTCGGACCGCTGGCCGCATGGGCCCTGGCCCCGGAAGCGATGGACTTGGCGGACGCCGGCGCCCTGCCGCTGGCGGTCCTGACCGGCGCCCAGCTGGCCGAGGAGGCCGTCGATGCGCGCGCCGGCGAGACGATCCTGGTCACGGGCGCCACGGGCAGCGTCGGTCGCGCCACGGTGTTCGCCGCCAAGGGGCGCGGCGCGCGGGTGCTGGCGGGCGTCAGGGCCAAGCACCGGGCCCAGGCCGAGACGCTGGGCGCCGACGGCGTCGCGCTGATCGACAGCGACGCCGAGATCGCCAAGCTGCCCGCGCTGGACGGCATCGCCGACACGGTGGGCGGCGAGACGATCCAGAAGCTGCTCGCCAGGCTGAAGCCGGGCGCCAAAATCGGCAGCGTGCTGGGCGAGACGCCCGGCGCCAAGCAGAAGGGGTTCGCCGTGAAGGCGTTCCTGACGCACGACGATCCGGTGCGGCTGGCCGAGCTGGCCCGGGCCGTGGCCGACGGCAAGCTGGTCATCCCGATCGCCCGCCGCTTTCCGCTGGCGGAAGCGGCGGCGGCCCACGAACTGGCGGAGCGCGGCGTGGACGGTAAAGTTCTTCTGCTCGGGTGAACGAAGCGACCAGATGCGCAACGCGACCATTGACAGACGCCTGAACAGGCGTACAGTGCCAAGGTGAGCTGGTCGTTCGGGACCCTTCCGGGCGGGCGAGTGGCCAACGACGTCGCTTCGGCGACGATCGCGGGGTACACGTTTGCGTGGGCGGGCGGTGGGTCCGGTGGGATTGGCGTGGGAGGCATATCGGGCGCTGTGCCGGGGGGGATCCTGAACGTCCGGGTCGCGTTGCGCGGAAGGCCGCTGGTCGACCTGGCGCGCGCGCTGGCGCGGGTCGAGGGCGTCCGCGTGACGTCGGGCCCCAGGATGATGGCGGGCGGCGACTGCTACCTGGTTCACTGCCCCGGGTTCAAGATGGTCGTCTCGTCGCCCACGCCCGGCACCGACAGCGCGCAGGGCCTGGTCTCGCGCACCGCCGAGGCGGCGGTCGCGCTCACGTCAGAGCTGGCGCTGGCGCTCGATCGTCTCATGCGGGCCTCGCCGCCCGGTGTGAAGCCGGCGCCGGTCACGCCGGAACCGGTCGTGACGGGATCTGGTCCGGCCAGCTCGACGCTCCGCCGCGCCCCGCTCCGCCCCGGCAAGACGCTGGCCCGCAAGGCACCCCTGACGCGCCGGACCCCGCTGCGCCGCGGCCCCCCCAAGAACGGCGACAGATCCGAAGACTGATCCGACGACTGTCTCTCAGCCGGGCGTCGGAGCGATCGGGCTCGGCGCGCCGGTGATCAGGATCCAGAGCTGGTGGGCGGCGCGCGTGACGCCGATGTGGAACAGGTGGCGCGACTCGTCGTCACGCCCGTAGCTGCTCGCGTTGGCGTCCAGCATCACCACGTAGTCGAACTCCAGCCCCTTGACCTGCCGGACATCGGTGACCTCGACGCCCGGGCGAAACGCGAAGTTCTGCGCCCGCACGCGGCGGAGCGACGGCACCTCCGCGCGCAGCAGCCCGTCGTGGTAGCGATCGGCCTGCTCGGGATGGCGCGCCAGCAGCGCCACCGTCGCGCGCGGCTCGCGGACCGCCAGATCGCGCAAGGCCTCGGCCAGGAACGCCACCGCCGCGCCGACGCCCGGGAACCCAAACGTCTCGACCGGCGCACCCGAGCGCGGCGCCTGGGGCGGCTCGGGATCGGCCAGCGGCCCCATCGCCGCCCGCGCAACCTCCATGATCTGCCGCGTCGATCGATAGGCGATCCGAAGCGGGTCGACCGCCACGTGCGACAGGCCCAGGTGGCCCAGCACCGCCCGCCAGTCGCCGAAGCCGTTGTCCAGGAACAGCCGCTGCGAGGTGTCGCCGGCCAGCGTGATCGACGGGGACTGGCCGTTCCGATTCGGCCTGGGCGTGTGGCCGATCAGCATCGACAGCTTCATCGGCGACAGGTCCTGCGCCTCGTCGACGAAGAGGTGCGTGAACGGGTGGCGCACCTTTCGCACCAGCTGGTTGGCGCGCAGCAGGATCGCCAGGTCGTCGACGTCCAGCGTGGCGGCATCGTCCTCGGTCCGCAGCCCGTCGATGCCGATCTCGCCGCGGACGTCCTGATCGTCGGCATCGGGCTCGGGGCCTTCCAGCGCCTCCACGCGCCGGACCCCTTCGGGGAGATCGGCGTCGACGGTGCGCTGCCCCGGCTTCTGCTCGAGCCCGGCGGCCGTCCAGTGCATGTCTGACCCCGGCTCCAGTTCCGGCTTGGGCGCCTTCTTTCTGGCAGGTCTCTTCGCCATCCCCTCGCGCGGGTCGCGCGCCATCACCGCCGCCACACGATCGGTCATCGCTCGATGGGCCTCGAGCACGTCGCGCTCCGGGATCGGCATCTCCGCCGCCCCGGTGAGCAGCGCCAGCAGCCGGGTCCGGTCGGTCAGCAGATCGCCCCAGATCTCGACGGCCGCGCGCGACCAGCGCTTGCCGCGGTAAGCGGCCGCCAGCCGTTCCAGCTCGTGCAGCAGCGCGGGGTGGCTCTTGACGCGGGTCACGGCCGTAGGCGAGTCGTCGACCAAAGTCGTGCGCAGCCAGGGGATCTCCGCGCGCAGCTCGCGCTGGGCCAGCTCGGCGAACGTCACCACCCGCACGCCCGAGACGCCCAGCGACGGGAGCAACTGGCCGATGTACGCCGCCAGCGCCACGCCGGACGTGACCACGGCCAGCTGCCGCGGCGGGAACCGGTTGGGATACGTGAACGCCAGGTAGGCCAGCCGGTGCAGCCCGACGGTGGTCTTGCCGCTGCCCGCGCCGCCCTGGATCACCACCACGCCCGCGTCGCGCGCGGTGATGACGTCGAACTGGCGCGGATCGATCAGCGCCGCGATCTCCGGCAGGTGGCGGTCCAGCGCCTGGCGGCCGGCCGGCGACGCGCCCAGCGTGCCGCGCGGCACCCGCGCCGCCGTCTCCTGGCCGCCCGCCAGCTCGTGCACCGGCAGGTCGGTGCGCTGCCAGCCGCCGGGCGTGCGCTGCCAGACTCCCTGCGGGCAGGCCACGCGCACCAGGACGCCCCCCTCGATGGTCAGCGTCCGCCGCGCCAGCACCTCCCCCTCGACCTCGCGCTCGCCGAACGTCTCCTCGTAGTCGCTCCCTTCGGCGTAGCGGTAGAAGAGCTGGCTCACGGGCGCGTTCCGCCAGTCGACGATGTTCACGCGGCTCTTGGGGTCGACGAACGTGGCCCGCCCGATCAGCACGTCGCGCTCGACCACGCCACGCCCCGGGACCTCCTCGCGCAGCCGCAGGTGCCCGAAGTAAGGCGAGGCCGGGTCGACCAGGATGGTCTGCAGGTCGGCCCGCGTCAGCGAGACGCCCTGCAGCCGCTCCATCTGGGCGACCAGCTGGGGGACGTCTTCCAGCCGGGCCTCGCCGATCTCGTCGCGCAAGGCCACCATCTCGTCCGCGTACCCGCGCCGCGCCGGCGCCGGATCGGCCGGGGCGGCGTGCGTGGACAGGCTCTGCAGAACACGGGCCAGGAGGCGCTCTTCCTCGGCCGGGATCTCGGGCGTCACCAGTCGAGGCTACATGGCATCTTCAGGCCAGTGCCATGAAGAAACTCCGCATCGACGTCTGGTCGGACATCGTCTGCCCCTGGTGCGCCATCGGAAGCCGCCGGCTCGAGCGCGCCCTGGAACAGTTCCCCCATCGCGACCAGGTCGAGGTCTTCTGGCACGCGTTCGAGCTGGACCCGTCGGCGCCGCGCGTCCACCCGGGCGACCACGTCGGCCACATCGCCGACAAGTTCGGGCGCCCGCCCGAGCAGGCCCGAGCGATCGTCCAGCGGGTCATCGATCTGGCGGCGCAAGACGGGCTGACGCTGCGCCTGATGGAGGCGCGGGCCGGCAACACGTTCGACGGGCACCGGCTGCTTCAGCTGGCAGCGGCCCGCGGCATCGAACCGGCGGTGCGCCAGCGCTTCTTCCGTGGCTACATGACCGAGGGCGAGCCGATCGGCGACCCGGCCGTGCTCGCGCGCCTGGCCACGGAGGCCGGCCTCGATCCCGACGAGGTGCAGGCCGTGTTGACCAGCGATCAGTACGCGCAGGACGTGCGCGACGACGAGGCCGCCGCCACCGCCATCGGCATCGGCGGCGTCCCCTTCTTCATCATGGCCGGCCGTGTCGGCGTCTCGGGCGCGCAGCCGGTCGACGTCTTCTCGCGCGCGCTGGCGCAGGCCTGGGACAAGCAGCAGGCGGCGGACGACGAGCCAGCGGCCGGCTGAGGGCTCACCCGCCGCGGAACGTGTTGCACGCCTCCGGGTCGCCCGACTGCATGCCGATCGTGAGCCACTTCTGCCGCTCGGCGGAGCTGCCGTGCGTGAAGGTCTCGGGGGTCACCCGCCCCAGCGCCTGCTTCTGGATCCGGTCGTCACCGATCGCCGCCGCGGCGTCCAGCGCCTGCGCGATCTCCTCCTGGCTGACCTTGCCCGCCTGGTAGGCGGCGTGTCCCCAGACCCCGGCGTAGCAGTCGGCCTGCAGCTCCAGCCGAACCGACAGCGCGCTGCGCTCCTCCGGGTGCTCCTGCTGCGCGCGCCGGACCTCGCGCTCGATGCCGACCAGGTCCTGCACGCGATGGCCGTACTCGTGGGCCACGACGTAAGCCTCGGCGAAGTCGCCGCCACGCGCGTGGAACCGGCGCTGGAGCTCCTCGAAGAACCCCAGATCCAGGTAGACCCGCCCGTCCTCGGGACAGTAGAACGGCCCGGTGTCGGCGCTGGCCACCCCGCAGCGGCTGGGGGTCGCCTCGGTAAAGAGCACCAGGTGCGCGGGCCGGTAACCCTCCCCGGCCGCCGCCAGCTGCTTGCGCCAGAAGGCCTGCACGTTCGTCTCGACGCAGACCACGAACTTGGCCTGGTTGCTGACCGAGCTGACGCCCGCGCAGCTGCCACCCAGGTTCTCGTGCGATCCGGCCGGCGCGGGCGGCCCCATGGGCGCGCTGCGCTGGCTCTCCTCGATGTACCGCTCGACCGCCGTCGCCGCCGGGTTCCCGTTGGCCGCCAGCACCTGAACGATCAAATAGATGACGCCCCCGACCAGCCCCAGGCCCCCCACCCCCATTCCCACGCCCCCGCCCGGGAAGCGCGAGCCCCGCCGGTCCTCGACCTGGGACTCGTCCGCCCGATCCGAATCGTCGAATCTCATCTTTGGGATCTGAGCCGATTCTGGCGCCGGGGCAATCCCCCAAGCGAGCAACCCGCGACTACGGCGACGGCATGCAGCCGGGATCGGACGAGGTGGCGCAGGCCACGCACGAGATCCGATCGCGCGAGAGCTCGGGGCCGCACGAGACCAGCGGGTCCGGCGGTCGCGTGACGTGGGGCACCCAGCAACCGACACCGGACGGGTCGGCGATCATCGACAGACAGGGCTGGACCGAAGCCGTGGCTCCCGAGTTGTTCCGGGCCAGGGAGCGACGGGCACCGGATCGTGACGTCGTCCGTTCGGTCGCCCGCGTACAGACGGCCAACGACGATCGGTTCACCGGTGGCACGAAGGTTGCGTAAACTCCGGGTGGGGATGGAGCCATGAGGTGGTTGGGATTGGCAGTGGCGGCTGCGCTGGGTTGCGCGACGGCCCAGCCGTTTTCGATATCGGATCAGCGACGGGCGCGCTTCGAGCAAGTCGCGCAGCAGGCGGAGGTAGCAGCCGCGGCCGGCGGGCCTGCGGCGGCCTCGGCCCTGGTGACGGAAGCGCGGTCGGACTTCGAATACGCGCAGCACCTGCCCATGTACCCGGAGCGGGCGCGCAGGCTGGCCGACAAGGCGGAACACGAGGCGGACACCGCGCTTTCGATGACGCAGGGGGCCCGCACAGCCGCGACCTTCTAGGTCCGCAGGTACTCGGGCGTGAACAGCGGGATCGGGTCGGCCTTCCCGCGGATGTTCATCGGCGCGAGCGCCCGGAAGGCGTGACGGCCCACGGCTCGATCGCGGGTCGTCTGGGACACCAGGATCGCGCTTCCGGCGGCCTTGGTGAGCCCCTCGATGCGGGCGGCGACGTTGACCGTGTCGCCGATCGCCGTGTAGTCCAGCCGGTGGAGCGGAGAGCCGACGTCGCCCACCACGGCGACGCCGGTGTGCAAGCCGATGCCGATCTTGAGCGGCGCCTCCCCGCGCGCGGTCCGGACCAGGTTGAGCTCTTCCAGCTCGGCGATCATCGCCAGGGCGCAGTCGACCGCGTGCTCCGCATGAGCGGGATCGGGGATCGGCGCCCCGAAGTAGGCCATGATCCCGTCGCCGATGAACTTGTCCAGCGTGCCGCTGTGCTGGAACACCTTCTCGACCATGCGGCCGTAGTACTCGTTCAGCATCCTGACGACGTCGGCCGGCGACAGCGCCGCCGAGGTCGCCGTGAAGTCTCGGATGTCGGAGAACAGCACGGTCAGCTCCTGCGCGTCGGGCCGCGGCTCGCCGGTGGGCGCCGCCTGCAGCCGATCCGCCACCGTCGGCGAGAAGTAGCGACCCAGCCGCTCGCGCTTGCGCTGCTCGTCGGTGACGTGCTCGACCAGCCCGCGCACGCGGCTCACCAGGTGCGCGGCGATGGCGCCCGCGCATCCCAGCACGACGATCGAGGCCCACCAGGCGCCCGGACGGATCCCGGCTTCGCGCTGCAACAGCACCTCGCCAACCGCGGAGACGGCGGCGACCAGCGTGGTCTGTCCGCGGCTCAGCGACAGCATCGAGAGCAGGACCAGCAGCACGAAGATCCCCAGCGTGAATCCGGCCACGCCGCCCGGGGACTGTGACACCGGCACCGACAGCCACTGGGCCGCGAACACGATCGGCACGTCGATGACGGCCACGCCGAACCCGGCCCAGATCGCCGCGCGATCCGAGCGGCCCACGGCGGCGGCCAGCACCACGGCCCCGGCGAGATAAGCGCCGAAGACGGGAACCATCACCGCCCAGTCGATTTGCTGCGCGCCGTAGGCGACCACCAGGATCAGGACGAACGCCGCCGCCACGCCGGCGAACCGAACGCGCGCGAGCATCCGTCCCGCGCGTGCGCGCTGCTCGTTCAGCGCTCGGGACAGTGGCGAATCGGGGGCGCTCACTGGGGAATACTAAACCTAAAATCCGTAGCCGAGCCCGGCCCCGAGATGAGGAAGGTCGGTCGAAGCGTGGACACACGTGCTGCTGGCGCACCACCCGTGCGCCCAGCCGCCGAAGATCCGCAGCGCGAGGCCGGCCGGCGTCCACATCTCGCCGCCCACCTCGACGTTGCCCCACACGAAGTAGCTGACCGGGTAGGTGCTGGGACAGGAGTCGTCGGCCGCCCCGAACGCGCGGGCCGGCCCGATCTGCCTGGATTTTCCAGGGCGGACAGTGAGCCCATCGGGCGTCGGGGTGTTCGATAACTGACGATCTACTTGGCCGACCGCATCCCCAGCAGCAGCCCCCCGAGCACCAGCGCCGAGCCCAGCAGGCTGCGGCCGCCGAGCGGCTCGTGCCGGACCGCGGCCCCCAGCATCAGCGCGATGATGGGAACGATGACGGTGACGTACGAGATCCGGGTGACCGACCAGTGACCGAGGAGCCAGGACATCAGCACGTACGCGCCGACCGAGCCGCCGATGGTCAGGTAGATGAGCGGCCAGGCCGCGCCCAGGGTCGCGGGGAGCGCGTGCGCCTCGCCCAGCACGAAGCTGGCGGCCCCGGCGATCACCGCGCCGACCGCCGAGCCGGCAGCGTTGGCGCCGAACGGGTCCTGGCGCGGGCCGCGCTTGAGCAGCGTCGTGCCGATGCTGGCGGCGGTCGCGCCCACGAAGATCGCCGCGAACCCGGCGATCGGGATGCTCCGCTGCAGCGCCGACGAGAACAGGACCGCCACGCCCGCGAACGACAGCAGGGCGCCCAGCACCTTGGCAGGCGTGAGCCGCTCGAGCCCGAACGCCCGCGCGACCAGCGCGCTGCTGAACGGGATCGTTGCATAGATGACGGCCGAGACGCCCGACGGCACCACCTTCTCGCCCCAGTAGAGCAGCGGCAGGTTGATGCCGAACTGCGCGATTCCGTAGCCGACCGCCGCGCGCAAGGCCGGCCCGCGCGGCAGCGGCTGGCCGCGCGCGACGGTCACGGCCGCCAGCAGCAGCGCCGCCAGCGCCAGCCGCAGCGTGGCCGCCCAGACCGGCGCCAGCGCGTCGTTCCCGATGCTGATCACCAGGAACGTGCTGCCCCAGATCGCGCCGCAGCCGGCGAACGCCAGCCAGGCCCTGCCTTCGGAGGCCTGGGGAATCGGAAGCGCGGATGGTGCCGGGCTGGTCACGTCGGACCACGTTTATAATGCGAAGTCGTAGCCACGAATACGACCTCAGGTCCTGGCCGCGACCGCCGATATGCGCCGTGAGGCACATTTCCGTGGAACCGATCAAAGTGGGTCAGCTTCGGGTCAGCGTGGAGCTGGGGATGTGCGTGATCACACAGGTTTCGAAGGATGGCTGGGTAAACGCCGTCTGGCTCACCGGCATGCTGGCGACCGAAGGCGACGGCTCCGACGAGGGTCCCTCGGACAGCTTCACCGGCAGGCTGTGGCGGGTGGTGGCCTCGGCGGCCGCGTAGGCGCGACCGATCTCCTATTACGATAGGCCCGTGTCGCAAGACCAGAGTTCGCCGCCGCTTCCGCCGGACCAGTACCGCCTGCTGGTCGAGAGCTCGCCGGTCATGATCTGGCGCTCGCGGCTGGACGGCAAGTGCGACTACTTCAACGAGACCTGGCTTCGCTTCCGCGGACGCACGCTGGACCAGGAGATGGGCGCCGGCTGGACCGAAGGCGTGCATCCGGACGACCTCACGCGCTGCCTGGACACCTACCTGGGGCACTTCGCCCGGCGCGATCCGTTCAGCATGGAGTACCGCCTGCGCCGGCACGACGGGGTGTTTCGCTGGATCCAGGACAGCGGCGTTCCGTTCCTCGACGAGGCGGGCCGGTTCATGGGCTTCATCGGAAGCTGCATCGACGTCCACGATCGGCACGAAGCGGACCGCGCGCGCGGCGCCTTCCTGGGTTCGGTCGCCGAGGAGCTGGCCCTGCCCGTGCGCGGATTGAGCGTCCTGGCGAGCTGGCTCCGCCGAGACATCGAGAGCGGCGCGCGCGTCGAGGAGCAGCTGATGGAGAGGCTGGTTCAGCGGGTGCAGCACCTGGACGGTCTGGTGGCCGAGTTTTCGGACGCGGCCCGGTACGAGCAGGGAACGACGCGGGTCATCCACCGCAGCCAGCAAGATCTGACGCCGCTGGTCCGGAAGATCGTGGAAGCCCACGCCGGGGTGCTGTTGCACTCCCAGGACGATTCGATGCGGCACGACCTGCGCCTGTCGGTCGAGGCGGGCGAGCACCTGGCGCTGATCGACCCCGCCTGCGTCGAACAGATGTTGAGGCACCTGTTCGACAACGCCGCCCTGTACGCCCCCGCGGGCGGTCCGATCGACGTGCTCCTCGGCTCGCAGGATGGCGAGGTGATCCTGTCGGTCAGCGACACCGGGATCGGGATCCCCGCCGCCGAGATCGGCGACGTGACCCGCCGCTATTACCGCGCCTCGAACGCTCCGGCTCCCGAGTTCGCGGGGCTCGGCCTGGGCCTGGCCATCGTGGACGAGCTCTGCCGGGCTCACGACGGGCGACTGGAGATCAACAGCACGCTGGGCATCGGCACCCGGGTCACGATCCGGCTCCCCGCTCTCCACGCCTGACACCACTTCCTGGACGAGCCGCCACCGGCCCCTTCTGAGAGGTGTCTACGCGAAGGTAATCCTTTGCCCCACCCATGTCAGGGTGAGGTGTGCGCGTGAATACCCGCCCCCGCGTCTTCGGCCTGTCCCTCCTGTTCGCAGCGGCAACCGCTTGTAGCAGCTCGAGCCCCGGCGGCGGCTCCACCGGCACCGGTGGAGCGCCCGGAACGGGCGGCGGAAATCCAGCAACCGGCGGCACCACCGGCACCGGCGGCCTGCCGGCCACCGGCGGAACGCCCGGAACGGGCGGCGTCACCGCAACCGGCGGCGTTCCTGGCACCGGGGGCGTCGCCGCCACCGGCGGCATCACCGGCACGGGCGGCACGGCCGGTTCCAGCGCGGGCGGCGGCCACGCAGGCGGCTCGAGCGGTTCCGCGGGCGCGACCGGCGCAGCCGGCGCGAGCGCGGGCGGAGGCGCCAGCGGAGGCGCCTGCTCGCGCGACTTCTTGAAGAGCACGGTCAGCGCCTACTTCACCGCGCTGGCGGCCCACTCTGCCTCGACGCTGCCTCTGGCCAGCGACGTGAAGTTCACCGAGAACGGCAAGGTGTCGACGGTCGGCACCGCCGGTCTGTGGACCACGGCCGGCATGCTCAAGTTCTCGATCACCGCCTACGACACCGACGGCTGCAACACCGCCAGCGAGGCGGTCGTCCCCGACGGCACCACGGACATCCCGTTCGCGCTGCGGCTCAAGGTCGTGAACCAGCAGATCACCGAGATCGAGACGATCGCCGTGCGCGCGGGCGACTACAAGGTCAGCGGCTCGAACTTCGCGTCGGACACGGGCGCCATCATCTCGAGCGACTCGACCATCCACTGGGAGACGGCGGTCGATCCGAGCACCGCCAACACCTCCGACCAGATGAACGCCTGGATGCTGAAGTACTTCAACCTCTTCCCGGCCGGCGTCTGCAACACGGACAGCTCATGCAAGCGCCTGGAAAACGGCGGTGGATCTTTCTCATGCAGCGCCGGCGCCAGCTGCAGCAGCAGCTCGGCCACCAGCGGCACCCCCGTCCTGAAGTCGCACGCCATCTTCTCGGACCCGGAGACCGGTATCGGCGCCGGCTTCGACGACTTCATGAGCAACTGCGACATGCACATCTTCAAGATGTACGGCGGCAAGGTCTACGCGGTGCACGCGATCCTGGGCGCCTGCAGCACCACCGGCTGGGACTGATCGCACAGCAGCGGGGCGAGCAACCTCGGGACGGGCGGCGTCAATGCGCCCCTGACTCACTGGCCGCCCGCGTCCCGCGTCGCGCACATGGTGCCGCCGCAGGTCAGGCCGCTCTGGCAGGGAGTCGCGCTCAGGCAGCAGGGCTGGCCGGCGGCGCCGCAGGCGACGCACATGCCCGGCGTGCCGCTGGTCGAGGCGCGGCCGCTGCAGGTGAAGCCCGAGCCCGTGCAGGTCCCGAAGCCACCGCTGCCGCAGCAGGGCTGCCCCTCGGCGCCGCAGGTCCCGCACTGAGAGCCCGAGGTGCCCAGCAGGCATCCCATCGAGCCGGTGCAGGCCGTCACCCCACCGTCCGCCTGTCCGAAGGTGGTCGTGCAGCAAGCCTGCCCGGCGCCTCCGCAGGCCCCGCAGGTGCCACCCGACGTCTGACCGGGAGCGCGCTCGCACCCCAGACCCGAGTTGCAGGTACCGGTGCGGCCGCAGCAGGCCTCGCCGGACGCGCCGCAGGCCTCGCAGGTGCCCGCGGCGCCAGCGTCGGTGTGCCCCATGCAGGTCAAGCTGGCGGTCTGGCAGGTGCCCGCGGCACCGCAGCAGGCCTGGCCCGACCCGCCGCAGGTCTTGCAGGTCGCGCCGCTGCCGAACCCGCTCGCGTTCGGGTTGTCGCAGCCCAGCCCCGAGCTGCAGGGCGTCGCGCTCAGGCAGCAGGCCTGGTCCTCGCCGCCGCAAGCACCGCACATGAAACCGCCGTCCGCAGACACGCAGCCCAGCGAACCCGTGCAAGTGAAAGTGAACCCGCAGCAAGACTGACCCGTGCCGCCGCAGGCCGCGCACGTTCCGTTCGCGCAGTTGGCGCCGGCGGCCGTGCAGTACGCGAACGCGCCAATCCCTGCATCGCCTCCGCCGCAGCAGGCCTGGCCGACCGCGCCGCAGGGCGTGCCCGAAGCGGTGGAGCAACTCCCGTTGCTGCAGGTGCCCGAGACGCCGGTACCACTGCAGGCGTCGCCCGAGCCGACGCAGACCGAACCGGTCATCGAGAGAACGCAGCAGCCCCCGCCGTTGCAGCTGTTGCCCGCGCAGCAGGGCTGGCCCGAGGAGCCGCAGGCCACGGTGCCCCCACCCCCGCCACCAGTCGCCGTGGCGCCGCCGGTCGCACCGCCGGTCGCCGGGCTGCCGCCGGAGCCAATGGCCCCACCGGTCCCACCCTTGGACTTGCTGCTGCTACAGGCCACCCCCAGCGCGCCGGCAACCAGAGCCAGCACGATGATTCGCACGTCGATCGTGTTCTTCACGTTGTCCGTCTTAGTGGACATGACCCCCACCCTGCACCAAATTTTCGTCGCGCGAAGGCCTCTCGAATCTGGCGTCACCGTCCTTCGAATGCTTCCTGGATCTGGGCGATGTCCAGCTTTGTCATGCGCATCACGGCGTTGAAGGCGCGATCTCGGGCGGCCATATCCTTGCTTGCCATCCACTTCGCGATCGAAGCCGGAACGATCTGCCAGGAGAGCCCGAAGCGGTCCTTGAGCCACCCGCACATGCTGGGCTTTCCGCCTTCGCAGAGCGCGGTCCAGTAGCGGTCGATCTCCGCCTGGTCCTTGCACATCACCTGCAAGGAGAGCCCCTCGCTGAAGGTGATGTCGTGGGTGGTGTGGCTGTCCATCGCCACCAGGGGCTGGCCGTCCAGCACGAACCGCCCGTGCTTGATCGTTCCGGCCGGCCCCTCGCCGGCGCCGTAGCGCTCGAGGCGGTCGACGCGGCTGCCGGGGAAGATGCGCGCGTATGCCTCGATCGCCGCCTCGGCGCGTCCGTGCTGAGGACCGGCGAACATCAGGCACGGCACGATCGTCGCGGCCGATCCGGGCGGGCGCCCCGTGATGACCTGCCAGGAGACGCCGAAGCGATCCGCGGTCCACCCGTAGAGCGCGCTCCAGGGATACTTGTCGAGCGCCATCAGGACCTGCCCGCCGTCGGCCAGCGCCGTGAACGTTCGGCGCGTGTCGTCGGGGCTGTCACACTGGACGAAGAACGACACGCTGGGGTTGATCTTGAAGATCGGGCCGCCGTTGAGCGCCGTGAACCGCTGGCCGGCGATCTCGAAGTCCACGGTCAGGACGCTCCCGGGCGGCTTGCCGCTGGGGTTGTCGCCGCGCTCGGGGTAGCGCGACACCGCCGACACGCGGCCGCCGGGGAAGACGCGGCCATAGAAGGCGGCGGCCGCTTCGGCCTGATCGTCGAGCCACAGACAGGGGACGATGCGTTCTTCGCTCATCATTTTCTCCACTGGGCCACCAGCGCCTCGGACGCGTCCCAGAGCCGCGCGGCCATGGTCATGTCTCGCCCATACTGTGTCGTCTCTGACGGGTTGCAATCGTCGTAGTAAGCGCCGGTGACCTGCGCGACGGCCGGGCTGGCCGCCAGGTAGCACTGGGTCGCCGCCCCTTGCGCCGGGGTCTTCAGGATCAGTGGCTCCGCGATCCGCATCGCCAGCCGTCCGACACCCGGGATCGCGCGCAGGATGTTCGTCGCGATGACGCCCGGGTGGAGCGCGTTCGCCGTCTGCCCGTGGTTGCCGAGCCGCCGGGCGAGCTCGCGCGCGAACAGCACGTTGGCCAGCTTGGAGACGCCGTAAGCCTTCATCGGCACGTAGCCGCGCGCGCCCGACAGGTTGTCGAAGTCGATGCCGGGCGGTGGCGCCCGCCGGTGCGCCCGGCTGGCCGTCACCACGACCCTTCCGGCAGGCGACAGGCGATCGAGCAGGCCCGTCACCAGGATGAAGTGACCGATGTGGTTGGTGAACAGGTGCAGCTCCCAGCCGAACTTCTGCTGGGGCGTGGGGATGGCCATGACGCCGGCGTTGCAGAGGATCGCGTCCAGCGGGGCCGCGTCGTTCCGGACCGCGGCCACGGCCGCCAGCACCGATTGCGGGTCCGAGAGCTCGCAGGCCAGCGGCACGAAATCGCCCTGGAGAGGCGCGCAAGCTTCACGCGCCTTGTCGAGCGTGCGCGCCGCCGCGATCACGCGCGCGCCGCGCAGCGCGAGCACGCGGGTGGTCTCGAGCCCGAGGCCCGAGTTGCAGCCCGTGACCAGCATCGTGCGCCCGGAGAGATCGCACCCCGCGGTCGCCTCCTCGGCCGTCGACGAGAAGCCGAGCCCGTTCGGTCCCTTGCCCTTGAGGATCGCGATCAGCGCCATGGGCCGAGATGATACAGTGGAGACCGAGAGGTCCCGTCGTGACAATCAAATGTCTGCGCTACGTCGTACCTTTGCTGCTGCTCGGGTGTGGCAGCGCCTCCCTACAGAGCCCTGATGGCGGCACGGGCGGTCCGTCCCTGGCCTCGGGCGGAGCGGGCGGCGGTTTCGCGGGCGCCGGGGGCAGCGCGGGCGCGGCAGGTCACGCCGGCGCCGCCGGCGGCGCGGCGGGCGCAGCCGGTCACGCCGGCGCCGGTGGGGCGGCGGGTGCAGGTGGCGTGGCGGGCGCAGGTGGCGCGGCGGGCGGGGGCGGCGCAGCGGGGACCGGCGGCGCGGGGTGCGGCGACATCGCCAGCTCCGCCGCCAACTGCGGCGCCTGCGGCCACTCGTGCGGGGGCGGAACCTGCAACCTGGGCTTGTGCCAGCCGATGGCGCTGACCGGCGTCATCGCCTCCAGCATCTCGGTCGACCAGACGCAGCTCTACTTCTCGAACGGGAACAAGCTGCTCGCCTGCCCCAAGAGCGGCTGCACGCTGCAGCCGACACAGCTCGACGACATGGGCGTGGATGGTTATCCCGTCGGCGACGTCCTGGTGACGAACGGCAGCCTGTTCTTCGAGTCGGCCCCCACGCAGAACACCGAGCGCGACTCGGTCTTCATGTGCCCGCTGGTCGGTTGTCCGTCCCCCGCCCCCACCATCGTGCACAGCGGCCTGGAGGGGCTGTGGTGGTTCGGCAACACCGGCAACGACGTCTATTACTCGATCGACGGGAAACAGGCCTCACGCCTCTCGTGCCAGCCGAACGCAGGAACCTGCTCGACCGGATCGGTCGTGGTGCCCGAGATCCCGACCTTCCTCACCGCCAACAGCAGCGAGATCTACTTCGTCGACACGCTGGGCCTGCAGAAGTGCCCGTACGCGGGCTGCCCGGGAACCACCGCGACCGCGACGGGCGCGACCGTGCTGAGCAGCATGGTCCCCACCGGCATCGTCTACTTCGCCGGGACGGGCCTCATCTACATGAGCTTCGGCGACTCCAACCACTTCGGCAGCGGCGCGATTCGCACCTGCACCACCGCCAGCTGCGACACCCAGACGCCCAAGGTCTTCGTCAGCGGCCGCGACGTCCTGACCGGGCTGACCGTCGACGCGAACGGCGTCTACTGGGTCGAGACGTCGGTCATCTACACCTGCCCGATCACGGGGTGCGTCGGTGGACCCAAGATGATGGCCACCGGCATCAGCGCCCCCACCGTCCAGCCGGTCACCGACGACGCCTTCGTCTACTGGATCGACGACCCCGCCGGCACGGTCAAGCGAGTCGCGAAGTAGTGCGCCTGCTGCGCCTCGATCAGGTCGAGGCCCGCGCCGGCGATCGCGTCTATCGGCACCGACGAATCCTGGCCGCGGCCTCGTGGCTCGCCGCGCTGGCCGGGGCGCTGGCGATGCTCCGCAGCGCCAGCGCGGGCACCTGGAAGCCGGGCTACATCTTCGCGCCGTTTCTGATGGTGTTTCTCATGTTGACCCGCGGGTTCGTGACGGCCCGCTTCCGCGCCTCGAACTGGCTGGTGCGGGCCAGCGACACGGGCATCAACGTCCAGTACCGTTCCTACTTGAACTTTCGCCTGCCGCCGGACACACCGTCGGTGGTCTTCATCGCGTACGACGAGATTGTGTCCGCGCGGCTGGTGCGCGAGCGCGTCACCACCCCCGACCCGTCCGGCCAGAACAGGACCCAAACTCAGTTCCTCCGTCACGTCGAGCTGGAGCTCCGGGGCGACACCCGCCCCCTCGCCGACGCGCTGGAGGCCGAGCGGCAGCAGAAGGCCGCGTTGCTGTTCCGGGATCAGCCGCTCACCTTGAAGACGCCGCCCTGCTTGCGCATCCACTGGGACGTCGTACCGCGCGCCCACAGTTTTCTCGACGTCTTGCGGTCCCACACGACGATCGCCGCACCGGTCTCGGTCACGGAGGACTTCGCCCACCCGCAACGCGCGAACCCCGAGCAGCAACGAGAGCGGATCCGCGCCCTCGCCCGGCGCGGCCAGGTCGTCGAGGCAATCTACCTCGCTGCGAGAGTTCACCGATGCAGCCTGGCGGAGGCGAAGCAGATGGTGGACCAGCTCATGGAGCAGCCGGACTGACGGAGATCGCCGCCGCGGCCGCCAGCTTGTGCCGGGCCTGCCAGGGTGGACCGACCGTCCGGCCCATCGCGTCGAGAAAGGGCTCGATGTCAGCGCGCCCGAGCGCCTCGGCAGCGGCCGCAAACACGCGCTCGCGATCGTACCAGTGCACCGACCAGCCGCGCGCTTCGGCGGCCGTGGCCAGCGCCTCGCGGTACATCACGGTGTCGGCGTAGGTCTGCGCGCGATTGTCGGAGATCCGCTCCTCGATCGTCGGTGGCAGCGGCGGGCAGATCCGGAGTGCAATGCCAGCAACCGGCCGCGAGACGGTCGCGGCGAGCGCGGCGAGCGCCTCGCGCGCCCCCTTCTCGGCGGAGGCCTGCACCCGTTCCACCAGCGCGACCGCGCCGGCCAGAGAGAGCCGTCGGGCGCCCGGGGTGTTCAGGTATCGTCCGACGGCCCAGGACCCCTGGTGATGATGTGGGTGCGTCGGCAGACCCGGTTCGGTCAGGTCGATGCGGCGCCGGTCCACCAGCTGGCCGACGGGCGCGACAGTGACGAGCTCCGCCGAATTTCCGTGCTCGGCCACCCCCACAATCGCACCCGAACGGTTCGCGGCAAGCATTTTGAGTGAAGGATTCGCGCGAGCCTCGACATTGTCCCACAGGGATGATCTCCGCAAGGGCGGCTGTGCTGGGGGGCGTCTGTGCGCTGGCGGCTGCCTGCGGCGGCAATCCGGGCCCGCCGGAGACCGACACGGTCAACGTTTGCCAGCCGGGCACGCTCCGTTGCAACGCGGCCTTCATGCGTGAGGTGTGCGCGTCGGACGGCACCTGTACCGAGACGGAGTTCCGGTGCGCGCGCAGCGTTGCGGTCGACGACGAAACGGGCGGGTATTGCATAACGAAGGGTGACGGGACCTACCGTTGCTCGGGCGGCAACGTCACCATGCCGTTGCCCCAGGACAGTTACCTGCGGGTGCAGACGTCGGCGAGCGGCTTGATCGGATTGACGGCGGACGGGCGTCTCGTGGCCCCCGAGATGTCCCTGTCGTCGGATCTCCCGCCGGCGGCTGCCTTTCGCGCAACGAACATGGGCGGCTACCACACCATCTGCGCGCTCTTCCGTGATGGTTCGTTTGGCGAGAATCGGAGCTTCCCGGCGGAGCGTGGGGTTGGCGTGGAGTTCGTGACCATCCCGGGCAAGTTCTCGCGCGCCTTCTGCGCCTACGAGGGGCTCACCGTGGGCGTGCTCACCGACGGCACCTTGCTCTCCAGCGTGGGGAGCGCGAACCCCGGCGGCGACGATTGGATCGACGTCGCGCTCAGCGACGCGGTTTACTGCGGGCTCCAGGCGACGGGCGAGATCGTCTGCATGGATCCTCTGTTGACCTGCGGCTCGACCGGGATCACGCCCTGCGTGGGCCCGGCCCTGCCCAGCTTCACGGGAGGCCCCTATCGGTCGGTCACCGCGACCGCCGGCGCGGCCTGCGCGCTGGACGCGCAGGGAGCCCTCACCTGCTTGCGCTACGACGGTGCCCCCATGCTCGCCGATTCGGGCCCGTACACCGCCGTCGAAGCGGGGTTGTCGGTGGTGTGCGGAATCCGGGTCGACGGCTCCGTCGCCTGTTTCCGCCACGGCGGCGACTCGCCGATCGTCAACGGCGATCCCGGCATCTTCGTTCCCATCGAGCTGCCGTTCGGCTCCGATTGGTAGGGGCCCCGCGGTCAATTCGCTCGAGCCGGCCTGCCTCTTCGTCGGGAGCACCACCCGGCAGCCGGCCCGTCGTGGGATTCGCGCGTCCAATCACGGGAGTCGGTGGCTCTCGCTCTCCGTCCTGCTCTTGAAGGCATCGGCCGGCTTCATGTTCAACCCGGAGGATCGACGCGATCACCATGCTCCGCTCGGGATCGGGGGCGGTCTCTGACGGCGCAGACCTCATGGACGGCGAGGCGCGTCTATGTCGAGCAGATTACCTTCCTGTCAGTCATAGGGAATTGGTCATTCACCGTGGCGGTCACCGGACTGACGCCCGGACCGCACACATTCCAGATCGGCGGGTGACCGCGGTCGCACCGGCGCTAGTTCAGGTACTCCCAGCAGACGCGGAAGGCTCCAGCTTGCATGTCCTCGTCAGGGTAGACCGCGAGGCGCATGGCCTTGGCGAACCGGGCGATCTCGGGGTGTAGCTCGAGCGTGTTCGGGTTGACGTGGACGCACGTCGGAACGCCGTTTCGCGAGACGGACTCGACCTCGACCGCGAGTGGCTCGAGGTAGCTGTGCGAGGCGCCTCCTTCCCTCATCGCGGGTCGCTTTTACGAGCAGTCTCCCAGAAGAACAGCGTGATCGCCAGGCAGTGAAACTCGGAATCGGAGGACTGGGTCACCGCGGTGTCGACGATCCGCTTGTCCGGATTCTCGCGTATCCACGCGGTGACCCTTTCACCCAGGGCCTCTCGATCCCGCGCCAAGGTCGCCGTGAAGGTCCGGACTCCATTGAAGGGTTCCGTGCGAGGTACCGGCGCCGTACGTTCATCCATCTCCACTGTCCTCCTGAACGAAGCCGCTTGCGCTGTCGCCATCTGGTCGCCCCCAAAACCACTGGGTTCTGCAACCCGTGGGCCGTTGTCCAGACCTGGCCCGGCGCCCGCGAACGCCCGGAATGACGGCCTTTGGCCCCCCGCCCCGGTGCCTCGCCCGGGTGAGGGGTACCCGGGTAGCGTTCACTCGACCCGACCCTCGAAGGCGGCCACGGCCGGGGCAAAGGCCGCGCGGCCAGGAAGGCACCGCACTTGCACTCGCCGACCCGCCATGTCCGCCATGCCGCAGTCCGGCAAGCTGGAACAGGCCTATCCAGCTGCGTCCGCCCCGCCCTCCCACGAGAGGCTCACCGGCGCCATCCGGTCGCTGGCATTCGTCTACCAGCCGATCGTGCGCTGGAGCGCCCGGAAGGTGATCGCGCACGAGGCGCTGGTCCGCTCGGCCGAGCCCGGGCTGGAGGGCGCGCTCGCGCTTTTCGACGCCGCCCGCATCCTGAACCGGCAGCGGGAGCTGGGAGGAGCTGTCCGTGGCCGACTCGGTGCCGACCTGAGCACGATCCAGGGGGATCTCTTCGTGAACGTCGAGCCGCCCGACCTCCTGGACGCCGGCCTCTACGACCCCCGCTCGCCGCTCTGCCAGAACTCCGAGCGGGTGGTCCTGGAGATCACCGAGCGAGCATCCCTGAGCTTCGTGCCCGAAGTACGTCGCCGGGTTTTCAAGCTGCGGGACCTCGGTTTCCGCATCGCGGCCGATGACATCGGCGCAGACTATTCCGGGCTCACCAACCTGGCCGTTCTGCAGCCTGACGTGGTCAAGATCGACATGAACCTGGTCCGAAACGTCGACCGGGAGCCCACCCGGCGAAAGGTCATCGCGTCCCTGGCCGAGCTCTGCGCGGAAATGGGGAGCGTGGTCGTGGCAGAGGGAGTGGAGACGGCCGATGAGCGCGACGCCCTGGTTGCCCTTGGCTGCGACCTGCTCCAGGGGCATCTCTTCGCGCGCGCCGCTGGCCGGCCTCCCGCCGTCCGCTGGTGAGCCGGTCAGAGCCTCCACACCAGCGCGGTGCCGTCCACCGGGTTGAACGCCAGCTTGCGCCCCCGCTTGCCGCCGACGTCGTCGGAGAGGATCTGCACCCCGTCTGCGGCCAGGAGCTCGAGCGCGACCTCGACGTTCTGCGCGCCCAGGGTCTTGCCGCTGGGATCACCGCCGGGCACGACGTGAGCTCCCCCGAAGATCTTCGCCCGCAAGTCTTCCGGCGCCGATCCTCGCGCGACGAGCCCGCGCACCAGGGCGGGGATGGCCACGTCGCCGTAGCGAGGCGACAGCTGGCCGCCCGTGCCCCGCCTGGGCAGCAGGTAATGATTCATGCCGCCCCCACGCCCCCGGCGGTCCCAGAGGCAGACCGACACGCACGAGCCCAGGATCGTCATGATGGTGTGCGGCGATTCGCCGTCGACGACCGAAATCCCCGCGGGGAGCAAGTAGGCGACCCGCATCGATCATTCCCCGAGATAGCTGCGGACCTTCACCAGCAGCTCGTTCTCGTCGACGGGTTTGATGACGTAGTCGGTACACCCGCTGATGAACGCCCTCTCGAGATATTCGGCCTCGCTGTGGCTGGTCACCAGGATGATGGGGACCTCGCCGGCGTCTGGATCCGAGCGAAGCCGCCGGCAGGCCTCGACCCAGTCGAGCTCCGGCATCTCCGAGTCGATGAGCACCAGATCGGGCCGGTCGGCGCGGGCGCGTCCCAGGATCTCTTCGCCGCTCACGGCGGTCGTGACGTCGACCGGCCGCCCCAGGACGGCCTTCTCGAAGAGAGGGATCGTCGCGGAATCTTGGACGGCCAGAATCTTCTTGCGGGACATCCCGGCCGGAAGGCAAAGCATCATTCATGCCTGCTGGTTCGGCTCGACCGACACGGGGGACGCCGCCCCATCGGGCTGCTTGGGTTCCGGCGTCGTGCGGCCGTCCCGGGTATGGCCTACCCGGTGGGTGCGTCACACCCGCCCAACGCGGGCGCCCCGGCGTAAGATGCCGGTCCGATGTGGACGCGGGTGATCGCTGGGGCGGCGGCGCACGATCTCAACAACCTGGCTCAGAGCCTGTTCAACCTGCTGGCCCTCGCCAGCGGTCCCGACGTCGCGCCCCAGTCGCTGAAGCGGTATGGCGTGCTCGCCCGCGAGGGGTTGCGCGAGCTGCAGCGCTTGAGCGCGGACCTCCGGGCCCTGGCGACCAGCACGGAAGACCCGCAGCCACACCGCCTGGATCTCGTTTGCGCGGATGTCCTGGCGGAGATCGAGCCGCCGGCGGGGCGTTCAATCTCGGCGGCGCCCGTGGCGGCCGGCGCGGTCGTTCGCGGCACGCGCCCTGCGTTGGGACTGGCGATCCAGGCGCCGCTGCGTTACGGGCTGGCCGTGAGCCCGCCGGGCACCGCCGTAGAGCTGAGCGCCCGCCTGGAACCCAGCCGTGTGATCCTGGAGATCGCCGCTCCACGGGCGAGCACGTCCGTGGCGGGCCCTCCCCGCGCCATCCAGCAGATCCTCGCCGGCGGCGACCGGGAGTTTCGAAATAACCTGGGTCTGGCCCTCTCGGGGGCGATTGCCCGGGAATACGGCGGTGGTCTGGATGTGGGACCCGGGCCTGTCGGCGGGCTGTGCTTCGGGCTAACATTCGCTAGAGTCGAGGAGGTTGCGGGAGATGCTAGACACGCGGAGCAAGCTGCCTCGGGTGACAGTCGTCGATGACGACGTGAGGTTGCTCGAGACCTGGCGCGACATCCTCGCTCCGACCTTCGACGTCCGGCAATTCGACGACCCGGCGGAGGCGATGCGGGCGTTCGAGCAGGAGAAGACGGACGTCGCGCTGCTCGACGTCCAGTTTCCCGGCGCCAACGGGCTGGACCTGCTCGCGCACCTGCGACGCGTCCAGCCGAGAGCCCAGGCCATCATGATCACCGGCAACGCCACGGTCGAGATGGCGGTCGAGGCCTTGCACGCGGGCGCCTTCGATTTCCTGTGCAAACCGATCGAGAACCCGGAGCACATCGTTCGCCGGGTCATGAGCGCCGCCGAACGGGCGCGCGGGCAGGAGCCGGAGGCGGCCAGCCCAGCTCAGAGCGTTCGCGGCACGGCGAGACCCGGCATCGTCGGCGTCAGCCTGGCGATGGAACGGGTGCGCGCGCTCATCGAGCACTTCGCGAATTCGTCGTCGGCCACGCTCATCACCGGCGAGAGCGGGACGGGCAAGGAGCTGGTCGCGCGCGCGCTGCACTCGGGTGGCGCCCGAACGAACCGGCCCTTCATCGCGGTCAATTGCGGGGCGATCGCCGAGGCGCTGATCGACAGCGAGCTCTTTGGCCACGAACGGGGCGCCTTCACGGGGGCCCACTCTCGCCACACGGGGCTGTTCGACGCGGCCGACGGCGGGGTGCTCTTCCTGGACGAGGTCGGCGACATGCCGCTTCAGACCCAGGTCCGCCTCTTGCGCGTCCTGCAGGAGGGCGAGGTTCGGCCCGTCGGTTCCACCCAGAGCCACACCGTGGACGTCCGCGTGGTCGCCGCGACCAACGTCGATCTGAAGCGGGCCATGCGCGAGGGAAAGTTTCGCGAGGATCTCTACTATCGGCTGAGCCCGCTGCGCATCGATCTCCCCGCCCTCCGCGATCGACTGGAAGACATCCCCATCATCGCGCGGCGACTCCTGGAACGGCACGGGCGGCGCGCCGGACGGGACCAGGTGTCGTTCTCGGACGCCGCCATGGCGGCGCTGACCGCCTACCCATGGCCGGGAAATGTGCGCGAGCTGGCCAACGCCATCGAGTTCGCGCTCACGCTGTGCAAGGGAGAGGTGATCGGGCCCGAGCACCTGCCGTCGTACGTCCCGAATCAGCCGGCGACAGCCCCGAACGTCGCGGTGCGCGGCCGCGCGAACCTCGACATCCCCTACAGCGAAGCCCGGGCCGAGGTGCTGCGCGAATTCGATCGGACCTATCTCGACGAGCTGATGAAGGCGACCGACGGGAACTTGTCGGCGGCCGCCCGGCGTTCTGGCATCGATCGCACGAACCTGCGCCGCCTGTTGCGACAGTACGGCATCAGCTACCCGGGTTCATCCGGCGACTGATCAGCGACGGCTCTGCCCCTTCAATCGGCGAGCAGCGGCGCGAGCACCTTCCGGAGCTCGGCGCTGTCGAACGGCTTTTGGAGACAGGGCACGGCGCTCGCCGCGAGAAAGCCCGAGGCCGCGTCGGTGATCGCGCCCCCCGTGATCAGGAGGAATCGGCTGGCCAGCGGGCTCCCCCGCCGCCCCAGGGCCTGGAAGAGCGTGATGCCGTCGATCCCGGGCATTCCCAGGTCGCATATGACGGCGTCCAGAGGAGGCTCCGCCTGGAGCAACGCCGCGGCCTGGGCGCCGTCCGTCACCACCTGGACGTCGACGTCGGACTGCGCGGAAACCATCGCGCGCAGCGACTCCGCGACCAGGCGGTTATCGTCCACGATCAAGACGCGTTTTCGACCCACTTCCCGACTCCAGGCTCCCTGGGGTGATAGATGTCACCAGGGCACCCGCGGGTCAAGCACGACAGCTTGATACGGTCATGCCACGGCGCGCAGGTGGACCGCCTCGGCGGCGATGGGGATGCCAAGCAGCGCTTCTGCGCGCGCAGCGAACCAGCCGGGATCGTCCGTGGTCAAATAGCGGCGCTGGCCAGCGCGCCCGAGGCGGGCCGCCATCTCGGGATGACGACTCATCCAGGTGACCAGGCGATCGGCGACCAGCCGCCCCTGGTCGAGGATCTGGATCGCTGCACCACCGGGAGCCTGATCGACGATGCGACGGAGCGCCGGTCTCAAGAGCGGGTAGTGCGTGCAGGCGAGCAGGATGCGCTCGGGCTGCGGGGTGGCGGCGAGCACCGGGTCCAGGTACTTGCGCAGGAAGAACTCCGCGCCGGCGCCGTCCAGCTCGCCCGCCTCGACGAGGGGCACCCAGAGCGGACACGCCTGCTGGAGCAACACCAGGTTGGGCGCCAGCTTCGCCAGCTCCAACCGATACGAGTCGGAGGCGATCGTACCGACGGTCCCCAGCACCGCGACGGTGCCAGCCGTTGCGGGCGCCGTGGTGCCCGGGAGAGCGTCGGGGGGCAATCCCGCGAGCGCCTCCGCCGCCGGCCGAACGACGCCCAGGATGCGGCGGTCGGGGCGCCGCACCGGAAGGTGTCGCTGCTGCAGCGTGCGCAGCGCCCGCGCGGACGCTGTGTTGCACGCGAGGATCACCAGCGGACAGCCCGCGTCGAAGAGAAACTCCACCGCCTCGCGCGTGAACTCGTACACTGCCTCGTGGCTACGCCCACCGTACGGGGCGCGCGCGCTGTCGCCGAGATAGAGGTAGTCGAATGCAGGGAGTCGGTCGACCAGCGCTGACAGCACTGTGAGTCCGCCGAAGCCCGAATCAAAGACGCCGATCACCCCGCGAGCCTACCGTCCGGACCCGCGCCCGACCAATAATCCCCTTCCGCCCAGGAGCTCTGAATGCACGCCGATGGCACCTCAAGCGAGGAACCTGCGAGCCTCCCGCCTCGGGCGCGTCGGGCGCCCCTTCGCTCCGCGCTGGGGTTCCTGGCCGTCGCCGCCGTCTGGGTCTGGTCACCTCGGGATGCGCTGGCTCAGGGCGTTGACCCCGCCGCCACGGACGACTCGGTCACCATGGACGATCTCCAGGAAGCAACCGAGCCCTACGGTCAGTGGATGGACACGCCCGAGTACGGGCGGGTCTGGCGGCCCGACCCGGGCATCGTAGGGGACGATTTCGAGCCCTACCTGACCAATGGCCGGTGGATCTCGGCCGACGAGGGCTGGGCATTCGAGAGCGCCTGGGTCTGGGGCTGGGCCGCGTTTCACTACGGCCGCTGGGTCTACAGCTCGGGCAACCTGCGGTGGCTCTGGTGCCCGGATCTGTTGTGGGGACCTGCCTGGGTGCAGTGGCGAACCGTCGCCGACACCGTCGCTTGGCTCCCGCTGGCGCCCCGCGCCGTGAAGGTCGACCCGCGCGTCTACGCGCCGCTCTGGATCGCCGTCGAGAGCCAAAACTTCACGCGCACCGACCTGCCCCGATACCGCGTCCCCACGTCGTCGCGCGTCCTGGCCGGCCGCTCGGCGCCGCCAGCGCCGCCTGCGCGCATCAGTCCGCTCGCGCGGCTGCGTCACGGACCGCCGGCGCGGACGGCCCCCACGGCGTCAGCCCCGGTCGCGCCCACGAAGGCCCCACCCGATCAACGAAAGAAAGCGCCCAGCCACCTGTGAGGCGTGATGTCGGTTACGCCTTCATCGACACCAGGATTTTTGCACAGCGCAGGTACGGAGGGTGTTGAGGGGCGCAGGAGGGTTACGATGGAGAAGAACCGGATCCGCTTTCTTTTTGGAATGGCGATCGCGGCGGGCACGATGGCCGCTGCAAGGCCGGCCGCGGCGACGAACCTCTTGAAGGATCTCGCCACAGACTCGCACGGCAACGCCTACTACCTGGGGGTATCGGGCGGTCCCCAGTGCAACAGCCAGACGTGCTGGATCAACGACGGGACTCAGTTGATCATTTACACGCGCAGCGGGCTGGACCAGGACTGGGAGTTCTCGTTGTCGGGCAGCACGAGAATCCAGGATTTGGAGTCCGACAACGACAATCCACGACACAGCATGTGCATCGACCTCGTCGGGTTTGCAAGCGCCGGCCAGGGTGCGAACGCGATCGTCGAGCCCTGCTCCAGCGCCTCTGAACAGGTCTGGTATTTTGTGGCGGCGAGCCAGTATCAAGCGCCGTTTCCCGGCTGCTACGTGATTGAAAACGCCCACACCGCGGAGGTTCTGGGCGTCAGCAACGGAACCATGACGAACGGGACGCACATCATTCAATGGCCGCTGTTCACCGGCACCCCGAACCAGGACATCGGCTGGCACCACGACCAGTTCTGGTGTCCGCAGTGATGCACGCCGGCTGACCCGACAGTCACGTCGAGCGGTTCAACGCTCGGCGTGACCGTCCGCCTTTGTCGGTCGCCGGACAGGGCGGAGTCCCGGCAGATGAGCTCGCCCGCGGCCGTGATACGCTCGGGTGCGACCTTGGCGTTGGCTGCTGAACGGCAGGTCGTTGGACAGACGACGATGATCGGTGGCCGGAGACAGAGGGTGCTTTACGCGGCGGAGGCACTCCTCATCGCCGCCGGTGTTCTGCCCCTCTTCATGCTTTTCTATCCCTTGGCGCTTCTGGCCGCGCCGGCCGCGTTCCTCGCGGGTTACGCCGCCTTCCGACCGGCTTGGATGTTCGAGGGGCGAAGAGAACGCCGGCAGTATGTACATGTCGCGGCCGGCGTCGCCGCCGCAGGCATTCTCGCGTTCGTCCTCTCGTTGGCGCACGTGGCCTGAAGCCGCGTGCTATCCCCGCGGCTCCTCGCCGTCGTGGAAGGCTCGCGCGTCCATTCGGCGCCGCCGCTGAACGGCAGTGGTGTTGCGATCACCGAGTCGAACCTCAGGGCATCGCCGGCGCATCGCTGGGCCTGGTCAAACCAACCAACCGGGCCTGCGCGAGCTCCAGGAATTCCTTCCCGTCGGCAGCCTGGATACTGACCCCGACCATGCCGATGTGAGGGGCGAACACTGTCTCCGTCACGCGCGTGGGGTCGCCGCGCGTCACCGCGATCAGGAGGCAGCCTCGATATCGCCCCCCGAGGGCGCTCGCGAACTCGCCGTCGACGGCCACGATGCGCGCCCGCCCCCCCTCGACCGCCCACTCCGCGCCAACCCTCACCGGATTCTTGATGACGTAGTCGCCAATCCTGTCGCCGTCCTTCACCGCAATCCCTTCAAGCGTAACGACGTAGGTGATGCGCTCCCCGCCCTCCTGCACCACGGCAACGTCGCCCTGGCGCTCCAGCACCTCGTGGACCACCGGGACCTTCACGCCGTCCTTCCAGACCGAGTACGTCCACTTCCATCCGCTGGCGAGCGGGAAGTAGTCGGCCGCGGCCATTCCCACGACACTCGATCGCGGACGGGCGTTGCCGGAGCCGTCGACCGCGTAGCAACCGACAACTGTCGCCGTCAGGCACACCAGCGCGAACAATCGGGAGCAACAGCGGCATCCCACGTTGGGATCCGTGGGAACCCAGGGACCGGACTTACGGACGTCATCTTCGCTCGCCAAGCGCCGTCCCAAGTGCGGCTGTCGGGTAGCCCCAGCCACCTCGTTCAAGGCTTCGCAGATGGCGACGACGAGGCGGCTGCCTTCATCGCGGCGGCGACGATAGGCTTCGCCCACTCCGGCGTAGCACTCAGATCGCCTGGACCGACGATTTTGACGCCTTCCATGTGGAGCACGAGCACGGGCTTGGGGGCTGTTCCGGTTGCCGGATCGGCGTCGGCGGTGTTGTCGAAGATCCAAAGGGCGGTCAGTCCAGGGAGGAGCTTAATCAGGTTCTCACGTCCACGTTCAAACCTTCGGTAGATGTCCTTGTCGGGGATGGGATGCCCCCCCCTGGCGACACGTGCCGTCACCCTTGCAATGTGAAGCTCGGGGCTACTGAGCCCCGCGTACCAGATTCGCACTTCGATTCCGACCGCGATAGCCTTGGCCAGCAAGTCCGAAATCGTGTTTCCCCCAAGGGTCGTTTCGAAGGCGAAGTCCAGCCCCTCATCAATCGCTCTTTCAAGCAGGCGTTTGCCCTGTTGCCAGGCCTCGGCGTTCGCCTGCGTTTGGGTGAGTCCGGGGTTCGCTGTCATTAGTGACCGCGCGGCTTCGTCCGGGTTGAAATAGTTCTCTCCTTTCTGTCGGATCATCGCACCGCCGATGCTGCTCTTGCCGGCACCGTTGGTTCCGGCGAGCACGTCGATTCGAGACATGAGTGGCGGTCAGCGAGGGGCGCGAGCTGCCTTAACTGCGGCGTCCCCAAGTTCTTCCGGCGATGCGTCGAATGCGGCCTGGATTCCCTGTCGGTGGGTGGGAGCCTGCATTCGCGCAAGCAGAGCGTCGAACTCAGCCGTCAGGGCATCGAGATGCGGCCGGCGTGAGGTAACGAGGTCTTTGAATTCCTCCCAAGAGAGCAATACCGCCTTGGGTTCATCGTGCCTCCTGATGACCGCGGCACCATCGCGAAGAGTCGTCTCAAGCATCTGGCCGAACTTGTTCTTGGCGTCGGTCGCGTTGAACGAACGAAGCTCTACCGCATCGCCTTTTCGATTGTCGAAAATAAGTCCAGCCCGCCGGCGGACAGCGCGCACGGTGGTTCGGCCCAGCATTTTCGGGACAACCGGTTTCATGAGGTACTGAAATCCATTCTCGGTGAACGTCCGAAGCGTTACCTCATCGAGCGATCTAGGGGACAAGACGATGATTGGAACGCTGGCGAATCGTGTACGCGCGCGACGAGCGATCTCCAGGCCATTCGGCGCCGGCAGGTCGAGATCCGTAAGAATGACGTCGAAGGTTTGGGAACTGAGGAGGGCCAGAGCCTCGGTACCGTCCCGGGCCTTTTTGATCTCAAAGCCCGCAGCCGCCAGCGCGGCGGCGTGAGCATCTAGTGACTTGGGATCGCCCTCGGCAAGAAGGGCTCGATTTGGGAAGTCGGCGATCTCCTGAGTAACCATGTGCCTATTATAGCCAGTGGAACCAGAATAGCCACTAAAGCCAATATAGCTAGTTTAGCTAATTTATAGCATACGACCTTCTACGTGTAATATCAGGATATTGCGGGCCGACCTGGGGCTAGGCGACAGCCGACCTAGGTCATGCGAGGCCCCCCCGGCCTGCCTGAGGTTAGTCTGCCGGAATCGACTCACCTTCCCTCGTGGGCTTGCGTCCACCTCTTCGGAGAGACCAGCGTCCGCCTAGACGGAGCTCGACCAGGCGTCCTGTCGACCTGGACATCTGAGCAGGCACGGCGCAGGGTTTGCCAATGGCTCAGCTGATTCTTAGAGCAGGCGGAGCGGTCCTGACGTGTCCGCCACCGGTGGCAGCACCGCGACAGGCGGGGGCACCGCGACGGGCGGCACGCCGGCGACCTCGACGGGAGGCTCGCCAGGTGGCCCAGTAGGGGCGAGTGGAGGGGCGGGAGTAGCGGGCGCCCGGGGGTCTCTCGGAGGCACGGCCGGTCAGGGTCAGGGACCTACCCTCACAGCGACCTGGACCTTCCCCGCGCTCATCACGACGAAAACGACAGCCGCCACGTTCCCGACGTACGTGGCGCACCTCCTCGGTGTTACCGGGCGACCTGGATGGCGGGGAGTCGATCCGGCTTGATGACGGGCCGCCAAGGGGTGCTGGCGTAGATGGCGGCCCGCCATCTGAGCGTCGAGATCAGTCGTCGCGGTTGAGGGCGACGACGCGGGCGACGGCG
>DATJWP010000172.1:0-65443 GCA_035578045.1 Polyangia bacterium | reverse complement strand
CTGGATCGGCGGCGCTGGCCCGGAACAGCCCGCTCATCCACTGGCCGATGAGCGCCGGCGTGGCGTCGCGGGCCGCGATGCGGGGCGACAGCCGGCCGCGCGCGATGACCACCAGGTCCGAGCAGAGCTCGAACAGCTCGTCCAGGTCCTCGCTGACGATCAGCGCGGCGCCTCCCGCCTCGCAGAGCGCCACGATCTCGCGGCGGATCTGGGCGGCCGCGCCGACGTCCAGGCCCCAGGTGGGCTGCGCGACGATCAGGACCTTGGGGGCGGCGTCGACCTCGCGACCGACGATGAACTTCTGCAGGTTGCCGCCCGACAGGCTGCCGGCGGGCGAATCCGGGCCGCGCGCGCTCACCGAGAACCGGTCGATCAAGCGCGCGGCCAGCCGTCGCGCCCGGCCGCGGTGCAGCCAGCCACCTGGGCCGACCGGCTCGCGCCGGGTGAGCAGCGTGTTCGCGGCCAGCGGCAGGCTGGGGACCGAGCCCCGTCCGATGCGCTCTTCGGGGACGAAGTGCAGCCCCAGCCGGCGCCTGCCGCGCGGCGAGGCGTTCGAGACGTCGCGCCCGAACAGGCGAATGCTGCCGGCGGGCGCGCGGCGATCCTCGCCGGAGAGCGCCGCCAGCAGCTCGGCCTGGCCATTGCCCGAGACGCCGGCCACGCCGACGATCTCGCCCGCGCGCAGCGACAGCTCGAGGCCGGCCAGCGGCACGCCTCTCTCTTCGCCCGGTGGCAGCGACAGGCCGTTCACCTCCAACACCCGATCGCCCGTCGCGGCGGGGCGCGGCGGCGGAGCGGGCGGCGCCTCGCCCAGCATCAGCTCGGACAGGCTGCGGTTGGTCTCGCCGCGCGGATCGACCGTGCCGACCGCGCGCCCGGCCCGCAGCACCGTGCAGCTCTCGCAGAGGGCGCGTACCTCGTCCAGCTTGTGGCTGATATAGAGGATCGAGCAGCCGCCACCGGCCAGCTGGCGCAGTGTGGCGAACAGCCGCTCCGCCATCTGCGGGGTCAGCACGGCCGTCGGCTCGTCCAGGATCAGGAGCTGGGGATTGGCCAGCAGCGCGCGCAGGATCTCGACGCGCTGCCGCTCTCCCACCGACAGGCTGGACACCAGCCGTCCGGGGTCCAGGTCCAGGCCGTAGAGCGCGGAGACCCTTTCCACCTCACGCGCCACGTCGGCCCGGGTGATGCGGCGATCCAACCCCAGCCAGACGTTCTCCGCGACGGTCAGGGTCTCGAACAGCGCGAAGTGCTGGAACACCATCGCGATCCCCAGCGAGCGGGCCTGACGCGGGTTGTGAATGACGACGGGGGCGCCGTTCCAGCCGATCGTCCCCTCATCGGGCCGGACCGCGCCGTAGATGATCTTCATCAGCGTCGATTTGCCGGCGCCGTTCTCCCCCAGGACGGCGTGAATCTCGCCGGGCGCGACCGTCAGGCTGATGCGATCGTTGGCTTGAACTCCCGGAAACCGTTTGCTGACATTGGCCAGCGCGAGCCGCGGTGCTTGGGGGGACATCCCCTCCCCATGACCACCGGCGGCATCGTTGCTACCCATTCACCGGGCTTTCACACTTTTGCTACAACGTGCGCTCGACGAATACAAGGTGTGTTCGTAGAGTTGCGGGTGAAGGAGGGGGCGCGTGGCAACCCGGTTCGAATTGACGCTGCCGGATTGGGCAACGGACGCGATGGCGGCCATGCCTCCGCGCATCGACACCATCGACGCGCGCATGCGCTGGGTGATCGAGCTGGCGCGGACCAACTTCGTCCGCGACACCGGCGGTCCGTTCGCCGCCGCCGTCTTCGACGAGACGACGGGGCGGCCTGTTTCGATCGGCGTGAACCGGGTGGTGCCCGGGCGTTGCTCCTCGGCGCACGCCGAGGTGATGGCGCTGTCGCTGGCCCAGCAGGTCGTGGCCGGACACGACCTGGGCGGCCCCGGACAGCCCGCGCACCAGATCGTCGTCAACTGGGCCCCCTGCGCCATGTGCTGCGGGGCGATCTGCTGGTCCGGCGTGCGCAGCGTCGTGATCGCCGGCAGCGGCCCCGAGATGGAAGCACTGACCGGGTTCGACGAGGGGCCGCTGCACCCGCGCTGGCAGGACGAGCTGCAGCGCCGCGGAATCGCGGTCAGCGAAGGGCTGCTGCGCGACGAGGCGCTCGACGCCTTCCGCGAGTTCGCCGCCAGCGGCCGCGCCGTCTACAACGCTCGCAAAGGCTAGCCCGCCTTCAATCTCTACGCCGAAGCGCGGGGCGGGGGTGGGTCGCGCGGAGCGGCGGGTGGGACGGAGAGCGCGCCCGGGCTCGGTGCGGCCGGGAGCTCGAACCAGAAGGTGCTGCCGCGCCCCTGCTTCGAGATCACCCCGACGCGCCCGCGATAGGCCTCCACGATCTTCTTGACGGTCGCCAGACCCAGGCCGATTCCTGGGCGGGTCGAGTGGCCCAGGCGCAGGAACGGCTCGAACACGCGCTCCTCTGCCCCCGGGGGCAGGCCGGGACCGTTGTCCTCGATCTCGATGCGGACGTTCGCTTCGCTGGACCTCGTGTGGACGACGATCCGGCGGGGCGTCCGTTGCCCTTCGCCGATGTACTTCACGGCGTTCCCCACCAGGTTCGCGAGCACGCTGGTGAGCGCGCTCGGTGTGCAGCTCAGCCGCGTGGGCGGAAACGCTTCGACCTGGATCTCGGCGCCCTCGACCGCCGCCGCCGGACGCAGGTCGGCCAGGACCTCGTCGAGCACCTCGCCCAGATCGGCCCAGGCGCCCGGCGTCGGGATGGCGCCCGCCCGCGCGAACTCGAGCAGGCCGTTGATGATCCCGTTCATCCGATCGAGCCCGCGGGCCACCTTGTCCAGGTCTTCGCGCAGCCTGGGATCGGGCTCGCGCCGGGTGGCCGACAGCACGCGCAGCGCCACGGCGCCCAGGGGGTTGCGCAGGTCGTGGGCGACCCGACCGGCGAACGCCTCCAGCTCGGTCGCCCGGGCCGCCAGCACGCCGGTGCGCTCGTTGATGAGGCGCGCGCGCGTCCCCAGCAGGCGCAGGACCATCACCGTGGCGAGGATCGCCACGATCAGCCCCACCCCCCCGAACACCAGCGAGACCAGGATCGCCTCGCGGCGGGTGCGCAGGATGTCTTCCGCCGAGGCGCTGGCGACGCGCGCGTTCAGCGCCTTCAACGACGAGAGGTGCATGCTGGTCTGCAGCACCTCCGGCTGCACGTTCCCGTGCAGCGTCTGCCGCGCCCGCTCCGGAAGGTTCTGGTCGGCCTCGCTCAGCGCCCGTTTGGTCACGACATCCAGGCGGGACAGGTCCTGATCCAGGGCGGCGAGCAGCGGGCGTTCGCCCGGGACCTCGGGGAGCGCGCGGAAGGCGTCGATCTCGGCGGCCACCTGCTCGCGGGTGGCCGCGATGTCCGAACGTGTCGACATCCGGCCGTCGCCCACGCGCGAGACGTAGTCGCTGATCAACATCCCCAGGGTGGTCAGCTCGGTCTGCGCGCTGGACAGGTGCTCGATGCTGGGCGCCGTGTGCTCCACCACCGTCAGCGCCCGCTGCGTGACCGGCTTCAGGTGAAGCTGCAGATAAACGAGCGAGCCGACGAAGCTCAGCACGACGATCACCATCGCCAGCACCACCGGCCGCTGGGGCCGCATGGCCAGCGGGTCCCGCTTCGGCTTCAGCACCTGCCGATCTCCACGCGCCCTCCCGCCATCATCCGGTAAGCATGCCGATCGGGCTGCCCGCTCGCCAGCAGATTGTCAGGTCCGCCCCGGGTGCGGCTGTCGTCCAGGGGATGATACCGGCCCTTTTCTTGCGCCCCTGGCGGACAGGCATAAGCTCGATCGGACCGAACGACCATGTTTCGCATCAAGGTCGGTTGCCGTCTCAGGTACGCCGCGTCCGTCCGGACGCCGGCCATCTTCCTGGTCCAGCCGCCGCCCCACGCGCGGCAGATGCTGGTGCGCGACAGCTTCGAGGCGGCGGGCGCCACGGCGACAGGCGAGTTCGTCGACGCGTTCGGGAACCGCTGCCAGCGCGTGACGCTGGGAGCGGGGTTCAGCGAGATTCAGTACGAGGGCCTGGCCACCGTCCCGGTCGACCCCGACGTGGTCCGCCCGACGGCCCGCCAGGTCCCGCCCGAGGAGCTGCCCCCGCACCTGCTGCGGTACACGCTCCCCAGCCGCTACGCGGAGACCGACAAGCTGCTGGCGTTCGCCTGGAACCACTTCGCTCGCCTGCCCGCCGGGTGGGAGCGGGCCGCCGGCATCTGCGAGTGGGTCCACCGCAACGTGCGGTACCAGAGAGGGGCCAGCGCCCCGCAGTGGTCGGCGGCGGACGCCATCGCGCGGGGCATGGGCGTCTGCCGCGACCGCGCCCATGCGGTCATCGCGCTGTGCCGGGCGTTCAACATGCCCGCGCGGTATGCGGTCGCCTACCTGCCCGACATCGACGTCCCCCAGGACGGACTGCCGGACGACTTCCACGCCTACGCCGAGGTCTGGCTGGAGGGTGGCTGGCAGGTGTTCGACCCGCACACGCTGCGGCCGCGCAAGGGGCGCGTCTTCATCGCGAGCGGCCTGGACGCCGCCGACGTGGCCTTCGCGACCCTCTACGGTGGCGCGCGGCTGATTCACTTCGAGGTCTGGTCGGACCCCGTCGACGAGCGCGGCCAGGTGCTGGACCTGTCGCTGCCGCCCCAGCCGCGCCGCGAGCTCGATCCCCCCGCGGCCGAGCTGGCCGCCGCGCCCGCCGTTTGACCTGACGGTTCATCCGCGGCCCACGGCCGACTTTGACCCGGCTGCTTTCGTCGGCAAATTGATGGTGAGGCACACGAACAGCGCCGGAAGGAGCTGAGCTCATGAGGCGAATCAAAGAATGCGCGGCCCGATGGTGGGGTCGCCTGGCCATCGGTTCGGTGTTCACGCTGACGGTCGCAGCGCCGGCGGTCGCGCTGGCGAACGGGGGGACGGATGCGGATGCCGCGCCCCCGCCCGCGAACACCTCGGACATGCCCGCCTGCCTGCCGACGGACAATCAGCTGGCGACGCCAGAGACCACCGGCATGACTCGACAGGAGATCCGCGAGCAGGCCGGGACCGACTATGCGCAGGGGTACTTCCAGCGCATGACGGACGGATCCGAGTGGTACGTGCGCGGCCGCCCGTATACCCAGGGGCGCTACCAGCTGCCCAGCACCAGTCACGAGTGACGGGCGGCCGACGGGGAGGCGAATCGCTGCCGGTAGGCACCAGGCGTGATGCCGGTGGACTCGGTGAACGCGCGCCACATGGTGCTCGGGTCGCCGAACCCGGTGCGCAGGCTGATGTCCTTCATCGGCAGCGACGTCTCCTCGAGCAACCGCTTGGCCTCGTCCAGGCGGAGGCGTCGCACCACCTGGGCGGGTGACTCGTCCAGGTGCTCGCGGCACCAGCGGGTGAAGGTGCGCGGGCTCATCCCGCCCGCTGCGGCGAGCCGCGCGACGGGCAGCGACTCGTCCAGATGGTCCAGGATGAAGCCGGCGACGTCGCGGTCCCTGTCCGGCTGATCCTCCTGGCGCCGGAGCGCCTGACTGAACTGGGCCTGGTGGCCCGAGCGGCGCAGGAACAGGACCATCCGCTTGGCCACGGCCATCGCCACGCGGTGGCCGTGGTGCTCCTCGATCATCGCCAGGGTCAGGTCGATGCCGGCGGTCACGCCGGCCGAGGTCCAGACCGGACCGTCCTTCACGTAGATCCCCTCGTCCACCACGGCCACCGACGGGCAGCGGGCGCGCAGCTCGTCCAGGTGGAGCCAGTGGGTGGTGGCGCGCCGTCCGTCCAGGATTCCGGCGGCGCCCAGGACGAAGGCGCCCGTGCAGATCGAGACGACCATCGGCACGCGCTGGTGATGGCGCCGCAACCAGGAGACCAGACGGGCGAGGTGGGCCGTCTGCTCGCCCGGCAGCGGATTCACGGGCGCGCCGGCAACGATCGCCATGTCGGGTACGCGCTCGGTGCGGGCCGGCAGCGGGCGCAGGCCGCCCACGACCATCCCGTGGCGCGTGGGGGCCGCCGGCGCGACCGGACCGAAGGCTTCCATCTGGTAAGCCTCGCGCCCCAGCACGTCGTTGGTGTGCCCGAACACCTCCCACGGACCGGCCACGTTCAGCGCGCCGGTGCCCGGGAGAACCAGGAACCAGACGCGCCGCGGAGACCTGCGCATGCGGCGATCTTGAGCCCCGCTGTCCTGAATTGCAATCGAATTGTCCTTTGCGCCATCCGCGCCCCGCCGTAGAGATGGGTCATGATCAAGATCGGTATCAACGGATTCGGGCGCATCGGCCGGATGGCGTTTCGCGCGGCGCAGCAGCGCGACGACGTCCAGGTGGTCGCCGTCAACGATCTGCTCGACGTGCAGCAGCTGGCGTACCTGCTGAAGTACGACTCGGTCCACGGCCGCTTCGGCGGCTCGCTGGCGGTGAAGGACAGCTTCCTGGTCGTCGACGGGCGGCCCGTGCGCGTGAGCGCGGTGAAGGATCCGGCCGCGTCCGCCTGGGGCGAGCTGGGCGTCGACGTGGTCATCGAATCGACCGGCGTCTTTCTGACGACCGACAAGTGCGAGGGACACCGGCGCGCGGGCGCCCGCCGCGTCATCATCTCGGCGCCCTCCAAGGACGAGACGCCCGTGTTCGTCCAGGGGGTCAACACCGACCGCTACGCGGGCGAGCCGATCATCTCGGCCGCCTCCTGCACGACCAACTGCCTGGCCCCGGTCGCGAAGGTGCTGGACGACGCCTTCGGCATCCGCCGCGGGCTGATGACGACCGTGCACGCGACGACCGCGACGCAAAAGACCGTCGACGGCGTCTCCGGCAAGGACTGGCGCTTCGGGCGCGGAATCCTGGACAACATCATCCCGGCCTCGACCGGCGCCGCCGAGGCGGTGACCCGCGTGCTGCCGTCCCTGAAGGGCAAGCTGACCGGGATGTCGTTTCGCGTGCCCGTCCCCGACGTCTCCGTCGTCGACCTGACCTGCGAGCTGGCGCGCGAGGCGACGTACGCGGGGATCTGCGCGGCAATGAAAGAGGCATCCCAGGGACCGCTGCGCGGCGTGCTCGGCTACACGGACGAAGAGGTGGTGTCGGCCGACATGCGCGGCCAGCCCTGCACCTCGATCTTCGACGCCAAGGCGGGCATCCAGCTGGACCCCACGTTCGTGAAGCTGATCGCCTGGTACGACAACGAGTGGGGCTACTCGTGCAAGCTGCTCGATCTGGCCGCCAGGATCGCCGGCTAGAACGCCCCGCCTGGTTGTAGACTGGCACCGGGATGGATCCGGTGGCGGCCGAAACCTTGTACCGGGTGTCGCAGGGACACCGGTGCCTGGATCTGCTGGTGCAGCCGTGGCTGGCCATCGCGGGAGCAGCGATGGTCATCTACGGGGTCGTCAAGCTGCTGCCCCTGCTGAAGCAGGCGCGAGAGTTCCTGGCTCGCGGCTGGGTGGCCTGGGTGGCGGCGGCGCCGGTGGCCCTGATCGTCGTCCCCTTCCTGCTCCTGTTCGGTGTGTGGAGCGTCCGCGCGGTCTTCGAGACGTGGGCCGATGCGGCCTCGACAGCCACGCTCACCGTCGAAGGCCCGGTCACGCTGGCCCGGAGCGACCCGTACGGCTTCACGAGCGGCCGCGCCCACTTCAGCGGAACGGCGACCCGGCTGAACGTCGACGGGCGCACGTTCACCGGACTGCCGGTCGAGGTGATCAAGCGGATCCGGGTGGGCGACCGCGTGCGCGTCACGCACACGCCTCGCGTCGACTACGTCACCGAGCTGGTGCGCACAGCGAGAGCCAGGTGAGCGGACGGCCGGCGTTCCTGTTCGCGCCGGGAGCGGGCGCGCCGTCGACCTCGGCCTGGATGGTCGGCTGGCGCGAGCGGCTGCAAGCCGCCGGCGAGGTCACCACCTTCGACTACCCGTACATGCGGGAGCAGCGGAAACGGCCCGATCCGCTGCCGGTGTTGATCGAGGCGCACCGCCAGGCGCTGAACGCCATGCGGGCGCAGGCGGCGGGGCCGATCTTCCTGGCGGGCAAGTCGATGGGCGGCCGCGTGGGGTGCCATCTGGCCCTGGAAGAGCCGGTGGACGGCGTCATCTGCTTCGGCTTCCCGCTGCAGGCCGCGGGGAGCGGCAAGCTGCGCGACGAGGTCCTGGTGGCGCTGCGCAGGCCGCTCCTGCTGCTGCAGGGGACGCGCGACGAGCTTTGCCCGCTGGAGCTGCTGGCCGCGGTCCGCCCGCGAATGTCCGCCCCCACCACGCTGGTCGTGGTGGAGGGGGGAGATCACTCGCTGCTGGTCTCCGCCACCCAGCGAAAGGCGGCCGGCATCACCCAGGCCGACGCCGATGAGCGCCTGCTGGACGCAATCCGGAGGTTCGTCGAACAGCCCGCGGGGTGAGCGCCCTACTGCCCCGTGCACGTCACGTCGACCGCGCCGCTGACGTCGGTGCAGTCGCAGTGACCGGTCACGGTGGTGCCGATCGGGACGCACCCCTGCGTGGTGTTCGACGTGGGGGAGCAGATGCAGTTGCAGGACGACGTCCCGGCGCACACCGACGGGAGCACCTGGCAGCTCATCTGCGTGCTGCCGCCCGCGCCGGGCGTCGTGCTGTAGCAGTACGACTGCCCGATCGTGCAGGTGTCGGAGCCGCAGCTGAAGTCGGTCTGACCTCCGTGGCCGCCGGCGCCGCCATTGCCCCCCGCGCCGCCGCCCTGCCCGGCTGCACCGCCGCCGGCGCCCCCGTGCCCCGCCACGCCACCGGCGCCCGCCGCGCCGGCGCCCGCCGCGCCGCCGCCACCGCCGGCCGCGGCCGCACCACCGCTGCCCGAAGCTCCACCCCGACCGGCGTGCCCGCCGGCGCCGGCCGAACCGCCGCCGGCGCCCGCCGTGCCGGCGCCCGCCGCGCCGCCGCCGCCGCCGGCCGCTCCGCCACCGCGCCCGGACGCGCCTCCCCGGCCGGTCGCGCCCGCGACGCCCCCGGCCCCGCCCGAACCACCACCCGAGCCGCCCGTCGACGAGGTCTCCGACGATGACGAACAGGCGACCACCAGCAACACCACCAGGACGATCCGCCGCATGAGCAGATCGTAAGTCTCGTCACAGCCCGGCGGCAGCCGCTTTCAGGGCTTCACTTGCCCCTTTGGTGACGGCGTCACCGTGGCAGGGGACGACCCGGGCCAAACCGGGGAGATCTCCCCACTCGGAGAGCTGGCGTTTGAGCGCGCCACGATCCTCGAGGAACATCATCTTGAACACCGGCACCACCTTGGGGCCGCCGGCGAAGCCACAGAGCCGCGGCAGTAACCCCAGTGATTCCCGGGCGTTATTCTGGATGGCGTCGGACACCAGCAGGCTGACGCGCTGGCCGCCGCCGCTGCGAACGATGGCGGCGGGCTCGCCGTTCTTGGCGCCGGCCACCGGCACCAGCTCGACGTCCGGGTCCGCGGGAACGTCCGCCAGCGTGCCGGCGATCTCCGCGCGGGTCCGCATCCGGCCCACGCAAGCTTCCGGGCCGTAGACACGCAGCCCCAGCTTCTCGGCGAAGGCGCGGGCGTCGATCATGTGCTGGTCGTGCGGGATGACCAGCATCGCCGGCCGCCCCCAGCTCCGAAGCTCGTCCAGCAGCTGGTCCTCCAGCGGAACGGCGCAGCCGAAGAACATCAGCGCCCCGTCGGAGCGCTTGATGATGAACATGCGGCGCTTGAACGGGATCCCCGGGACGTCCCCCTGCACGGCCCAGAGGTTGTCGTCCAGCTTCTCGATCGGGTCGTGGGGCGTGACCGTCCAGGGTCGCGGCGACTTGGCCATCTGCGCCTCCGTTGCCACCGCCCTTCAGTAGCACGAACCTGAGCCGCTGGACGTACGGCAACGCCGGATACTACTGCCCGGTCAGATCGTCCAGGTCGTCGAACGATTCGGGCGCCGGCGGCGGGTCGTGCTCCGACGGCGCCGAGTCGAAGAACGCCTGCTCGAGGTCGGTCCAAACGGGCTCGGGCTGCCGCGCCTGGGCCTTGTCGGAACCGCGGTTGCCACGCCGGGAACGGTGTCTTCTGGACATCGCTTGATCTACGGAGGTCGAGATCGATCGGATGGGCCGAAAATTTAGCTGGACCGTTCCCTGGTCCAGCTCTTCGGCCGGAGCCTCAACTGGGCTCGCGCCGGCTGCCAAGCCCTGTCCGCGACGTTTCGCGGATCCAGGTTTCGCGTTCGGAAGCGGAAGCGGAGGGGAACATGAAATGGCTTGGGTGGGTCGGCGGCGTGCTCCTGGCGGGCGCGGCCTGCAGCAGCGGATCCAAGGCGACGACATCGCCAGGACAGACGGTGAACAGCGGCAGCGCGGGGGCGACCGGGGTGACCATGGGCGGCGCGGGCACCACCGGTCGTGGCGGCCAGATGGCCTCCGCGACGGGCGGCGGCGGCGGAGCCACCGGAACGGGCGGCTCACCGGTGTCCTCGGTCGACGCCGCGACGCCGGTCGGGGGCGGCCCCGCCTGCGCGGACCTGTTCGATCAGGACATGGTCCGCACCTACTCGATCGACATCGCGCCCGCCGACTGGAGCGCCCTCACGGCCGAGTTCAACGACACGGCCTCGCTGCTGGCGCAGGGCAACGACTTCGTGGTCCGGCACCCGGTGGTGTTCCACCTGGGCAGCGAGACCGTCAGCGACGCCACGATCAAGCTGCACGGCCAGTCCTCGTGGGCCCAGACCGTCATGCTCGACGGCGCGCGCGCGAAGATGCAGTTCGACATCTCGTTTCACCAGAGCGACCCCAACGGGAAGTTCCACGGGGTCGAGAAGCTGGTGTTCGACATGCCCCGCGGCGACTGGACGTTCATGCACGACCGGCTGGCCCACGCCTGGCTGCGGCAGGTCGGCATCGCGGCCGGTTGCGCGGCGAACGCGCGGGTCGAGATCAACGGCACCTACTACGGCCTCTACGTCGCCGAGGAGAACACCAACAAGCGCATCCTGGCCGAGTTCTTCCCGAACAACACGGGCGGCCTCTGGAAGGCCGGGTCGCAGCCGGAGACCGAGGCGACGCTGCAGCCCCAGAACCTGAGCCGGCAGCAGACCTACGCGACGGCCAAGGACCTGGCCAGCGTGCAGGCCATCGTCGATCTCCAGACATCCATGACCGAGTGGGCCAGCGAGGCGCTGCTGAACGACGGAGACGGGATGTACGGCGGCAACCACAACTTCTACATCTACGACGCCGGGGCCAAGGGCTTCGTCTACCTGCCCAACGACACCGACTCGACGTTCGACTGGCTGGTCCTCAATGACGTGACTCCCAGCAACGCGCACCCGGTCTTCCCCTGGTCGAACCGGACGCAGCCGCAACCACAACCGCAGCCGGTCTGGTCAGCGGCCATGGTCGATGCGGGCTGGCGCCAGCAATACGGGACGGCCATGGCCGCCCAGCTCGCCCAGTGGAACGTCTCCCAGCTCCAGGGTTGGATCGACGCCTGGTCGCAGCAGATCGCGGCCGACGTCGCCGCCGACCCCCACGCCTGGGCCAGCCCCGCCCAGTTCCAGATGGCCGTCGCCGACGCGCGCGACGTCGTCGCCAAGCGCGCGGCCTTCTTGCAAACCTTCGTCGACTGCGAGCTGAAAGGCACGGGCGCCGACCAGGACGGCGACGGCTACCGCTGGTGCGACGACTGCAACGACTCGAGCGCCTCGGTCCACCCGGGCGCCCAGGAGATCTGCGGCAACGGCATCGACGAGGATTGCGACGGCGTCCCGGACAACGGCTGCCATTAGGGGTGGCGCACCGCGCGCGTGACGTCGGAGCAGAACCGATCGGGCGTCTGTGCGAGCTGCCAGATCTCACCCCACGTCAGCCGATGGCCGACCCACCGTCGACCGAACCAGGCCCGGGCGCGGCGCGCTCCAGCTCCGCCCGGTTCCAGTGCGCCAGCTCGGCGGCTGCGGCGTAGGTGGTCTCCAGGAAGGCGCGCACGTCGGCCCGTGGGTCGGCGGCGGCGCGGACCGCCGCGTAGGGGAGCAGGAACTCGCCCAGGGTCGAATCGTAGCGGGCGGACGACGGTCTCACGGCGGCCGCGGCGAAGCCGGGCGGGGATGGATAGGCGTAGGCGTAGAACGCGGCCTCGTTGCGGTCGTCGCCCGGCCAGAAGCCGGCGCTGCTGACCTCGTGGGAATAGGCTTCGCGCATCACCCGGTCGGCCACGTGCGGGAAGCCGCCCGGGTGCGGCGGCGCGGTCCGGCCCGAGAAGCGCGTCACCGCCAGGTCGAACGCGCCCCAGAAGAAGTGCACGGGGCTGGTCTTGCCGATGAACTCGCCGCGGAACTCTTCGAGCAGGCGGTGCGCCTGCAGCAGCGCGCGGAAGAAGCGCGTGGCCCAGTCCCGGTCATAGCGGCACTCCACCTCTTCGCGGTCGAAGTGGATGTCCTCCGGCGTCTCGACGGCGAACGGAAGGATGTGGACGTCGATGCCCAGGCGGGCCAGCCGGTCCAGGTACTCCCGGTAGAATCCGTTCAGCGGTCCGTCGCAGAGGTCCATCATGTCGCCGCCGCCCTCGCTGGTGCGAATGACCAGCTGGTGCGCCAGCAGATCCAGCTCGACGTCGAACGCCACGTCGCCGTAGGGGATCTTGGACGTGGTCAGACCGCGGGCCGTCACGTAGAGGGGCACCTGCCACCAGTGATTGATCATCGGCGACAGCGCCAGCCGCGTCTTGCCCACGATCTGGGTCCAGAGCAGCAGGCTCTTGCGGGTGTCCGCGCCGCCGGCAACGTCCAGGCGGGGCCAGACCTCGTCGCGCGCGCGTTCAGAGGACATCAGCTGGGCACCATGGGTCGCGCGCGCGCGACGTCAAGGCGGAATGGTCTCAGGTGACCGCTGACTTGTGGGGCGGACGCTCGCGGGTGGCGTAGGCCTGCACGGACGGGCGCTGCCACTCACGCTCGGCGAAGGCGCGCAGGCGGCCGGGGATCGGCTCGTCGGTGCACAACAGCCGCTGCAGCATCATGGCCAGGTCGGTGTCGGCGATGCACCAGGTCCCGAACAGCGGGCCACCGTCGGCGGGCACGACTCGCTCGGCGAAGCCCACCAGCTTGCGGGCGGCCCGCTGCGCGGTCCGCGACAGCGGCTTCGCGGGCGGCAGCCGGTCGTGGGAATAGAACACGTACTCGGCCGACCGCTCCTCGCGGATCGGCATCAGGTCGCTGCGGACCCAGGCCATGATCTGGCGGGCGCGCGCCCGGCGTCGCAGGTCACGGGGCAGCAACGCCGGGTGACCGGGCGCCGGCCACTTGTCCTCGAGGTACTCCACGATCGCGCTCGACTCGGACAGCGAGAAGCTCCCGTCGACCAGCGCCGGCACGCGCGCCGTGAACGACCTCTCGACGTGGGCCGCCGAGCGCTGCGACCCGTCGTACAGGGCCACGGTCCGCACCTCGAACGGCAAGCCCTTCTCGGTGAGCGCGACGAAGCAAGACAGGACGTAGGGGCTGGTCCACATATCGTTGCCATAGAGCACCAGCCCGGGTGACGTGGTCGACATGGCTCGAAGTTATTGCTAGGCCAACCGCATGAGCAAGCCCGTTTGCGTGGTGGTCGGCGTCGGTCCTGGAAATGGGGCGGCGCTGGCGCGCCGGTTCCACGCCGGCGGTCACGCCGTGGCGCTGCTGGCGCGGTCGACCGAGCTGACCGACGAGCTCGCGCGGCAGCTCGAAGGGTCGCGCGCGTACGCGTGCGACGTCGCCGACGAGGCGGCGGTCGTCCGGACCTTCTCGGCCATCAGCAAGGAGCTGGGCCCGGTCGAAGCGCTGATCTACAACGCGGGGACCGGCGTCTGGGGGACGGTCGAGGACGTGAGCGCCAAGGACTTCGAGCAGGCCTGGCGGGTGAACACGCTGGGGGCGTTCCTGGCGACCAAGCAGGTCATCGGGCCGATGAAGCAGGCCGGCCGCGGCAGCATCGTCTTCATCGGGGCGACGGCGTCGAGGCGCGGCAACGTGAAGACCGCCGCGTTCGCGCCGGCCAAGGCGGCCCAGCGCAGCCTGGCCGAGTCGATGGCCCGCCACCTGTGGCCGGCCGGCATTCACGTCGCGCTGGCCATCCTGGACGGCGTCGTCGACCTGCCGCGGACGCGCAAGATGCTGCCCGACAAGCCCGACAGCTTCTTCATCAAGCCCGACGACGTCGCCGCGTCGGTCTGGCAGCTCACCCGGCAGCCCCGGTCCACGTGGACCTTCGAGTTGGAGGCCCGCCCGTTCGGCGAGAGCTGGTAGAAACGAGGCCATGGACGCGTCGCCATTCGCTCCCTGGGCCAACTTCTACGTCATCATCGGAGGGGCGGCGGCGGCGCTGACCGGCCTGCAGTTCGTGGTCCTGGTGCTGGGCGCCGAGATGCGGGCCGTCCCCAGCGAACACACCGCCCGGGTGTTCGGGACCCCCACCATCGTGCACTTCGGCGCCGCCCTCCTGAACTCCGCGATCTTGAGCGCCCCCTGGCACCGCACGGCCAGCGCCGCCGCGGTCGTCGCCGTGTTCGCCTGTGTGGGCATGATCTTCACGACGTCGGTGATGCGCCACGTGCGGCATCAGAGGGACTACGTCCCGGTCACGGAAGACTGGATCTGGCACGTGATCTTCCCGATGCTGTCGTATGCGGGACTGCTGGTCTCGGGCCTGCTCATCCCGCGCGCGGCAGGTCCTGCGCTGTTCGGGGTCGGTGCCGTCTCGCTGATGCTGCTGTTCATCGGCATCCACAACGCCTGGGATTCCGTGGTCTACATCGCCGTCGACTCGCGCAACCGGCGCCTGGCGTCCGAAGAGTCGAAGGATCCGAAGTGAAGCCTCGCCTCCCGATCGCGCTGGCCTTGCTGACGGGAGCCGCCGCCTGTCAGAAGGCGACGCCGCTCGCGGTCGCCGCCAACCTCCCCTGCGATCCGCTGGCGCCCGAGCCGATCGGCCTGGGCGCCATCGTGGGCGTCGGTCAGGACGGGGCGGGCACGCTGTACGTGGACGCGGCGAACGGGATCTTCGTGTCGCAGTCCGGCCAGTTGATCCGGCAGCACGTGATCGGCACCGGCCAGTCCGGCGCCCAGCAGTTCATCTACTCGTTCGAGCCACCCAGCCCCGACGCAGGAGCACCGGCCGTCAACCTGCTGGTCCAGACCGACGGAACGAAGGCGATCGCGATGGCCCTCGGTCCCTCGGACTCGAAGGACTTCCTGGGACAGGCGGACGCCGGCGTCAGCCTGCTGTCGGTGGTCCCCGACAGCACCGTCTCGGCGCTGCCGATCGTCAACACCCCCAACGTGATCTCGTACATCGCGGACGTCGACAATGGAGACGTCCTCATGACCACGGTTCCGATGAATCAGGATCCGGCGGCGCCCAACGGCGGGCGGTCGGTGTTCTATGGGCCGCCCGGCGACGTGGCCCAGCGAACGGTCGTCTCGTTCCAACAGTCGCTGAGCGGCACCGGCACGCTCGTCTTCATGGTGGACGGCGTCGCCTACGGCTTGAACTTCGCCAGCGTCGCCACGCCCGGAGGCAGTCCGCTGGGCACGTTCACGCTGACCAGCCTGGCGCCCCAGGGCGGCACGCCCATGTCGGTCACGCTGCGCTCCCCGACGCCCACCAGCACGCCCTCCGAACTGTCGTTCACCTGCTCGCCGTGAGCGCGAGATCCGGAAGGTGTTAGCCTCGGGGGCCGTGGCTCACACCTTCAAGCAGCTGCGCGCATCAGACCTGTCGCTGGCGCGCGCCTTGCTCGCGCTCTTCGCCGAGGCGTTCAACGAACGCGAGACCTACCTGGGGCAACCGCCGTCGGACCAGCACCTGTCGGAGCTGCTCGGGAAGCCGCACGTCCTGGCGCTGGTCGCCGCCGACGGCGAGACGGTGGTGGGCGGCCTGGTCGCCTATCAGCTCGACAAGCTCGAGCAGGCGCGCAGCGAGATCTACATCTATGACCTGGCCGTCGACGAGCGGCATCGCCGTCAGGGGATCGCGACGGGCCTGATTCGCGCGCTGGGCAAGATCGCCAAGGAGCGTGGCGCCTGGGTCATGTTCGTCCAGGCCGATCCGATCGATCCGCCCGCCATCGCCCTGTACCAGAAGTTGGGCACGCGCGAGGACGTTCACCACTTCGACATACCGGTGGGTTAGCCACCGCACGTTCCGCTCGGGATGTCCACAGCAAGATGTGGGCCGTGCGGATCTCTTCGCCAGTCCGGAACCGAACTTGGTAGCATGGGCTCTTTTCTGGGCGTCTGTGGCTTGCCGGTGAGACATGTACGGCATGATGTTCGACCCCGAAGAGACGCAATCTCGTCTGCCCGACGGCGCTGCCTGCGGCGCGTGCGGCTCCGCGTTGCAGGGGCCGCGCTACGTCCACGTGAGCGCGTGGGCGATGGACGTGCTCTGCTCGGTGGATTGCTTCCGCACCGTTCAGCGCGAGCGAAACCGCGTCCAATGGGCTGAGCGCCGGCGTCACGCCCTGCAGCTGGCGGTGGTGGTGGTGCTGGCCAGCCCGCTGCTGACGCCTCACGCGGGAGCCGCGCGGCACCCGCGGTGGGAGTCGGCGCGCGCCGCCGTCGCGCCCCCGGCGGACCCCAGGCCCGCCGCGCTCCCGCCGGGCTGGTACGGGCCGGAGTGGCCGCCCACGGAGACCAGCCTGCTCGCCTCGCTGGGCCACGACGCCTGGATCCATCCGCTGTCGGGGCCGGTGCGCCGCATGCCGCGCGCCGATTCGCGCGTGTTCGGCGCCGTGCGCCCCGGCCAGCGTCCAGCCGAGTGCCGCAACGGCCACTGCGGCGTCGACCTGGGCGGCGAGATCTGGGGCGAGCAGGTTCACGCCGTCCACGACGGTGTCGTCGATTTCGTGCAGCGCGGGGCGAACCCCGATCGCGGCGGCTCGTTCGTGCGCCTGTCCCACCACGAGGGGACCGTCTTCACCTGGTACTTCCATCTGGCCGCCATCCCGCGCGGCCTGGAGCACGGCGTTCACGTCAAGAGCGGCGACGTGATCGGCCTGCTCGGCGACACCGGGGTCAAGGAGTCCGCGCCGCACCTCCACTTCGCGATCACCGTGCGTCCCGCCAAGGACTGGCCGGAGCGCTACATTGATCCCGAGCCGCTCATCGCCCTCTGGCCGGTGCGCATCCCGATCGAAGGCGGCGACGCGGGGCTGGTCACGACGCTGGCTCGTCCCGGGCTGCCGCTCGGCTCGGCCAACCGGCTGGCCGGCCGGCACAAGCCGGCCAAGACCGCCCGCGGAAAGCACGGGGCCGCACAGCCGGCGGCGGACGCCTCGGGTGAAGGCGAGTCGTCCAGCGAACCGACCTCCGGCGCCGACCAGGCACCGGCGGACAGCGGCGACAGCGAAGCCGCGCCCGAGCCGGCGGCGGACGAGTGATGGCGACACGAACCATCACCTGCTTCGTCTGCCAGAACGTCGTCGATCGCTCGCAGCGGTTCGTGGTGGTGCGCGACCGCCGCGAGGACGCGTATTGCTCGTCGGTCTGCCTCATGGCGGACGTCGAGAGCCGGCGCCGCCTGCAGGCCGCCGTTCGCCGTCGCTGGCTGCTGTCGGCGGCCGCGCTCGCGGCGGTGGTCATCGGCGCGCCTCGCCTGTGGCACAGGTTCCGGCTGCCGCGGACGCACGCCATCTCCTTCGAACCGGCCGACGTTCGTCCGGCTCCTCCGCCACGGCCGGAGCCCATCTATGAAGGGCCGGCCTGGCCGCCGACCGACCAGGACTGGCTGACCGCCTTCGACAGCAGCTCCTGGACGTATCCGCTGCCCGGCCCGATGCGCCGGGCGCCGGCTGGCGACGACCACGTGCTGGCCGCCCGGCTGTCCACCCGGAAGCAGCCTCCCGCCTGCCGCACGCCGGACCGGTGTGGCGTCGACCTGGGCGGCGAGCTCTGGGGCGAGCACGTGTATGCCGTCCACGACGGCGTGGTCGACCACATCCAGCACGGCAGCGGCGACGAGCGAGCCGACGTCTACCTGCGCCTGTCACACTTCGGCGGAATGGTCTTCACGCACTACTTCCACCTGGCGGCGGTTCCCCGGAACATCGTGCGCGGCGCGGCCGTCAAAGCGGGCGAGGTCATCGGTCTGGTGGGCGACATGGGCGAGGAGCACCAGCCCGCCACCAACACCCGGTATGTCCACTTCGCCCTCTCCGTGCGGCCGTCGGCCGATCTCCCCGAGATCTACTGGGACCCGACGCCGTTGATGGCGCACTGGCCGCTGCGCCTTCCGCCCCACGGCACCGTCGCCGGTTTCTTGCCGGCCGAGACCGATCTACCGCTCCCGCCGTTCCACCATCACGCCCATTGATCGGCCGCGCTCAGCGTCCGAACAGCCCGCGCAGCAACGAGCGCAGGTCACCGCCCGATTTTTGACCGGACGGCTTGGGCTCCACCTCGCGACAGCGGCAGCGCTGAGCCGGAGGGACGTCGCCCAGCACCTGTTCGACGTGGGCACCGCAGCCTGCGAACGTCGGCCGGCCGCACTTGGGGCAATCGACCCGGCGGCACATCAGGCGGCTTCCGGCTTGGAGCCGGTTGGCTTTTCGGCTCGAGCCTCCGCGACCTTGCGGCGGACCTCTTCCATGTCCAGGGCCTGAACCTTGCCGACCAGCTCGTCCAGTCCGGCGGCCGGCATCACCCCCGGAAAAGCCCCCAGCAGAACTCCGTCGCGCAGCACCATCAGCGTGGGAATGGCGCGGATCTCGAACCCGGCGGCCAGCCCCGGCTCGGCCTCGGTGTCGACCTTGCCGAACACCACATCCGGATGACGCTCGGCGGCAGCCTCGAAGATGGGGCCGAACACCCGGCAGGGTCCGCACCAGGACGCCCAGAAGTCGAGCAGCACGATGCCCTGCTTGATGGTGTCGTCGAAATTCTTCTCGGTCACGGTCAGGGTCGCCATATCCATGCCTCCGTTCCAGTTGAGAGCCCGGCGGCGCAAAAAGGATTCAATTCTCGTCCGCCAGGAAACCGCGCAGGGCGGTCCTGACCGAGGCCTGGACCTCGGGTGGGACGGGGGCTGACGGCCCAACCGTCTGACACAGCGCGAGCGTCCGTCGCAAGGAATCGCAGGTCCCGCGACACCGCGGGCAGCCTTGCAGGTGGCGCTCCATCTCGGCGCAGCGCTCGGCGCTGATCTCGTCCTCGAGGTGCTGCGAGAAGATCGTGAGGACGTCCGGACAGCCGCCAGGCGCGGCCGCGGGCTGGGGCCGAACCCCCAGGAGCGGGGCCACCTGCTCCCTGACGGCCAGCCGCGCGCGATGCAGCCGGCTCTTCACCGCCTGGGCGCTGGTCCCCAGGACCTCCGCCACCTCGGCAGCCGTCAGCCCCTCGACGTCCCGGAGCAACAGGACCTCGCGGTGCACGGGGTCCAGCGCCGCGATCGCCTTCTCCAGCGCCCGCCTCACCTCCTGCCCGGCCAGAGCATCGTCGGGGCCGCCGCCCGCGGCAGCCAGCCGTCGGGTTTCGCGGCTGGCGTCCGTCTCCAGCGAGCGCTCTTCCCGGGGCGCGAACTTGCCGCGGCGCCGCTTCTTGATGCAGAAGCTCCGCGCGATCGTGTAGAGCCAGGTCGACAGCGACGAGGCGCCCCGGAAGTCTCGCACGCCGCGCGCGGCCGCCAGCAACGTCTCCTGCAGAACGTCCTTCGCGTCCTCGGGATCGCCGCACATCTTCAGGCCGAATCGATAGACCTGCGCCTGGTGCCGTTCGAGCAGCCTCTCCAGCGCGTGTTGGTCCCCCGACCGCGCGGCGGCCAGCAACGCCTCGTCCGACGGCGCCTCGGTCACGCGCTGATCTTACCCCACGCCTGCGATCGGCTCGGCCGGGCCGGCGACGGCGCGACCGTCGACGGAGATCAGCACCGTCGGCGGACTGAGCAGCGTGCCGTAGGCGGGGCAGCTCTCGATGGCGCGCGCGATCCCCGCGAGGTGTCGATCGGACAGACCTGCCGGCGCCTGGACCCGGATCTCCAGACGGCCGATTCGCGCCAGGGGCACCCGTTCCTTCTCTGCGGCGACCTCGACCGTCAGCCCAGCGGGTGACAGGCCGCGCCCGTGGAGGTAGGCAGCCGCAAAGTAGTGAGCACATGCGCCGACCGAGGCGGACATGACGTCGAGCGGCGACGGCCCGCGGTCCTCGCCGCCCGGCACGCTGGCCGGCTGGTCGAAGACCAGCTCGTGCCCGTCGATCGTGACCTTGCTGCCGACCTTGCCAACGGTCTGGATGGTGAGCTTCATGGTCGGTGAGAGCCGGCCCGCGCCAAAAGGGTTCAGGAAGTAGAGGCGGGTGAGCGCGCGGCGGCGCGCGAGCTGGCCAGCAGGATCAGCGCGCCGACGGCGCCGGCCAGCAGAGAGCCCAGCAGGACAGCGATCTTGGCGGTCGTGGCCAGCCCGGCCATGGCGGCCGAGCCACCGGCGGGAAAGGCGCGATCGGCGATGAGCAGCGCGACCGTATCCCCCACCCCGCACAGAAACGCCGCGCCGATGAACTGCGCGGGCGTGACCCCGTCCGGAGCGACACCCACGCGGGCCTTGATCGCGGCCCAGGACGCCAGCGACACACCGAGGGGCTTGCCGAGAAACAGGCCCAGCACCACCCCCAGCAGGACGTTCGACGATCCGCGATGGGCGAAGTCGATCGTCAGCGGGATGCCGACCGCCGAGAACGCGAACAGCGGCAGCACCAGGTACGTGCTCCAGGGGCCGACCGCGACCTCGAACCGGTCGGCCGGCGACAGCAGGCGCGCGCTGGCGGCTGACAGGTTGCGGCTGGCCCAGTCCCAGATCGGGAGCTGCTCGATGCGGAGCGCGTCTCCACCCGAGGTCTTGGCTTCCGTCTCGGCCTGCTCCAGCGCGGCCAGGGCGGTGGCCGCCTGGGCCAGCAGCACGCTGGCGGTGGGGGCCGGCCGGATCGGCAGCAGCACCGCGAGGATCACGCCGGTCAGCGCGGCGTCGACGCCCGCCGCGTGCAGCGTCAGCCAGAGCAGGACCGACACCGCGACGTACGGCCAGGTGGCGTACACGCGCCAGCGGTTGAGGAGATAGAGCAGCGCCACCGCCAGCCCGCTGATGGCCAGCCAACCGAGGCTGAAGTCGTGGGGATAGAAGATCGCCAGCGTCAGCACCGAGAGGATGTCGTCGACGACCGCGAACGCGGCCACGAACACCCTCAACCCGGGCGGGCTGCGCGGGCCGAGCAGCGCCAGGATCCCCAGCGTGAACGCCACGTCGGTGGCGGTCGGAATCGACCACCCGGCAGCGGTCGGCCCGCGGTTCAACGCCAGGTACAGGGCCGCCGGGGCCAGGACGCCGCCGATCGCCGCGATCACCGGCAGGGCCAGCGAACGTCGCTCGGTCAGCGCGCCCGCCGTGGCCTCGCGGCGGATCTCCAGCCCGACCAGCAGGAAGAACAGGGTCAGGAGCCCTTCGGCGCACCACTCGGCGACGGTCAGCGTCAGGCCGCGTGCGGGCCCCAGCCGAAACGTGGCGTGCATGACGGCGTCGTAGAGGGCGCGCAGGGGCGTGTTGGCGCAGACCAGCGCCAGGACGGCCGACAGCAGCAACACGATCCCGCCGGACGCGGGGAGGCTGGCGAACACGCGCGCCGAGCGCTCGACCCGGGCGGCGACCGGGCGCTCCAGCGCCTCCAGCATGGAATAGAAGTCCCAGGCCCCGTCGTACCGGATGCCGTCGACGAACAGGGTTGGCGTCCCGGTGACGCCGTTGCGCCGGCCGTCGGCCAGGTCCCCCTGCACCCGCTCCAGGGTCTCGGGGCCATCGAGGTCGGCCAGGAACCTGTCCATCTGCAGCCCCATCGACCGCGCGCGCTCCAGCACGCGCGCCTCGGTCATGGGGCCCTGGCTGTCGTAGATCCAGTCGTGCATCTCCCAGAAGCGCCCCTGGTTGGCGGCGGCCTCGGTGGCGCGCGCGATCCGCCCGGCGCCGGGGTGAGCCCGATCGTTGGGAAAGTGGCGGAAGACGTAGACCAGGCGATCGCCCAGCGCCTCACGCAGCCGGAGCAGCACCCGGCGCAGCCGCTGGCAGTACGGGCAGAGCAGATCGGCATAGGCGACGACCTGGATGGTGTCGCCGGCGGCGCGGCCGCCCCGGACGTGGTCGCGCGCGACGTCGACGGGTCGCTGCAACCGGACCTCCTCGATTCGCGCCGCTGTCGACTCGTCCCCCGCCATCTGTCACTGGACCATAGCCGACCTGCGATGAATGATCCGACCATGAGCTACTTCAAGCCGGATCACCCGACCGTCCTGGCCGAGCCGGTCACCGAGCGCGATCATGTGCGCGGGCCCGCCTCGGCCGACGTCACGGTGGTCGAGTACGGAGACTTCGCCTGCCCGTACTGCCGCCGCGCCTTCGCGGTGGTGCAGCGGATGCTGGAGACCTTTCCCGATGTCCGGTTCGTGTTCCGCGCGAACCCGCGCAGCCACCTTTTCCCGGCGGCGGAGCCCGCGGCGGAGGCGGCCGAGGCGGCGGCCGCGCGCGGCAAGTTCTGGGAAATGCACGATCGGCTCTTTCAGTCCCAGGACGGCCTGGGGCGCGAGCAGCTGGTCGCGATCGCGCGCGATCTGGGGCTGGACGTGGCGGCTCTCCAGGCGGAGCTCGACAGCCATGCCCACCGCGCGGCGGTGCACGCGCAGGAGCTGTCCGGGTGGCACAGCCACGTCATCAGCACGCCCACGTTCTTCGTCAACGGCGAGCGGTTCGAGGACGCGCCCGAGCAGCTGCCGGAGGCGGTGGCGCGCGCGCGCCGCCTGGCGACCGTGCGCGAGCACGTCTTTCGCGAGGCGCGCATCGAGAGCACCGACCAGCCGCGCCGCCAGGCGATCACGGTCGGCCCTCACCGCCTGGCCTCGGACCTGCCCGGCGAGGACGGCGGCAGCGACGGAGCGCCCAGCCCCTATGATCTGCTGCTGAGCGCGCTGGGCGCCTGCACCGCCATGACGATCCAGTGGGTGGCGGAGAAGAAGCAGCTCCGGCTGCGCCACCTGGACGTGCGGCTCACGCAGTCGCGCACCAAGGAGGGGCACCACCTGTTCCGGCGCTCGATCCGGGTCGAGGGAGCCTTCGACGACGAGACGCGCGCGCGGCTGGTCAGCGCGGCCGACAACTGCCCGGTCGCCCGCACGCTGAAGGGCGAGATCGACATCGAGACCCGGCTGATCACCGAACCGGACGGGCCAGCGTGACGCCGAACCAGCGCCGCACGTCGGTCCAGGCCTCCTGGGTCTCGAACCCGGCGCGGGCCAGCAGGCGGTTCATCGCCGCGGCGGTCAGCTTGTAGCTCGACTCCAGGTGGATCCGCTCGCCCGCGGCGAAGTCGATCTCGGCGCCGAGCGCCGGCACCGCGATCCGCTGGGCCCGGCTGCTCTCGAGGAAGATCTCGATCCGCGATCGGCGAGCGTTCCAGCGCACGACGTGGCGAAACCGCGCCGGGTCGAAGGTGGCGCCCAGCTCGCGATTCAGTCGAACCAGCAGGTTCAGGCTGAACCGCGCGGTGACGCCGGCCGAGTCGTCGTAGGCGGGCACCAGCAGGCGCGGGCTCTTGCGCCGGTCGGCGCCGATCAGCAGCGAGTCGCCCGGCGCGAGACAGCGCCGAACGGCCACCAGCAACCGGTGGGCGGACGGCAAGTCCAGGTTCCCGATGTTCGATCCCATGAACAGGATCAGCCGGCGGACCCCGCCGTCATCCATGCGGAGCCGCAGAAACCCCAGCTCCTCGGGGTAGCGCCCGGCCACGGGGCGCACCTCGAGCCGGGGCAGGCCGCGCAGCTGGGCCCGCGCCTGGGCGTGCGCCGCCCGCGAGACGTCGACCGGGACGTAACGGACCCGCGGCTGTCGGAGCAGCAGCGCCTCGAGCAAGAGGCGGGTCTTGGACGCCGATCCGGCGCCCAGCTCGACCACCTCCAGCGGGGGGCCGGCGGCATCCAGGATCGCGTCGGCGTTCCGGGTCAGGATCTCGCGCTCGGTGCGGGTCAGGTAGTACTCGGGCAGACGCGTGATGTCCTCGAAGAGGGCCGACCCCTCCTCGTCATAGAGCAGCCACGGCGGCAGCTGCTTGCGCCGCGCGTGCAACAACCCCCGGCGCACCGCCTCTGCCACCGCGTCCGTCGTCCCGACGGGGATCTCGCGCCGCGGCCGGCCCAGCAGGCGCGGCTGGGCGGTCACCAGGGACCCGCTCATGCGTCACACGCCAGGCGGATGCCGCTGGCCTGCCAGCGCGCGGCCGGCGGGAAGAAGTTCCGGTAGGTCGTTCGGATGTGACCGGCCGGGGTGAAACAGGAGCCGCCGCGCAGGACCATCTGGTTCGACATGAACTTGCCGTTGTACTCGCCGATGGCGCCGGCGGGCGCGCGGTAGCCGGGATAGGCGACGTAGGGGCTCTGGGTCCACTGCCAGACGTCCCCGTAGAAGCCCGGGCGCGCGGGACCGGGATGAAACGTCCCGGCGTCGGCGAAGTGGCCCGCGGGCGGCGCGCCGCCCGCCGCATGCTCCCACTCGGCCTCGGTGGGAAGCCGCATCCCCTTCCAGCGCGCGAAGGCATCCGCCTCGTAATAGCTGATGTGAGCCACGACCTCCTCCTCGTTCACCGGACGCAGACCGGACGACGTGAACAGATGCCAGCTTTCGTCGTGGGGTTCCCAGTAAAGCGGACAGCGCCACGTTTGTCGTTCGCGTTCATGCCAGCCGTCGGACAGCCAGAGCTCCGGTCGGTCATAGCCGCCGTCGCGCATGAAGCGCAGGTATTCCCCGCAGGTCACAGGGCGATCCGCGATCGCGAACGGGCGCAGGAACACGCGGTGACGCGGGCCCTCGTTGTCGAACGCAAACCCCGGCCCCTCGTGCCCGATCCAGACCAGCCCCCCGTCGTGCCGCAGCATCTGCGGCTCGGGGGGCGGCTGAGAGCGCCCCTCACCCGCCGGGGCCGCGCCATATGCCGGGCGCAGCGGGTTGGAGCCCAGCACGTGCTTGATGTCGGTCAGGAGCAGCTCCTGGTGCTGCTGCTCGTGCTGCAGCCCCAGCTCGATCAGCGTGGCCAGCGCCGGCTGGTCGCCGCGGCGCTCCAGCAGGCGCCCCACCGCCTCGTCGACGTGCCGCCGGTAGTGCGCCACATCGGCGAGCGACGGGCGCGACAGCAGACCGCGGGCGTCGCGGGCGATCCGGGGCCCGATCCCCTCGTAGTACGAGTTGAACAGGAACGCGAAGCGGGCGTCGAACGGACGGTAACCGGGTTCGTGCGGCCCGAGGACGAACGTCTCGAAGAACCAGCTGGTGTGCGCCAGGTGCCACTTGGTCGGGCTGACGTCGGGCATCGACTGCACCATCTGGTCCTCCGCGGACAGAGGTCGGGCCAGGGCCGTCGTCGCCCCGCGGACCACCGCGTATCTGTCGAGCAGGCGCACTTTTGGGCTCGGAATCCGGGGGGCTCAGATCTCTGCCAGGACGCGGTGGACCAGCTGTACACACATCGATCCTTCGCCGACGGCGGAGGCGACGCGCTTGGTGCTCCCCGAGCGCGCGTCGCCGACCGCGAACACGCCGGGGATCGTCGTCTCCATCAGATAGGGCGGGCGAACCAGCGGCCAGTGCCCCTCGGCCAGATCCTCGGGCCGCAGGTCCAGGCCGGTCTTGATGAACCCCTTGTCGTCGAGCTGCACGCAGCCCTGCAGCCACTTCGTGTGCGGGTCGGCCCCGGTCATCATGAAGACGTGTCGGATGGGGAGCGTCTCCACCGTGTTGCTGTCCAGGTGGCGGCAGTGGAGCCGCTCCAGCCAGTCCTTCCCCTCCATCGTCTCGATCTGCGTGCGCGTCTGCACCTTGATCTTGGCGCTGTCGCCGATGCGCTGGATCAGGTAGCGGGACATGCTCTCGGCCAGCCCCGGGCCCCGCACCAGCACGCGCACGCCGGTGGCGACGGTCGACAGGAACACCGCCGCCTGACCGGCCGAGTTGCCGCCGCCCACGATCGCCACCTCTTCACCGTCGCAGAGCTGCGCCTCCAGGTGGGTGGCGCTGTAGAAGATGCCGGCCCCCTCGAAGCGTGACAGGTCGCGCAGCTCCGGCTTCCGGTAGCGCACGCCCGAGGCGATGATCATCGCGCGCGTGCGCACCGTCTCGCCGTTCTCGAGAAAGATCTTGTAGGGCTTGGAGTCGCAGTCCAGACGCGCTGCGCGCCGCCCGATCGCCAGCGAGGCGCCGAACTTCTCGGCCTGCGTCATGGCCCGGCCGGCCAGCGCCTCGCCGGAGATGCCGGTCGGGAATCCCAGGTAGTTCTCGATGCGCGAGCTGGTCGCGGCCTGGCCCCCGGGCGCGGTGGCCTCCAGCACCAGCACGTCCAGCCCCTCCGACGCCCCGTAGACCGCCGCTGCCAGCCCGGCCGGGCCGGCGCCCACGATCACCAGATCATGGACCTTCTCGTCGATCTCCAGCGACAGGCCCAGCTCCGCCGCGAGCGCCTCGATCGACGGGTTGCGCAGGACGTGGCCCCCGGCGCAGATCAGCACCGGCACCTCGGATATCGAGACCTGGAAGCGATCGAGCATCGCCTGCACGGCGGGGTCGGTCTCGACGTCCTGATACGAGAAGGGCTGCGCGTTCCGGGTCAGGAACTCGCGGATCTCCAGCGTGCTCGCCGAGTGGCGCGAGCCGATCAGGACCAGGCTGCTCGAGTCCTGCGCGATCAACCCGACCCGACGCAGGATGAACGCGCGCAGCAGGACCTCCGAGAGCTCGGGATCCCGCTGCACCAGCGTCCGCAGCCGCTCGCGATCGACCTCGATGAGCTCGCCGTCCTTGATCACCCGCGCGCTGACCAGCGAGCGGCGCTCGGACAGCATGTTGATCTCGCCGGTGAACTGGCCGGGGCCGTGAACGACGACGGGCGCTTCGCCCTCGGCGAGCGGGCGAACGACCTCGACCTGGCCCTCGACGATCACGAAGAACGACGTGTTGCGATCGCCGACCCGGAACGCGACGTCGCCCACCCGGACCTTCCGGCGCGTCCCCACGGCGGCGACGCGCGCGATCTGGGCCGGGCTGAGCACCGGGAACATCTGCGCGCGACGATCGCCGACCGGATCAGCCATCCGTCGACTCTACTACCCGATCGGCGGGTGTGCATGCGCCAGCGCGCGCGGTGCGCGACGACCGCCGCGCCCGGGCGGCTCGTCCAGCCGGCGCGGTCCCCGGCCAGCGCGATCCTGGATCCCGGGCAGCCTCGGATGCGTGTGCATCGAGAAGGCCAGGGCCGTGGAGCTGCAGTGGTGCGCCAGCTCGCGCACCATCGCGCAGAGGTCGGCGTGCGACGCCCCACCGCCGCCCAGCTCGCTGGGCACGCCGGCGGAGAAGGCCCCTGCCGCCCTGAGGGCCGCGTCGTGTTCGGCCACGAACGCGTCCTGCTCGTCGTGGTCGCCTCCCAGGCGGCGATGCTACTGCGTCTGGCCGTAGCCGGCGCTGACGATGTTGGCCTGGACCGCGTCTTCGATCGCGTCCGACGGATAGCCGGAGACGATGCACCCCTCGTAGAACGTGCCGTCGCTCTGGTTGGTGTTCGTCGCGCAGCAATCGCCGCCGCTCCCCAGCACGATCGCGCCCTGCTTCTTCATCGGGCTGTAGCCGTTGGGCAGGGCGCCCTTGTAATACGTGCTCAGCGCGCCGGCCGTGGCGTCGCCCCCCTTGATCGCGAATTCCTTGGTGCCGTCGTTCTTCAGCACCGCGGTCACGTAGGTGGCCGTCTGGCTGGGATCCTTCTGGTTCTTGCCGGTGCTGTTCTGGGCGAAGAGGCCGTACTCCAGGTCGGCCATCATCCACGGCCCGGCCCCCGCGCCCGTTCCCCAGGTGGTGATCGAGCTCAGGTTGATGGCGTCCATCGCGCCCGCTCCATCGGCCTTGCGATCGGTCTCGCTGTTGCCGTAGTCGAAGCAGCAACCGCTGTTGTAGTGCTTGCCGCTGGTCACCATGTACATCCCCTCGGGGGCGCTTCCCAGCGGCAGGCCCTGCTTGGACCCGTCGACCCAGTAGCTGTTCCCGGGGTCGATGTAGAGGGAATAGACCTTGTTGCCGCCCAGCTCGAGGGACTCGGTGATCGCGCTGGCCGGTTTGTCCTGACCGCCGACTGGGCTGCCCGAACCCTGGTACCAGAGATCGTTGCCGTTGCCGGTCTGATCGTAGACGGCGGTGATGACGCAGGTCGTTCCGGCGCAGAAGGCGTCCTGCGCGGCGCCGTCGGCGGCGCCGCCGGGAGCGACCGCGCCGATGTCCTTGGTCGCACCGGCGCTGTTCCGGACCTGATACAGCTTGCCGCCGTATGCGCCGAAGAGGGCCCTGACCGTGCTGTGCGCGGCGACGCACGGCGTGCCGCCGCCCTCGTAGATGTCGCACGGACAGGTCACGCCCGCTCCGGCGCCGCCCCCCGCACCGGCGCGGCCGGCCACTCCAGCGCCGCCGGCCACTCCAGCGCCGCCGGCCGCTCCCGCACTGCCGCCCGCTCCTGCTGGGCCGCTCGTTCCGGCGCGCCCACCTGCTCCCGCGCCGCCGCCAACCCCCGCGCCGCCACCGGCGCCGGCGCCGCCCTGCGAAACAGCGCCGGCGTCGACGGTGCCTCCCGCCCCCGCTCCGGCCGCCCCCGCGGCGCCGCCGCTTCCCCGCCCCGAGCTCCCGCACGCCGCCCCCAGCAGGACCGCGGCAACGCAGAAGAATCTGACGCTCACGGGATGAATTGTCTCCGCGCGGAGACTCTTGTCAGCCGAACATCGTCGGAATGTTCATGATCCGCCCCAGGTCGTGGTTGCGACCTGGCCATGACGCCCGCAGCTTCTGCGCATGCGGTGGGTGGTGGTCGGGGTGGCGGTGTCGGCCGCGTGCACCGCATACGACCGGATCGAGACGCAGACACAGCAGGGTCAGGACGTCTCGCGCGCCTCCCCGCCGGCTGGTGGTCCCGGCGGACAGGGAGGCTCGGGCGGACAGGGCCTGGGCGGAGCTCCGACCTGCGCGGAGGTGACCACGTGTCCGGGGACCACCAGCGGCCGCTGGTGCGTCGAGACGCTGGCCGGCCAGCCCGCGATCTCGCTGGAAGGCGTCTGGTCGGACGGCCCGAACGACGCCTGGGCCGTCGGGTGGCAGACCGACCCGAACGTCGGGACGCGCTCATCGGTGCAGTTGCACTGGGACGGCTGTGCCTGGACGGACGTGCCGAACCCGGCCCCCACGGACTTCCTGTTCGCGCGCGGCGTGTGGGGCGTGGCGGCGAACGACGTCTGGATCGTCGGAGACGGCGGCGGTGCGTTGCGCTTCGACGGGAAATCCCTGCATTTCGTCCCCATGCCGCTCCCGCCCGACTCGACGGTGGTGGACATCCCGTCGGCCTCGGGAAATGCCAGCGATGACATCTGGACCGGCGGCGATCAGGCGCTGCATTGGGACGGCGCGACCTGGACCGCCGTCCCGACCGACACGGGCGACCCCAACCCGTACTTCGGCGACGTCTGGTCGGTCGCCCCCGACGACGTCTGGCTGGCGGGCGATCAGATCGTCGCGCACTTCGACGGCTCGTCCTGGACGGTCACGCGGCTGATCACCGGCCCCATCGGGTCGACGTCGTTCCTGTACGCGATCTGGTCGTCGGGCGCCCAAGCCTGGGCGGCCGGGCCCGGCGGGCGAATCCATCACTTCCAGGGCGGCCAGTGGACCCAGACCGTCGCGCCCACCGACGCCGGCCCCCTGCTCAGCGATCTGGGCGGCCTCGACGGCGATCTCCATCTGGTCGGGACTCGAGCGTACCTGGACGTCTTCACCAACGACGCGTTCGCGCCGGTGACCGACGCGCCGCCGCAGGGCGGCTCGTACAGCAGCGTCTGGGTCTCCCCGTCGCAGGTCTGGGTGGTGGGCGCGAACCAGGCCGGCGAACCGATGATCATCCGGCGCGCTCGCTGAGCGATCGCGGCAGCGAAGTGATACGTTTGGGGGCCCGGCCCTCCACGCCGCTTCCGATGAACCAGCCGCACACCGCCGATGTCCTGCCCGCCGGAACCGTCCTGGACGGCAACTACCGCCTGACGCGCCTCCTGGGCCAGGGCGGGATGGCGGCGGTTTACGAAGCGCACCACACCGGGGCCGGCAAGCGCGTCGCGGTGAAGATCATGCACCGCGGTCTCATGGTCTATCCAGAGCTGCGCGCGCGGTTCCAGCGCGAAGCCAAGATCACCAGCGAGCTGACTCATCCAAACGTGGTCAGCGTGTTCGCGTTCGGCGCGGCGCCCTCGGGCGAGCCCTACCTGGTGATGGAGTTCCTGGAGGGCGAGGATCTGCAGACCCGGCTCGAGCGCGTGGGGGCGCTGCCGCTGGAGGTGGTGGTCCAGATCGTCAACCAGGTGGCGTCAGGGCTCACCGCGGCCCACGCGGCAGGGGTGGTCCACCGCGATCTGAAGCCGGACAACGTGTTCCTGGTGCAGACGGCCGACGGGGGAGCCTTCGCGAAGGTGGTCGACTTCGGCATCTCGAAGGTGCTGTCGACCTCGGCCACCAAGCTCACCGTGGCGCGGGCGGTGTTCGGCACGCCCGAGTTCATGGCGCCCGAGCAGGCCGAGGGGCGCCAGGAAGCGATCGACCACCGCAGCGATCAGTGGTCGCTGGCCTGCCTGGCCTGGTTCGCGATGACGGCCTGCCTCCCGTTCTCCGGCGAGGACGCGGCCGCCACGCTGACCCAGGTGATCTCGGCGGCGCCCACGCCCCCGCGCCCCGGCGCGCCGCCGATCCCGCGCGAGGTCGAGAAGGTGCTGCGAAAGGCGATGTCCAAGCAGTCCGCCGATCGCTTCGCGACGATCAAGGCGTTCGCCCGCGCGTTCGAGGCGGCCGCCTCGCCGGCTCCCGCGCCGCTGCCCCAGCGCTCCGACGCCCCGGCCCCGGCCGGGCGCGGGCGCCGGTGGCTGGTGGTCGTCGCGGCGCTGGCGCTTCTGGGCGGCGCCGGCTGGCTGTTCCGGGGCGAGCCGCCCGTCTCGACCTGGCTGCATCGCCTGCAGGGGCTCCGGCTCGGGCGCTGATCCTCACCTGACCGCGACGGTCGCCGTCGTGAACGCGATCGTGCCGGTGCTGCTCTGAGCCTCGACCAGCAGCTTGGCCTCCTCGAGGTTCCCCAGCTGCAGGCCCAGGCTGGTCCACTGCGAGAAGTGCTGGGAGATCGAGATGTGCCCGCACTGCCGCGGGTTCTGCCGGACGCTGAAGTACTGGTCGAAGGTCTGGTTGTTGCCGGTGATGGCCGGTTTGTTGGTCTGCGTGTGCTTCCAGACGTCGTAGACGTCCCCGTCGACGGTGATGGTGCCGACGTGGGTGCGCGGCGTGCCGTCGGACGCGGTGTCGGCGGGCTTGGTGATGCCCCAGTCGTCGATGATGTAGTACTCGCGCAGCGGGCTCACCGTCCAGCCGTAGATCCCGACGTAGACCAGGCCGTCGCCGCCGGTCTTCGTCTCGGCGAAGTCTGACGAGATGGTTCCCAGCTGGGACGGCGTCTTGCTCTGATCGAACTGCAGGCCGATGCGGGCCAGCAGATCGCCGACGCTGGTCCAGGTCGCGCTGAAGTTCGCGTCGACGCCGAAGACCGTCATGCACCCCGACCCGGTTCCGTTGGTCCAGAGCTCGTACGAGTAGCTCCCGTCAGCGGTCCCTTTGAGATCGGTGGATGAGGAAGTGGCGCAGACCTGTTTGCCGCCCGTCAGCGGGGCGACGGATGGGCAGGTGCTGGCCGCGCCCGCGGCGCCGCCGTTGCCAGCGCCGCCGCCGCTGCCGCCGTCGCCACCGCTGCCGGCACGTCCGCCGCCCCCCGCGCCGGCGACACCACCGGCGCCGCCTTGCCCAGAAGCGCCGCTCCCGCCCGCAGAGCCGCCGGCGCCGATCGTGCCGCCGCCGCCAGCCAGACCGGCGGCGGCGCCGGTGCCACCACCGGTTCCCGTCCCGATCGCGCCGCCGGTCGCGCTTCCGCCGCTGCCTCCCTGGCCCCCGCCCCCGGAGCTGCTGCAACCAATCACGGCTGCCAGCGCAAGCCCGGCGACTCGCCACGCCGTCCGCGGTGGTGCATGGCCCCGGGACGACTTATCCTCACGCTGCGCGAACGAGGAGGGAGCCATGGCTACCAAAGTAAACCCCGTGCCGGCCGGATACCACAACGTGACGCCGTACATCAGCGTGAAGGGCGCCGGCAAGGCGCTGGACTTCTACAAACGGGCCTTCGGGGCCGAGGTGGTGGTCCGCATGGACATGCCCGATGGCCGCGTCGGTCACGCCGAGATCCTGATCGGCGACTCGCACGTGATGCTGGCCGACGAGATGCCCGACATGCCCGATGCGATCGCCAAGAGCCCGGCGTCGCTGGGCGGCACGACCTGCGGGCTGATGATCTACATGGACGACGTCGACACCCGCTTCCAGCGCGCCATCGAGGCCGGGGCGACGGTGAAGCGCCCGGTGAAGGATCAGTTCTACGGCGACCGCACCGGAACGCTGCAGGATCCCTTCGGTCACGTCTGGACCCTGGGGACGCACGTCGAGGACGTCTCCCCCGAAGAGATGAAGAAGAGGATGGCGGCATTCGCCAAGGGCTCCTGAAGGGCAGCCGGCACACCGCCTGGGCGGCCCTGTTATCGATTGTGGCGCTGGCTTGGGCGCACGGCCGGCGCATCGCCCAGAACCTGGGACAGACGCAGTGGGAAGACGCTGTCTTCTTCCGCTACACGCGCGACCACATCCACACGCTCTACGACTGCTTCCGGCTGCGAGGCCCCTACCCCGGGCTGTACCGGCCTCTGACGACCAACCTGTTTTACTTCGTCGGGCTCCACCTGTTCGGCGAGCGCGTCGCCGGATATCACGTGATCCTGGTGGTGCTGGTCGTGGCCAACGCCGTCCTCTTGCACCGGATCGCGGCCCGGATGCTCCCCGGTCGATGGGCGCTGGTGGCGCCGGTGGTGTGGGCGTCGCGCCTGGCCAGCGTCGAGGTGGTCACCCACACCTGCGAGTTTCAGGGGCTGTTCTCCGCGTTCTGGCTGCTGCTGGCGATCGACGGGTTCGCCGACGACCGCCACGGCTTCACGACCGTGGCCTTCGCTCTCGCCCTGCTGTCCAAGGAGACCGCGACCGTCTTGCCGGGAATTCTCTTCGCCTACCATCTGACCGTCGACCGCAAGCCGGCCCGGGCGTTCGCCGGGCCGCTGGTGGTGAGCGTCGTCTGGATCACCGCGGCGCTGGCGATCCGGCGGCAGCCGACCGGTTTCGGCTTCGACCCATCGGCCCACAACGTGCTTCGCAACCTGTCGGCGTATCTGCTGTCGTTCTCGAACCTGCTGGTTCGACCGCTGAGCGACTTCATCATGCCCGCTTCGATCATCCGTCTGGCCGACCACCCCGCCGTCGAGGCGGCCACGGCGATCCTCATCCTGCTCGATCTGCTGGTGGTGACCCGAGGCGGGCGCGCTCGCCTGGCCGGCTTTGGCTTCGCGTGGTGGCTCGTCGCGACGCTCCCCGTCCTGGCGTTCGAGCAACGTCTCTTCATGCGGTACGCCTACTTTGGCCACGCCGGCCTCGCGCTGGCGATCGCCGCCGGCGCCGCGCTGGCCGCTGACGCCGCGCGCGACTGGTCGGCGCGCCGAAGGCGGCCCTGACTTCAGCCCATATCATGGCAGGATGACCTGGCTCCTGGCGCTCGCGTTGACGGCCTTGCCGCTGGCACCAAGGATCGCCGGCGCGCCGGGGGTCGGCTGTCCCTCCCCCCGGGAGCTGGAAGCGGCGCTGGTGGGCCTGTTGCCTTCCGCCGACCTGTCCGTCGAGCTCCGCGCGGTGGAGGATCGGACGGGCAGCGTGCTGCTGGTCCGGATCAACGATCAGCAAGGGCGGCTGCTGGGCGAACGACGGCTGCGGCCCGCGACCGTGCCGCCCGAAGGGTGCGCCGAGAGGACGCAGCAGGTCGCCGTCGTCGTCGCGGCGGCCGTGGGACAGCTTCAGGGGACCGGCGTCCTCGCTCCGCCCGTCGTGGTCGTGCCGAAGAGCGACACCCTGCAAGCACCAGCCCCGGAGCCGGTTCCGGCGCCTCGCCCACCACCGGCGCCCCCACCGGCGCCGGCGCCGGCGCCAGTGGTGATCGCGCCACCCCCACCGCCACCACGCCCAGCCCCCGCCCGCGCCGACGTCGTCCGCCTGGCGCCGCCGGTCGCCGTCGCGCCGCCCCGGAGGCTCCCGGCGCTGGGCGTCTCGCTGGCCGGATCTCTGATGGGCGGGACGCTGGCCCCCAGCGCGACCGCCGACGTCACGCTCCGGGCCTGGCCGCGCCTGCCGATCGCCCTCGGCGCGCTCTACGTCGCGGACCACGCGATGGATCTGGGCGCGGGCCAGGTCGCCTGGTGGCGCCTCGGTCTGACGGCGTCGTTGGCTTATCGGCTGCCGCTCGGCAGGGCCTGGATGGCCGAGGGCGGCGCGGGGGCCGCCGCCACCCTGCTGCGCCTCGAGGGCCGTGACGTCCCCTCCCCCAGTCGGTCTTCCACGTTCGATCCGGGCGCGTCGCTCCTGCTTCGATTCGGGCACCGGGGCGGGCGCAGCGACGTCTGGGTGGGAGCGATCCTGTCGCGCTGGCTGCGCCCCCAGGGGGCGTTCGTGAAGGGGTCCGCCGACGCGGTCGACCTGCCGCGCTGGGAGCTCAGCATCGGTCTGGGCTGTCGTTTCGACCTGGGTGTAACTTCCGGCCGGGTTCCGACATGAGAGCGTCGCGAGGCGTGCTTTCTACTGTGTCCCTCCCGGTCCCCGTCCCTCCGGCACCGCTGGACGTGGCCGAGCTCTACCGGCTGCACGGGGCCACCGTGACCCGCTGGGCTTCCCGGCTGGGGGGGCCCTCCGTCGACCCCGACGACATCGTGCAAGAGGTCTTCATGGTCGCGGGCCGGCGCCTCAACCAGCCCTTCGAAGGGCCGGGAGCGGTGACCACCTGGCTGTTCCGCGCCACCCAGCGGGTGGTCATGTCGCACCGCCGGAAGGCGCGCCTGCGGCGGCTCCTCGCCAGCCTGCCGCTGCTCGATCTGGGACCGGTCCTGCCCAGGGTCCGGAGCACGCCGCTCGAGTCGCTGGAGCGCGGCGAGCTGGTGTCGCGCATGCACCGGCTGCTCGATCGCTTGCCCGAACGGCAGCGCCAGGTGCTCATCCTGTTCGAGGTCGAGGGGCTCACCACGCAGGAGATCGCGCAGCTCATCGGTGTCCGCGTCGGCACCGTGCGCGTCTGGTTGCACCGCGCCCGCAGCCGCTTCGCCGACCTGTTCGTGAAGGAGGAGCCGTGAGCGGGCGTCGTCCCGGGTCGCCGTCTTCGGACGGCGATCCCGAGCGCTGGAGCGACGCGCGCTCCGACGCCGACCTGCCCGGCAAGCTCGGGGCGGGGTTCCGGGCTCTGGCGGCGTCTCCTCCGCTGCCCCAGTTGCGCCACCGGCGTCCGGTCCGGCAGCGGGCCTGGCTGGCGTTTGGCCTGGCGGCGTTCACCGTGGTCGCGATCGTGACCGGCGGCGCGCTGGCGGTCGCCAAGGTCTACCGGTACCTGCGTGGCGCGCCGGTCGTGGCTCGGCCGACCGCGGTGGCGTCCGCGGAGCCCAGGAAGCGGCGAGCCCCGCCTCCGGCGCGGACACCGGCCGAAGCGCGCGCGGCCAATGACGGTGAGGCGACGCTGCTGGCGCGCGCCTTCCGCAGCCTGCGCGCGGACCGCGATCCCGTGGCGGCGCTGGCGCTGCTGGACGAACACGATCGGCAGTTCCCGGCCGGACAGCTGGCCGACGAGGCCAGCCGGGCGCGGGTCGAGGCCTTGCTGGCGCTCGGACGCCGCCGTGATGCGCTGCACGTGCTGGAGGCCCGCCGCGACGACGACAGCGGCCGCGAGCGCGCGCTGTTGCGGGGCGAGCTGCGCGCCGAGACGGGTCGCTGCGCCCAGGCGCTGGCCGACTTCGCCGGCGCCGAGCGCGAGGCGCCCTCCGAGATCGCGGCGCGCGCGGTGTGGGATGAAGCGACGTGCCGCGCCCGCCTGGGTGACGCGGTGGGCGCGCGACGCGACTTCGAGCGATATCTGGCGTCGTACCCGTCGGGGGCGATGGCGCGCCAGGCCCGCCGCTGGCTCGCCGCGGCTCAACCCGGCGACTGATCCGGTCGAGATCGTCCAGGAAAGGCGGAGAAAGGGCGGAAGCGCGCGCCTCATGCGCGATTCGCCTCGCCGCTGAACACTCCGGCTCCTACGTTTTGCCATGTTGACGCCAACCTCCGCCGCCCCAGCTCTTCCGGCGACGCTGCGCCCTCGTTCTTGGAGGCGCTATCTGCGGCCGACGACCATGGCATTCGTCGCGGTGCACCTGGTGGCGGTCCTCGGCGTCGTTCTGGTCGGCTTCTCGTGGCGAGGCGTCGCGCTGGCGCTCGGGATGTACTTCGCCCGGATGATCGTCGTGACCGCCGCGTACCACCGGTACTTCTCGCATCGGTCGTTCAAGACGTCGCGCTGGTTCCAGCTGGTCCTGGCGGTCGCCGCCCAGACCTCGGGACAGAAGGGCGTGCTCTGGTGGGCCAGCCACCATCGCTGGCACCACAAGCACTCGGATACGTCTCTCGACGTTCACTCTGCCAAGCGGAACGGGTTCTGGTACGCGCACGTCGGCTGGGTGCTGGGAAGCCGCTGGAACCAGACCGATCGCACCCAGATCGGCGATCTGGCCAAGTTCCCCGAGCTGCGTTTCCTTGACCACGCGGCCGTCGATCAGCTGCCGACGGTGGCGCTGGCGGTGACCTGCCTGCTGCTCGGCGGCTGGCACGCGCTCATCTGGGGATTCTTCGTCTCGACGGTGCTGCTCTGGCACGGCACCTTCTCGATCAACTCGCTGGCGCACCTCTGGGGCGGGCGGCGCTACGCGACCAGCGACGACTCGCAACAACCTGGCGCTGGCGATCATCACCACCGGCGAGGGGTGGCACAACAACCACCATCACTACCAGAGCTCGGCCAAGCAGGGCTTCCGCTGGTGGGAGATCGACGTGACCTACTACGTGCTCAACCTGCTCGCGCTGCTGGGCCTGGTCTGGGACCTGCGCCGTCCCCCGCGCGGCGCGCTGGCCGGCGCCCAGGTCTGACCCCGGCCGCCCGACGAGCAGCGGGCTCTTCTTCCACGCGCACGCGCAACGGCCCGCCGGCGCGCAGCCAACCGATGCGCGCCCACGGACGGCACGATCGGCTGCGCCAGCAGCCGTCCGGCGAACCAGGGTCTGTGCGGCTGCCCAGGTTCGGGCGCGGTCGTGCCGAGCGGCGGCGGTTCGATCACCTCGCTGTGCGTGCCTTCAGGGCGTATCGGTCCAGCGCGCCACGCCACCGTGACGAGAGCAGGCGCCCGAGTGGTGCTGGGCGTACGACCAGTTGCCGTCGCGGCACTGGGCGGTCGGGTGGCCAGCGGGCGGCGGCGCCGCGTGCGTCGTCGACCGCGCAGTCGAGTGACTGCTGGGCGGTGGAGCGGCTGGCGGCAGCGCCGCCGGAGGAGGCGCGGCCTTGGGGGCGGCCACCTGTCCGCTGGGGTGGGTCGGCGCCGGCGCGGGTGCCGCCATCGCCGCGACCCCTCCATGGTGCGAGCAGGCGCCGCGACCCGACTGAGACGAGGTTCCGTCCTTGCACGTCACAGTGTCGGCGAACGCCGGGACTCGCGCCCCCGCCATGAACGCCGCCACGGTCAGCGGCGCGATCAGCTTGCGTGTCCAGCGCAGCCGCATGGCTAGTGCCTTCTGACCGGCTGATCCGCCGGGTCGCCGTAGGGATCCTGGCTGGCCGGCCGCACCGACCGACCGACCGGCCGACCATCCGCCGGGTCGCCGTACGGATCCTCGCTGGCCGGCCGCACGTCCCCCTGCGCCTGTCGCTCCTGGTGCTGCCCGAAGAGGCTGCTGATGTGTCCCAGGAGCGCCGTCGGATCGAATCCGGTGTGGCGTTGATCGTCGGAGTGCTTGAGGACGGACTCCTTCACCATCTGCAGCAGTTCGTCGATTGCTTGGCCCATGACTCCCTCCCGTCAATTCGACTCACCTGTCTCGCCCGCTCCCAGATCCGACAGCCCACGTCCCGTGGATCGGTTCTGGTAGCCCTGGAATTGCGCGTACTGGCCGGCTTCGTCGGCCGGGACCGCAATCCCGTCGGGTGGCGGTGTCACCCAGTGCGCGCGATGGTCGGCGTCGCGGTAATAGACGCGCCCGTTCTTCGACAAGTAGTACTGGCCGTCCGGCCCGACCTCGGCGGCCGCGTGCTGGTGCTTCCTGTACATGTAGTACAGCGCCGCCGCGCCGCCCAGGATCACCATCTTCTGTGTGGACGACATACCCGTGCGGGGCTCGCCGGCGAACGTCTGTGGCGGCCGCGGCACGTCGTAGCGGCGCCCCTGAACGTCCCGATACGCGCCACCGGACGACGGTTGCGGCCCGCCCGGCTGCGGTGCGCCCCGCTGTGTGTCGTCGACGGGCGGTGGCGGCGGCGACGCCCCGCGGCCACACGCCGAGAACGTCGCGACGCTGAACGCGGCCGCCACAACCAGGGCCGTGCTTCGTGATCGCGCCATGGTCCCCCCTCCCGGGTTGAACCTAATTTCCCGGATCTGCCCGGCAAACACAGGCGCGCCGGATCATCCGGATGCCTATCGTCGTCGCGCGCGTGGGGCGGACTGTTGCTACTGGAGCTGGTCCCTGACCACGGACCTGACCGCCGCGGGAACCTGGTCCTCCGTGACCTCGACGGTCTGAGGACCGTTGCTGGTCCAGCGGGTCAGCTTGTACCTGAACTCGTCCGGCCGGGCGGTGCCGCCCGGCCGGACGGAGAAAAGCGACTCGACGGTCTGTCGATCCTCGGCCGAGAGCGTCGAGACGTCGATCTGCCCGCGGCTGCGCAAACGCGACCCGCCATAGCCCGCCAGTCCCCCCAGCCGCTCGACCTCCAGGGGATGGGCCGCGCTCGGGTTGTGGGCGCAGCTGCTCCCGGCCAGGGACCAGAGCGCCGCCAGCAACAGCAACCTGGACAAATGACTACAACAGCTCGTCTTGGACCGAGTCCCGTATCGCGTCCGGCACATGGTCCTCCGGCACCACGACGGTCTTCTCGCCCTGCGGGGTGGTCATCGTCAGGTGGTACTGGAAGGCGTCGGCTCGAACGGGCCGGGGCGGGCTCGCCGAACGAGAGTCTCCGGCGAACATTCTCTCCACCGTCTGACGATCGGCCGTCGAAAGGGTCCGCAGATCGACGGAGCCGAGGCTGCGGACCCGTGAGTTGGGCGAACCAAAGCCGGCCAGCCCGCCCTTGCGCTCCACCTTCAGCTTGTGCGCGGTGTCGTCGGACAAGGGCGGACCTCCTCGGCTCGGGCTTCGGGGAACTACAGGCCGATCAATTTCCAGCCGGCGTCGACGCTCTTGGCCACTTCGGGTTTGGCCTCGAACAGCTGCACCGCGGCCTGGCGCGTGCGGCCGGCGAAGTCTGCCATCGTCATCTGCGGCTTGGGGCCGGCGGTCACCATCACGTGGTACCACACCTGCCCCACGGTGTCCCACGAGTTGCCCGGCACGCCCTTGCAGGCCGTGCAGAAGGCCAGGTTCGGCGGACCACTGGTGAAGTGAGGGTCCATGCCCGGTGACAGCTGCGAATACTTCGCCGGCTGCGGCGACAGCGTTCGCGGATCGGCGGGATTGGCCATGTTGCGCAGGCAGGTCACGTTCCGCTCCTTGGCGACCGGCCCGATGATGTCGCTGCCGATGAGCCAGTCGGCCTGCTGCGAGGTCTGCTTGGCCTCCCACTGCCGGAACATCGATCCGAAGCAATCCGAGAGGCTCTCGTTCAGGCCGCCCGCGTCGTCCTCGTAACCGAGCTGCAGCGTGTACTGGGTCACCCCGTGCGTGAGCTCGTGGCCGATGACGTCATTGCCCCCGGTGAAGTCGATGAAGATCTTGCCGTCCCCGTCGCCATAGACCATCTGCGTGCCGTTCCACATGGCGTTGTTGTAATTCCGCGCGTAGTGGACGGAAGAGACCAGCGTGGCCCCGGCGTTGTCGACCGAGTTGCGCTTGAAGATGGTCTGATAGAACTCGGCCACCCGAGCGGCCTGCGTGTAAGCGCGCTTGGCCGAGGGATCGCTGGAGGATCCGGGATTGGGGACGGTCTTGCCCGGCAGCGTGTGCGTGTGGTTGGCGTCGAAGACCACCGACTCGGGCTGGGCGGCCAGCTCTTCCAGCTGAGCGGAGAGCGGTCGCGAGGCGCTGATGAAGGCGCCGTGCTGCAGCCGCGACTGGCGCAAGAGATCGCTGAGCAGCGACGACTCGAAGGCGGCGCGGCGCAGCTCCGCAGCCAGCGTCTTGTCGTTGGCCAGGCGCTCGAGGACTGACTTGGGGACAAAGAAGCATGTGCACGACATGTGAGTTCCCTCCGAGATCTGTGGTTCCACCCGCGCACACAACGGGCTGGGTGCTTCATCTTCCCTTGCGCTCGCGCGCTTCTCGCCACGCGAATCCTGGTTTCGAAACGTCTACATGTCGCCAGCGCGAGGTTTCGAAACCCAAAACTTACAGCGAGCTCACTTCCTGGATCGAGACGTTCGCTTCGTCTCGGCCTGCGCGGCCTTGATCCGCTCCACGACCGCCGGCACGTCGGCGAGCTCGATGCGTTGCTCGGTGCCATCGGCGGCGCGGTGGATGACGGCGACGACGTTCAGGTGGTCGATCGCGACCTTCACGTTGCGGTTCTTGCCGCGCGAGGTGGTCGTCACCTCGATCTTCGGGCGGAGCGACGGGCGGCGATCGCGCAACATGCGCGCCAGGAACGGCCGCACGGTGTTGCTGAACTTCAGGCCGTACCGGCGCCGCATCTCGCCCGTGACCAGGTCGATCGAGATCAGCTCGTCGCCCCGCTCCGCCCAGTCCTTCGCGACGGCTTCGGCGGCCGGGTACAGCGCCTCGAGGTCGGTCATCTTGAATCCGTACTCCGACAACTTGTCGGCGACCCATTGGGCGTCGACCGAGAGCGCGCCGACCTGGCGTCCCGGCACCCGCGCGGGCAGTTCCAGCTGGTTCACGGCGCGAGTCTACTCCCGCCCGGGCGGAGAGGCGCAGATACCACGTCGGCTCAACCCGTCATCTTCTCTGTGGCGAAGGATTAGCAGTTGGGGTCGTCGTCGGAGCAGCGGGATGGCGCGAAGGCGGGGAGGCCGTCAGGGGCGGGCTCGCCGGTGATGCGCTGGGGAACCGTGGGCATCAGGGCGCCCTGCAGCGTGCGCAGCGCGGTGGCGGGATCGTCGACGAACGTGAACAGGCGCAGATCCTCGGGGCTGATCGTCCCGTGCCGCACCAGCGCGTCGAAGTCGATCACCTCGCGCCAGTAGTCGGTTCCGTAGAGCAGCATCACGATCTTGCGATCGAGCTTGGCCGTCTGTTGCAGGGTCAGGATCTCGAACATCTCGTCCAGCGTCCCGAAGCCGCCCGGGAACGCCACCAGGGCGCAGGCGGTGTGCGCGAACCAGAGCTTGCGCATGAAGAAGTAGTGGAACTCGAACGACAGGCCGGGCGTGATGTACGGGTTGGGGCGCTGCTCCTTGGGGAGGCCGATGTTGAAGCCGATGGTCCGGCCGCCCGCGTCGCGCGCGCCGCGATTGGCGGCCTCCATGATCCCCGGTCCGCCGCCCGAGCAGACGATCCGACCGTGCGCCTCTCCCTCCAGGGTCTTCGACCAGGCGGTGATGGCGCGGGCCAGCTCGCGGGCCTCGGTGTAGTAGCGGCCCAGCGGCCCGGTCGGGGTGATGCGCGCCGAACCGAAGAAGACGATCGTGTCGCGGACCTGCTGCTCGCGCAGGGCGCGCATCGGGGCCAGGTACTCGGCCAGGATGCGGAGCGGCCGCGCATCGTCGGTGTCCAGGAACGCCTGGTCGCGGTAGGCCAGGACGGGATCGGGCGGCGGCACGGGCTTGGTGGTCAACGAAGTCACCTCGGGCGCGAAAAGTCGATGAACCCCCGCTCGACGTCCGCGCGGTCCAGCCGGACGATCACCCGATCGCCCACGTCGAGCCCCTCGAACCCCTGCACGATCCGCCCCTCGACGGGAGGCTGGACCACCCGGATCCAGGTCCCCTTGGCCGAAGCGCCGGTCACGAAGCCCTGGAAAGTCTCGCCGATCCGCGATCGCAGCAACGCCGCCGCCGCCGACTTGCGCACCTGGCGTTCGACCTTGGCCGCGGCGTCCTCGGCCTGCGTGCAGTGCTGGGCCAGCCCCGTCAGGTCCACCACGCCGTAGGGCGCCGGCCGGCCGGCCAGCGCCGCCTTCAGCAGACGCTGCGTGATCAGGTCGGGGAAGCGCCGGTTGGGCGCGGTCGAGTGCGTGTAGTCGTGCACCGCCAGCCCGAAGTGCTCGCTGTCCTGGCCCGGCGCCGCGACGACGTACTCGCCGCGCCCGAGCAGCTTCACCACCGAGAGCGACAGATCGGGGAAGCGGTCGGGATCCGCGCGGCGCCGCTCGCACAGGAACGCCTCGAGCGCCCGGGCGTCGGGCTCGCCGGGGAGCTGCGCGCCGTGAGTGCCGGCCAGCTCGACGATCCGCTGCCACCGCTCGGGCGAACGGAGGACCCGGCGCACCGACGGGAACCGCCGCTGCTGCAGGAAGTACGCGGTCGTGATGTTGGCCGCCACCATGAAGTCCTCGATCAACCGCTTGGCCCGGTTCTGCCGATCGAGCCGGAGATCCGAGACAGCTTCCCCCTCGAACACCGCGCGCGGCTCCAGCGTCTCCAGCTCCAGCGCGCCGTGCTGCTGGCGCTGCTGCCGCAGCGCCGCGGCCACCCGGTCCTGCAGCTGCAGGTTCTCGGCCAGACCGCTCACCTGGGCCAGGCGAGGGGGCGGCGGCCCCTGTCCGTCCAGCCAGGCCGCGACCGAGTTGTAGGCGAGCTTGGCCTGGTTGACCACCACCGCGCGATAGACCTGTCCGCCGCCGGGCTGGAGTTGCCCATCGGCGGCCACCACCGCCTCGACCACCAGCGCCAGCCGCTCTTGCCCCTGGTTCAGCGACGTCAGGTCGGTGGACAGCAGCTCGGGGAGCATGGGGAACGTCTGCGCGTCCGTGTAGACCGACGTGGTGTTGGTCATCGCGTGGTGGTCCAGCGCCGATCCCTGCGGGACCTTGGCGTCGACGTCGGCGATCGCGACCTGGATGCGCGTCACACCGCCGGGCAGCGCTTCGGCGACGGTGAGCTGATCCAGGTCGCGCGAGTCGTCGTTGTCGATCGACGCCCACGACAGCCCGCGCTGGTCGCGGATCGTCGAGTCCAGGGCCCCCAGGGCCCGATCCAGCCGGTTCGCCTCGGTCATCTCGGCGGCCGAAAACTCCGGCAGCAGCCCGCGCTCGCGCATGGCCCGCCGCGCGATCCGCTGGAGGTCGCTGTGCATCGAAGGCATCGGGCTTCAGTCTCGGATAGGCTAGTCGACGTGTCCAGGCCGGGGGCCAACCCTCACAAGACCGTCAAGACCGCTCTGCTCGCCAACGCTGGAATCGCCTGCGCCAAGCTGGTGGCGGCCGCGCTGAGCGGCAGCGTCGCCATGATGGCGGAAGGCGTCCACTCGGTGGCCGACACCGCCAACCAGGCGCTGCTGCTGGTGGGGATGCGGCGGGCGGCCCGGCCGCCGACGGCGCTGCACCCGTTCGGCATGCACCGCGAGAGCTACTTCTGGGCCTTCATCGTCTCGCTGTTGCTGTTCTTCGTGGGGGGCGTGTTCGCCATCCGCGAAGGGATCCACAAGCTGGCGCACCAGGAGACGCACGCGGGATCTCCGCTGGCCCCCCTGATCGTGCTCGGGATCTCGGCGGCGCTCGAGCTCACCAGCTTCACCGTCGCGATGCGCGAGTTCAACAAGGGCCGGGGCGTGCGCCGCGTCGGCGAGGCGCTGTTCAGCGGCAAGGACCCCGTGATTCCGCTGGTCCTGCTGGAGGACACGGGGGCCGTCATCGGCCTGGTCATCGCGCTCGTCGCGATCGGGGCCTCGGCCGTCACGGGCCGCGCCGCCCCCGACGCCATCGGCTCGATCCTGATCGGCGCGCTGCTGTGCGGGATCGGGATCCTGCTGGCCAAGGACACGCACAGCCTTCTGATCGGCGAGGCCATCGACCCGGAGACGCGCGCGGAGGTCGTGCGGATCGCCGAGCAGACGGCCGGCGTGACCTCCGTGGGGCAGGTGTTGAGCCTCCACCTGGGTCCCGAGGCGGTGTTGCTGGCCTTGAAGGTTCGCTTCGACCCCGCCCTCGCCGTTCCCGAGGTCGAGCGCGTCATCAACGACCTCGAGGCGCGTGTTCGCGCACACCTTCCCATCATGCGTCGTATCTTCGTCGAGCCCGACAGCGCCTACGATCCGGCCAAGGACCCCGACTACCCCGTCTGAAGCGGTGGTATCCTCCGGCGGTGGCGGCGAGCGACGAGACGTGGTTCGAGCTGAGCTCCCAGCAGGGCAAGCCCCTGATCCCGGAGCGCCTTCGCCGATCGGTCGCCGATCTCGTCCTCGAGACCACCGCGGAGAGCATCTGGCTGATCGACGCGCGTGCCCGCACGACCTTCGTCAATCGGCGGATGGCGAGCCTCCTGGGCTACACCGAGGAAGAGATGATCGGCCGCCCGATCTTCGAGTTTCTCGACCGGTCCCGGTGGCAGGCCGCCGAGGAGAATCTGCGCAAGCGCCAGCAGGGCATCGAAGATCGCCGGGAGGTCGAGCTCATTCGCAAGGATGGGACCCGCATCTGGGTGATCGGGTCGGCGAACCCGGTCTTCGATCGAAACGGACAGTACGCGGGCGCGCTGGCTCTGCTGGGCGATCTCTCGCCCCAGAAAGAGCGCGAGCGGCTGCTGCAGAGGCAGGTCGATCACCTGCGGGCTCGCGTGGCGGAGCAGCCGTTGCGGACCGCCGTGGTGATGGGCGTGCTCGCGACGTTCCTGGCGATGGTGGCGGTCACCACGGCGGGGGCCGTGGTGGGCGCCGCGCTGGCGAGATCCCGGCGCCCGAGCGACGAGCTGTAAGCCAGCGGCTGAACGTCGCTCGGGAGGCTTGTGCTTGATGGTGGCGTGTCCACCAACACGCCATGCCCACCATCGAGACCAAGGACGGCGTCGAGATCTTCTACAAGGACTGGGGCGAGGGTCAGCCCATCGTGTTCAGCCACGGCTGGCCGCTGTCGGCGGACGACTGGGACAACCAGATGCTCTTCTTCCTGCGCAACGGGTATCGGGTCATCGCCCACGACCGCCGTGGCCATGGCCGCTCGACCCAGACCGGCGACGGCCACGACATGGATCACTATGCCGACGATCTCGCGGCCGTCACCGCGCACCTGGACCTGAAGAAGGCCGTGCACGTCGGTCACTCCACCGGCGGCGGCGAGGTGGTCCGCTACCTCGGGCGGCACGGCGAGAGCCGCGTCGCCAAGGCGGCGATCATGAGCGCGGTGCCGCCGCTGATGGTGAAGACCGCCGCCAACCCGGGCGGCCTGCCCAAGGAGGTGTTCGACGGACTGCAGGCACGGCTGGCCGCCAACCGCTCGCAGTTCTACCGCGAGCTGCCGGAGGGACCTTTCTATGGCTTCAACCGCTCGGGAGCCAAGCCGTCCGAGGCGATCATCCAGAACTGGTGGCGCCAGGGGATGATGGGCGGCGCCAAGGCCCACTATGACGGCGTCGTTGCGTTCTCACAGACCGACTTCAGCGAGGACCTGAAGAAGATCGCCGTCCCCGTGCTGGTCATGCATGGAGACGACGACCAGATCGTCCCCTACGCCGACGCCGGCCCGCTGTCGGCGAAGCTGCTCAAGAACGGGAAGCTGAAGACGTACAAGGGCTTCCCGCACGGCATGCCCACCACGCAAGCCGACGTCATCAACGCCGACCTGCTGGCGTTCATCCGCGAGTGACGGCCGCTGGTTGCGGGCTTGCGCCCCGGTCCGCGGCTTGCTTTGATCTTAGGCATGCGGAGCTCCGTGTTGCTTGCGATCCTGGCGGCCACGACAACGGGCGCTTGCAGCCAGTCCCTGACCGGCGACATGACGGGAAGAGGCGGCTCCGCGACGGTCACCGGCGGCACCGGCGGCGTCGTTTTCGGCTCCGGCGGCACCGGCGGGACCAGTCCTGGCGCAGGCGGCACCGCCGGGAGCAACGACACGGCGTTCTGCGACACGCTGAGCGCCGAATACTTCTCCGCCATCGCCGCCGCGGGGACCTGTCAGGTCGGGGCCAGCGGTCAATGCCAGCAGCTGGTCAGCTCGGCTCTCTCCGGCTGCTCGTGCCCGACCTACGTGACGGACGGTTCGGCGCTGGCTGCGATCGAGACGGCCTGGCAGACGTCGGGGTGCGCGACCGGCGCGAAGCCTCCGTGCGACATCTCATGTCCCGCCGCGCTCGACACCGCCTGCGTCCCGACCGACGGCGGCAGCGCTGGATCCTGTTCGTACGTGCCAGGGACCGGCGGAAGCGCCGGGACCGGCGGGAACAGCGGGGTCGGCGGCTCCGGCGGCTCCTCCACGGACGCCGGGGCCGGCGCGTGCGACACGCTCGCGGCCGAATATGCGGCCGTGCTGATCGGCGCCAGGAGCTGCACCGCCGACGCGGCCGACCAGTGCGCGCAATCCGTCATCTCGTCTCTCTCGCCCTGCGGGACGTGCACCGAGTTCGTGAACGATCGCAGCGTCCTGGACGCCATCCGCCGGCAGTGGGACGCCGCCGGTTGCGGCAAGGGCATCTTCAACTGTCCGCTGGAGCCCCCTTGCCCGTCGTCCACGGTCGGCCTCTGCCTGCCGGGCGACGCGGGAAACTCCGTGTGCGTCAGCGGGGTGCTGCTCTAGGTTGAGCCCCTTCAGCTACGACCAGGCCGCGCACGAGGCATCCGTGCGGGCGTGGCGGCGCGGCCGCCTCGCGCGGTTGACCGCGCCCGACGGCTGGCTCTCATTGGTGGCGCGGGTGCCGCTGGACGAAGGGCTCACCCGCGTGGGCAGCGCTCCCGACGCCGGCGTGGCGCTGCCCGCTGACAAAGCGCCCGCCGAGGTCGGCTCGTTTCGGCGCCAGGGTACGGGCGTGACGTTCACACCCGCCGCGGGCGTGGCGCTCTCGCTGCAGGGTCGCGCGGGCCTGGAAGCGCTGACGCCCGGTGTGGCGGCGCGCGTGGCCACCGACGGAGACGGCCCCGCCGATCGGCTGGCGCTGGGCGCCCTGACGATGGAGGTCGTCGAGCGGCCCGACGGCCTGTTCGTGCGCGTCCGCGATCCCGAGAACCCGGGCCGGCGGGACTTCGCCGGCATCGACCACTTCCCGATCGATCCCAAGTGGCGCGTCGTCGCGCGGCTCGAGCGATACGAGCCGCACCGCCCGATCGACCTGGGCTACGAGACCGGCAGCGTGGAGCGCTATTTCTCGCCGGGCGCCGCCGCGTTCGAGGTCGACGGCGTCTCCTGCCGGGTCGACCCCGTCTTCGACGGCGATCGCGGCCGGCTCTACCTGGTGTTCTGGGATCCCACGGCCCGCGACAGCACGTACGGCGCGGGGCGCTTCCTGTACGCGCCGCTGCCCGAGGGCGATCGCGTGCTGCTCGACTTCAACCAGGCTTTCTCGCCGCCCTGCGCGTTCACGCCCTACGCGGCCTGCCCGCTGGCCCCCGCCCAGAACCGCCTGCCCGTCCGGGTGGAGGCGGGCGAGAAGAGCCCGCACGAATCCGGGAACCCCCCGATTGCCGGGTAGAGCGGCCAGCACCATGGTCCGCCCATGGCTGATGTCTCCATTCACCCCGCGGTCGACAATGGCCCGAAGCCGGCCCGGCAGGACTTCGCCGGCGGCACCCTCCGGTGCCTGTGCAGCGAGCGGCCGGTCGAGGTCGAGATCACCGGCTGGGCGCCGCCCGGGTTCGCCGCTTTCGTGTCGTCGATCATCTGCCTGTCGCCGCCGCTGGTGGACGCGGTCGCGACCGCGACGGCTCGGGCCTCCGGGGCGCTGCGCGACTGAGCGCGGCTTCAGGGCGCCAGCGCGCGCGCGTGGTGGGCCAGGTGCTCGTCCACGAAGCTGGCAATGAAGTAATAGCTGTGGTCGTAGCCGGCGTGGCGCCGGAGCAGCAGGCTCTGTCCGGCCTCGGCGCAGGCCGCTTCGAACAGCTCTGGCTTGAGCTGCACGTCCAGGAACTTGTCCGCGGTCCCTTGATCGACCAGCAGCGGGATCGGGAGCGTTTGCGCCCGCACCAGCGCGCAGGCGTCATAGGCGGCCCAGGCCGCCTCGTCGGTTCCCAGGTAGCCGGCGAACGCCTTGCGTCCCCAGGGGACCTGCGAGGGGGCCACGATCGGCGCGAAGGCCGAGACGCTGCGGTAGCGGCCCGGGTTGCGCAGCGCCAGCGCCAGCGCGCCGTGGCCGCCCATCGAGTGGCCGAAGATCCCGCGCACGTCGGGCTGGACCGGAAAGCTCGCCTCGACGACGGCGGGCAGCTCGCGGGTGACGTAGCTGTCCATGCGGTAGCTGGCCCGCCAGGGCACCTCGATGGCGTCCAGGTAGAACCCCGCGCCCAAGCCGAAGTCCTCGCCGGCGTCGTCGCCCGGATAGCGTGCCGCGCGCGGGCTGGTGTCGCAGGTGACCAGCACCAGCCCCCGCGCGGCCGCGGCGCGCTGGGCGCCGGCCTTCATCGCGAACGTCTCCTCGGTGCAGGCCAACCCCGCCAGGTAGTACAACGCCGGCAGCCGGGACCGATCCGCGCCGTCCGGCACGAAGACGCCGATGCGCATCGGGCCCCCCGTCACCACCGAGTCGTGGCGATAGAACCCCTGCACGCCGCCGAAGCAGCGCCGCTCGGACAACGTTTCCAGGCGACCCGGCGGCATCAGAACTCGACGACGGTTCGAATCGACTTCCCTTCGTGCATCAGATCGAACCCTTCGTTGATGCGCTCGAGGGGCAGCTTGTGGGTGATGAGGCTGTCGATGTCGATCTTGCCGTCCATGTACCAGTCGACGATCCGCGGCACGTCGGTGCGGCCGCGCGCGCCGCCGAACGCGGTCCCGCGCCAGACCCGCCCGGTCACCAGCTGGAAGGGACGGGTCTTGATCTCCTGCCCCGCACCGGCGACGCCGATGATGATCGACTCGCCCCACCCGCGGTGGCAGCACTCCAGCGCCTGGCGCATCAGATCGACGCTGCCGACGCACTCGAAGCTGTAGTCGGCGCCGCCGCCGGTCAGCTCGACCAGATGCCCGACCAGATCGCCGCCGACCTGCTTGGGGTTCACGAAGTGGGTGAGGCCGAACTTGCGCGCCAGCGGCTCGCGGGCCGGGTTGACGTCGACCCCGATGATCTTGTCGGCGCCCGCGATGCGCGCCCCCTGGATCACGTTCAGGCCGATGCCGCCCAGGCCGAACACGACCACGTTCGCGCCCGGCGTCACCTTCGCCGTCCAGAACACCGCGCCCAGGCCGGTCGTCACCCCGCAGCCGATGTAACAGACCTTGTCGAACGGCGCGTCGGGCCGGATCTTGGCCAGCGCGATCTCGGGAACCACCGTGTGGCGGGCGAACGTCGAGCAGCCCATGTAGTGGTGGAGCTTCTGGCCGCCGATCGAGAACCGGCTGGTGCCGTCCGGCATGAGCCCCTTGCCCTGGGTCGCGCGGATCGCCGTGCACAGGTTGGTCTTGCGCGACAGGCACGACTTGCAGCCCCGGCACTCCGGCGTGTAGAGCGGGATGACGTGGTCCCCCTTCTGCACCGTCGTCACGCCGGGCCCGACGTCGACCACCACGCCGGCCCCCTCGTGGCCGAAGATCACCGGGAACAGCCCCTCGGGATCGGCGCCCGAGCGCGTGAATTCGTCGGTGTGGCAGATCCCGGTCGCCTTGATCTCGACCAGCGCCTCGCCCGCCTTGGGCCCGTCGAGGTCGACTTCCTCGATCACCAGCGGCTTGCCCGCCGCGTACGCCACCGCCGCGCGTGTCTTCATGGCCCGCAAGGTAGCGCCAGCCCGGCCTGCTGACCAGGCTCGGGTCGACGCCGGGTTGGGCCAGCCGGCGCCCTGATCCAGCTCAGCGCGGGGGCAACTTCCCCTTCAAGAGATCGCCGAGCGTCCCCATTCCACCCGACGAGCCCGAGGCGCGCGCCGCCGCCGCCCGCCCCTCGTCGTCGATTCCCTCGGTGCGTTCACCGAGGGCCAGCGAGATGCGCCGCTTCTCCTGGTCGACGGCCAGGATCGTGACCGCCAGCGTCTCGCCGAGCTTGACCGCCTCGCGGGGGTGCCGCACCGGCCGCTTGGCGCCCAGCTCGCTGACGTGCAGCAGCCCCTCGACGCCGGGGGCCAGCTCGACAAAGGCGCCGAAGGGCTCCAGCCGGACGACCTTGCCCTGGGTGACGCTGCCGGCGCGCAGGGTCGCGGTGACGTCGGTCCAGGGATCGCGGTCCAGCGCCTTCATCGAGAAGGCGATCTGCAGCGGCCGCTTCGGATCGTCCCGCTTCTCGATGGAGGCGACCTTGACCGTGACGGATTGCCCCACGGACAGTACGTCGGCGGGGCGCGTGGCGCGCGAGAAGGTGATCTCGGAGGCGGGGAGCAGCCCTTCGATCCCGCCGACGTCCACGAATGCGCCGAAGTCCTTCAGCGCCGTCACGACGCCCGGGAGCACGGCGCCCAGCACCAGCTTGCCCTGCGTCTCGACGGCGCGGGCGCGCGCCTCTTCCTCGAGGATTGCCCGCCGGGAGAGCACCAGGTTCACGCCGCGGCGGTCCTCCTCGAAGCGGGTGACGCGAAAGGCGAAGCGCTGGCCAACGTAGGCCCCCGGGTCCGCCACGGGCCGCAGCTCGAGCTGGGAGACCGGGCAGAAGCCCCGGACGCCTCCCACGTCCACCTCGAAGCCGCCTTTGTTGACGCCCGTGATCAGCCCCTCGACCGGGAGGCCGCTCGTTGCCGCCTCGGCCAGCGCCGACCGACCCCGCGCGGCGCTGGCGCTCCGGCGGAGCGTCACGAAGCCTTCCTTTTCACCCAGAGCCACGACGCGCGCATCGATGGTCTCGCCGAGCGCGACGGTCAACACCCCCTGGGGGTCACGAAGCTCCAGTGTCTCGAGCGTCCCTTCGCCGCCGCCAGCCAGCTCGACGACCGTGACCTCCTGCCCGATTGACACGATCTTCCCGCGCACCGTGTCGCCGATCACGAAGCGTGCGCGTCGCGGCCGCCCCCGGGCAGCCTGCTCCGACGCGGCCAGCATGGCCGCAAAGTCCTCTTCCGGGGCGTCTCCCTTTCGTCCGTCGCTCATGGGCGCGCAAGTGTAGCGCCCTGGATGGCGTGTCGATTGCAAACTCGCGCCAGCCAGGAGGAAAAGGCCATGGACAAGCCCACCAGGTCGTATCGGAAGTTTGCAGCCCTGTCGGGAAGGAGGACATTGGTCCTTGGCATGTGCGTCATCGCCAGCTTGGCCGGGCCGGCGACGCACGCCCGTGCGGCAACGCCCGTGATTCCGATTCACCTGACCACCAACGACCAGATCTACGAAGTGAGCGTGAGCGGCCTTCGTTCCTACATCGAGTCGATCAAGGCCACCGAGCCGCAGCTCTACGCCCAGCTCGCGCCCGACGTCGCGCACCTGGAGGCGCGCCGAACCGCCGCCCTGGCGGTCCTGGTCACCGGTCTCGTCGCGGGGGTGGCCTCCTCGGTCTACGCCTTCACCGGCCGGAGCAACTGCCCGGAGCCGTCCATCACCGACCCCAACTTCGCCGCCGACTCCGCGGCATGGGGACAGTGCGACCAGAACAACATCAACAAGTCGGCGACGTTCCTGTTCATCGGCATGGCTGCCGCCGCCGTGGGCGGCTTCGGCGCGTTCGCCATCTATCCCAGCCGCTCCGATCTCCTGGAGGTCGTCAACGAGAACAACCGCCTCGGCCCTTCGCCGCTGCGGCTGAACCTGGGCTACGACCCCACCCATCAATACGCATTTGCCGGCGCAGCGCTCAGTTTCTGAACGTGGCGCTTGACTGGCCAGGGGGTCGAGTGCCGCAAGGACCCTGGCGTGCTGGACGAGGCGCACCAAAATCCGGCCACCCTGCCCTTTCGAGATACAGCACCATGAAAGGCTGCCCGCTCCTTCTCGCCCTTCTCGCGCTCGCCGGCGGATGCGGCGGTTCGACGGCGGGCGGCGGGACGGCGACCGGCGGCGTGATGGCGACCGGCGGCGTGATGGCGACCGGCGGCGCCACGGCGACCGGCGGCACGCCCGGAACTGGCGGCACGCCGGGCGCCTGCGTCCCCGCCACCTGCGGCACGCACAAGTGGGCCTGCTGGCACATGCCGAACCCGGCGGCCGCGGCCGGCCTCCCCAACCCGGCCAGCTACACCGACCTGGGAAATGGCGCCGTGCACGACAACGTGACCTGTCTCGACTGGGAGAAGGCCCCCGGCACGACACAGGGCTACTGGCAGGACAACAGCGATCACTGCGCCAGCCTGGCCAGCAGCAGCTACGCCGGCTTCTCCGACTGGCGCCTCCCGACGCGCGTCGAGATGGCCTCGCTCGTCGACTTCGCGCGCACCGGCGACGCCATCGACACGACCGCCTTCCCCAAGGAACCGTCCGGGTACTACCGCACCGGCTCCGACTGGTACGAGACGATCACCGGCCAGAGCTCCAGCGGCTTCTCGTGGATCTACGGGATGAGCAGCGGGTTCACCAGCAACGCCTACGCCAAGACGACCAGCATGGCCTATGTGCGCTGCGTGCGCGGCAACGGCAGCGGCGAGAGGCAGAGCGACTTTGCCGTCCCGCCGCCCGGCCAGTACACCGCCGCCGGCGGCGAGGTGAGCGACAGCTACACGGGGCTCATCTGGCAGCAGACCGACTCGTCGGCGCCGTCGGGGGCGGCCGCGATGCCCTGGTCGGGCGCCGCCGCCTACTGCGCGTCGCTGAACCTGAACGCCCACACCTGGCGCGTCCCCAGCCTCAACGAGCTGGCCACGCTGGTCGACGAGGCCCACGTCGCGCCGGCCATCAACAAAACGATGTTCCCCAACACCAAGTACGGCTCTTACTCGAACAACTGGTACTGGGCCAGCACCACCTACGGCACCGGGAGCTACGGCTGGGCCATCAACTTCGACGACGGCTTCACCGGCTACAACTCGGGCAGCGCCACCGGCAAGAACGGCGGGCCCGAGTGGAACTACTTCACCGGCGCCTGGGTCCGCTGCGTCCGCTGACCGGCCGCTCCGCGCAGCGACCCGGCGAAGCGCGCGAGGCAGGTCGCGTCCATCGTCGGAGGCGCGCGATACGCGGCCCCCGGAGCGTCGCGAGGCCGCGCGTCGTCGCAAGTGCGGTCGTGGGCGAAGTGAAGCTCATCTGCGCCCGAATCGCGATCGTCCTGCGAGCGGCGGATCAGGGCGGCCAGCTTGGCGAACTGCGGAGCGCGATGAGCGACCGCCGCGGGCGGCGGGACCGGCGCGTCCGCGATGCGCGAGTCCTGGCGGCCCGACGCCAAAGGGCAAGAACGCGCATTGGTGGCGGTCCGATTCGCGACTCTTGTCAGCTTGCTCCGGTTGACCGCGGGCACGTGCTTGGAGCCCCGCAGTTCGATTTGAGCGTCGGGCCGGCGAGGTCATTCATGTCGGGTCCTCCTACCGGCGCAGGGCCGCCTCCAGGCGAGCCTCGGTGCTCGCGATGAAGTTTCCTTGCATGTATCGTCGTCCCAGCGAAACGCCGCCGAAGATCAGCGCGATCGCGTGCGGTTCCAGGCGCAGGGCCGGCGCGTCGCCTTCGTGCATCGCGACCAGCGTGCCCGCCTCGACGCGGGCGCCGTTCAGCTCACACAGCCCTTCCACCACGAAGACCCCGCGCGCGCCGCGGATCGGCTCGAGCTGAATCTCGGCCGCCTCGCGCGCGGCACGCGCCTCCGCGAACAGGACCGGAGAGCAGGTCTCGATCGGCGAGCGAATCCCGCGCAGCTCTCCCACCAGGACGCGCAGGATCGCGCCGCCGTCGGCGACCTCGCGGACTTCGTTCGGGCGCAGCAGCTGGAAGCTCGGCGGGCTGGTCTCCAGCCCTTCCGGCAGGGCGACCCACGCCTGGATCCCGTGGCCCACGCCGCCGCGGGCGCGCCACTCGTCCGGTGTCCGCTCGGAGTGGACGATCCCCGACCCGGCGTGCATCCAGGCCACCGCGCCTGCCTCGACGACCAGGCGATTGCCCAGGTCGTCCGTGTGCAGGGTCGCGCCCGAGAAGAGGTAGGTGAGCGTCGCCAGGTGCGCGTGCCGGTGCGCCGCGATGTCGACGCCGTCGCCGGGGGCGAGCCGGGCGGGACCGAAGTGGTCGAACAGCACGAACGGCCCGATCATCGGGCGCTCCGGGGCCGGCAGGAGCCGGCGGATCGGGCGACCCGCTTCGTGGACCTCGCGCCCTCGGAGTCGATGCGCGAACGGGCCCCCGTGCATGCGGCGACCGTAACACGGCCGCCTCGCGCGCTAATCCTCGCTTGTCGACAGGGCGCGTCCGAAAGCGTCCATCCGGCCCCAGCAGCCCGGGATGCTGAGCAGCTCGATGCGTCCGAGGGGCGCCGGGATCGCCGGGTCGACGATCAGGTGCTTGCCGTCCGAGTCCAGCCCCAGCAGCGTCCGGATCAGCAGAAGCGGCGCGCCGGTGGCCCAGGCCTGCGGGCTGCAAGCGGTCGGATACTCGACCGGGTAGCCGGTCTTCGAGCGCGGGTAGCCACCGAAGGCCTCCGGCAACCGTCCCTCGAACAGGTCCGCGGCCTCCAGCACCGCCCGGCAGATCCGCGCCGCCTCGGCGCGGTAGCCGTAGCGCCGCAGGCCCCAAGCAATGAAGGAGCTGTCGTGCGGCCAGACGGTCCCCACGTGATAGCCGATCGGGTTGTACGATCCCTCGCTGGACGCCATCGTGCGGATGCCCCAGCCGGAGAAGAGCTCGTCGCTCATCAGGTGCTTGACGCACAGGTCGGCCTTCTCCTTGTCGGCGATCCCGCTCCAGAGCAGGTGGCCGATGTTCGACGTGAGCGAGTCGACCTTGCGCTTCTGGCCGTCCAGCGCCAGCGCGAAGAAGCTGCGATCGTCGATCCAGAAGTCGCGGTTGAAGCGCTGCTTGAGCTCCTCCGCCTCCCGATCCAGCTTGTCCGCGTACGCGGCGTCGCCCCAGAGCGTGCGCGCCAGGTGCGCGATCCGGTGCTTGGCATCGTAGACGTAGCCCTGCAGCTCGCAGGTGGCGCGCGGCGTGGGCGCGATCGTGCCGTCGGCGAAGGCGATCGAATCCCACGAGTCCTTCCAGCACTGGTTGTCCAGGCCGGTCTTGGCGACGCGCCGCTCGTACTCGACGTACCCGTCCTTGTCGCGGTCACCGTAGTCGTCGATCCAGGCGACCGCCGCGCGCGCCTCGCGCTCCAGCTCGCGGCCGAGCGCCTGGTCGCCCGTCCAGCGCACGTACTCTTCGAGCAGGATCAGAAACAGCATCGTCGAATCTGCGGCGCCGTAGTAGGGTGACTGGGGCCGGTCCTCGAAGGCGGTCATCTCGCCCATGCGGACCTCGTGCAGGATCTTGCCCGGCTCGGCGTCCCGGAACGGGTCCTCCCGGCGCGCCTGCAGCGCCGCCAGGTTGCGCAGGGTGGAAGCGGCGAGCTCGGGAACGAAGGCCAGCGACTGGAAGCTGGTGAGCAGGCTGTCCCGGCCGAAGGCGGCCATGAACCAGGGGAGCCCCGCGGCCGGCAGCGCGCCGGGGGCCACGCCCGTCTCGAAGCGGAGCGCCGCGAGATCGACCAGGCAGCGCCGATAGATCTTCTGCAGCGGCTCCCAGGTCGCCACCAGCCGCGGCGCGCCGGCGATCCAGTCAGTCAGGCCCTGGCCCAGCCGGGAGTCCAGCGCCGCGACCGAGCGCCGCGGCCGTTCTTCGTCGTCGATGTCGGCCCGCCGTCCGCGCGCCTCGACGTCGAACGTGACGCTCCAGGTCCCTTGCGCCGGCACCTTGGCCTTGAAGAAGAAGCCGTCCTCGGTGATCTCCCCCTTCTTGTCGGCCTTGATGTTGGTCTCGCGGACGAACGTGTCGCGCCGATAACCCAGCGTCAGGACCCCGTCCTTGACGTTCCGGTACAGCTCGCCGAGCTTGGCCAGCTTGTCCTTCACCTCGAACAGATCGGCGAAGTCGGCCCCGGTCTGCAGCTTGACCTCCGCTTCGACCGGCTCCTTGCCGTGGTTCTCGATCTCGATCGTCTCTTCGAACCCGTTGCTGACGCAGCGCCGGCGGATCACCGACAGGTGGGAGTCGACATAGACCGTTCCCGTCGTGACGGCCTCGAAGAACTGCACCTTGTAGTAGGCCTGCTCGTCGACCGAGAGCGTCTTCGGGCGAATCCCACCGACCGTCAGGATCCAGTGCGACAGGAAGCGTGTGTCCTCCAGAAACAGGCCGTGGTTGTCGACCGGCGTGGCGTCCAGATCTCCGCGTCGATCGCTCACCACGAAAGTGCTGCCGTCCAGGATGGAGACCGTATCGAGCGTCATGGGAGCTCTTCCTTTCCGCCGTCTTCCGCGAAGGGGGACTCAACCTGCAACCCGAGGATCACGCGCGTGCCGAACCCGCGGTCACCCGAGAGGCGGGCCCGGCGGCGCATGGACGCGATGAACGGATTCAACTCGCCCTTCAACAGCTGGCGCATCGTCTCGTCGTCGGCGCAGAGCACGGTGGCGTCGGCGGGTCCGTGGGTGTCAGGGATCAGCGCGACATACTTCCCTTCGACGACCAGCGTGGCCACCGGCTTGCGCGCGACCGCCAGGCGCAAACGCCCGTACAGGCCCTCCAGACCTGGAGCCGTCTTCCCTCGCCAGCGCTGGCCTTCTTCGACCCGCTCTCCTTCGTTCGCCATCATCTTCTCCTTCGCCGAGAGACTATCGGCACCGCGACGTTGACCGACGAGTGCGTGATTTGCTGGAAAGGGGCGGCTCAGAGACTCTCTTTCAGGTGGACCAGGATCGGATCGCCGACCCGCACGATCCCGACCCGCGGGTGACCGAGATCGAAGACCAGAAGGATGACCGTGCCCAGGAGCAACGGCATGATGATCATCCCATGCGCGCTGGGCCTCTTCTCCAGGCCGCACGCGTAGCCGATGGACGCCGTGGCGGCCGCCGTGGCCAGCATCAGGACCAGGAACACCGTCAGCGGCATCGGGCTCTCGACCGCGGCCTGGTGGATCGACGCCGCGTCGAACATCTGGTTGGTGGCTTGCACCAGCAGGCTGGTCATGTGGGGGCGCACCTCGGCACGGCCGGCCGCCACCACCAGCGACCACATCTGATTCTCCAGATCCGACGAGCGGCGCAGCGCCTGCGAGCCCCGCCGATCGTCCGCGGCCGAGTTGACGAATTCCAGGCGGGCGTCGACGTAGCGGCGAAGCAGGGCGCGCATCGATTCGCCCGCCGGATCGTCCAGCATGCGCGTCCGTAGATAGGTCGTGCCGATGGCGTTGGCCTCTTCGGCCAGAAACTGCTTGCGGCGGGCGAAGCGACTCTCGGCCATCGAGAAGGTGAACCCGATGAGCAACCCGCAGAGCGCGAGCAGCGCCGTCTGCCAGGTCGTGGCGCGCGCTCTGTCGATCGGGTCGTCCTGGGCCCGCAGGCCCACCCAGAAACCGAGCCCGGCGGCCACCGCCAGCGCGGCATAGAACCCGAACGCGACCCACGCGAAGGTCATCTGGGCGGCCCGCCCGAGGTGTCGAAGACCACCTGATCGTGCTGGTGCAGCCGCTCGAAGAAGGCGCGGGCCGCTTTCAGCCGGCCCGGCGGGCGGGCGATCTCCCCGACGCTGCGCCGGCCGTCGATGGCCTCGAACAGCTCCAGCTCGCTCGCGTCGATCGGAAGGATGATGTCGGTGCAGGTGTGGGCGGAGTTGATCAACACGGCCGCCGCGCCCGGGGGCAACCGCTCCCGAACGCAGATCGTGTCGGACGCGCGCATCGGCACGTAGCCGGAGCAGGCGTCGCTGGCGAAGTCCAGGCGCTGTGCGGCGGCGTGGTCGAAGTCGCGATAGACGATCAGACTGTGGCGCGCCATCGTGCCGCGGAACAGCTCGACGGCCGCGTACTGTTCGCGGGCCGGCAACCGCGCCAGCCGTTCGCGCTGCGGCAGGCGGGCCAGGACGCCGCAGCGCGGGCTGTACGGCCCCTGCCGCAGCCAGCGGCCGAACGCCAGGCGGGCCCGGTCGAGGAAGTCGAACAGCTCCGGAACCGAATAGGGGCGATCGCAGGGATGAAGCAGCGCGTCCGCCAGCGCCGACGCGTCCTGGAAGTCAGGCGCCTCGCGCAGCAGGGGTTGCAGCGGGTGTCCCGGGGGCAGCGCGCGCAGGGCGGTCATCAGTCCCCCGATCTCGTCGTCGTTGGCCTGGATGCCGAGCCGCCGGCAGAACTCCTGCAGCATGTAGACGCCGGTCCGCCCGTGAGGCGCATACACCATCAGGTGCATGGCGCCGTCGGGCTCGAGGACCTCGCGCAAGGCCGCCAGGCCGGCGTCGGGGTCGGCCAGGTGGTGCAGGACGCCCGTGCAGATGATCCGATCGAAGCTGGCGCCCAGCTCACCCACCTTTTCGATCGGCAGCTGATGGATCTCGAGGTTGGCCAGGTCGTAGCGGCGCTTCAGCTCCTCGGTGCAGCGCACGCTGGTCGCGCTGACGTCGATGCCGATCACCCGCGTCGCGGGCCAGCGCATCGCGTAGCGCGCCGCCTGCGACGTTCCGCAGCCGGCGATCAGCAGCGTGGCGGTCTCCCGGTAGGCGCGCGCGGGCCAGAACAGATGATGGTCCGCGCGCCGCCTCTCCCGGTCCTGCCCCTGGCGTCGATACCCCTCCAGCCCCTCGACGGGCGGTGGATACGGATGCCGCTCGTAGAAAGTCCTCACCCTCTCGGCGACGGCATCCGTGGCCACGTTTTCGCCCCCTGGGCTAGTGGTGGTGAGCCGTCACCTGCCGCATCACTTCGTCCAGGTTGAACGCCGCCGGCTTCTGGCGGGGCGGGAACTTGACGAAGTCCTCGATCTGGGAGGCCACCAGCGCCTGCATCTCGTAGATCTTGAAGGCGTGTGAGGCCAGCCAGTCGTAGTAGGTGTTCGAGTTGTACTGAGCCCGCTCGAACGGATCGCGGCGCAGATTGAACATCAACGGCACGCGCAGCTTGGTCAGCGGCTCGGCCCAGACCTGCAGCTGATAGGCGCGCTGCTCGCCGAGCACGAACTTCCAGTCCCCGCTCCGCACCGCCATCACCTCACCGTCGTCGCTCATGTAGAAGAACGAGTTGCGGGGGCTCTCCTTGGCCTGGCCGGTCAGGTAGGGGAGCATGTTGACGCCGTCGATGTGGACCTTGAAGGTCTTGTTGCCCACCTTGTGACCGTTCAGCAACTTCTGGCTGATGTCGCTGTCGCCCGCGGCCGCCAGGATGGTCGGCAGCATGTCCTGGTGCGAGATGATCCCGTTGAGGACCGAGCCCGGCTTGATCCTTCCGGGCCAGCGGATGAACGCGGGGACGCGCCACCCGCCCTCCCAGTTGGTGTCCTTCTGGCTGCGGAACGGCGTGTTGGCGCCGTCCGGCCAGGTGTCGTTCTCTGGACCATTGTCGGTCGAGTAGAGGACGAACGTGTTGTCGGCGATCCCCAGCTCTTCCAGCTTGTCCAGGACCTCGCCGATCTGCTCGTCGTGCACGACCATGCGATCGCTGTATTCGTCCTGCCCGCTCTTGCCCCGGTTCTTCTCGGCCAGGTGGGTGCGGAAGTGCATCGCGGTCGTGTTGTACCAGAGGAAGAACGGCTTCTCGTCCTTGGCCTGCTTCTCCATCCAGGCGAGCGCGCGGTCCCGGACCTCCTCGTCGATCGTCTCCATCCGCTTCTTGGTCAGCGGGCCGGTGTCGGTCACCTTCTGTCCGCCCTTCCCGTCGGCCACGGAGTGGAGCACGCCGCGCGGCCCGAACTTCTTCTTGAACTCGGGGTCCTTGGGATAGTCGGGCTGCTCGGGCTCTTCCTCGGCGTTCAGGTGATAGAGGTTGCCGAAGAACTCGTCGAAGCCGTGCGCGGTCGGCAGGTACTCGTCGCGGTCGCCCAGGTGGTTCTTGCCGAACTGCCCGGTGGCGTAGCCCAGCGGCTTCAGCAGCTCGGCGATCGTCGGATCATCGGCCTGCAGGCCCACGGTCGCGCCGGGCATCCCCACCTTGGTGAGGCCGGTGCGGACCGGGTTCTGACCGGTGATGAAGGCAGCGCGGCCGGCGGTGCAGCTCTGCTGCCCGTAGTAGTCGGTGAACGCCACCCCTTCGTTGCCGACCCGGTCGATGTTGGGCGTCCGGTAGCCCATCATCCCGCGGCTCCAGTAGCTGGTGTTCCACATCCCGATGTCGTCGCCGAAGATGATCAGGAAGTTGGGCTGCTTCGCGGCCATTGATTCGCTCCCTTCGTCGAGGTCCTCACAACCATGCGTCGCGCCGAGGTGCCCACCAGGCACCGCGGCGCGTTTGCGGAATCGGCCGACGTCAGAGGACCAGGCGGTCCTTCTGGACGGACTTCGCGACGGCCTTGGACACGTCCACCATGAACGAGTGGGCGCTGGCCGGATCGAACGTTTGACTGGTGCCCGACCAGATCAATTTGTTGTCGATCAGCGAGTAGAGGTTGCTGACCGCGTGAACGACGGTGTTGGTCTGGAGCAGGCCCGGATCGTACATGGCGTCCCCGGCCCACCCGTAATAGGCGTCGAAGCTGCCGTAGGCCACCGGGTCGACCTGCTCGGTGACTCTCGCCACCCGCATCACCAGCACGCCCTGGAACCCCTGCTCCTTGAGCTTCGTCTTCACCAGCTCCTTGTCCTTGAGATCGGTGTCGCCCAGCGCCTGGTAGCTGGGAACGGCCTGCGCGCCTTGCAGCTGCGAGGCCGCCGCGTCCTCTGCCATCCGCCGGAGCCCCGCATCCTTGGTCATGCAGACCACCGCCACCTTCGAGAGCTCCGCGCCTTTGGCCGAGGGATCGGTCCAGGTGCTGGTCATGTCGGTGGTGGCACAGCCCACGGTCGCGAGAGCCACGCCGATGGTGAGGCCAGCGGCGATGGCGGTCTTGATCACAGATCCGGTCTTCATGAGTCACTCTCCTTGACGACGTTGGTGCTCCCACAAACTTGATCCCGACCTCCGGTCAGACCAAGACGTCGTCGAAAATTGCGCATCGAGCGTACGCCGCGGCGATACGCTCTAATGAAGCGGAGGGAAGGCCTCCCCACGACGGGGCGCGCGCTCGGCCCCGCCCTGCCGGACCGATTCGATCACGTGAGCCGTCGAGATGAGCGCCAGGTGCGTGAAGGCCTGCGGGAAGTTCCCGATCTGACGCTTCAGCTTGGGGTCGTACTCCTCCGAGTACAGGTCCAGGTGGTTCCGCAAGCTCAGGAGCCGCTCGAACAGCGCCTCGGCCTCGTCGATGCGGCCGGCATAGGCGTAGTTCTCGGCCAGCCAGAAGCTGCACGCCATGAACGCCCCTTCCGTCCCCGGCAGACCGTCCGCCCCGGTCTCGGTGGCGTAGCGAAGGACGAATCCGTCGCGCATCAGGTTCTTCTCGATCGCGGCGACGGTCCCGATCATGCGCGGGTCGTGCGCGGGAAGGAAACCGTAGTGCGGGATGACCAGGACGCTCGCGTCGAGCGCCTCGCTGCCGTACGACTGCGTGAACGCCCCGACGCGGGGGTTGTAGCCGCGCTGGCACACCTCCCTGTGGATGCGCTCGCGCAAGGCCGAGAGGTGCGGCAGCAGCTCGCGCGCCTGCTCGCCTCCCATTCCCAGCTCCTCGACGCCGCGGTACGCCCGGTCGACGGCCACCCAGGCCATCACCTTCGAGTGAGTGAAGTGCCGGCGCCCGCCCCGGACCTCCCAGATTCCGTCGTCAGGCCGCTGCCAGGCCTGTTCGATGTAGTCGATGGTCGCGCGGAACGGCTCCCAGGCGTCGGCATCGCCCGCCATCCCCATCCGTCGGCCGCTGTAGATGGAGGCGAGCGCCTCGCCGTAGACGTCCAGCTGGAACTGCCCGGAGGCCGCGTTTCCCACCCGAACCGGCTTGGAGGCCTCGTAGCCCGGGAGCCAGGGAAGCTCGAACTCCGTGAGACGGCGAGCGCCGGTGATGTCGTACATGATCTGGAGGTCGGCGGGATCGCCCGCGACGGCCCGGAGAAGCCAGTCGCGAAAGGACTGGGCTTCGCTGATGTAGCCGCCGATCATCAGGGCGTCGAGCGTGAGGCTGGCGTCGCGAAGCCAGCAAAAACGATAGTCCCAGTTGCGGACGCCGCCGATCTCCTCGGGGAGCGAGGTGGTCGGCGCGGCGACGATGCCGCCCGTCGGCGCGTAGGTCATCGCCTTGAGCGTGAGCAGCGAGCGGACGATGATGTCGCGCCACCGTCCTTGATAGGTGCAGCGACCGGCCCAATCCCGCCAGTACTTGTCGGCGGCGTCGAGCGCCGGGCCTTCGTCGATCCGCTCCGGAATGTGCTCGTGCGAAGCGTAAGCCGCGAGCTGGAACGGAATGCGATCGCCCTTGCGGACGCGAAGGACGGAGGTCACCCGGCCGTCGCCGGCGCGAGGCTCGGCGGGGCCCCGCAGGGCCAGCGCGGCTGGTCCGGCGATGAAGAGCAGGCTGTCGCCGACGCGCCTGATCCAGGGGGTGTCCTTGCCATAGCCGAAGCGGACGTCGAGCAACATCTCGAGCGGGACCTCGCCCTCCAGCCCCTCCACGATGCGCACCAGGTCGGAGCGCTCCTCGCCGCTGCTGACCGGCATGAAGTCGGTGATCCGGACCACCCCGCCCTCGCACACGAAGTCGGTCTCCAGGATCAGCGTCTCGCCGCGATAGCGCTGCTGCGTCTCCTTGACGGCCACGGTCGGCCGGATCGCCCAGCTGCCGTGCTCGTCGTAGCCCAGCAGCGCCGCGAAGCACGCGTCCGAGTCGAACCGGGGCGCGCAGAACCAGTCGATGGAGCCCTCGCGCGACACGAGCGCGGCGGTCCGGGTGTTGCCGATGATGCCGTAGTCCTCGATGCGAGACGCCATGTGGATCCCTCCAAATGTCAGTTGATGCGTAGCTCGAACACCTGTCGGCCCCACGGGAGCATGTCCAGGTAGAGGCCCCCGGCGGCCAGCTCGTCGCCCGCGCGCCGGTACTGCGCTTCGCTCAACAGATCGACCAGCGTGAAGCTCCGTCCCTCGAGGCCATTCATGTGGAAGGTGACGTACCCCTGCGCCTGCGACGGGCCGTAGTTCACCGCCGTGATCAGCCGCCGCTCGCCCAGCTGCCAGGAGGCGACCACCAGCTGGCCGCTGGTGGGGTTCCCGGCCCAGGCGGGGCGGCAGTCCTCCAGCCTCCAGTCCCCGTCGCGCACCTCCGGGCGGCGCATGCACTCGAGCAGCCTCCAGTAGAACGCCTGCAGGTCCTCGTCGACGGGCTCGGCCGGCCGGCGTCCCAGGTGCATCGAGACGTGCACCCGCCTCCCTTCGATCTGCCCCTCGTGAATGAAACGCAGGCCGCGCGAGAGCAAGGCAATGACGGCCGCCGCCTGGTGAACCTCCTTGGGGAACGCCGCCGCGGCGCGCGGCTCGTCGTGGTTCTCCAGGAAGCGGAGCGACCGCTGTTGAAACGCCGGATCCGCCGTCAGGTGCTCGCGGACGGGCGTGGCGGCCTGCGCGTGCAGGCGATCGTAGAGGCGCTTGTCGTAGGTGTAGTCGAAGCCGGCCTGTTGCAGCTCCCACTCCATGTCCCAGTAGACCTCTGCGACGAACAGGAAGCCGGGGTGGCGGCGCTTGACCGCCCGGATGGCCTCGTCCCAGAACGGGTTGTCCTTGGGCGGCGAGCCGTCGGCGGGGCGCGAGCGGTCTCCCCAGGTCCGCTGGATGATCTGCGGCTGCAGCAGCATGGCCATGTCGCATCGCACGCCGTCGCAGCGCTCGGCGATCGACCCGAGCTCGGCGATGCGCGCCTCGCGAAAACCCGCGTGGCGGTAGTTGAGCTGCAGCGTGTCCGGCCAGCCGTCGAAATAGGGATCTCGCCCGTGGGCCAGGATGGCGGTCTTCCGTCCGGGCAGGGAGACCCGGATGTAGTTCTGGGGCTGGCTGGCCAGGTCCTGCTCGCTGCCGTGGATGTAGTACTCGGGGTGCTTCGCCACCCACGGGTGATCGGGCGCGGTGTGGTTCGGGACGAAGTCCAGCAGCAGCTTCAGGCCACGCGCACCCAGCCGCTCGCGAAACCGGGCCAGGGCGCGGTTGCCGCCGAAGTCGCTGCTCACGTCGTAGGCGACGATGGCGAACGGCGAGCCGGTGATGTCCTCTTCCCGGAGATCGGGGAGATCGTTCCGGCACTCGGCCACCAGCTTGGGGTTCGACCGCGAGATCGCCCGCGCCACCGGTCCCATCTGCCAGACGCCCAGCAGCCAGACCCAGTCGAACCCCTTGGCCGCGATGTCGTCGAGGAACCGGTCCTCGAAGTCGTCCAGGGTGGCGGGGCGGCCCAGCGCCGCCCCGCGCTCCTGCAGCACCACCCGTGTGTTGATCTGATAGAGGGCCGGGTTGGACGGCGCGCTCACGGATGAGCCCCGGGCGCCTGGATCCGGCGGCGGCCGATCTCGTCCAGCACGCGTGACGGGGTGGTGATCGCCTGAGGCGTCAGGAACGCCATCAGATGCATGAGCGCCGGGATCGTCGCGGTCCAGCCGGTCTGATGGCTGGCCCCCAGCCCGGCGCCGTTGTCACCGTGGAAGTACTCGAAGAACAGCAGGTGGTCGCGCCAGTGCGGGTCCTCCTGGAACTTCTGCGTGCCGCCGTAGACCGGGCGCCGCCCTTGCGGATCGCGCAGGAAGATCCCCGCCATCCGGTTCGACAGCTCCTCGGCCACCTGGTACAGGGTCATCAACTGACCCGAGCCGGTCGGGCACTCCACCCGGAAGTCGTCGCCGTAGTAGCTGTACGCTTGCAGCAGCGCGCGCACGAACAGGATGTTGATGGGGGCCCAGATCGGGCCGCGCCAGTTCGAGTTGCCGCCGAACAGGCCGGTGTTGGACTCGGCGGGCAGGTAGCCGACCCGGTAGTCCTCACCGCCGGTGTGGAAGATGTACGGGTGGTCCAGGTGATAGCGGGAAAGCGATCGGATGCCGTGGTCGCCCAGGAACTCGGCGGGGTCGAGCATGCGGGCCAGCACCCGGCGCAGCTTGTCCTCGGTGAGCAGCGACAGCATCCGGTTCCCGTTCACCCCGGGCTTCTCCGGCTGGTGCAGGTTCTGGAGCAGCTCGGGGCGGTTCTCGTTGAACCAGCGGACGCGGTCGGCGAAGTGCGGAAGACGCGAGAGCGCGTCCGGGCTGTAGA
>DATJWP010000171.1:0-4426 GCA_035578045.1 Polyangia bacterium | reverse complement strand
TGCGCGTGGCACCCCCGTCGGTGTCCGTCACGCCGACCATTCGACACGAACACGTCCGGGTGGCTCGCACGCTGGCCGAGGCGACGCCTCCGGCCGTCGAGCCGCCGGCGCCGGCGCCCGAGCTGCGCGAGCTGGATCGGCCACGGCCGCACCGGATTGCGCCGGTCGCGAGCACCGCGGCGCAGGAGCGGACGCAGGTGCTGGACGCGATGATTGCGCTCCGTCGCGATCACGACGCGCGCCGGGCATCGACGCTGCTGGACACCTACCTGGCCGGCAACCGGCACGGTGCGCTCCGCGAGGAGGCGCTGGTGCTGGCGCTCGAGGCGGCCGACGCCCGCGGCGACGTGGTCCGGGCCGTGCGGCTGGCCCACTCCTACCAGGGCGAGTTCCCGGGCGGCCGCTTCACGGCGTTCGTTCAGAGCCACCTCAAGGAATGACGATCGCGGCGACCGAGAACCCGAAGTAGCTCCCCGGCTCGGGTCCCGCGAACGTCACCGACGGCGACGCCAGGACACCCTGGTCACTGCCGAAATACAGGTGCGCCCAGCCGAGCCCGTTGCCGGTGCCAGGCCGTCGACGACCGCAGAATCCTGGGCGTCAGGACCACCTGAATCAGAAGTCGTATGTTAAATTACACTTTTAGGCGGCGAGCAAGCCAGCACCATGACTGCGGCGAAGTAAACGAGAACGAATCTCCATGACCCGTCTTCGATGGAAGACGCTACTGTAATTGTAACGGACTGGTCCCGCCCCATGCGGTAGACGTCCGACCCCATGCACTTCGATCCATTCGTCATCGCCAGTGGTTTGTTCGTCGGTTTCGTCGTCGGTTTGACCGGCATGGGCGGTGGTGCCCTGATGACGCCGATCTTGGTCCTGTTTTTCCACATCCAGCCGCTGGCCGCCGTGTCCAGCGACATCGTCGCGGCGATGGTGATGAAGCCGGTCGGTGGCGCGGTGCACTGGCGTCAGGGCACCGTGAACCGGCCTCTGGTGACCTGGCTGATGATCGGCTCGATCCCGTCGGCGTTCCTGGGCGTCCTGTTCCTGAAGCGCTTCGAAGCCGGCGCGGCGCTTCAGGTGCACATCAAGACGGCGCTCGGCATCGCGCTGCTGGCGGTGATCACCGGCCTCATCGTCCGCCCCATCCTGAACCGCCGCCACAACGAGGCGCGGCCCGTGGTCGTCCGCCGGGTGCCCACGCTGTTGATCGGGATCCTGGGGGGGATCGTCGTCGGGCTGACGTCTGTCGGGTCGGGCTCGCTGATCATCATCATGCTGATGATGCTGTACCCGACGCTTCCGATGTCCCAGATGGTGGGGACCGATCTGGTCCAGGCGGTGCCGCTGGTGGCCAGCGCGGCGATCGGCCACCTGCTGTTCGGCGACTTCAAGCTGGGCCTCACGACGTCGATCCTGATCGGCAGCCTCCCGGGCGTGTTCATCGGCGCGCGATTCTCGTCGCGGGCGCCCGACTACGTGATCCGGCCGTCGCTATGCGTGGTGCTGCTGCTGTCGGGCCTGAAGCTGATCGACGTCCCCAACCGGTGGGTGGTGGTGATCATGCCGATCGCCATCGGGCTCGGCATCGTGCACGCCGTCCGGGCCTCGCGCGCGGCGCGCCGCGAGCGGGCGTACCGCGCGCTCGTCAACAGCGGCGCCGTCATCCCGTTCCCGGTCACGTCCGCTCCCGAGCCGCTGCCCATCGAGCAGAGCGGCGGCGGCTGATCGGGCCGGCGATCAGGCCAGCAGCGTCAGCAGGTCGTCTTTGGTGAGGCCCGCGGCCGCCGCGCCGTCCGCCAGGGCGGCGTCCATGAGCGCGCGCTTGCTGTCCTGCAAGGCCAGGATGCGCTCCTCGACCGTGTCGACGGCGACCAGACGGTAGACGAAGACCGGGCGCGTCTGGCCGATGCGGTGGGTGCGGTCGGCGGCCTGGGCCTCGACCGCCGGGTTCCACCAGGGGTCGCACAGGAAGACGTGATCGGCGGCGGTCAGGTTCAGGCCGCTGCCGCCCGCCTTCAGCGAGACCAGCATGACCGGCGGTCCGTCCTCGGCCTGGAAGCGCGCGACGACCTCGCCTCGATCGCGGGTGCTGCCGTCCAGGCGGGCGAACGACAGCTCGGCGCGGGCCAGCGCCGGCTCGATCAGGTCCAGCAGGCTCGTCCACTGCGAGAACACCAGCGCCCGGTGGTTCTCCGAGACCGCGGTCTCGAGCGCCGCGACCAGCGCCTCGATCTTCGACGAGGTCGAGGCCGTCTGGCCGGGGACCAGCGCGGGGTGGCAGGCCGCCTGCCGCAGGCGCAGCAGCGCCTCCAGCGCCTGCATGACCCCCTTGCCGCTGGCCAGCAGCGCCAGCACCTCGTCGTGGGTCGCGGCGCGCACGGCGTCGTACACGGCGCGCTCGTTGTCCCCCAGCTCGACGCGCAGCACGGCGTCGGTGCGCGGCGGCAGCTCGGGGGCGACGTCTCGCTTGAGTCGTCGCATCACGAAGGGGCGCAGCCGCCGCCTCAGGTCGGCCGCGATGTCCGACCGGCCCTCCGCGATCGGGCGAGCGAAGCGGTCGGCGAAGTCCGTTCGCCCCCCCAGCAGGCCACGGTTCGTGAAGTGCACCAGGCTCCAGAGCTCTTCGAGCCGGTTCTCGACCGGCGTGCCGGTCAGCGCCAGCCGGAAGCCGCCGCGAAGCCCGTACGCCGCCCGGGCGGTCTGGCTGTCCGGGTTCTTGATGGCCTGCGCTTCGTCCAGGACCACCGTGCTCCAGTCGATCGAAGACAGCCGGGCAGCATCCAGCCGCAGGAGCGCGTAGCTGGTGATGGTGACGTCGGCGGACGGGTCGAGCTTCCGGTCCGCGCCGTGATACAGGCAGACCTTCAGGCCCGGGCGGAAACGGGCCAGCTCCGCCCGCCAGTTGTGCAGGACGCTGGTCGGACAGACGACCAGGGTTCCTGATCTGTCGAACACACACAGGGCCTGCAGCGTCTTCCCCAGGCCCATGTCGTCGGCCAGGATCCCGCCCAGGCCGGCCGACTTGAGAAACGCCAGCCAGCGCACCCCCTCTTGCTGGTACCCGCGCAGCGAGGCGGTCAGGTCGCCGGGCAGCGTCGCCTCCGGCAAACGCTCGAAGCCGGCCACCAGCGGCTGGAGGCGCTCGAGCCCGGGCGGGGCAGGGTGCTCCAGCGCGGTGCACAGCTCCGCCAGCGCCGGCAACGCGTGCTTGGCCAGGCGGCCGTCCTCCTCGCGCGCCGCCAGCAGGTCGGCGACGCGTTGCCCGTGCTGGCGCAGCCACTCCCGCGGCAGCGAGGCCCACCCGCCGTCGAGCAAGGGGACGATCCCCAGCCCATCTTGCCAGGCGCGCACGACGGCGGCGGCGTCGACCGAGCCGGATGCGCGCTGGCCGTCCTTGCGCTGCACGTCGAACGTCAAGTCGAACCGAAGGGTGTCCGTTCCGCTGAGCGCCAGCCGGGGGTGCAGGGTGGCGGAGGGCTTCACGATGCCGGCGGCGGCCCCGGACAGATCGCCGCGCCAGCGTTTGAGCTTCTCGACGAAGCGAGGCGCGTCGGCCGCGCCGAAGGTGGTGCGCCGGCCGGGGAGCAGGTCCAGCTCTTGCCGGAGCTTCTCGATGGCGCGCTGCTCGGCGGCCGTGTCGCGCAGCGGGACGGGCCCGCGCAGGTAGACCAGCTTGCCGTTGTCGATCCGCGCGGCCGGGGGCGAGCCGTAGACCAGCGTCGGCAGCACGGTGAGCTGCGCGCCTTCGAGCTGGTCCATCTGCAGCACGACGCGCGGCTTCAGGTCGCGGGCCACCGGCGGCAGGCGCTGGCTGCTGACATCCAGGTTGGTCCGGCGCGCCAGGTCCGGCAGCGTCACGGTCAAGAGCTCCCCGAGCTCCGCGGAACGAAAAGCCCGCCGCACCGGCAGGTTCTGCAGCCAGACCCCGGTCATCTCGGTCTCGGTCAGCCGGTTCAGCGTGGCGCGCCCGTCCTCCTCGCAGAGCGCCACGCCCGGGGCGACCACGGCGCGGAGCCGCGGGTCGGGCACGATGGCCAGCCGCACCTCCGCCTCGCGCCCGCCCGCGGCGTCGGTCAGCGTCGCCTGCGGGCGCAGCTCCTCCTCGGAGATGGTGACCGGCACCCCGTCGACAGAGGCCCGGTCCGTGCCGGCCAGGATCTGCAGCAGCGCGTCCAGCTTGGAGGCGGGCAGGGCGACCCGCGGGTTGTGGCCGCGTTCCAGCAGCCGATCGCCCTGCAGGTCGGCCTGCTCCAGCTGCAGCCGCACGGCCTTGGTCGGGTCGGTCAGCATCGCGCTCAGCGTGCCCACCAGCGGCGTCTCCCCATCTCTGGCCCGCAACGCGCGCGTCAGCCGCAGCCCCTCGGGGGCGCGCTCGAACCGGTAGAAGACGCGCGCGCCCAGCGCCTCCGGCGCGGCGGCA
>DATJWP010000170.1:0-62019 GCA_035578045.1 Polyangia bacterium | reverse complement strand
AGGGGGCCACCTCGTGCGGGACCAATGCCAAGTGTGACGGCAACGGCGGCTGCCAGCGCTACGCCCAGGGCACCACCTGCGCGGGATCGACCTGCCCGGCCGGGTCGACCACGTTCACGGCCGGCTCGACCTGCGACGGCGCCGGCAGCTGCCTGACCCCGAACCCGACCCCCTGCTTCCCGTATCAGTGCGGCACGAACGTGTGCAAGAACAGCTGCACCACGGACGGCGACTGCGCCTCGCCGGCGGTCTGCATCGGCGGGTCGTGCGGGCTCAAGGGGAACGGCCAGGCCTGCGCCAGCGCGGCCGAGTGCCTGTCCGGATTCTGCGCCCAGGGCTATTGCTGCGGGAGCGCCTGCACCGGGCCCTGCCAGTCGTGCGGCCTGGCCGCCTCGCTGGGCACCTGCACCAACGTCGCCAACGGCTCTCCCGACCCGCAAGGGACCTGCCACGACATGGGCAACGCCAGCTGCCAGACCGACGGCTTCTGCAACGGCAACGGCGCCTGCCGCCTGTACGCCGGCGGGACCTCCTGCGCGCCGCCGTCTTGCCCCGCGGCGGGAACGACGCTGACCTCCGGCCGGACCTGCGACGGAAACGGGACCTGCCAGCCGGCCACCGCCATCGCCTGCGCCCCTTACATCTGCAACGGGACCACGGCCTGCAAGGCCGCCTGCGCCAGCGACGCCGACTGCCAGAGCCCGAACATCTGCGACCCGATGACCGGCCTGTGCGGGAACAAGAAGCGGCTGGGCCAGCCCTGCGCGTCGACCACCGACTGCCTGACCGGGAACAGCTGCGTCGACGGCGTCTGCTGCAGCACCGGCTCGTGCCCGACCTGCCAGGCTTGCAACGTGACCGGCAGCCCCGGCAACTGCGCCAACGTCGCCGCCAACACGGCCGAGCCGCACGGCCTGTGCGCGGCCAACCCGCCCTGCGGCAACACCACGCTGTGCGACGGCGCCGGTCACTGCCAGCAGGGGGGCACCGGCACCGCTTGCGGGACGGCTTCCTGCTCGGGCTCGACCTTCACGCCGGTGTCCCACTGCACGGGCGCCGGGGCCTGCGCGACCCCGACCTCGTCAGCTTGCCCCAACAACTTCGTCTGCGGGACCGGCTCCTGCAAGACCACCTGCACGGGCGACGGCGACTGCGTCGCCCCGTTCACCTGCCAGGGCTCCACGACCAAGAACTGCGCGCTGAAACCGAACGGGCAGTCGTGCACGGCCGCCGGCCAGTGCATCAGCGGCTTCTGCGTGGACGGGGTCTGCTGCGGCAGCGGCTCGTGCGGCACCTGCCAGGCCTGCAACCTCAACGGGCTGGGGAGCTGCTCGCCCTATGCGTCCGGCACGGCGGCGCCCACGGGGCAGTGCCCGGTCACCACGACCTGCGGGAACACCGGCACCTGCAACGGCGCCGGCGCCTGCACGCAGGCCGCGAACACCGTCGTCTGCGGCTCGGCCACCTGCACCGGCGTCACCTACACGCCCGCCCCCACCTGCACGGGCAGCGGCAGCTGCGGAACGCCCTCGTCCACCCCCTGCGGCCAGTACGTCTGCGGCACCGGCGGCAGCTGCAAGACCAGCTGCACCGCCGACACCGACTGCTCGACCGGTAACTACTGCACCGGCACGGTCTGCGCGGCGCTCAAGGCCAACGGCGCCACCTGCGGCGCCCTCCACGAGTGCAGCACGGGCAACTGCGTCGACGGCGTCTGCTGCTCCACCTCCTCGTGCGGCACCTGCCAGGCCTGCAACCTCAACGGCGCCGGAACCTGCGCGAACGTCGGCGGCGGCGTCACCGATCCCCACGCCCGCTGCGCCGCCAACGGCACCTGCGGCAACACCGGCACCTGCAACGGCGCCGGCGCCTGCACGCAGGCCGCCAGCAGCGTCGTCTGCGGCTCGGCCACCTGCAACGGCAGCAGCTACAAGCCGGCGCCCACCTGCACCGGCAACGGGTCGTGCGGCACGCCGACCGCGGGCCCCTGCCCCAGCAGCTTCGCCTGCACCACCAGCAACACCTGCAAGACCAGCTGCACCGTCGACACCGATTGCGCGACGGGCAACTACTGCACGGGCAGCGGCACCTGCGCAGCGCTCAAGGGCAACGGCGTCGCCTGCGGCGCCCTTCACGAGTGCAGCACGGGCAACTGCGTCGACGGCGTCTGCTGCTCCACCTCCTCGTGCGGCACCTGCCAGGCCTGCAACCTCAACGGCGCCGGAACCTGCGCGAACGTCGGCAACGGCGTGACCGATCCGCACACCCGTTGCGCCGCCAACGGCACCTGCGGCAACACCGGCGCCTGCAACGGCATGGGCGCCTGCACGCAGGCCTCGACCTCCGTCATGTGCGTGATGCCGTCGTGCACGGGCGGCGTCGCGACGTCGGCGGCGTTCTGCACGGGCAGCGGGGGCTGCGCGATGGCGGTGACGAACCCCTGCTCGCCCTACATCTGCGGCAGCACCACCTGCAACGGCGGCTGCAACATGGACAGCGACTGCGTGATGGGCGACTACTGCACCGGCACCAGCGGGACCTGCCAGGGCAAGAAGGCGCAGGGAGCGACCTGCTCGACCGGTCACGAGTGCAGCAACGGCAACTGCGTCGACGGGATCTGCTGCTCCACCTCCTCGTGCGGCACCTGCCAGGCCTGCAACCTCAACGGCGCCGGAACCTGCGCGAACATCGCCTCCGGCCAGTCGGCTCCGGCCGGCCAGTGTCCGGCGGGGGGCTCCTGCGGCAACACCGGGAAGTGCGACGGCGCGGGCGCCTGCGCCGCCCCGGCGAACGGCTCGGTCTGCATCGACGTCGTGTGCAACGCCGGGTCGACCATCTACACCTCGGCGGCGACCTGCAGCGGCGGCAACTGCGGCAGCACGACCACCACCGACTGCACCCCGTACCTGTGCAAGTCGACCGGTTGCCCGCACACCTGCAACAGCGACGGCGACTGCATCACGGGCGACTACTGCACCGGGCTGGGCGGCAGCTGCCTCCCGCGCGAGAGCGGCGGCACCGCTTGCCTCACCGACGACCAGTGCGCCACGGGCGCCTGCAGCACGACCGAGCACGTCTGCTGCGACCATTCCAGCTGCGGCACCTGCTCGAGCTGCCTGGTCGCCGGAAGCGAGGGGACATGCACGCCGCTCCCCGTCAACACCGTCGACGCGACCGGCGCCTGCCTGGCCAACAACACGCTGGGCATCTGCGGCAACGACGGGATGTGCGACGGCATGGGCGGCTGCCAGATCACGCCGATGAACACTGTCTGTTTCGGACCGTCCTGCGCGGCCGGGACCCACCAGATCCTCGAGACCCTGTGCGACGGCATGGGCGGCTGCACCCTGACCAACAACACCGAGTGCTCGCCGCTCATGTGCGACGGCGACGTCAGCTGCCTGCAGTCATGCATGTCCGACAGCGACTGCGCGGTCGGCACCTGCCAGACCGACGGCACCTGCCTCTAGCTCCAAGGCGTCAGTGCGAGAGGTTGCGGAGCAGGACGCGGAGGTTCTGGAAGTCGATCGGCTTCTCGACCCGGGCGTTCGGCACCCGCTCCAGGAACTCGCGGGCGCGCGGCGTGAAGGCGCCGCCGCTCACGAACACCATGCGCGCCGCCTGCTCGGGCGCCAGCTTCTCCAGCTCGGCGAAGAGGTCCATGCCGGTCAGGTCCGGCATCATGAGGTCGCACAGGATCACCTCGTACCGCTCGCCGGCGCGCAGCCGCTCGAGCGCGCGCCGGCCGTCGGCCACGCAGGTCACCGCGTAGTCGCTGGACAGTGACCGCCGCAGCGCGCCCAGGATCATCGGCTCGTCGTCGATGACCAGCAGCCGTCCGCCCTTGGCGTCCACCTCGGGCGTGCTGGGCGTCGAGAAGGTGGCCGGCGCGTCCATCGCCGCCGCCGGCAGCGTGACCCGGAAGGTGCTGCCCCGCCCGATCTCGCTGTCCAGGGTGACCTGGCCGCCCAGCGCGCTGACGATGCCGTGGCAGATCCAGAGGCCCAGCCCGGTCCCCTCGCCCACCGGCTTGGTCGTGAAGAACGGGTCGAAGATGCGGTCGCGGATCTCCAGCGGGATGCCCGTCCCGCTGTCGCGCACCTCGATGACCGCCCGTCCGTTCGCGTCGGTGCGCGTCCTGACGCGGATCTCGTTGCGATCGGTTCCCCCCTCGGGGATGGCGTGGGCGGCGTTGAGCAACAGGTTCAGGAACACCTGCCCCAGCCGGGACTCGTTCCCCTCGACCAGCGGCGTCTCGCCGTAGTCCTTCACCAGGCGGGCCCGGTGGCGGATCTCGTTCCAGGCGATGTTGATCGACGAGTCGAGCACCCGCCGCACCGCGACCGGGCCGGTCTGATCGTCGTCGCCGCGCGCGAACACGCGCAGGTCGCGGACGATGTTGCGGACCCGCTCGGCCCCCTGGCGGGCCTCGGTCAGGGCTTCGGTCGTCTCCTCCAGCATGTGCGCCGACGTGGCGGCCGAGCCGCGCGACAGGCGCGAGGCGACGGTGTTCATCTGATGGCGGACGAAGTCGATGTTCGCGACGATGTAGGCCAGCGGGTTGTTGATCTCGTGCGCGACGCCGGCGGCCAGCGTGCCGACCGCCGCCATCCGGCCGGCGAAGATGAGCTGGTTCTCCATCCGCCGCCGCTCGGACAGGTCGTGAATGAACAGGTAGTGCCCCTTGGGGCGCCCGCCGCCCGGCTCCTGGACCGGCACCATGGCGAGCTGGATGGGGAAGGTCGTCCCGTCGGGGCGCACGGCCGTTCGCTCGCGCTCGACCCGATCCATGGCGGCCACCAGGTCGCCCCGCGCCGCAGCCCGGTTCTCCGCGACCAGCAGCTCCTCCCAGCGGCGCCCGGCCGCCTGGTCCGCCGACAGGACGAACAGCCGGCAGAACGCGCGGTTCACGCTGAGGATCCGCCCATCCAGGTCGATGCGGCAGATCGCCTCCGCGGCGCCCTCGAGCGCGGCTCGCAGCTCGCGGACCTGGTCCTCGAGCCGCGAGACGATGACGTCGGCCGCCCTCACCGTCGCCACCCGGACCTCCCGGCGCAACGTCCTAGCTCAGTCACGCACGTAGAATATCAGTCGCTAACACTGCAACGGAAGTTACTTTTTTTACCGTTTGAACATTCCGCCGCCCGAACGCGAGGTTGGCCCGCCCCGCGGGGCAGGCAGGAGCGCCGCAGCCCGCTCGCGCACCTTGGCGTTCGGGTCCCGGCGAGCGGCCTCTTTCAGGTAGGGGACGGCCGCCGGGCCCAGACCCCGCAAGAAAGACTGCGATCGCTCGTACCCGCGGTCGGCGACCAGAGACCGTATGACGCCACGGATGAGGTCCCCGTCGCTGCGGAAGGAGGGGTTCTTCCGCACCGCCGTCTGGGCCTCGGCCAGCCCCTCCGCCCAGTGGCGGCCGTCGAAGGCCATCATCGCCAGCAGATAGGGGGCGTCGGCGTCGTCCGGCCGCTCCGCCCGCACGCGGTCGAGCAGCGCGACGGCGTCGGTGGCCTGGCCGCTGGCGACCATCTGGCGGGCCTGCTCGATGCGCGGATCCTCGGCGGCGGGCGCGGGCAAGGAAGGAGCCGCCGGCGCTGGCGGCGGCGGCTCCGGGCGAGCCGCGGCCGGCGCGGGGCGGGCGGGCGCGGGCGCCGGCGCCGACTCGACGGCCGGACTGCTTCCGTGGCGTAGCCCGCGACCGATGCTCAGGCCGATCAGCACGATCAACAGGAACCCGCAGCCGATCCAGAGCAGCGGCAACTGCCGCGGCGAAGCCGCCTCGCCAGCCGGCGCCTGCGGCGGTGTCTCGGCCCCCAGCCGCCGCCGCACGGCCGATACGGTGTCGACCGTCGTCTTGGCGGGCGCCGCCGCTCGCGGGGCCGGCCGCGGCTCGGCGCGCCCCTGCCCCTCGGGCGTGGCCGCCAGCGCAGCCGCCAGCTCGCTCGCGGAGGCGAAGCGATCTTCGGGCATCTTCGCCAGCGTCCGATCGATGGTCGACTCCAGCGCGGCCGAGAAACCAGCCGCCGGCGCGATGTCGCGCAGCCGCGGCGGCGGGGTCTCGCGATGCATGAAGATCAGCTCGCCGACGTTCTCCGACTGGAACGGCTTCCGGCCGGCCAGGATCTCGAACAGCAGCACGCCGACCGCGTACAGGTCGCTGCGCGCGTCGACGGTGCCGGGCCCGCCCGACTGCTCGGGCGACATGTAGCTGGGCGTCCCGACCGCCAGGCCGGCCGTCATGGCCGGCCCGTCGCGCAGCTTGGCCAGCCCGAAGTCCAGAATGCGCAGGTGATCCTGCAGGCCGTCCTCGTCGGTCAGGATCAGGTTCTCCGGCTTGAGGTCGCGGTGGACGATCCCCTGCGCGTGCGCGTGGGCCAACCCCGCCAGAAGCTGCTGGGCGATGCGCATCACCCGGGCGACCGGCAGCGGTCCCCCCTCCATCACGTCGCGCAGCGTCCGCCCGGTGACGAAGTCCATCACCAGGTAGGGCGAGCCGTCCACGCCGAAATCGATGACCGACACGCAGTGCGGGTGGGCCAGCCGGCTCATCGCCTTGGCCTCGTTCTCGAATCGGCCCAGGAACGCCTTCTGCGCGGCGATCCAGGGGTGCAGGAACTTCACCGCCACCGGACGCCCCAGCTGCACCCGCTCGCCGCGGTACACGACGCCCATCGCGCCGGACGCGATCTTGCTGAGGATCCGGTACCGGCCCTGCAGAACGTGGCCTACGCGAGGGTCGGGCGGCGCTGGGGCTTCGGCGTCCACCGGTTTCCAGCGTAACACAGCGGCACTACTGCAGCAGCGGCGAGCGACCCGCGTGGATCACGCCGTGCTTGATCAGGAAGTCGTGCACGGCGCGATTGATCAGCAGCACCTCCGCGCCGGTGAACTCGCCGTGACCGCCGTGGGGCACGACGTAGAGGCGGTTGGGGACGCCGGCCGCCGCCAGCGCCGCGTGCAGCCGGGTGGCCTGCTCGAACGGCACGATCGGGTCGGTGTCGCCATGCACCGTGAAGACGGGGGGGTTGTCCTTGGCCACGTACGTGAGGGGCGACAACCGCCGGGCCAGGTCCTCGCGATCCGGCCGGGGGCCGATCCAACCGACGGCGAAGTCGCGCAGGCTCTCGGGCTGCAGCAGCTTGGCGACGTCCGAGATGCCGAAGAAGTTCACCACCGCGGCCACCCGCATCGGCTCGTTCCCCGGGCACAGGTCGTCGAAGCCGGCCGACTGGGGCGCCAGCCCCGCCATCAGCGCCAGGTGCGCGCCCGCCGAGCTCCCGACCGTGACCACCCGGTGCGTGTCCAGCCCGTACTGGTCGGCGTGTCGGACCACCCAGCGCAGCGCGCAGCGGGCGTCCTGGACCGCCGCCGGGGCCGGGGCCGTCCTGGCCAGCCGGTACTCGACGTTCGCCACGGCGATCCCCATGACCAGGTAGGGGACGGCGTCCAGCGCGATCTCGTCCTTGCTGCCGGTCTCCCAGCCCCCGCCGTGAAACAGCAGCGCGACGGGCATGGGCCCGGCCGGCGGGTGGCGGGGTAGGTACAGGTCCAGATGCCCCGTCCACCCCCCGGCCATCAGGTATGGCTGGTTCGGCACGACGCGGTAATGGGTGGCGATCAGCACCGAGATGTCGAGGGGCCCCGAGGCCCGCACCTCGGCGCGGGCCGGGGCGGCGACGACCAGCGCCAGCAACGGGGCGGCCAGGAGCGCCGCGCGACGACCATCCATGAGTCGGGACATGGTGGGTTCAACCAAACCGTTTGACAAGCGACTGACCGGACCCAGAAGATCTGCGTATGTCAGGCGAGGCACCCTGCGGGGGCGTGCTGGTTGTAGATGACGATCCGGACATCCGCGAGTCGCTGCGCGAGGTCCTCGAGGACGAGGGTTACCAGGTCTCCTGCGTCGGCAACGGCCGCGAGGCGCTGGACCACCTGAAGGCGGCCTCGCCCCGACCCTGCGTCATCCTGCTGGACCTGATGATGCCGGTCATGGACGGCTGGCAGTTCCGCAAGGAACAGAAGCAGGACCCCTCGATCGCCGACATCCCGCTGGTGGTCATCACCGCCACCGGCAAGCGCCCGGTGCTGGTCGACGCCGCCGAGCTGGTGATGAAGCCACTGGACCTGAGCCGGCTGTTCGAGGCGATCGGGCGCTACTGCTCCTGAGAGGCCGTTTCGGCCCTCACATCCCGGCCAGGAACTTCCACTCTTCCCCTTCCTTGTCGAGCAGGAAGCGGTGGTAGTCGTTCACCCGCCGGTAGCGGTCGCCCGCCTCGGGCGCCGCGATCTCGAACGAGCCGTCGAGAAAAACCTCGACCTCGGCCTCTTTGCCGCTGACCCGGATGTTGCGGTACTCGATGTCGTAGCGAAGCGACTTCACCCGGGGGAGCTGCCGTTCGAGGACCTTCCGCAGCCCGTCGTACCCGTAGTCGTCGTCGGAACGGGGCGTCCCGGAGTCCTCGAAGTAGCGCGGAGACGCCAGCGCCAGCAGGCCGGGGACATTCCGTTGCATCAGGCGCTGCCGGTACTCCTCGATGGTCTGGATGATCTTCCGGTTCTCTTCGTTGCGGACGATCGTCGTCCCGGGAAAGTAGTCGTGGTGCGCGCAGCCGACGGCCCCCGCCGCGAGGCAGACAGTCAGCGCCAAGGCCAGACGGAAGCCCATGTGGCGGCACCTTGGTGCACGAACCGTTCCACGCCGGTTCGGCGCGATTTTTCGGCGTCCCGGGCCGCCCTCCGCTGCCGCTTCGTCGCGGCGTGACGGCTGGGCGTGCCACTTTGACAACCCCGGCAGTACCGCTTTGCCCTGACCTCCGAATCTGCGATAGTCACCAGTCGTGGCCATGGGCGATTTCCCCGAGCGAGCGCGTGAGTTCCCCCGGTTCGAGGTCAACGCCTACGTCGATTACACCGGCAACGAAGTCCTGCTGTTCCACCGCATCCAGAACATCTCCCTGGGCGGGGTGTGCATCCAGACGTCGGGCGTCGAAGAGGTCGGCACGATGGTCGACCTGGTCCTCAACTTCCCCGACCTCGATGCGTCAATCGCGCTGACCGGCGAGGTGGTCTGGGCCAACCGGGAGCCCCCGATGGACATGGGGATCCGCTACGTCGACCTCGACGAAGAGCGCAAGGACACGCTCCGGAAGTACATCAACATGGTCCGGAAGTAGCCGGAAGGGCCAGCAGGTCCTGACCGGCGTGCTGGCGGACGCGCGCCAGCCGGGCGAGATAGCGCTGGAACCGCTTGCCGCCCGGGGCGCCCGTCCCGCGTTTCAGGTGGACGTCGGTGATGCGCGTGACCGCGAAGCGGCACGCGGCGAAGCGCAGCTCGGCGCCGAACCCGGCTCGCTCCTCGCGCGTCGGCCGCCGCACGGCCGCGTACGCCTCGAGGAAGGCGCGGGTCACGTCGGGACGAAAGTCATCGGCGCCGAAGCCGAAGGCCAGCAAGGTGACCGCGACGTCGTAGGCCAGCCGCCCATACGACGCCTGCTCGAAGTCGAGCAGCGCCGACAGCCGGCCGTCCTCGTGGAAGAGGACGTTGTCGACGAACAGATCGCCGTGGATGATGCCGCACGGCAGCGCCGGGTTCCGCTCGGCGGCCAGCGCCTTCAGCTCGGGCGCGAGCGTGGCCACCGCTTCGGCCAGCTCGGGGCGGCCGAGGGCCGCGATCGCCTCCAGCCGGCGATCGATCTCGTCAGGGGTGTAGCGCCCCTCGCGGCGGTCCGGGTTGTCGGCGCCCGCCTTGTGAAGCTGGGCCAGCGCCCGACCGACCGCGGCGCCGTGACCGGGCGTCAGCTCGCCGCGCGCCAGCGTCCGCCCGGGGACCCAGGGGAACAGCGACGCCAGCTCGCCGCTCCAGGCGGCGAACGGCGCGCCGGCGGGCGTGCGGTACGGCTCGGGCGTCGGCACGCCGCGCGCCGCCATCCAGGACACGATGTCGGCCTCGAGCTGGACGTCGTCGCGGGTCTTGCCCTCGTTGATCCGCAGGAACAGCGGACCGCCCGCGGTCGTCACCCGCACGTTCGTGTTGATGGTGCCGGCGGCGATCGGCTGGTGCGCCTGGTAGCCCCCGACGCCGAACGCCTCGAGGATCTCCGTGACGTCGGCGGACGTGAGGCGTCGCCACTCAGCCATGCGCGGCCGCGGCTGCCACGGCCTGCTCGACCGCGCCCAGGAAGCGCGCGAACAGCGCCTCCTCGGCGGCCAGCAGCTGCTCGAGGCGCGGCTTCCACTCCGTCAGGACGGCCTCCAGGCCGGCGGCCATCTCGTCCAGGTGGCGGTCCTCGTCCTTCATGATCGCCGCCACCGAGAAGCCGGCCTGCCGTTCCTTCAGGGCCCGATCGTAGAGCGGGTAGAACACCTGCGCGCGCACCTCGACGGCGGCGCTGGTGAGCAGGTAGTTCGCCTCTGCGCGGATGCCGGCGGGCAGATCCGCGAGCATCTCCTCGGCGCGGTGATCGAGCGCCTGCAGGTAGCTCTCGCCGGCGTCGCCCGCCAGCGTGTCGCTGCTGGCAAAGGTCCGCACGCCCTCGCCCGCCGTCGAGCCCAGCGCGACCGCGGCCTTCTTCAAGCGCAGCGTGTGGACCGCCTCGTCCAGGATGTGCTGGATGCCGTCCAGATCCAGCCGCTCCGCCCGCCGGCTCTTCAGCATCTTGCGCACGCCGACGTACTCCATGCGGGCCAGCGTGTTGACGAATCGCGGGTGCAACCGAGCGTCGGGGACGATCTGTTCCAGCAGGCGCACCGTCCGCTTCACGTTGTCGTGACGTTCGGCGGCTTCGACGTAGCTGCGCATCGCCGTCGAGACTATGCGGACTTGACGGCGCAACGCAACCCTTGCTCTATTGCCTCGCGGATGGCGGCGTCGGACGTACAGGACTTGATCGAGAAGCACCTGCCGCTGGTCCAGGCGATCGCGCGCAAGGTCAAGAAGTCGGTCGGCGCCACGATCGAGCTCGACGACCTGGTGGGCTACGGGTCCAAGGGGCTGGTCGAGGCGGCCGAGCGGTTCGATCCGCGCCACGGCGTGGCCTTCTCGACCTTCGCCTACTACCGGATCCGCGGGGCGATGTACGACGGGCTGCGCAGCATGGGCTGGTACTCGCGCGCCGACTACGCGCGCTATCGCGCCGAGGAGCGCGCCAACGAATACCTGCGCAGCCGCGCCGATCGCGAAGGGGCCGCGCGCGCCGAGGGGGCGCCGCCGCCGGCCGATCAGGAGGCGCTGCTGACCGAGGTGAAGGAGATCCTGGCCGGGGTCGCCACCGTCCACATCACGTCGCTCGAGGCAGCCGCCGCGGTGCCGGACGAGCGGCGCCCTGCCCCTGACGCGGCCGTCGAGGGGCAGCGCATGGCGGCGCGCGTGCGGGCGGCGGTCGCCCAGCTGCCCGAGAAGGAGCGGCGGCTGATGGAGCTCTACTACTTCGCCGACAAGAACCTCGAGGAGGCGGGCGCCGAGCTGGGGCTGTCCAAGTCCTGGGCCTGCCGGCTGCACGCCCGCGCGGTCGAGCTGCTGCGCGCCGCGATCGAAGACGCGGACGACGCGCAACCGGACAGCGGCCGGCGCCGATGATCGGTCATGCGCATCGACCCCCTCCCGCTGTCCCTTGATCTACCTCCCGCGCCGGCGGCGCCGACCGGCGGGCGCGGCGCCAGCCCGTTCAGCGCCATCCTGGCGCGCACCACCGATTCGGAGCGAGCGGTCGACGGCCTGGTCCGGGCGGCCGCGCGCGGGCGGACCTTCACGCCGGGGCAGCTGCTGGCGGCCCAGGCGACGGTTGCGCGATACGCTCAGACGGTCGAGGTGGTGTCCCGAGCGACCGACCGCCTGGTGGGCGCGATCAAGCAGACCATCGGCACGCAGATCTGATATGAGGGCGTCGATGGTGCCGGGACGTCGCGGTCGGGTGTGGGGCATTGCGGTCCTGGCGTGGGTGGTCGCGGGCTGCTCGACCAGCGTGCTGCACGGGATCGACGAGCGGGCCGCCAACGAAGCGACCGCCGCCCTGGAACGCGCGGGAATCGGCGCCGAGAAGGTGGCCGACGACGCGCTGGCGGGAGGCCCCGCGGGCGCCACGTTCACGGTGCGGGTGACCAGCGGCGATGCGAGCCGGGCGGTCGACCTGCTCCACGCGCTGGGGCTGCCGCGACAGCCCCGGCGCGGGTTCGCCGAGACCTACGGCCAGCCGAGCCTGATCCCCACGCCGTCCGAAGAGCGCGCCCGGTACCTGAACGCCACCGCGGGCGAGATCGAGAAGACGCTGGAGACCATCGACGGGGTGGTGAGCGCCCGCGTCCATCTGGCGCTCGAGGAACAGGACCCGCTGTCGCTGGACGGCAAACCGCGGGAAGAGTCGCGGGCGGCCGTGCTGCTGAAGGCGCGGCCCGGCTCGGCCCCGATCGCCGAGCGCGATGTCCAGAAGCTGGTGGCCGGAAGCGTCGCGGGGCTCGAGCCGACGGCGGTCGGGGTGGTGGTGACGCCGGCGGCCGAGCCGCAAGAGCCGGGTGGCGTGCCCCTGACGCCCCTGGGACCGCTCCGCATCTCGGCCGGGACCCGGCCGGTCCTCATCGCCGCCCTGATCGCGGTGCTGGCCCTGCTGGGCGTCCTGGCTGCGCTGCTGCTGGTGCTGGCGCGCCGGCTCGCCGCGCTCGAGCAGGCCACTCCGGCGGCGACCAGCGGCCCAAGCACCGGTGTGGTAGAAGGACACGCGCCGTGACGCCGAGCATCTTCTCGATAGACGTGGAGGACTGGTACCACATCCTCGACGTCGATTCGGCCCCCGCGATCTCACGCTGGGACGAGCTGCCGGTCCGGGTCGACAGGAACTTCCAGCGGTTGATGGACATCCTGTCCGAGCGCCAGGTCCACGCAACCTGCTTCTTCATCGGGCACGTGGCCAAGCGCTTCCCCCATCTCGTGCGGGAAGCGGCCCGCCGCGGGCACGAGATCGCCTCGCACAGCTACGAGCACCGGCTGGTCTACACCATGACGCCGGCCGAGTTCCTCGAGGACGCCAGCCGATCGCGCAAGCTCCTGGAGGACATCGCGGGCGCGCCCGTGTCGGGCTTCCGCGCGTCGGGCTTCTCCGTGACCGAGCAGACGCCCTGGTTCTTCGAGAAGCTGGTCGAGGCCGGCTACAGCTACGACTCATCGACGTTTCCCGCGTCGCGCGGCCACGGCGGGCTGAAGTCGGGCCGCCTCCAGCCGTACCGCCTGCAGACGCAGGCCGGCGAGCTGGTCGAGCTGCCGGTCACCGTGGCCGAGGTGATGGGCAAGCGGATGTGCTTCTTCGGCGGCGGCTACCTGCGGCTCTTCCCCTATCCGCTGGTGCAAAGGATGTCGCGGGTCGTGCTCGGGCAGGGACGGCCGGTCATCTTCTACGTTCACCCGCGCGAGATCGATCCCGATCACCCGCGGCTGCCCATGGGCATGTCGCGGCGGTTCAAGACCTACGTCAACCTGCGAACCACGGAGCGAAAAATTCGCAACATCCTGGCTGAATTCCCGGTCACCACGTTCCGCGACTACATCGCTGACAACCGCGCGCGCCTCGAGGTTTGTTGAATGGAAACTGCTAGCCGAACCGCGTCGTTCTTCGACGCTTACGCCAAAGACTTCAACGCCATCTACGGGAACGAGAACACCCTGGTCAATGGCGTCGTCAACAAGGTGTTCCGCAAGAGCATGATGCTCCGCTACGAGAAGAGCCTGGCCGGCTGCCAGCCGGTCCAGGGCAAGACCGTGATCGACATCGGCAGCGGGCCCGGGCACTACTCGGTGGCGCTGGCGGCGCAGGGCGCGGCGCGCGTTCTGGGCGTCGACTTCGCCCCCGGCATGATCGACATCTCGCGCAAGCGCGCCGAGGCCGCGGGCGTCTCGGACCGGTGCAAGTTCGAGCTGGGCGATTTCCTGGCCGTCTCGGGCGACGAGAAGTTCGACTACGCGATCGTCATGGGCTTCATGGACTACATCGAGGACGCCGGCGCGTTGATGCGCAAGGTGCTCAGCGTCTGCCGCGGCAAGGCGTTCTTCAGCTTCCCGGCCGACGGCGGCCCACTCGCCTGGCAGCGCCGCCTGCGCTACAAGAGCCGCTGCGCGCTCTACATGTACACCGAGCCGCAAATCCGGTCTCTGGTCTCGGCCCTCGGCGTCAAGTCGAGCAGCATCGAGCCAATCGCCCGCGACTTCTTCGTGACTCTGACCGTGTAGCTTCAGCCAGGATGAGCGCTGGTTGCGGGCCGGCCCTGGCGCATGCGCTCGAGCAACCTCGCCCAGCGCTCGTTGATGAGCTGCTTCGAGAATCGCGTGCGGTAGGCGGCCAGGGCGCGATCGCGTGAGGCTTGCATCCCGGCCGGGTCGCGCGCGAGCCGGGTCAGCTGGGACGCCACGTCGTCGACCGCGCTGGGCTCGAGCACGAAGCCGACGTCCAGCTCGCGGATCCACTGCGCGATCGCCGCGTCGGCGGCGCCGGCGAAGATGAAGGGCCGCCCGACCGCGAGCGCCGCGAAGAACTTCGAGGGCACGACGATGCCGGTGAAGTCGGGCCGCAGGCTGCCCAGGTGGAAGTCGGCGGCCTCGAAGCGGCGCTGGATCACCGCCTCGTCGGCGAACGGCGCGAAGCGGACGTTGGTGTCGTCGGGGCGGACGGCGGCCTTGAGCGCGGGGAGGTTGGTCCCGGTGCAGGCGAAGCAGACGGCGACGTCGTCCCCCGCCCGCGCGCGGCAGGCGCGGGCCAGCGCGAGGAGACTCTCGAAGTCATGCGAGCGGGACATGCTGCCCGCGTACAGCAGCCCGAGCTTGGCGTCGCCAAACAGCTCGCGCCGGACCGCCGGATCGGGGGCCGCGGGCAGGTCCGGTTCGACCAGCGCCCAGGGTGTCAGCGTCTCGCGCTGGGGCGAGCCGCCGTAGCGTTCGAGCCGGCGGCGCATGCACGGCCCCAGGTCGACGACCACGTCACAGCACCGGTAGGCGGCGCTCATCAGCGCGCGCGCGGGCGGCGACAGCAGGCGCGTCGCCCCCTTCCATTCGGCCTCGCCCGCGTCCGGGAAGACGTCCAGGCACCAGTGGATGATGGGCGTTCGCGGCCAGGCCGCGCGCAACGGGATCGCCAGCGACGCCGCGAATGACGGATCGGACCCGACCACGACGGTGTCGAACGGGCCCAGCTGGACCGCGCGGGCGAACCAGGCCGCCAGGGTCCAGGCGCTGTTGCCCAGGCGCGGGACCGGGCGTTTCTGGGTCCAGGCCGGGCGAAACACGCGCTGGATGTGGACGCCGTTCCAGGTCTCTGTCCGGTCGTAGTGGACCGCTTCGTCGAGCGAGCGGTTGGTGGTCAGCGCCGTGACGTCCCAGCCGCGGCGCGCCTGCTCGGCCGCGAAGTCCGAAAAGATGCGCGCGCTGACGACCTGGTCGGGATGGAAGAAGTGATAGAGGACGAGGAGGCGGGGCGGGGTCATGGCGGCGAATTCCCTGGCCGGGAATCGAGCGCGTGGCCGGGAACCAGTTCAGTCGTCGTCGGGCTCGTCGGAGGCGTGCTCACGATGGCGCGGCGCTGGCTGGTCATCGTCGGCGGCGCCCTGGTCGGCGGTCTTGTCGGTCGAAGCGGTGCTGTCAGCCGACTTCATCTTCGCGGCGGTGCCGTCGTCCGCGCCGTCGTCGGCCTGATTCTCGCTGGTGGCCTTCTGGGCCTTCTTCTTCGTCACGACCGCCAGGCCGCCCCCCTCGGAGCCGGATGGGGCTCGGGCCACCTTGATGGGGTGGACGGCAGGCTTGGCGTGCGGGCTCGGCGCCTCGGCGGATGCCGGAGGCGGTGGGGCTGGCGGAGCCAACGGCTGGATGTCGGGCAAAGGCCGCGGCGCCGGCGGAGCGGGGGCCACCGCGGTGGGGGGCAGCGGAACCGGGGCCGGCAGCGTCCCGGCCGCGGCGCCCGGACGGGCCACCAGGAAGAGCACCGTGAACCCGACGACCAGGACGCTCATGCACCCGAGAGCCCCCCAGAACAGGTTGGGCAGAGGCGGCCTTTGCGGCGAGACCCGCGCGGTCGTCTCGTGCCCGATCGGCTGCGGTGCGGCGGGCGCCGGGGCCGGTGACTGGCTCACCGGTGTCCGCGCGGGTTTCGGAGCTGTCGGGCGGTCGCCCATGACGGGCCGCAGCTTAGCACGGGCAGCCCACGCATAACGTTATTGAGCTTTGAGTGACGACGGAGCTACTTGCCCAGCTTGCGTTTCAGCTCGGCCAGGGCGTCGTCCAGCGTGCTGTCGCTCTGCAGCTTCTCGAGCTGGCGATCCACGTCGATCCGGCGGGTCGTCCGGCCGTCCAGCTCGTCCCCCAGGTCAGCCTCGGCTTCGGTGGCCTCGACCCGGCTGGACAGGCGTTCGAACTCGTTGAAGGCCGAGGTCTTGTTGCTCAGGGTGCCGCCGTCCCGGTTGGACCGCGCCTTGGCCTTCAGCGTCTCCTTGCGCAGCTTGACGTCCTTGAGGCGGGTCTCCAGCGCCTTGAGCGCCGCCGTGAGCTGGTCGGCGTAGGCGCCCTGGTCCTGCAGAGCCTTCTTGGCGTCGTCGCGCTCGGTCTCCTTCTCTGCCTTGCGCGCCAGCGCCTGCTTGGCCAGCTCATCGTCCCCGGCCCGGATGGCGGTCTCGGCCCGCTTCTCCCAGTCGGCGATCTCCGTCTCGATGGTCTGGACGCGGCGCTCGAGCACCCGCTCGTCCCCGATGCAGCGCCCCACCTCGGCGCGTGCCTGGCGCGCGTAATCCTCCATGTCGCGCACCATCTGATCGATTTCCTTGCCGGGGTCCTGCATCGAATCGATGGCGTCGTTGACGTTCGATTTGATGAGGGTCGAAAGGCGGCCGAGGATACCCATCGCGGTCTCTAGGTTAGCGCCGGACCTTCATCGTGTCATCTCGGGTCGGCCTGAGCGGAGATCGCGTATGTTACGGTCCACCGGTGCGGCTTTCGGATCTCATCGGCCAGGACCTGGCGAGGATGGCGCTGGAGCGGGCCCTGGCGGCCGGCCGGGTCGCGCACGCCTACGTCTTCGAAGGCCCGCCCGGGGTCGGAAAGCGCGGCGCGGCGTACGGCCTGGCGCTGGCGCTGAGCTGCCCCGTCCAGCCGGGCCAGGGCTGTGGCGCCTGCGACACCTGCCGGCGCGTCGAAGCCGGGGTCCACCCGGATGTCCCGACGTTCGGCCCGTCCGGCCCCGGCGGACAGATCGTGGTGGATGACATCAAGGCCATGGTGGCGCTGGCCCGCAGCCGCCCGCACGAGGCGGCGGCCCGGGTGATCGTGGTCGAAGACGCCGACGCCATGAACCCGAACGCGGCAAACGGGCTGCTCAAGACGCTGGAGGAGCCGCTGGCGGGCAACCACCTGGTGCTGTGCACCACCGCGCCCGACCGCCTGCTGCCGACCATTCGATCGCGCGCGCAGCGCATCCTTTTCCGGCCGCTCAGCCCGGCCGCGCTGCTGGAGATCGCCCGGCGCAACGGTGTCTCCGACGCGCGGGCCGAGATCGCCGCAGCGCTGGCCGATGGATCGGCCGCGCGGATGCTGGAAGCCGCCGCGGCCGAGGGGGACGGGGGCGCCGGCGAGCTGGAGGGGGCGCTGGCACAGCTCCGTGCAGCCGTGGCGACGCCCGGGGCCGCCCCGCTGTTCGACGCGGCCGGCGCGCTGACCAGCGAGAAGGAGGCCAAGGCCGACCTCCCCCGCCTGGTGTCGCTGGTCGGCGGGCTGTACCGGGACGCGATAGCGGTGGCGGCCGGAGCGCCCGAGCTGGCCGCCCTGACCCGCGCGGGCAACCCCGAGGGGCTGGCGGCGCTGGGCCTGCCGCGCCTGGGGCGCGCGCTGGCCGCCGTGGTCGACGTGGCGATGGCGCTGCAGGTGAACGCGAACCCGACGCTGGCGCTCGAGCGCCTGCTCATCGCCCTCAAGCGGCAGGAGGCCCGCGGGTGAGCGCCGAAGACGCGACCGTGGTCGTCGCGGGCGTCAAGCTGGACCCGCGGGGACGGATCCTGACCTGCGACGCCGGCGAGCTGACCCTGCGCGTCGGCGAGCAGGTGGTGATCTCGTCGGGCAGCCGGGACGACGGGCGCGAGGCCGACATCGGCGTGGTGGCGATCCCGTTCGCGCGCCGCCCGGCCGGCGATCCGCGGCCGCGCATCCTGCGCCGCGCGGACGCGCGGGACCTGGCGCGGGCGCAGGCCGCCGGCGAGCGGGCGGCCGAGGCCCGGAACTACGCGCGCGAGCGCGCCGCCGCTCAGGGACTGCCCATCAAGCTGTTCCGGGTCGAGATGGCGCGAGGCGGCCGCGCGATCTTCTACTTCGCGTCCGACACGCGGGTCGATTTCCGCGAGCTGGTGCGCGAGCTGGCCGCCCGCTACCACAGCCGGATCGAGCTGCGCCAGGTCGGCGTGCGCGACGAAGCCAAGATGGTCGGCGGCATCGGCTCGTGCGGGCGCGAGCTCTGCTGCTCGACGTTCCTGCCCCGGTTCGCGCCGGTGTCGATCAAGATGGCCAAGCACCAGAACCTGGCCATGAGCCCGGCGCGCGTGTCCGGCCAGTGCGGCCGGCTCAAGTGCTGCCTGGTCTACGAGGATGCGACCTACGTCGAGGCGGCGGCGTCGCTCCCCAAGCTGGGCAAGCGGGTCGGCACGCCCGACGGCATCGGCCGTGTGGGCGACCTGGACGTCCTGCGCGGCCGCGTGCGCGTCTACTTCGACGGGCAACCGCCCAAGACCTTCGCCGCCGACGAGCTACAACCCGCCCCGCCCCCACCCAATCCCACCCCCAACCGTTGATCCCCATGTCGCCCTTCTACATCACGACCCCCATCTATTACGTGAACGCCCTGCCCCACCTGGGCACCTTCTACGCGACCGTCCTGGCCGACGCCGTGGCCCGCTACCAGCGGGCCCGGCGTGGAAGAGAGAACGTCTTCTTCCTGACCGGCGTCGACGAGCACGGCCAGAAGATCGAGCGCATCGCGCGCGAGCGCGGAATGGACCCGCAGACCTACTGCGACGGAATCGCGGCCCGCTTCGAGGAGACCTGGAAGGCGTTCGGCATCACCAACGACGACTTTCTCCGGACCACCCAGCCGCGCCACCAGGCGGCGGTGGCCGAGATGTGGCAGCGCCTGCGCCACGACATCTACGAGTCCGAGTACGACGGCATGTACTGCGTCGGGTGCGAAGAGTTCAAGAGCGATGACGACGTCACGGTCGACGGCGACCGCAAGCTCTGCAAGATCCACCTGACGCCGATCGAGCGGGTCAAGGAGAAGAACTACTTCTTCCGCCTCTCGGCCTACACCGACAAGCTGCTGGCCTGGTACGAGACGAACCCGGTGCGACCCGAATCGCGCCTCAACGAGGTTCGATCGTTCGTGCGCAGCGGGTTGCGGGACTTCTCGGTCTCGCGCAGCAACGTCAAGTGGGGGATCCCGGTCCCCGGCGATCCCGCTCAGACCATCTACGTGTGGGTCGACGCTCTCATCAACTACCTGACCGCGCTGGGCGGCCCCGGCGCCGTCGCGCGCGGCGAGGGCAAGGGCGCCCTCTGGGCGGAGTCGCACCACCTGCTCTCCAAGGACATCCTGCGTTTCCACGCCGTCTACTGGCCGGCCATGCTCATGAGCGCCGGGCTGCCGCCCCCCAAGCAGGTCCTCTGCCACGGCTACCTCACCGTGAAGGGGCAGAAGATCTCCAAATCGATGCCGGCCACGCGCATCGATCCCCGCGCCATCGCCGACGACCTGGGTGTCGACCCGCTCCGCTACTTCGTGCTGCGCGAGTACGCGTTCGGCGGGGACGGCGACTTCACCTACGAGGCCCTGTTCCAGCGCTACGAGTCGGACCTGGGGAACGATCTGGGGAACCTGCTGAACCGGACGATCTCGATGGCGCGGCGATACGACCGGGTCGAAGCGCTGCGGAAGCCGCACGAGCACGACGCCCTGGCCGCCGACGCCGGGGCCATCGCGGCAGAGGTCGCCCGATCGTGGGAGAACGTCGAGCCCTCCCGGGCGCTGGAGGCGGTGTGGGGACTTCTGCGCGAGATGAACCGATACGTCGATGCCCAGAAGCCGTGGGTGCTGGCCAAATCCGACATCGACAAGCTCGACAAGGTCCTGGCGACCTGTTGCGAGGCCATCCGCTGGGCCGCGCTGATGATCGCCCCCGCCACGCCGGCCGCCTCGGGCGAGATCCTGCGACAGCTCGGCCGCTCCGAAGACGAGGGGACGTGGCCCAGCACGCTCGGCTGGCCGGGTGGAACGGTGACCGAGCCGACGCCGGTCTTCCCGCGCGTCGAACCAGACCGACAGGCGGCGCTGATCGCCAAGTGGGTCCCCCCGGAGGCGGCGACGGCGGCGCCTCCGCCGCGGGCGCCCGCTGCGGCGCCACCCGCCGACGTCGTCATCGACGATTTCGCGAAGATCGATCTGCGCGCGGCCAAGGTGCTGGCGGCCGAGCGCGTCCCGAAGGCGGACAAGCTGCTCAAGCTGACGCTGGACATCGGCGCGGCCGAGCCGCGCACCGTCGTGTCCGGGATCGCGCCGGCGTACTCACCGGAGACGATCGTCGGGCGCACCGTGATCTATTTCGCGAATTTGGCGCCACGGAAGATCCGCGGCGTCGTCTCTCAGGGAATGATCCTCGCGGCCGGCGACGAAGAAGTTCTTGGATTGTCCGCGCTCGATAAAGAAGTGGCGCCGGGCACCAAGATTAGGTGATCGCCTCATGGTCGACTCTGTTACTGTGACCGCGGACAACGAACGTCGTGTCCGCGCCGAAGACTCGGCATGGGGAGGACCATGCACCCGATCCAGCTTGCGAACAACCACGACGAGGAGGACGTGAAGCGCGGCCTCCGCCGGCCTCACGAGGTCCGTTCGGTCGCGGTCCAGGCAGTGGCAGACACCGCCGCGACGATGCTGGTGCTGCCCGCCGACCTGGTCGGCAGGCTCGGTTTGTTTCCAGACGGCTATCGAAAGGTCCGCTACGCGGACGGTCGGATCGGCGAGCTCCCGTGGGTGAGCAGCATCCGGATGACCATCCTCGGACGGGAGACGGTCACCAACGCCCTGGTCGGCGAGGCCGGAACCACGCCGCTGGTCGGCCAGATTCCGCTCGAAGAGCTGGACCTGCGGGTCGACGCCAGCTCGGGCGAGCTGCGGGTCAATCCGGACTCGCCGGACGCCCCCTTGCTCGACATCCTCTCGGCCGCCTGAGCGCTTCGCCTCTTTCGGCAATTTTTCTCTTGCGTTGACGGGGCCCGGTCAGGGCTAATCAGCCCCGTCATGCCAAGCCCGAAGCTCGTCATTCCCGCCGGCTCCGACCGGATCGCAGTCAAGTCCGACGGCACCCTGGAAGTGCCCGATCATCCAATCATTCCCTTCATCGAAGGGGACGGAACCGGCCCCGACATCTGGCGGGCCAGCGTCCGGGTGCTGGACGCCGCGGTCGAGAAGGAATTCGCCGGCAAGAAAAAGATCGCCTGGGCCGAGGTCTACGCCGGCGAGAAGTCGAAGCAGCTCTTCGACACCTGGCTGCCGGACGAGACGCTCGAAGCGTTCAAGACCTACTTCGTCGGCATCAAGGGGCCGCTGACGACCCCGGTGGGCGGCGGCATCCGCTCGCTGAACGTCGCCATCCGACAGATGCTGGACCTGTACGTCTGCCTGCGCCCGGTCCGCTACTTCGCTGGCGTCCCCTCGCCGGTCAAGCGGCCCGAGAAGGTCGACATGGTGATCTTCCGCGAGAACACGGAGGACATCTACGCCGGGATCGAGTGGCAGGCCGAGACGCCCGAGGCCCAGAAGGTCATCGGCTTCCTGCAGAACGAGATGGGGGTCAAGAAGATCCGCTTCCCGGGGACGTCCGGCATCGGCATCAAGCCGGTCTCGCGCGAGGGGTCCGAGCGCCTCATCCGTGCCGCGCTCGAGTACGCCCTCCGCCACAAGCGCAAGAGCCTCACGCTGGTCCACAAGGGGAACATCATGAAGTTCACCGAGGGGGCCTTCCGCGACTGGGGCTACGCCCTGGTCAAGCGCGAGTTCGCCGGCAAAGCGGTCGGCTGGGACGACTGCGGCGGCAAGCCGCCGGCCGGGCAGCTGCTGGTCAAGGACGCGATCGCCGACATCACGCTGCAGCAGGTGCTGACCCGCCCGGACGAGTTCGACGTCATCGCGACCTTGAACCTGAACGGCGACTACCTGTCGGACGCGCTGGCGGCCCAGGTGGGCGGCATCGGCATCGCGCCGGGCGGCAACATCAACTATGTGACCGGCCACGCCGTCTTCGAGGCGACGCACGGCACGGCGCCAAAGTACGCCAACCTGGACAAAGTGAACCCGGGATCGGTCATCCTTTCGGGCGTCATGCTGCTCGAGCACCTGGGCTGGACCGGCGCCGCCGAGCGCACCGTGGCAGCGCTCGAGAAGACGATCTCTCAGAAGACGGTCACGTACGACTTCGCGCGCCTGATGGAAGGAGCCAAAGAGGTCTCCTGCTCCGCGTTCGGCGACGCGATCATTTCCAACATCCGCAACCCCTGATCCGAAGGAGCCCCCTCCATGGCACGGAAGAAGATCGCGCTCATCGGCGCCGGTAACATCGGCGGTGAGCTGGCCTCGCTGGCTGCCCGCAACGAGCTGGGCGACGTCGTCCTGTTCGACATCCCCGAAAAAGAGGGCCTGGCCAAGGGCAAGGCGCTGGATCTCGAGCAGAACGGCGCGATCCTGGGCGCCGACGCCAAGATCACCGGCACCTCGAACTGGGCCGACTGCGCCGGGTCCGACGTGGTCATCATCACCGCCGGCGTGCCGCGCAAGCCCGGGATGTCGCGCGACGACCTGCTCTCGGTGAACCTGAAGATCATCCGCAACGTCGCGGAGAACCTGAAGAAGCACTGCCCCGACGCCTTCGTGATCGTCGTCTCCAACCCCCTGGACGTGATGGTCTACGAGCTCAAGCGGGTCACCGGCTTTCCGGCCAGCAAGGTGGTCGGCATGGCCGGCATCCTCGACTCGGCGCGCTTCCAGCTGTTCCTGGCCCAGGAGGCCGGCGTGTCGGTCAAGGACGTGCGCGCGCTGGTGCTGGGCGGCCACGGCGACACGATGGTGCCGATCCTCAGCAACTGCACCATCAACGGCATCCCGGTGCGGCAGCTGATCGCGGCCGATCGGCTGAACGCCATCGTCGACCGCACCCGCCACGGCGGCGGCGAGATCGTCAAGCTGATGGGGACCAGCGCCTTCGCGGCGCCGGCCACCTCCGCCATCTCGATGGCCGAGGCCTACCTGAAGGATCAGAAGCGTCTCTGCGCCTGCGCCGCTTACCTGAACGGTGAGTACGGGTACAAGGACCTCTACATGGGGGTCCCGATCGTCATCGGCGCCGGCGGCGTCGAGAAGATCGTCCCGATCGAGCTGTCGGGCGACGAGAAGGCGATGCTGGAGAAGTCTGCCGTCGCCGTGCGCGAGGTGCTCGAAGCCTCGAAGAAGCTGTAGCCAACCAGGAGCGCCGTGAAGATCCACGAGTATCAGGCCAAAGAGATCCTCAAGAAGTTCGGCGTCCCGATCCCCAAGGGGGTGCCGGTCTTCAGCATCGACGAGGCCGAGGCGGCCGCCAAGTCGCTGATCGCCGAGACGGAGAACGAGTTCGTCGTCGTCAAGGCGCAGATTCACGCGGGCGGCCGGGGCAAGGGGGGCGGCGTCAAGGTGGTCAAGGGCGCCCCCGCCGCGCGCGACACGGCGCAGAAGATCCTGGGGATGAACCTGATCACCCACCAGACCGGCCCGGGCGGGAAGATCGTCAAGCGGCTGCTGGTCGAGCAGGCGGTCGACATCGCCCGCGAGCTGTACCTGGGCCTGGTCGTCGACCGCGGCTTCGGGCGCGTGGTCGTGATGGCCTCGTCCGAGGGCGGCATGGAGATCGAAGAGGTCGCCGCCGCTCACCCGGAGAAGATCCTGAAAGAGGTGGTCGACCCGACGGTGGGGCTGGCCGGCTTCCAGGCGCGAAACCTGGCCTATGGGCTGGGGCTGCACGGCCCGGCCGCCAAGAACGCGGCCGAGCTGCTGTCGCTGGTCTACAAGGCCTTCGTGGCCACCGACGCCTCGCTGCTGGAGATCAACCCGCTGGTGGTCCTGACCGACGGGCGGGTCCTGGCCCTGGACGCCAAGATGACCTTCGACGACAACGCGCTCTACCGGCAGAAAGAGCTGGAGCCGCTGCGCGACCTGGACGAGGAGGACCCGGCCGAGACCGAGGCCAAGCGGCACGACCTCTCGTTCATCAAGCTCGAGGGGAACATCGGCTGCATGGTGAACGGCGCCGGCCTGGCCATGGCGACGATGGACACCATCAAGCACTTCGGCGGCGAGCCGGCGAACTTCCTGGACGTCGGCGGCAGCGCCACCGAAGAGCGCGTGACCGCCGCGTTCAAGATCATCACCGCCGACCCGAAGGTGCGCGGCATCTTCGTCAACATCTTCGGCGGCATCATGAAGTGCGACACGATCGCGGCCGGCGTCATCGCCGCCGTCAAGCAGGTCGGCCTGAAGGTGCCGCTGGTCGTGCGCCTGGAAGGGACGAACGTGGACCTGGGCAAGAAGATGCTGGCCGAGTCGGGCCTGGCGGTGACGACCGCGAATGACATGGCCGACGGCGCGAAGAAGGTCGTCGCGCTGGCCGCGGGAAAGGCGGCCTAGCCATGTCGGTGCTGGTCGGAAAAGACACCAAGCTCATCGTCCAGGGCATCACCGGCTCGGCGGGGTCGTTCCACGCCAAGCAGATGCGCGAGTACGGGACCAACGTGGTCGGCGGCGTCACCCCCGGCAAGGGCGGTTCGGTGCACGACGGCTTCGCCGTGTTCGACACGGTGGCCGAGGCGGTCAAGAAGACGGGCGCCAATGCGACCGTGATCTATGTTCCGCCACCGGGCGCGGCCGACGCCATCCTCGAGGCGGCGCAGGCCGGCATCCACGTGGTGGTGTGCATCACGGAGGGGATCCCGACGCTGGACATGGTGAAGGCCAAGCGAGCGCTGGATGCCTACGGCGACAAGGTCGTGCTGATCGGGCCGAACTGCCCGGGCATCATCACGCCCGGCGCATGCAAGATCGGGATCATGCCCGGCTACATCCACAAGGCCGGCAAGGTCGGCGTGGTGTCGCGCTCGGGGACGCTCACCTACGAGGCGGCCCACCAGCTGACCGCGCTGGGACTGGGGCAGTCGACCGCCATCGGCATCGGCGGCGATCCGGTCAAGGGGCTGGACTTCGTCGACTGCCTGGCGCTGTTCGAGCGCGATCCGCAGACCGAGGCGGTGCTGATGATCGGCGAGATTGGCGGCACTTCAGAGGAAGAGGCGGCGCGCTTCGTGATGGCCAACATGAAGAAGCCGGTCGCGGCCTTCATTGCCGGCCAGACCGCTCCGCCCGGCAAGCGAATGGGCCACGCGGGCGCCATCATCAGCGGCGGCAAGGGGACGGCGGCCGAGAAGATCGCGGCCCTCAAAGAGGCCGGGATCGCCGTCGCCGCGACGCCGGCCGAGCTGGGCAAGACCGTCGCCAGATTCGTCAAGTAGTTGGTCGAACAGGAGAGCCATGTCCATCGAGAGAACGTTTGGAATCGTGAAGCCGGACGCCGTCGGCAAGAGCTCGATCGGCGGCGTGATCGATCTGATCGAAAAGGGCGGCCTGAAGCTGGTGGGGCTGCGGCTGGTCCGCCTGTCTGACCCGCAGGCCCGCGCGTTCTACGCCGTCCACAAGGAGCGCCCGTTTTACAGCGATCTGGTGAAATTCATGACATCCGGCCCTGCTGTGGTCATGGCCATCGAGGGCGAGAACGCCATCGCCCGCTATCGCGAGATCATGGGCCCGACCGACTCGAAGAAGGCGCCCGCCGGCACCATCCGGCAGAAGTACGGCACCGACATCGAGAAGAACGCGGTCCACGGCAGCGATGGCCCGGACACCGCTCGCGCTGAGCTGGCGTTCTTCTTCGCGGGGCAAGATCTGGCCTAGAAGATCTGCATAGCTGGCTATTTATCCGCGGCCCGCACGCGGGTATAGTGAAAGAGCGTAAAACACGATGATTTGCGGGGTGGTTGGCTAGCTTGTCGAAACTCGGGATTCTCTTGGCGACGGTGATCGTGGCGGCGGGCTGTCACGATCACCTGTACGACTTCGGCGTCTCGGTGATCCCCGGCGACGGAGCCGTGGTGGACGCCGTGACCTCCACCGGCGGCAGTCCGCAGACGGGCGGCCATACCGGCACCGGCGGCGTCCCACAGACCGACGGTGGCACCGGCGGCGTGGCGGGCGCTGGCGGCGCGATCGGGACCGGGGGCGTGGGCGGCGGAACGGGCGGCGGCGACGCCGGCGTCACCCCGACCTGCAACCCCAGCTCACCCGATCTGCAGGTCGATCCGGCCAACTGCGGCACCTGCTTCCACCAGTGCATCGTCCAGAACGCGGTGCCCTCCTGTGTGGCCGGCAAGTGCCAGTTCACCTGCCAGACCGGCTTCTACGACGCCGACAGTGACCCGACGAACGGCTGCGAGTGCACCAAGACCAACGCTGGCGTCGAGATCTGCGACGGCATCGACAACGACTGCAACGGCATCGTCGACGACGGCTTCGACCTGACCAGCGACGTCGACAACTGCGGCGCCTGCAACCACCAGTGCGCGTTCCCGTTCGCCATGGCCAGCTGTGAAAACAGCACGTGCAAGCAGGGAGCCTGCCTCCCCAACTTCTACGACCGCGACCCGAACATCCCCGGGTGCGAGACCGAGTGCATCCAGACCAACGGCGGCGTCGAGATCTGCGACGGGCAGGACAACGACTGCGACGGGATCGTCGACGACAACCTGCAGCCGGCCACCATCACCTGCCTCAGCAAGGGCGTTTGCGCGGGCGTCCAGCCGACCTGCCAGGGGCAGATGGGCTGGAGCTGCGTCTACCCGTCGACCTACGAGCAGGTCGAGGACATGAAGTTCGGCTGCGACGGCCTCGACAACGACTGCAACGGGCAGACCGACGAGCCGTTCCTGATCGGCAAGACCTGCACCGTCGGCAGCGGCCCCTGCGCGGGGACGGGCAGCTGGGTGTGCGACAACTCGATGTCGGGTGACCACCGCTGCGCGGGCACGATGAAGACCCCGCAGACCGAGGTCTGCGACGGCATCGACAACGACTGCGACGGTCTGGTCGACGAGCTCGACTCCGCGTCCAACAAGACGTCGGACGACGTGCTGGTCTACATCTCGTCCAAGAACGTCACCATGTACGCCTACGAGGCCAGCCGCTACGACGCGACGGCCACCAGCGCCGGCTTCGACTCGACCAAGCGCGGCTGCACGGTGCCGGGCAAGCTCCCCTGGGCCAACGTCACGATGTCCGAGGCGGAGCACGCCTGCGAGCTCCTGGGCCCCAACTGGCGGCTCTGCACGGCGGCGGAGTGGCAGGCCGGTTGCGAGGGGATGAACAACACCATCTTCCCGTATGGCGCCAGCTACGTCGCGGGCGACTGCAACGGAGCGGACTACGCGACGTCGATGAGCCAGACCCCGGCCCCGATCGCGACCGGCAAGGCCACCGCCTGCGTCTCGAACATCTCCAGCAGCCTCAAGCTGTTCGACATGAGCGGGAACGTCAAGGAGTGGGTCGCCACCGACACGACCACCACCAAGCCGCCCAGCAACCCGAACTGCACGACGACGCCCTGCCTGTTCGAGATGCGCGGCGGCGCCTACGACATCGCCAGCTTCGCCGTCTCGGGGACCACGACGGCGCCCGGGCTCCAGTGCGACGCCTCGGTCTCGGCGCCGTACACCACCTCCGGGAGCACCACCACGGGGATCGACGTGCGGTTGCCGTCGGTCGGCTTCCGCTGCTGCTTGCCGGGGATGTTGCCGCCATGATTCACGCTCGCTCTCGCGCCCTTTCGCGCGTCGCCAGGCTCTGTTTGACGCTGGGCCTGCTGGTGGTCGGCGCCGGCTCCGCCCGCGCGCAGTCGCTGCGCCCGAACATCATGTTCCTGTTCGACTCGTCGGGCTCGATGCACGAGGACTCGTCCGGTCACGCCCAGGCCGACGGGACCACGGTCTGCCCCCAGAGCACGACCAGCCGCATCTACAGCCTCAAGAGCGGCCTCCGCGCGGCGCTGCAGCAGGTGGGGACCGACGAGGCGAACTTCGGCCTCATGTCGTTCCCCGAGGTGGTGCAGAACAGCTACACCTCCCTCAACGCCACCCAGTGCGCCAACGAGGGGCAGCAGACGATCGGGCACTACACGGCCAGCCCGACGCAAACCATCACGGTGCCCAACCGCACCGCCACCGGGAATCACAGCGCCACCTCGTATCCCGCCGGCTGCCTGATGTCGACCAACAACTCGGCCAGCCAGACGACGTACGGCTCGTGGTTCACCAGCGGCGCCTCGCAGGTGTTCCACGTCGGCGTGACCGCGGCCACCGTCGGCACGATTCCGACCGCCGCCCAGTACGATCCGCCGGGCGCCACCCAGATGGCGTCGATCTACAAGTGGATCGACAACGTCGAGGCGCCGACCAGCAATGGCGCGGTGACCGATCCCGAGCTGCACCCCGACGACTACACGCCGCTCGGCCGCTCGCTGTTCTACGCGAACCTCTACTTCCAAAACGAGATCATCCCCAACGATCCCAAGGGGACCTGCCGGCACAACGTGGTCGTGATCGCCACCGATGGCGACGAGACCTGCGACGAGTCGACCGCGCCCGACGGCACGTTCAACCTCGCGGACTGCTCCGGCGGGGGGAACTACGACGTCTACAACCCGATCAGCCAGGCCTGCCTGCTCAACAAGATGGGCGTGAAGGTCTACGTCATCACCGACACCACGGCCGACAACGCGAACGACGCCATCGCCAAGGCGGGCGGCACCAGCGTCTCGATCCGCGTCTCCCTGAACGACCCGAACGCCGCCAAGAGCGCCATCGTCGGGATCATCGCGCAGAACGTCCCCCCGGCGGAGATCTGCAACGGGGCCGACGACAACTGCAACGGCCTGATCGACGAAGGGGTCTCGAACGCCTGCATCAACTGCGTACCCGGCAACACCATCGCGGCCTGCGGCGGCTTCTCGTACGACGTCAACAACCCGAACGACCCGGACAACAAGGCGGGCGCGGCGGCCCACCACTGCGCGGTCGAGACCTGCAACTGCAAGGACGACAACTGCAACGGCCAGGTCGACGAAGGGCTGCCCCCCAACGCCTGCGGCGGGCCGTGCGGCTGCGCCGTGCCCACCGAGATCTGCAACGGCGTCGACGACAACTGCGACGGCATCATCGACAACGGCAACTGGCCGACAGGCGCGGTGGGGACCAAGTGCAACAACGGCCTCAAGGGCGCCTGCAACCGGGACGGTTACCTGGTCTGCAACGCCGCCGGGAACGACACGATCTGCAACGCGCCGGTCGTGACCCCACAGCCCGAGGTCTGCAACGGCATCGACGACAACTGCGACGGGCAGGTCGACGAAGGGACGCTGCCCGGCGTGGGCGAGAAGTGCGGCAACGGCCTGGGCGCCTGCCAGGCCGGCACGATCATCTGCCAGAACGGCGTGCTGGTCTGCAACGTGACCAGCACGCCGCAGACCGAGGTCTGCAACGGCATCGACGACGACTGCGACGGCATCGTCGACGACGGCAACTTCTCGCAGACCGACCAGCCCTGCCTCTGCCCGGGGCTGACCCAGGATGAGGTCGGTGTCGGCATCTGCAAGGCCGGCAAGCTCAAGTGCATGGGCGCCCTGGGCTTCGTCTGCGTCGGCTGCGTGCTGCCGACCTCGGGCGAGGTCTGCAACGGCATGGACAACGACTGCAACGGGCAGATCGACATGACCGGCAACTGCCCGAACGGTTACGCCTGCAAGGACGGCGCGTGCACGCTGCAGTGCTCGGGCGGCGAGTTCCCCTGCCCGCTCGGCTACAAGTGCGTGAACGCCTATTGCGTCCCGCAGCGCTGCGCCAGCGTGACCTGCCCCGCCGGACAGCGGTGCGACGAGAACACGGGCTCCTGCGTCGACAACTGCGCCAACGTCAAGTGCTCGGGCGCTGCGGTTTGCATGAACGGCTCCTGCGTCGACTGCAACCAGCTGGGCTGCGAATCGGGCAAGATCTGCGTGGCCGGGATGTGCATCTCCGACCTGTGCCAGGGCGTGACCTGCGGCAACAACCAGTACTGCAAGGACGGCGCGTGCCAGGACCTGTGCACCCCCGGCAAGTGCTCCTCCACCCAGACCTGCATCGCCGGCCAGTGCAAGGACGATCCCTGCGCCGGCAAGTTCTGCCAGAACGGCCTCTACTGCGACACCGCGTCGGGCGGCCAGTGCCTGCCCAACAAGTGCCTGGCCATCCAGTGCCAGGCGGGGCAACAGTGCGTGCCGTCGAAGGCCACCCAGAGCGACGACCCGGCGACCGCCTGCGAGACCGATCCCTGCGCCACCATCAGCTGCCCCAGCCAGTGCTGGACCTGCGGCATCACGCCCGACGGCGTCGGCACCTGCAACCTCAACGATAACTGCCAGCCCGTCACGACCAAGGTCGGCCAGCACGGCGGGGGCGAATCGGGCTGCAACTGCGAGGTGAGCGGCAGCGACGCGGGTCGCAGCGGCTGGCTCGTCCTGGCGGTCGGGCTGGCGATCGTCGCATCGCGGCGTCGCCGCCGCGCCTGAGCCGAAGCGCCGCGGTGGCGACGGGGCCGCGCGGGCGTTATCCTGCCCCGCCGTGACCGCCGCAGCTTTGTCCCCTACCCCGGCCATCGGGGCGCCAGCGCGGGCGCTCTTGCCGGATGAGCTGCGCCGGTGGGTCGCCGCCGCGGGGGCACCCGCCTACCGAGCGGAGCAGATCTTCCGGTGGCTGCACGCCACTGGGGTCGAGAGCACGGCCGAGATGGCCAACGTCCCCGCGACGCTGCGCCAGGCGCTGGACACCGCCCACCCGCTCCGCCCGCTGGCGCTGGACCTGGTCCAGACGGCCCGGGACGGCACGCGCAAGATGCGCTGGAAGACGCACGACGGCCGCGCCATCGAGTCGGTGCTGATCCCGGACACCGACGCCGAACGCGACAAGCTGACCCTGTGCGTCTCGTCCCAGGTCGGCTGCGCCATCGACTGCCAGTTCTGCGCCACGGCCACCCTGGGGTTCGGGCGCAACCTGGGGGCGGACGAGATCGTGCAGCAGATCTACGGCGCGACCGCTCTGGCCGGCCGGCGCCCGACCAATCTGGTGTTCATGGGGATGGGCGAGCCCCTGCACAACTTCGAGCAGGTGACGCGCGCGCTCGTGCTGCTCGAGCACCCGTGGGGCGCGGCCTTCTCGCCGCGCCGGATCACGGTCTCGACCGCCGGCCTGGTGAGCGGCATCGACCGGCTGGCGGCCATCTCGCCGGCGCCCAACCTGGCCATCTCGCTGAACGCGACCACCGACGAGGTGCGCGACCAGATCATGCCGATCAACCGCCGCTGGCCGATCGCCGCGCTGCTGGAGGCCGCGCGCCGGTTCCCGCTGACCCACGGCCGGCGGGTGACGTTCGAGTACGTGCTGCTGGCCGGCGTGAACGACGCCGACGCCGACGCCGACCGATTGATCCGGCTGCTGCGCGGGATCCCGTCCAAGGTGAACCTGATCCCCTGGAACGGCTTCCCGGTCCAGACCGCCGAGGGCCCCGTCTTCCGGTACCAGCGCCCCTCGGCAGAGCGCATCCGCACGTTCCAGGAGCGCGTGCGCGCCTCCGGGATGGCCATCTACATCCGCTCGCCACGCGGCGACGACATCGACGCGGCCTGCGGGCAACTGGCGGCTCGACGCGACACCGAGCTGGCCAACATTCGCCCATGGACACCGACGCCGAGCTGACCACGGCGCGCGACCTGGCCGTCGACGCCTGCGGCCGGATCGCCGAGTTCTGGGGGTTCACCCGGACCATGGGGCGCACCTTCGGCCTGCTCTACCTGTCGCGCGAGCCGCTGCCCCAGAGCGAGATCCAGAAGCGCCTCGGCATATCGGCCGGCAGCGCCTCGATGACGCTGTCGGCGCTGGGCCGCTGGGGCGTCGTGCACAAGGTCTGGGTGCGGGGACAGCGCCGCGAGCACTACCAGGCCGAGACCGACTTCTGGAAGATGATCGCCGGTGTGCTCAACGAGCGCGAGCGGCGTGAAATCGGCGCCGCCGTCGAGGCGGTGACGCGCGCCGAGGCGAGCGCTCGCGCGGCCCAGGCCGAGCTCGCCAAGCCCGGGGCGGCCCGACGGGCCAAGGCCGACGCCGACTTCGTCGTCGAGCGTGTGGTGCGCCTGGGCGACATCTGCCGTCTCGGCGAGACGATGCTGGACATGCTGCTGGGCCAGCTGACCCTGGACGTCGGACGGTTCCGGCACGTGTTGAAGGTCCCGGCCGGCCAGGAGCCCGCCGCCGAATCGCCGCCCGCCACGGCCAGCACTTCGCAGCGCCGCCGCCGGTGAGAGCAGACCGGACCCCTCCCGGCCCTCCCCGCCGAGCGGGGAGGGTGATGACTCCTATTCCCTCCCCACGGAGTGGGGAGGGTTAGGGTGGGGTCTTCAGCCCGCCACGGCCAGCACTTCGCAGCGCCGCCGCCGGTGAGAGCAGACCGGACCCCTCCCGGCCCTCCCCGCGGAGCGGGGAGGGCGTGACTCCTATTCCCTCCCCACGGAGTGGGGAGGGTTAGGGTGGGGTCTTCAGCCCGCCGCCCAGTCGCGCCGCTCGCAGATCGCGGCGAGTGACGCCGCCTCGGGGCTGCCCGGCTCGGGGGTGTGGGCGTAGGCCCAGCGCACCTCGGGCGGCATCGACATCAGGATCGACTCGACCCGCCCGTCGGTGCGCAACCCGAACACGGTGCCGCGGTCGTAGAGCAGGTTGAACTCGACGTAGCGGCCCCGGCGCAGGAGCTGCCAGTTCCGCTCGCGCTCGCCCCAGGCGTCGTGCCGGCGGCGCTCGACGATGGGCAGATAGGACGGCAGGATGGCGTCGCCCACATCGCGCAGGAACGCGAACAGCCCCTCGGGATCGCCCTCGACGGCCGCGTGCGCCGCCGGAGCCGCCTGGCCGGCGGTCTCCTCGCCGCCGGCCCCCAAATAGTCGAAGAAGACGCCGCCGACGCCGCGGGGCTCGTTGCGGTGGGGCAGGAAGAAGTAGTCGTCGCACCACCGCTTGAAGCGCGGGTACAGCCCGGCGTCGTGGCGATCGCAGGCGGCGCGCAACGTGCGATGAAAGTGGCTGGCATCCTCCGCCACCACGTAGTGCGGCGTCAGGTCGGTTCCGCCCCCGAACCAGGAGTGTCCGCCCCGCTGGATGTGGCGCACGTTGGCGTGCACCGTCGGGATGCGCGGGCTGCGCGGGTGAAAGATCAGCGAGACGCCCGCGGCCCGGAAGGCCAGCCCCTCGCCGGGGAGCGAACGCGCCATCTCGGGCCGCAGCTCGCCGTGCACGTCGGAGAAGCCGATCCCGGCCTTCTCGAACAGCGCGCCGCCGGCCAGCACGCGCGTACGGCCGCCGCCCCCGCCCGGCCGATTCCAGGCGTCCTCGCGGAACTTGCCGCCGCCGTCGGCGGCCTCGACGGCCGCGCAGATTCGATCCTGCAAGCCCAGCAGGTACTCGCGCGTGCGGTCGGCCAGACCGCGTGCATCGCCCATGGTCATCTCCTCTCAGGAGCCGGCGCCGGTGCCTTCAGGGCGGCGATCCGCTGGTTGACGTCCCGGAAGCCCGGGTCGCGCTTGCCCACGTTCTCGAAGAAATACAGCGCCTCGCGCGCGTCGCCCAGCTGCTCGAACACGGCGCCCAGCATGTAGTAGAGCCCGATCGACTCCTGTGGGGTGGCCTGCGGCAGGTTCAGCGCCTCCTTGTAGCGCGCCACCGCCTCGCCCAGCTCCCCCTTGGCCTCGACGCACTCGCCGATCATGGTCAGCGCGAACACGGCGCGCTTCGGATCCGCCGCCAGCTGCCGGAACTCCTGGATGGCCGCGTCGTGCAGGCCCATCTGCTTGTAGGCAATCCCCAGGTCGCCGTGGGTCGACGGATCGGCCCGCTCCGAGGGGCTCAACCGGGCGACCGGCGCCGCCTCGCCCCGCCCCTCGATCGGCTGGGAGCCGTCCCGCGGGATCGCCCCGGTCACCTCACCGCCGGGCTGCCGCGCCGGCTGCCCCAGCGTCCCGGCGTCGGCGCGCCGGCGTCGCTCGACGACCAGCGGGTGCCCGGGGAACCGTCGCTCGAGATCGATCAGCGCCGCCCGCGCCTCGTCCTGCAACGACTGCTGGGCAAAGAAGTCCAGCTGCTCCAGCTCGGGCGCCAGCTCGTCCTCGGCGGAGCGCGCGGCCGGCCCGGCGCTGGCTTTCCCCAGGATGCGCGCCGCCTCGGCGCACTTCGGATCGATCGACAGCGCCTGCTCCGCCGCGAAGCGCGCCCCGGTTTCGTCGCCGGCCGTGCGCAGCTGGCGCGCCACCGCCACCAGCTCCAGCGCCGCCTCGGCCTTGCGCCCCAGCTGCGCCAGCACCGACGCCAGCCGCTCGCGCGTGGCGCGGTGATCGGGATCGACGGCGAACACCCGGCGCAGGTGATCGACCGCCCGCTCGCCCAGGCCGTACTTCACGAACACGTCCGCCTCCGCGATGATGCGGTCCGGATCGTCGAGCCGCGGCGCCCCCGAGAGCCCCGAGCGCGAGGTGGGCGCGCCGGTGGGCGTCAGCCGGCTGTCCACGGGTGAGCGCGCCGGCAGGCGAGCCCGCGCGGCCGCCGCGCCCAGCAAGATCCCCCAGCGCGCCGCCAGCTCGCGCGACTCGCCGTCGGTCGGGTCCAGCGCCAGCGCCGCGCGCACGGCCACGTCGCGCTCCGCCTCGTGCCGGGCCTCGGCGTGCATCTCGGCCAGCTCGCGCCAGACAGAGATCGCCTTGCGGGGATCCAGCGTGGCCAGCGCCTCGGCCAGCAGCGCGACGTTGTCGGGATCGCGCGGCGCCGCGCGCAGCGGCCGCTGCAGCTTGGCCAGCGCCAGGCGCGGGTTCTTGCGAGCGATGTAGCTGGCGGCCAGCTCCCGGGCCAGCCCGAAGTTTTCGGGCTGATGGAAGAGCAGGCGCTCGGCCACGCGCAGGAACTCGTCGGCGCGCCCCTCATGTCGCAGCTGCTCGGCCGCGTGGGCCAGCTCGGCGACCGCCTCGTCGATGCGCCCTGCCTTGGACGCCGCCTCGGCCAGCCGGATGCGCGAGACGACGTTGTCCGGGTGCAGCTCGACGATCCGTCGCAGCGACGGCAGCGCGTCCGCCGAGCGCCCGGCGTCCAGCAGCTCGCGCGCCGCCGCCTCCAGCTCGGTCAGCGCGTCGGAGATCATCCCCATCCGCCGGTACAGCTCGCCCAGCTGGATGCGCACGTGCGGCAGCCCCGGCGTCAGCTTGAGCACGCTCTTGTACACGGTCAGCGCCTTCGCCTGGAAGCCCTGGCTGATGTAGATCTCCGCCGTGCGCAGGTAGATGTCGCGCGCCTCGCCGAGCGCGCCGTGGCGGACGTGGATTTCCGCCATCTTCAACCACGTGCGCGTGTCGGACGGATCCTCTTGCACCACGCGCGCGAACTCTTCCAGCGCCCGGTGGTCCTGGCCCCGTTCCAGATACTTCTGTGCCGCGGCGAGATGCTTGTCTTTCTTCGTCAGCACCGGCCGGTCAAGTCTACATCCGCTCGACCAGGTGGGTATCCATCTTACCGGCCACGTACTCGGCGTTGGCCAGCAGACGGCGGAAGAAGTCCAGATTGGTCTTGCACCCCTCGACCACGAACTCGGCCAGGGCCCGCCTCAGCCGGGCCAGGGCCGCCGGCCGGTTCTCGGCCCGTACAATCAGCTTGGCCAGCAGGGAGTCGTAGAACGGGGGGACCATGTACTGGTTGTAGATATGGGTATCCACGCGTACACCCAGGCCGCCCGGCAAGTTGAGGGCGGTGATCCGCCCCGGCGAGGGGGCGAAGGTGACCGGGTCCTCGGCGTTGATGCGCAGCTCGATGGAGTGCCCGCGCGGCCGGATGTCGTTCGACAGCTTCAGCGGCTCGCCGGCCGCCAGCTTCATCTGCTCGCGGACCAGGTCGACCCCGAACACCTCCTCGGTGACGGTGTGCTCGACCTGGATCCGCGTGTTCATCTCCATGAAATAAAAGCGCTTATCCTCGTCCAGCAGGAACTCGAGCGTCCCGACGGTCAGGTAGCCCAGGCTCTCGGTCGCCTTGCGGGCGATGGCCAGCAGCTTGGCGCGCCGCTCGTCGTCCAGGGCGACGCTGGGGGCCTCCTCGACCAGCTTCTGGTGGCGGCGCTGGATCGAGCACTCCCGCTCGCCCAACGACACGGCGCGTGACCCGTCCCCCAGCACCTGCACCTCGATGTGGCGCGGGCGGCCGACGAACCGCTCCAGGTAGACGTTGGGGTTGCCGAAGCCGGCCTGGGCCTCTGACCGGGCCGCCGCCAGCTGCGCGGACAGGCGCGACTTGCTGTCGACCACCTTCATCCCGCGGCCGCCGCCGCCCGCCGAGGCCTTGATGATGACCGGGAGCCCGATCCGCTCGACGGCCTCTTCGGCCTGCGCGTCGCTCTCGATCACGCCGGTGCCGGGGAGGATCGGCACGCCCGCCTGCTCCATCGCGGCACGGGCCGAGACCTTGTCCCCCATCTTGCGCATCACCTCGGGCTGCGGCCCGATCCAGTGCAGGCCGCACTTCTTGACCACCTCGGCGAAGTGGGCGTTCTCGGCCAGGAAGCCATAGCCGGGATGGACGGCGTCGGCGCGCGACACCTCGGCCGCGCTGATGATGGCCGGGATCGACAGGTAGCTGGAACGCGCGGGGGGCGGGCCGATGCAGACCTTCTCGTCGGCGAAGCGGACGTGCAGGGCGTCCGTGTCGGCCGTCGAGTGGACGGCGACCGAGCGCAGCCCCATCTCGCGGCAGGCGCGGATCACGCGCAGCGCGATCTCGCCTCGGTTCGCTATCAGGACCTTTTTGAACATCCCGAGGCTACGAGGGGGACAGCCGGATCAGGTGCTGGCCATACTCGACGTGCTCGCCGTTCTTGACCAGGATCTCCTCGACCTTCCCGTCGGCCTCGGCCTCGATCTCGTTCATCAACTTCATCGCCTCGACGATGCAGACGACCTGTCCCTTGCGAACGGTCTTGCCGACGTCGACGAAGGACGGCGCCTCCGGCGATGGGGCGCGGTAAAAGGTGCCGACGAAGGGCGACGTGATGAACGTCCCCGGCGTCTCGGCCGCCGCGACCGGAGGCGTGAGCGCGATCGAGCGCGGCGCCGCCGCCACCGAGGCCGGCGCCGACGCGACCGGCCCGACGACGCCGCCCCGCCTGACGCGGATCTGGCCGCCGCTGCCGACCTCGATCTCCGTCAGGTCGAACTCCGTCGCGATCCGAGCGAGTGCCCGCACCGCATCGAACCCGTCATCCTCGGCGGACGTCGCGCGCGCGCGACCGTTGGGCTCCTTCACCACTTGCAGCGGCCGGGACCCCTTCCCGGCAGCCCTCTCCTTGCTGTCTTTTTTCGCCATCGAGATGGGCGTCCTTTTCTACAGATCGGCGCGCAGGCCGGGCGCGGTCAGGCGCATCAGGTAACGGGCCCGGCCCAGGTTGGCGCGCGGCAGGATCGCGCACGCCAGGAAGTACTCGCTCGTGAGCACCCGGACCACCAGCGTCATCTTGTCGGTGCGGAGCGTGAACTCTTCCAGCGCCCCTCCCTCGACCGACTCCATGGTGCGGCGGGTCTGGGCGATCAGGTGCGCCAGCTCCATCGACAGCGTCTGGACGTCGGGCGTCGCGCCGGGGGCGACGTCCGACCTGGTGGCCGTGTCGACCGTGATGCCGTCGAATCCCATCAGCACGCAGGAGACGGCGCCGTCGATCTGGGCCAGCAGCTTCTCGATGCTCTCGCGAAAGGGGCTCGCCATGGGTCTTTGCGCTTGTACTCGCTCAGCCGACGGGGGTCAAGTTGGCGGCGATTTCCGCCGGGGTCACTTCGCGGAGCACGGTCTGCCCCGCGGCGGGACAGAAGACGAACCGGATCGTCGATCCGCGCCGTTTCTTGTCGACCGCCAGGCGCTCCCACACCGTGGGGCTCAGGCGGCGAGCGAAGTCGGTCGGCAACGCCAGCCGCTCGAGCAGCACCCGGGCCCGCTCGACCAGATCGCGCGGGCCGATCCCCAGCGCCGCGCCCAGCTGCAGGGCCGCCATCATCCCCAGGGCCACGGCTTCGCCGTGGAGCAGCTCGTACCCCGACGCCGCCTCCAGGGCGTGGCCGACGGTGTGCCCGAAGTTCAGGATCGCGCGGCGGCCCCCTTCGGTCTCGTCCTCGGCCACCACCTCCGCCTTCACGCGGACCGCGCGGGCGATCAGGTCACGCAACACCTCGGCGGGCAGATCCGCGCCGTGGCGCTCACTCAGGTCCAGGATCACCGGGTCGACGATGAAGCCGCACTTGACCACCTCCGCCAGCCCCGCTGCCCGCTCCCGCGCGGGCAGCGTCTCCAGGAAGCCCAGGTCGGCGACCACCGCGCGCGGCTGGTGAAACGCGCCGACCAGGTTCTTGCCGGCGCGGAGGTCGACGCCCGTCTTGCCGCCCACCGAGGCGTCGACCATCGCCAGCAGGGTCGTGGGCACGGTGGCGAACCGGATGCCGCGCAGGTAGATCGCGGCGGCGAAGCCGGCGTGGTCCGTCGCCGCCCCGCCCCCCAGGCCAACGATGGCGGCGCGCCGGTCGTAAGCCCGGCCGGCCAGCCACTCGAGCGTCCGCTCGATCTCCGACAGCGACTTGCAGCCCTCCCCGGCCCGCAGATCGAACTGGGCGACGCCGGGCAACCGGGCCGCCAGCGCGGCGGCCAGGGCGCGGGCTCGCGGCAGTGCGGCCACGCCGCTGTCGACCAGCAGGGCCACGCCGGTGGTGCCGGGCCCGAAGGCCTCGGCCAGCGTGTCGGCCACCGCCTCCGGCGCGAAGTCGCCGATGCGCACGTCGTAGCGCCGGGCCCCCAGCTCGACCGGGACCGTCACGCTCATGGGCTCACAGCCCCCACGATCTGGTTCGCGATCTCGGCCGGGCTGCGCCCGTCGGTCTCGAACTGCCACGGGGCGCGCGCGTAGAACGCCTGGCGGGCCGCCAGCAGCGTCGCCGCGGCGGCCAGCGGGTCCGAGGCCCCGTCCAGCAACGGTCGCCCCGAAGCCGCGCCCGTGCGGCGGACCGCCTCGGCCGCCGAGACCGCCAGAGCCACGACCCGGCCTGCGCCCAGCATCAAGGCCAGGTTCTCCTCGCGGCAGGCGGCGCCCCCGCCCGTCGCCACCACGGCTCGGCGCCTCGCGGCGGCCTCACGCAACGCGTCGGTCTCGCGCCTCCGGAACGCCGGCTCCCCCTCGCGGGCGAAGATCTCCGGAATGGGCATGCCGGCCGCCCGAACGACCAGGTCGTCCAGGTCGGCGAAGGTCCAGCCCAGCCGCCGCGCCAGGAGCTTGCCGATGGTCGTCTTTCCGGACCCCATGAACCCGACCAGGAAGATCGGCGCGTCGGGGTTGACGGGGTGTGTCACCGGGGGAATCCCAACAACATACCTGTTTTTTTGCGCCCGAGGCGCTCCGGCGTTCTACTCGCCCCATGAGTGTCGAGGTCGAGCGCGCCACGCTGCCGTGCAACGTCTGCGGCGCCGCCGTGACGGAGCTGCGCCGCGGCCGCTGCTGGGGGTGCTACAGCCGCTGGGCCGAGAGCCGCCCGGTCGGACGGGGTGCGGCCTGCACGGTCTGCGGCGAGAAGCGCCGCGCCCAGCTCAAGCTGGTCGAGCTCCAGCGCCGGAGCCTGCCTTTCTGCCATGGTTGCGCGGTGCAGGTCATGCGGCTGCCGGAGCTGCCGCCCACCGTCGAGGAGCTGCGCCAGGCGCTGCGCCGCGACCGCCGCGAGGCCGACCGGCGAACCGGCAAGGCCGACCAGCGGATCTTCCCGCGCGAGCGACGGGTCGGCGAGCGCCGGGGGCCGGGCCGCGACGCGTTCGCCGACACCGACCCGCGGATCAAGATGCTCGACCTGTCGCTGGACGAGGTGATCCTGGAGCTGACCGAGGACGAGGCCGAGCCGTCCAATCAGACGCAGGTCAAGGCGAACCCGCTCAAGACCCCGGCTTCGACCGCCTCTTCCGAGGCGCCTGCAGCGCCGGAGCCAGCCCCCTCAGCGGAGGGGTAGCTCGACCCGCCAGCCGCGCCCCTCGCGCACGGCGCGCACGGTCTGGCGGTCCCCGGTCGCCGAGAAGACCTCGACGTCCGCCTCGTTCCCCTCGAGCGCGACCAGCCGCGTCCCCGTCGCTTCCCAGGCGGGCGGCAGCCACCCCACCGCCAGCAGATCCTGCGGCGTCAGCAGGCGCGCCCCGCCCGACCGGTGGCCCGAGACCAGCAGCGCCTCGATGCGGGCCCGCGTGCGCGGCCCCAGACGCGCGTAGACGGCCGCCCGATCGCCGGCCCGCGCCGTCGCGATGAGCGCTCGAACCGCGTCCTCCGGGCTCGACGCCTCGTCGCGCCCGCCGCAGCCGCCCGCCGCTCCCGCCACCGCCAGCCAGGCCGCGAGCAGGGCCGCGCCCGCCTTGCTCATGGGCGCGCCGGCGGCAGGCCCATGCGCTCCCGCACGCGCTTCATGGTCTCGCGGGCGACCTTGCGCGCCGCCTCGGCGCCACGGGCCAGGATGGCGTCGACGCGCGCCGGATCGGCCCGCAGCTCGTCCCCGCGGGCGCGGATGCGGGCCAGGTCGGCCTTGACCCCCTCGAACAGGATCTTCTTGCAGTCGATGCAGCCGATCCCGGCGGTCGTGCAGCCGGTGTGCACGTAGGCCTGGCGCTCGGGCTCCGAGAAGAACTTGTGCAGCGTGAAGATGTTGCACTTCTCGGGCGTGCCCGGGTCGGAGCGCTTGACCCGCGCCGGATCGGTGGCGGCCGTCCGCAGCTTGTCCCAGACGGCGCTGTCGGGCTCCGAGAGCGAGATGGTGTTGCCCAGGCTCTTCGACATCTTGGCCTGCCCGTCCAGCCCCAGGATCTTGGGCGTGGTCGAGAACAGCGGCTGCGGCTCGGCGAAGGTCTCGCCGAACCGCGCGTTGAAGCGCCGGACGATCTCGCGCGCCAGCTCCAGGTGCTGCCGCTGATCCTCGCCGACCGGGACGCGCGTGGCGCCGTAGAGCAGGATGTCGGCCGCCTGCAGCACCGGGTAGGCGAAGATGCCCACGTTGATGTTGTGAGGCTCGTGCGCGGCCTTGTCCTTGAACTGCGTCATCCGCTCGAGCTCGCCGTGCGGCGCGACCGACGACAGGATCCAGGCCAGCTCGGTGTGCTCGGGGACCTCCGACTGCACGAACAGGGTGGCCCGGTCGGGATCGACGCCGCAGGCCATGACCTCGACGGCCATGTGCCGCGTCCGTGACGCCATCTGGGCCGGGTCGTAGGTCTGCGTGATGGCGTGGTAATCGACCACGCAATAGAAGCAGCGGTACTGGTCCTGAAGCGCGACCCAGTTGCGCACGGCGCCCAGGTAATTGCCGAGGTGCAGCTGGCCCGTGGGCTGAATCCCGGAGAAAACGATCTCCATGGTCTCGCGTTGTTTAGACGCCACACCCCACGGGGTCAAGAACTTCTCCGCCCCCGTCCAGCGCGGACTTGAGCTCGGCCTCCCGCTTGCTTAGGTTAGTCCCTGGGCGACGGCCCCAAAAGAGAGGATCAGCACCCATGAACCGAGCATCGCGGTGGATTGCAGGCAGCAGCATCTGGCTGGGCGTGGCATCGATGGGGGCCGGCTGCTACGTCGGCCCGGCCGTGCCGCCCCCCGACACCGCGGCGGTGGCGGTCAGCGCGGACGGGACCACCTACCCCTCGGCGCCGCCGCCTGACCCGATCCCGGAGTACCCGCCCCCGTCGCCGGGCTGGGGGTACACCTGGATCGCCGGCTACTGGGACTGGGGCGGCTATGATTGGTCGTGGGAGCCGGGCTACTGGGCGCCGCAGGACGCCGCCTACGCCTACATCGGCCCGCGCTTCGTGTTCGTCGATGGCCGGCCGGTCTACTACCGCCCCTACTGGAGAGGCCCCGGCGGCCGCGTGGTCTACGGGTACGGCCCGCGCGGCGTCCCGCCGGCTTCGTTCCGGGCGCGGCCTTCCGTCGCCCCGCAGGCCTGGCGGGCCGAGCCGGTTCACAACGGCGGCTGGCGCGGCTCGCCGGGAGCCGGCGCTTACCGAGCTGCTCCGGCGGGGCGCGCCGCGCCGATGGGTCGTCCTGGCGGGGCGCCCGGCGGCTTTCACTCGGCGCCGCCGGCCGCGCGGTCCGCACCGGTCCGCGTCCCGCCCGCCTCCCACGGCGGCGGTGGCGGACACCACAAATAGCGCTCGCTCAGAGGATGTACTGCGACAGATCCTCGTCCTTGAGGATCCCGTCCAGGCGCTCGCGCACGTAAGCGGCGGTGATCGGCACCGTCGTCTGACCGAGCGAGGGCGCCTCGAAGGCCAGGTCGTCCAGCACCCGCTCCATGATCGTGTGCAGGCGGCGCGCGCCGATGTTCTCCATGCGCGCGTTGACCAGCGTGGCGATGCGCGCGATCTCGGCGACCGCGTCGTCGTGGATCTCCAGCGTCACCTTCTCTGTCGACAGCAGCGCGGTGTACTGCTTGGTCAGCGCGTTCTCCGGCTCGGTCAGGATGCGCACGAAGTCCTGATCGGACAGTGACTCCAGCTCGACGCGGATCGGGAAGCGCCCCTGCAGCTCCGGGATCAGGTCCTTGGGCTTGGAGACGTGGAACGCGCCCGCCGCGATGAACAGGACGTGGTCGGTCTTGAGCGGCCCGTACTTGGTCGAGACCGTCGAGCCCTCGACGATCGGCAAGAGGTCGCGCTGGACCCCCTCGCGCGAGACGTCGGGGCCGCCATGCCCCCCACCCTCGCGCCCGGCGACCTTGTCGATCTCGTCGATGAAGATGATCCCGCTCTGCTCGGCGCGGCGGATGGCATCCTTCTGGAGCCGCTCGACGTCGATCAGCTTGTTCGCTTCCTCGTCGGTCAGCGCCTGCAGCGCCTCGAGCAGCGGCAGGCGGCGGCGCTTGGTGCGACGCGCCCCCTGCGGCATCATGTCCCGCAGGTTCAGCACCATCTCTTCCATGCCGGTGCCCGAGAAGACGTCGACGAACGAGGTGGGCGAGTCGGCCGTGTCGATCTCGACCATGCGGTCGTCCAGCTTCCCCTCGCGCAGCAGGCGTCGCAAGCTCTCGCGCGTGGCGTTCTCGACCGGCGGGGCGTCCGGCGGCGGCAGCGGGATGGCCGTGGTGGTGGTCGGCGAGGCCGTCCGGGGGCGCGGCGCCGGCGGCAGCAAGATGTCGAGCAGCCGCTCCTCGGCGTTCTCGCGGGCGCGCGGGCGCAGCCGCTCGCGCTCCTCCTCGCGCAGCATCGACACCGCCGTCTCGGCCAGGTCCCGCACCATCGAGTCGACGTCGCGGCCGACGTAGCCGACCTCGGTGAACTTCGAAGCCTCGACCTTCACGAACGGCGCCCCGGCCAGCTTGGCCAGGCGCCGCGCGATCTCGGTCTTGCCGACGCCGGTCGGCCCGATGAGCATGATGTTCTTGGGCGCGATTTCGTCGCGCATGGGCGGCGGGACCTGCTGCCGCCGCCAGCGGTTGCGCAGCGCCACGGCGACCGCGCGCTTGGCCGCCTTCTGCCCGACGATGTAGCGATCCAGCTCCTCGACGATCGCCCGCGGCGTCAGGTCCTTGGTGGGGGTCAGCTGGGACACTTAGAGCTCCTCGAACGTGCGCGAGGCGTTCGTGTAGATGCAGATGTCGCCGGCGATCGCCAGCGCGCGCTCGGCGATCTCCCGCGCGGGGAGCGCGGTGGCGCCCAGCAGAGCGCGCGCCGCGGCCAGCGCGAAGGAGCCGCCCGAGCCGATGGCCGCCGCGTCGCCGTCCGGCTCGATCACGTCGCCGGTCCCGGACAGCAGCAGCGTCTTGTCCCGGTCGGCCACCAGCAGCAGCGCCTCCAGCCGGCGCAGCACCCGGTCGGTCCGCCAATCCTTGGCCAGCTCGACGGCCGAGCGCGTGAGGTTGCCGCCGTACTCCTTCAGGCGCGACTCGAACTTCTCGAACAGCGTCAGGCCGTCGGCGGCCGACCCCGCGAACCCCGCCACGATGCGGCCGTCGTGCAGCCGCCGGATCTTGCGGGCGGACGACTTCACGACGGTGTTGCCCATCGTCACCTGGCCGTCGCCCCCCAGCACGACGTGTCCGTCGCGACGGACGGCCAGCACGGTGGTCGATCGAATCCTTGGTCGCTTCACGTTCGGGTCCTCGCGCGTGGGTGCGCCTTGTCGTAGACGGCCATCAAATGATCGACGTCGACGTGGGCGTAGCGCTGCGTCGTCCGGAGGCTGGCGTGGCCCAGCATCTCCTGGATGGCGCGCAGATCGGCCCCCTCGCCGAGCAGGTGCGTGGCGAAGCTGTGGCGGAGCGCGTGCGGCGAGACCCGCGGCGTCCCCGAGGCCAGCTCGCGGCGGTCGAGCATCCGGCGCACCTCGCGCGAGCCCAGCCGCCGCCCGCGGGCCGTGAGAAACACCGCGTGCGTGTCGGCGGCCGGCGCGCGCCCCGCCCGCCCGGTCCGCTGGACCAGGTAAACTTCATAGGCCGCGCGCGCCTTCTGCCCGATCGGGACGATGCGATCCTTGCGCCCCTTGCCCTGCCGCACCCGGACCATGGCGCCGCCGCCGTCGACCTCGACATCGCCCACGTCGAGGCGGCAGGCCTCTGACACGCGCAGCCCGGCGCCGTAGATGACCTCGAAGAGCGCGGTCTCCAGCGCGGCGCCGCAAGCGTCCTGGTCCTGGGCGTCGGCGTCCATCAGGCGGGCCGCGTCCTCCTTGCCCAGGAAGCGCGGCAGCCGCTTGGCCCGCTTGGGCGCGCGCAGGGCCGCCACCGGGCTGGACTTGCAGAGCCGCCGCCTCACGGCCAGCCGGAAGAAGGCGCGCAGCGACGACAGCTTTCGTCCGATCGTCACCGCGTCGTTCCTTCCATGGAGCGACGCAAGGTAGGAGCGGCAGAGGATGACGTCAAGCTCGTCGAGCTGGGGCGGCCGGCCCAGCGTCCGCACCGCGTGGGCGCGCAGCTCATCGACGTCGTGCAGGTAGGCCCGGACGGTGTGCTCGGACGCGCGCTTCTCGGCGGTCAGGAACTGGCGGAACGCGGCAATGGCCTCATCCACGCGGCGATCGTAGCGCAGCGATGCTGGTCGCGCGAATCGGCGGCGCGAATCGCGCTACGCTCCAGGAAATGTCGGTCGCCCCGGTCTGCTCGCTGTTCGGTCGTTGCGGCGGGTGCCAGCTGCAGGCGCTGGCCTACGACGAGCAGCTGGCCCTGAAGACCGGGCAGGTGCGCGCGCTCCACCCCGAGCTGCCGGTCGACGCCTGCGTCCCCTCGCCGCGCACGCTCGGTTACCGGTCCAAGCTGACGCCGCACTTCCCCAGGCCGCGGCCCGAGCGGCCGCTGGCGATCGGCTTCCTCGAAGTCGGCCTTCCGCGCCGCACGATCGACGTGCCCGAGTGCCCCATCGCCACGCCCGCCGTCAACCAGCGCCTCACCGCGCTGCGGGCCGAGGTCCACGCGCGCCGCGAGACCTACCGGCGCGGCGCCACGCTGCTGGTGCGCGAGGCGGCCTCGGGCGTCACCGTGGATCCACGCGACGTCATCAGCGAGCAGGTCGGCGACCTGTCTTTGCAGTTTTTGGCGGGCGACTTCTTCCAGAACAACCCGTTCTTGCTGCCCGCGCTGGTGGCGCACGTGGCGGCCGAGGCCCGCCGTCACGGCGCGCGCTTCCTGGTCGACGCCTACTGCGGCAGCGGGCTGCTGGGCCTGGCGGCCGCGCCCGCCTTCGAGCGGGTCATGGGCGTCGAGGTCAGCCCCAGCGCGGTCGGCTGGGCCCGCGCCAACGCCCAGCGGAACGGACGCGCCAACTGCACGTTCGTGGCGGCCGACGCCAGCGCCATCTTCGCCGGCGTCGGCTTCGCGCCGGACGAGACCGCGGTGATCGTCGATCCGCCGCGCAAGGGGTGCGGCCCGGCGTTCATCGCGCAGCTCGCGGCCTTCGCGCCGCGGACGATCGTGTACGTCTCGTGCAACCCCGAGACGCAGGCGCCCGAGATCGCAGCGCTCCGGCAGGCCGGCTACGCCTGCCAGCGGCTGCAGCCGTTCGACATGTTCCCCCAGACGCGCCACGTCGAGTGCGTGGCGACGCTGGCGCGTCTGGACGACCTCGGAGACAAACCGTCCGGCCAGACGTGATGCTCGGCGTTCACGTCGCCGTGAGCGTCGTCGAGCCGAAGCTGGATCAGTAGCAGGAATCGCCGGGCGAGGACGCCACGCAGGTGTAGCTGTTCAGGTCGCAGGCCTGCGAGCCCAGGCAGGCGCCCGTGCCCGTGGCGCAGGACTGCCCGGCGCTGGGGAGGGCCAGGCAGACGCTGGTCAGCTCGTCGCAGGTGGCGTAGCCGACGCAGGGGGTGAAGATCGAGTTGCAGGGGCTGCCGACGGGCGCCAGCGGCGTGCAGAGGCTGGTTCCACGATCGCAATAGTTGCCCAGGTCGTCGCAGTCGCGCCCGAACAGGTCCGGGTCGCAATGACCGCCCTGGGGGACGGGGCGCAGGCAGACCGCGCCGGACGAACAATAAAGCGACCCGGCGCACGGGCTGGTCGCGCACAGATCGCCGAAGTTGGCGGCGACCGGCGCGCAGATCGCGGTCTGACCGTCCGAGGTCGCCACGCAGGTCGTGCCTGGCCCGCAGGGCGCCTGTCCGCTGGAACAGTCGGCGCCGGCCGCCAGCGGAGTCCCGCCCCCGGCGCACGTCCCCGCGCAGCAGGCCGCGTAGGGATCGCAGCCGGTGTCGGTCATCTGGCAGGTGCCGCCGTTGGCGCACTCGGCGTTCAGGAAGCAGGCCGCCCCGGTCGGGACCTGACCGACCAGCACCGCGTCGCAGGTCGCGAGGCTGTCCGGCGCGTTCAGCACCTGCCGCGAGCAGCCGGTCGTCTGGTCGAAGATCGCCAGACAGGCGCGCGCCTTGTCGCCGTCGTAGGCGATCCGCCCGGCGCTGACCAGCTGGGGCAGCGACGCGTAGAGGTGGGGCGGCTCAGTCCAGTACTTCTCGCAGGTCGCCTGGTCCGGAAAATCGCCGCAGAGAACGCGCACGCGGCAGATCGACGCCCGCGCCAGGTCGTGGAACTGCGACAGGGGGACGTTCCAGGCCACGGTGTCGGTGCACCCGGCGGCCGCGATCACGACCAGGGCGCCCACCGACGCGATCCACGCTCTCGCCATCGCGCCAGAGTATCTGACGAGAGCGCGCCGGCGCTTCTCAGAAGCAGACGTGCAGCCGTTGCTCGTCGGTCGCAGCCGGCAGGACCGAGACGCGGCACCCGAGCTGGCAGAGGTAGGCCGAGAGGCTCGGCAGCGAGGCGCGATCCCCCAGGGTCAGACCGAAGCGGGCCCCCCACCCTTGGTCGGTTCGACGTTCAGCACCTGCACCCGCCCGCACGACGCCGAGGACCGTCCCATGCGACGGTCTATCTCGTGGTTGATCTCGAGATAGTGATTGACGTCCTGACCCGATCGCTCACGGACCAGGCGAGCGATCTCGGGGTCGTCCGTTGCGAGCGATTCGCCCGCGTCCGCGCGGGCGACATTGTGCATCCCCTCGAGTCGCCACAGCGTCCGGCGCACGCGCGTGACGGCCGCATCGCCCCAGCCCTTCTCGTCGGTCCAGGGGAGCGCCGCGCAGTGGCGCGAGGCGATCTCCAGCTCGCCGATGCGCTCCAGGGCGTCGGGGTCCAGCGCCCGAGCGTCCGGCGGCGCGCACCAGACGAACGCGGCCACCGCCCCGGAGCCACTCCGCTCCCAGGCAATCGGGGCCGCGGCCGCTCCCTCGCAGGACAGCGCCGTCGCACCGGCGGGCTCGGGGCAGCGCCAGTTCGCCGACCGGCGCGATGACCGCCGGCTCGCCACCACGCTGCCCCCCATCACCAGCGCCGCCAGCGCCAGCACGCCCACGCCGATCTGCCAGCCGGGCGTCGGCTGGTAGCCCAGCGGCCCCTCCAGCGTCCCGACGGTGGAAGCCCAGTCCTTCCCCTTCAGGGCCGGCTCGTGAGCCAGCGCGCGGAAGATGTACGCGCGCCGCGCCTCCGGCGGAAGCCGGGGATCGAACCCGGGCGTGCTCCGGATGCGGCGCTCCAGCGTCGCCAGCCGGCGCGCCTGGGGCCAGAACAGCAGGCTCAATCCGCCCAGGATGGTCAGCGCCGGATCGTGCCAGGTCCACCCCGCCACCGCGAACAGCAGCCCGGCGATGGTCTTGAACGCCAGGTCCAGGCGAGGCCGGCCGGCGGTCACCAGCGCGTGCAGGATCCGCCCGCCGTCCAGCGGGTGCAGCGGCAACAGATTGATCGCGTTGATCCCCACCGACATCGCCGCGATCAGCTGGAGCTGCGGCATGTGGCGCATGATCGAGATGACCAGCAGCGCCATCCCGCCGACGATGCCCGGCACCGGGCCGGCCAGCAGCATCACGATCTCCTGCCAGCGCTTCTTGAACGGCTGCCGGGTCATGGTCGCGGCGCCCATCAGCGGGATGAACGCGATGCGCGCGTCGCGATGGCCGAAGGCGCGCATCGCGAGCCAGTGCCCGAGCTCGTGAATGAACAGGATCGGGACCAGCGCCGCGATCCATCGCAGCGACTGCGAGAAGAACAGCATCGACGCGAGGAACCCCGCCAGCGACCCCAGCAGCAGCACGCCGCGCGAGGACGTGACGGTCCCCGACGACGGACGCGCGCGCTCCTGGTAGGCGCGCTCCTGCGTCTCCAGCGAGTCGGCCTGCTCCGCCCCGGCCACGGTCGGCTCCGGCCGCACCACGCCCGCCGCCACCCGGCCGAACAGCAGGCGCGCCCAGGTGAGGTCGGCGGGCGCGATCGGCAGGCGCCACCCGCCCCGGCTGGTCCGGATCAAGATGTGGGCCCGGCCGCGGGCGGTCTGCCCGATGTCGACCCGCTGGATGTCGCCGGACGCGACCTGCCGTGCCCTCGAGGTCGCCTCTCGCGCCTCGAAGCCGTCCCGGGACACGACCAGCACGCGGCTCCCACGGACCGCCTCCAGCCGGACCTCGGGCCGGGCGGCAGCCTCGACGGCCCGGCCGGCCTCCGCCCAGAGTCCGCCCGTGCGCTCGCCCTGCCGGACCTGGCGCAAGAGATCCTGAGCGCGCGCCACATCGCCCTGCGCAGCGGCCGCGATCGCCAGCAGACTCAGCGCCGAGTCGCGGGCGTGCGTCGAGTGGGCGCCGGCGAGCGAGCGTTCCAGCAGCGGGAGCGCCTCGCTGAGCCGTCCCTGCCACAGCAAGATCGCGCCCCGGGTACCGGCGACGGGGGGCAAGTCCGGCTTCAGCACCAGCGCGTCGGCCGAGCGGCGATCGGCCAGCCGCAGCATCGCCTCGTCGCGCGCCAGGAACGCATACCAGCTCCAGTCATTGAGACCCACGGCGCGGGCCACCGGCGGCAGCTGGCGCGCCAGCTCGGCCTCGGCGCGCTCCATCGCCGCGCGCGGGTCGCCGCCGCGCGCCAGGGCCGTCGCTTCGTAGGCCCGCAGGGCGTCCGACCACGGCGGGCCCTGGCGGGTGGCCCCGTCCCGGCAGAGCGCCGCGGCCCGCGCGGCGTCACCCTCGTTCAGCGCCTCGCGAGCCGCCGCGAAGTAGTAGCGGCCGAAGTCTTGCCTGACGTCCGCGGCCCGCCCGAACAGCAGCTTCAACAGCTTCATCCCGTCGGTCTCGAACGGGATCAAGCTCTGACCCGAGATCGCGAAGGGGATGAGCCCCAGCACCAGCAAGCACTCGGCGGCATCGGCAAAGGCGCGACCCACCAGGCTTCCCTCGGTGCTCCAGCCCAGCGGCACGCCGGCGGCGCGAAGAAGCAGCAGGGTCGCCACGGCCACGGCGGAGCGCGTGAGCGTCAGCAGGGCCAGGCGCCCGCGCACCGGTAAGTCGGGCGGCGGCGGCTCCCAGATCGTCTCTCCGCCGATCGGTGTCTGAAGGAGGATCCAGCGCAGCGTCCCGATGCGGAACCGCGCCAGCGGCGCTCCCTCGCCCAGCTCGACCATCGCCGCGCGCAGCCCCAACGCGCGCCCCACCACCAGGCGCGCCACCTCGCGCGCCACCGTCAGCGCCACCACCGCCAGCAGGAAGAGCGCGTTCCTGGCGACGCCGACCCAGAAGGGTGGGCTGACCACTCCGCCCAAGACCAGGAAGGCAACCGGCCACACCCATCGCCTGGAGCGACTCACGAACCAAGGAGTCGCCTCATCCGTGGGGCGACTTGAGGCGCGGTCAGGAACCTGACGCCCGCCACACGGCGAATCGCTGACTTACGCGGTGCCGGTGGGCGCCGGGGCCTCGCCGCTCTCGGGCGACTCGGCGTCCGCGCTGTAGCCGCAGGCCTCGTTCAGGCAGCGGATGCGCGTGCCGGCCTTCGTCACCTTCTGGACGATGAACTTGGCGCCGCACTTCGGGCAGGGCTGGGGCAGCGGGCGGTCCCACGAGACGAAGTCGCAGCCGGTCTTCGAGTAGTTCGAGCAGCCGAAGAAGACCTTGCCGCGCCGCGAGCGCTTCTCGGTCAGGTAGCCGTTGCACCCTTCCTTGGGGCAGTCGACGCCCAGCGAGATCGGGCTGGTGGTCTTGCAGTCCGGGTAGCGCGTGCAGGCCAGGAACTCGCCGAACCGCCCGCGCTTGATCACCATGGGCGACCCGCAGGTCGGGCAGACCTGATCGGACGGGCGCGTGGTCGCGACGACGCGCAGGGTGCCGTCGGCGTTGCGGGTGTACTCCTTGGTGTTGCGGCAGTCGGGGTAGCCGGAGCACGCGAGGAAATGACCGTTGCGGCCCCACTTGATGACCATCGGCTTGCCGCACTTCTCGCAGACCTCGTCGGTCGCCTGCTCCTCGCGCTTCACGTCGCGCATCTCGACCTTGGCCTTCTCGAGGTCGAGCTTGAACGGCGCGTAGAAGGTCTCGAGCAGCTTCACCCAGTCCTGCTGCCCGTCCTCGACCTGGTCGAGGCGCTCTTCCATCTGGGCGGTGAAGTCGGTGCTGACGATGTCGGGGAAGCTCTTGACCAGCAGGCCGTTGACCATCACGCCCAGCTCGGTCGGGTGCAGACGCCCTTCCTTCTTCTCGACGTAGCCGCGGTCCTGGATGGTCGAGAGGATCGCCGCGTAGGTCGACGGGCGGCCGATCCCCTTCTCTTCCAGCTCCTTGACCAGCGTGGCCTCGGAGAACCGGGGCGGCGGCTGGGTGAAGTGCTGCTCCGGCTTGGTCTCCAGCAGCTTGAGCGCCTCGCCCTGGCGCACCTCGGGCAGCGCGGCGCCGGTCTCGTCCTCGTTGGCCGCGTCCTCGACGGTCTCGGCGTAGACCGACAGGAAGCCGGGGAACTTCATGACCTGACCGCTGGCGCGCAGCTCGACGCGCCCGGCCCCTATGTCGATCGACGTCTGATCGAACAGGGCCGGGACCATCTGGCAGGCGACGAAGCGGTTCCAGATCAGCCCGTACAGCTTGAGCAGGTCATCGTTCTCGCGCTCGTCGCGCCCGCCGCCCTTGCCGGAGGCCCAGGCCTTGCGCACCGTTTCGGGGTCGTACTTCAGCGACGTCGGGCGGATCGCCTCGTGCGCGTCCTGCGCCCCCTTCTTGCTCTTGTAGACGACCGGCTCGGCCGGCAAGAAGTTGGCGCCGTAGCGGTCGCTGATGAAGGCGCGCGCGTCACCGACCGCGTCGTCGGAAAGACGGGTCGAGTCGGTGCGCATGTACGTGATGAGGCCGACCAGGCCGTCCTCGCCGACCTCGACGCCCTCGTACAGGCGCTGGGCCAGGCCCATGGTCCGCTTGGGCGAGAAGCGCAGCTTGCTGGACGCCTCTTGCTGCAGCTTGGACGTGATGAACGGCGGGGGCGGGTTCTTGCGCCGCTCCTTGCGCTCGACGCCCGCCACGACCAGCGGCGTGCTCTGGATGACGTCGACGACCTCGCGGGCGATGCCCTCGTTGGTCATCTCCGCCTTCTTGCCGTCGATCTTGCTGACCTTGGCGGTGAAGGGCGGCGGCGCGTGCCCCTCGACCAGCGCCTCGACGGTCCAGTACTCCTGCGGCTTGAAGGCGTTGATCTCCTGCTCGCGCTCGACGACCAGGCGGACGGCCACCGACTGCACGCGCCCGGCCGACAGACCGCGGCGCACCTTGGTCCAGAGCACCGGGCTGATCTGGTAGCCGACCAGGCGGTCCAGCACGCGCCGGGCCTGCTGCGACTCGAACTTCTTGGCGTCCAGCTGCATCGGCTTGCCGATGGCCTCGTTGATCGCCTTCTTGGTGATCTCGTTGAAGAGGACGCGCTGGATGTTCGGGTTCGAGTCGCGCACCTCCTCGGCGATGTGCCAGGCGATCGCCTCCCCCTCGCGATCGGGGTCGGGCGCCAGGAACACCTTCTCCGCGTGCTCGGCCGCCTCCTTGATCTCCGAGAGCACCTTCTTCTTGCCGTCGATGACCACGTACTCGGGCTGGAAGCCGTGCTCGATGTCGATCCCCATCTTCTTCTTGGGGAGATCCTTCACGTGGCCGACCGAGGCCTTCACCACGTAGCCCGAGCCCAGGTACTTCTTGATCGTCTTGGCCTTGGCCGGCGACTCGACGATGACCAGCGCGCCGTTGCGACCGGCCTTGGCGCGGGTCTTCTTGACCGGAGCCTCGGCTTCATCGACCAGGGCCACAGCCTGGACGGTCGACGCCTTTTTCAGCGTGTTGGCGGCGGGCTTCTTGGCCGGCTTCTTGGCGACTTTGTTGGGGGCTTCGGGCGCCTCGGCGGCGGCTGAGCTCACCTTCTTCTTAGCTGGCACGGGTTTCCTCTATTGGAGTGTAGACGCCGCCCGCCCCCTTCAGGATCCAAGCGCCCAGCTCGGCTTCTGCCAGCAGGGCCAGCGCGACCGGAAGCCGCACACCGAGATGCCGCGCGACCTGGCCGGCCGAGGCGCCACCCTGCACGGCCGCGACGACCGAGGCCAGCGGCTCGGGTGGCCCAACCACCGGTCGAGGTCGGCCCGTCAGCACGGCTGACCAATCGGCGGCGTCCCTCGCCGCTTGAGCGTGGCCGGCCGCGAGCAGCGCGTCGGTCCCCCGGCTGCCGGGCACCGCGTACAGCGCCCGCCCCTGCGTCCGCGCCAGCCGCGCCGTGATCAGCGCGCCGGAAGCCTGACGGGCCTCGACCACCAGCACGGCCGCCGCGAGCCCCGAGACGATCCGGTTGCGCGAAGGGAAGTGCCGGAAGTGCGGCAGCGTCCCCGGCGCGAACTCCGACAGGAGACCGCCGCCCGTGGAAACCATGCGGTCGAACAGCCCCGCGTGCCGATCCGGGTAGACGACGTCCACGCCGCACCCCAGCACGGCGAAGGTCTGCCCGCCGGCGTCGAGCGCGCCGGTGTGCGCGGCGCCGTCGATGCCCAGCGCCCCGCCCGAGACGACCAGCCGCCCCGCCCGCGCCGTGGCGGCAGCCAGCTCGGCGGCCAGGCGACACGCGGGCAGGCTGGCCGCCCGCGACCCGACGATCGCGACGGCCTGGGCACCGCGCCGGGGCGCGTTGCCCCGCACCCAGAGCAGCCGCACCGCCGGTTTGACGGCCGCGAGCTCCACCGGAAACGCCGGATCGCTCGCCTCGATCGTCGAGATTTTTTGGTCCGCGCGCGCCTCCACCCAGGGGCTCATCGGACGAACCGGCCCGGGGTTGTGCGTGGAAAGACCTCTCATCGCGAGCCGTTGCAGATAGCTCCGCTGGGCGGCGCGGTCAAGCAAGGCTCCTGTAGCAACAATGATTTCGCGTACTTGCCGGTCACCCTTCCAGCTCAGCCAGAATTCGGCCGGCTCCCGACGCGATCAGCCGTCGCGCCAGCTCGCTTCCCAGAGCCTCGGCCTCCGACGGTGATCCGACCAAAGCGTCGGTCAGGATCTCGCTCGCATCCGGCCGGCCGACCAGCCCCCGGACGGTCAGCCGCTCACCGTCCAGCGTGGCGTGCCCGGCGACCGGCGTCCGGCACCCCACCCCCAGACCGGCCAGCAGCGCCCGCTCGGCCGCCACGGTGACCTCGGCCGCCGGATCGGCGAGCGCCCGGCAGAGCGACACGACCCGGACGTCGTCCCAGCGGGCCTCGATCGCCAGGGCCCCCTGGCCGATCGCCGGCAGCATGATCCCCACGTCGACGCGCTCGGCGATCCGGTCCGAGAAGCCCAGGCGGTCGAGCCCCGCGCAGGCCAGCACGGCGGCGTCGACCACGCCCTCGCTGACCTTGCGGAGGCGCGTGTCGACGTTGCCGCGCAGGAGGTCGAGCTCCAGATCTCGGCGAACCGCGCGCAGCTGGCAGACCCGCCGCAGGCTCGAGGTCCCGACGCGGCTGCCGGCCGGCAGCGCCGCCAATCCCCCGCCGCTGCGGCTGACGATCGCGTCGCGCGGATCGGCGCGCGGCGGAACGGCGACGATGGCCAGCCCGTCGGCCAGCTCGGCCGGCACATCCTTGAGGCTGTGCACCGCCAGATCGATCGTGCGGTCGCGCAGCGCCGCTTCGATCTCCGCCACCCACGCTCCTTTTCCGTCCACCATGGCCGGCGGTCCCGACTGGGCGCGATCGCCGGCGGTCACGATGATCTGCTCGCGCACCTCCAGGCCCGGGTGCGCCGCGCGCAGCAGGCGCGCGATCTCGCCGGCCTGCCAGCGGGCCAGCGCGCTCCCCCGCGTTCCCAGGACAATCGTGTCGCTCAAGATCCGGCTGCCTTCTTGTCGTTGTTGTTCGGCGCCACGGCCGATTCGGGTTCCGCCTCCACCGGGGCTGGCGCCGCGACCTCCAGCGCGAACAGGCGCTGGACGGCGGTCACCAGCGACACGGCGTCCTGGCCGTCGTCCTGGCGCAGCGCCATCTGCGGCGCGTGCAGCAGCTTCTTGGCGATGCCGTCGGCCAGATCGGCCAGCGCCCGCCGCTCGCGCTCGCCCAGGCTGGGCATGGCCGCCGTCATCCGCGCCGCCTCGGCCTGCGCCAGGCCCAGCACGTGCGTGCGCAGCGCGGTGATGGTCGGCGCGAGCTGCCGCCCGCGCCAGGCCTTCAGGAACCGGTCCAGCTCTCGCTGGACCATCGCCTCGGCGTCGGCGGCTTCGCTCCTGCGCCCCTCGCGGTGCTTGTCCGCGACCTTCTGAAGATCGTCGATGTCGAACAGGTAGATGCCGTCCATCGACCCGACGTCGGGCTCGACGTCGCGCGGAACGGCGATGTCGAGCATGAACAGCGGGCGTCCCTTCCGGGCGCGCTGCACCTGCTTCATCATCACCGAGGTCAGCACCGGGCGCTGCGCGCCCGTCGAGGCGATCACGATGTCGGCCTCTCCCAGCGCCGCGGGCAAGTCGGCCCAGTCGCGGGCCGCGGCGCCGAAGCGACCCGCCAGCTCGTCGGCCCGGCTGCGCGTCCGGTTGGTCACGGTCAGCGTCGCGCCGTGCGTCCGCAGCGTCCGGGCGGCCAGCTCGGACATCTTCCCCGCGCCCACCACCAGGACGTGACAGCCCTTGAAATCGCCGAACACCTCGCGCGCGAGCTCGATCGCCACCGAGCTCACGGAGACCGGGTTGCGCGCGATCTGGGTGTCGCGCCGCACCTGCCGCGCCACCCGGAAGGCCCGTTCGAAGCAGGCGTTCAGGGTCGCTCCCGAGATCCCCTGGCGCAGGGCCGCCTCGTGCGCCTGCTTGACCTGCCCCAGGATCTGCGGCTCGCCGACCACCAGCGAGTCCAGGCTGGAGGCGACGCGAAACAGATGGTGGATCGCCTCGACCTCGCGCCGCTCGTACAGGTGCGCGGCCAGCTCGAGGGCGGGCACGCCGGCCCGCCGGGCCAGCGCCTCGGAGACGCCTCTCACCGCGCCGTCCACGTCGGTCACCGCGGCGTAGACCTCGACCCGGTTGCAGGTCGACAGCAGCGTCACCTCGCGCACGGACGGCAGCGCGGCCAGCTCGGCCAGCGCCGCCGTCAGGTCGTCGGGGACGATGGCCAGCTGCTCGCGCACGGCCACCGGCGCGGTCCGGTGCGACACGCCGAGGACGAGCAGATCGATGGCCGGGCCCGCCATGCTTCAGGCCGCGTGCCGCAGGAAGTAGGCGGCCAGCACCAGCATGGCGCCCCCGAACCCTCCCAGCGTCAGCCAGGCGGCGCGCCGGCCACGCCACCCGGCCCCCACCCGCGCGATCAGCAACACGCCGAACGCGGCCCAGGTGACGACCGCCAGCGCGTACTCCGGGCGCAGCGTGAACGCCTGCCGCAAGAGACCCAGGCGCGCGACCCAGATGGCGCCCGTCACGATGGCGACGGTGAAGATCGGAAAGCCGATCGACACGCAACGCAGGGCCAGCCGATCCAGCGTGTCCAGCGGCGTCCCGCGCCCGACCACGCGGTCGAAGCGCTTGCGTTTGAGCTGCCGGTCCTCGAACAGGTACAGCAGGGCCAGCACCGCCGCCAGCGCGAACACCGCGACCCCCACGACCGCCAGCAGGATGTGGACGCGGCCCAGCGAGCCCATGTGGGGCGCGTCCGCCTCTGCCGGGACGACCCGGGCCAGCACCAGCGCCGCCAGCGCGCCGGGCACCGCGAAGGCGCCGGCGGCCGCCAGCCGGTATCGGAACGAGGCCAGCAGGTAGCCGGCTGCGATCAGGAACGCCACCAGCGAGATCGCCTCCGGCGTCGATGAGACCGGATTGATCCCGTGAATGCACCGCGCGCCGATATCCCCGAAGTGCAGGACGACCGCGACCGCCAGCACCGCCCGCGCGACGACCGGCGACTGCAGCCGGTCACCGGCCCCGCCGCCCTCCGGCGCCGGCCCCAATCGGATTGAGTGGCCGAGCAGGTAGCCGACGTAGATCGTGGCCGCCAGGGCGTAGAGCGCGATGTCCAGCGCGGTCAGGGACCCCACCCTCAACATTTACCACGGGTTGCGCCTCACCACCCGCGCCACGCTTGGACCGTCGGAGCGCTCGTGCTAAGCCATGCCCATGGCAAGCGAGAACATCGTCGAGGTGACCGACTCGAACTTCCAGACCGAGATCGTCGGCTCGAAGCTCCCGGTTTTGGTGGATTTTTGGGCCGTCTGGTGCGCCCCGTGCCGCGCCATAGCGCCGCACGTCGAAGCGCTGGCCAAGGACTACGACGGCAAGGTCCGGGTCGGGAAGTGCGACATCGACTCCAACCCGGAGGTCGCCACCCAGTACGACATCCGCAGCATCCCGACGCTGCTGATCTTCAAGGAGGGGAAGGTCGCCGGTCAGGTCGTCGGCGCCGTTCCCCGAGCCAAGATCGAGGACATGATCAAGAAGGTGCTCTAGGCCTCGAGCACGGTCGAGATGTTCGCCGAGGGCTGGGACGCCAGCGCCTCGGCGGGCGCCGACTGCGACGAGACCACGAACGCGGACGGCGGCACCACCGCGGTGCCGCGGCGGCGCAGGCCAAGACGTAGACCGAGGCGGCCGCGCACGGCGGCGCCCAGGCTCCCCTGCCAGACCGAGCCCCAGCCGACGTAGCCGAAGCCGCACAGGAAAAGCAGCAGGAAGGGCACCGAGATGAAATGCCCGTGCTCCAGGGCCACGGCGATCGCGACCACGAAGTAGGCGGCCAGCGCCAGCTCGATGAACGGGGTCAGCGACTTGGCGGCGCGGTACTTCTTGCCCGACCAGTTCTCGAGGCGGCCGCGGATGCCGTGCTTGGGCGTGCGCACGAACTCGGTCTCGCGCCCCATCAGCGCCTCGAGCACCGCGCGCGTCTGGTTCACGCACAGCCCGATCCCCATCGACATCACCAGCGGCAGGCGCTTGAGCGCCGCCCACTGGAAGCGCGGGGCGTGCGTCGGGTCGCGCAGCAGCGCGATCTCGCGCTGTGAGGCCAGGTAGAACGACGCCACCGACATCGTGGTGCCGAAGAACAGCGGCAGGTCGATCATCAGCACCTCGCGCCAGCCGTGGTGCGCGCGCAGCGCCAGGTTGGGCAGCAGCAGGATCGACAGCAGCATCAGCAGCGGGTAGGCGATGTTGTTCGACAGGTGGAAGAACGCCTCCAGCTTCTGCGAGAACGTGATGTTCGAGCGCAGGATGGTGGGCAGCAGCTTCTTGCAGACCTGGATCGACCCCTTGGCCCAGCGGAACTGCTGCGCCTTGAAGGCCGACATCTCGACGGGCAGCTCGGCGGGGGCCGCGATCTCGGGCAGGTAGACGAACTTCCAGCCGCGGATCTGGGCCCGGTAGGACAGGTCCATATCCTCCGTCAATGTGTCGTGCTGCCAGTCGCCCGCGTCCGTGATGGCCGCGCGGCGCCACAGCCCGGCCGTGCCGTTGAAGTTGAAGAAGCGCCCCGACCAGTTGCGGCCGGCGTGTTCCATGATGAAGTGCCCGTCCAGCATCAGGGCCTGGACCTCGGTCAGCGCCGAGAAGTCGCGGTTCACGTGCTCCCAGCGACACTGCACCACCGCGACGCGCGGGTCGGCGAAGTGGTCGATGGCCCGCTCCAGGATGTCCGGCAGCGGCAGGAAGTCGGCGTCGAAGATCAGGACGAACTCGCCCTTGGCGGTGCGCAACCCGTTCTGGAGCGCGCCCGCCTTGAACCCGGTGCGGTCGACCCGGTGGATGTACGCGATGTCCAGCTCGGGGAACTTGCGGGTCAGATCGGCGATCTTGCGCTTGCAGATCTCCTGCGTCTCGTCGGTGCTGTCGTCCAGCACCTGCACCTGGAACCGATCCCGCGGGTAGCGGATGGCGGCGACCGAGTCGAGGAGCCGCTCGACCACGTACATCTCGTTGAACAGCGGCAGCTGCACGGTGACCGCCGGCAGCTCCGAGAACCGCCCGGCCGGCTTGGGCCGATTGTGGCGATTCCGGTAATACATCCAGACCAGCGACGATCGATGGAACCCGTAAACCGCCAGAACGAGCAGAACGGCCAGGTAAGTCCCGAGCACGACTGTCGAAATCGACATGGCCGCCATACTAAAGCGGCAATTGTCATCAAATTGTCATTCGTTGTGTTTCTTTGTGCGCCATGTAGGTGCCGCCCTGTCCAAAACTAGAACAGGTACTGCAGGCGCACGCGGAGGCTGAACATGTCGTCGTCGTAGGGGGGCTTGCTGGCCTGATTTTCGAAGTGGGACTTGGCGTAGCCGCCCACCACCTTGACGTAGAGCTGCTTGTAGAACAGATACTGCGCCGCGATGTACACCTGCAGGTTCGTGGAGCGCTGCTGATCGATCTGGATGTCGTGGAAGGTCGCGTAGTTCCCGCCGGCGCCGAGCAGGAGATTGGGGAGCATCGCCGGAATCGGTGACACGTCGACGAACCCGCCCGCGCTCAGGCGGTTGCCCGAGGCGCCGGCGTCCTCCCCGTGCTTGTTGGCGTCTGCCACGTCGATCGACGCGTAGCCGAAGTTGAGGCTGGCCTCGACGAACGGCGCCAGCACCACCTGGGCCGACATCGCGCCGCCTCGATTCTTCTTGGTGTTCAGGCTCATCGGCATGGAATCGATGTTCCAGGCGTACTGGTACTCGAGGGCCCCGCGCACCTTCAGCCAGCCTATGTCGAAAATGGCGGCAGGCCGGCCCCCGGCGTAGTTCAGGCTCCCATCGTTCCCGAACTGCCCCAGCACCTCGACCCGCAGGAACGGGAACGGGTACAGGTGGAGGGCGGCGTTGCCGACGTGGGATAGGTTGGGCCGATAGAGCATGAAGTCCGCCGCGTACAGGGCGGCGACCGCGCCAGGGCCATTCGGCCCGCCGGACGAGACCGGGTCGTACGCACCGAGCCGCTCGTAGGTGTTGAGGTCCAGGCCCATGCCCAGCGGGTAAACGTCGAACGCCTGGAAGCGGCCGACCGTCACGTCCCACTCCTGGAGCGCGCCCGTGCGAAGCCAGACATCGTCAGCCGCGACGACGCCGTCGATCGCTCCGTTGGTCCCCTGAGAGTTGTATTGATTGGTGTTGGCCACGATCTCGGCCTGCACCTGCACGAACCAGGTCTCCATCACGTAGGTCGGAGTCACGCGCAGTAGAAAGCGGCCCTGGTCGAGCAGCTCGTAGGTCTTGGCCGGAACGTTGATGTTGCCGCTGCGGATCAGGCGAGCGTTGCCGTCCATCCAGCCGTAGCCCGAGATCCCGATGGCGGTCCGCGGAAGGTAGGGCCACTGTAACCCCTGCATGTCCAGCCAGAGCGGACCGCCGTAGAGGCCCCGCGTGAAGGGCTCCGGGTAGGCCGATGCCGGGAGCTGCTCGATGACGCCGGGCGAGATGTTGGCGGCCGGCTCGGGGGGGGCCGACGCTGGAGCGGCCGGGACCGGTGAGCTCGACGGCACCGTCGCGGGCGGGGTGCCGCCGGGGTTCTCGGCGAACGGGTCGGGGCCGGCGGCGCGCGCCCGGCCGCTCGTCGCAAGGACCGTCAACGCGGCCAGGACGGCGCCGCGAACCAGAGAATTCGAACAGGCCCGTTGCCTCAATCGGTGATCGGTCATTCGTTCCTGTCTCGGTTATTGGGTGACGGTGAACGTGTCGGACAGCGCGCACCCGACGCCGCCCTTGCCGGAGCAGGGCGTCGACGCCGCGCCAGCGTTCGGAGCGACGATGACCTTCACCATGCCGGGCTCGACGGCCCATCCCGACATCGTCGTGTCCCAGTACTTCAGATCCTTCACCCGAAGCGGGATCGTGATCTGCTTGGCGTCACCCGTCGTCCCCTTGGCGGCCAGCGACACGCGGTAGAAGGCCTTCAGCTCCTTGTAGTTGGTGCCGGCGCGATTCGTCACCGACGAGCTGGGGTACTGGACGAACACGAACACCGTCTCCGTGCCGGCGACCGCGCTCTGGTTGTGAACCTCCACCTTGACGGGCACGACACCGTCGGACGGGACCGTCGAGCAGGGCACCTCCAGGTTCTCGTAGCTGAAGGTCGTGTACGAGAGACCGTAGCCGAACGGGAACGAGCCGTCCTTCGGGCTCAGCGTCGTGCCGTTGTGATCGAAGTACTGGTAGCCGACCCAGTAGCCCATCGCGGTGCTGCCGCTGGGGTCAGCAAACTCAGGCCAGTGCGACAGGGTGGTGTCCCAGGTGACCGGCAGCTTGCCGCTGAAGTTCGCGTCACCGAACAGGAGCCGCCCCAGCGCCACGCCACCCACCATGCCCGGATACCAGGCCATCACCACGGCCGGCACCTTCGAGTACCAGGACGACATGTCGATGATGCCGCCCGCCTCCAGCACGACGACCATCGGCTTGCCGGCGGCGGCCACGTCGGAGATGAGCGTGTTCTGGGTGCCGGAGCCGACCTTGGGGTCCAAGCTCAGCACCACCTGGTGCGAGGTCGACGCGATGCCGCCGGTCGTGCGATCGCCGGCACCCGTGTACTCCTCGCCCTCGTCGCCGGATGTCAGCCCCGCCATCACGACCGCGAAGTCGAACCCGGCGCTGATCGCGTCCGACGCTTTGTTGTACCGGGTGACGGTGATGCCGGTGGCGGCGCCCATGATGCCCGCCAGCGGGCCGACGCTCTTGGCCGGATCGGAGAAGACACGGGACGACCCCGCGTCGCCGGTCCGGACATTGGTCGTGAAATCGATGGAGCAGCCGCTGCTGCCGTTGTTCGAACAATCCTGGCTCCCGGTCTCCTGCAGCGAGAACTGCACGCTGGCGCCGATCACGGCGATCTTCTTCACGGTCGATCGGTCGATCGGCAGCGTGTTGCTGTCGTTTTTCAGCAGAACCATCCCCTCTTCAGCGGCTGCCTCGGCCAGCTGGATGTGGGTCGCGCCGATGGCCGGATCGGTCTGGTCGTTCTTCTGGATGGACGAGTTCGAGTCCAGCGTCGTGAACGGCGTCCGCA
>DATJWP010000169.1:0-22157 GCA_035578045.1 Polyangia bacterium | reverse complement strand
ATTGCTCTTATGGTGGCCTCCCAGACGGGCGATGCCGCGCATCAGGTCTGCGACGGTCGGGTTGGAGGGCAAAGGCCGCGGCTCTTTGATGTACCGAAGCCGCGCAGCGAGGGCCTCGACAAGGACAGGCTCGAGGACTGTGGTGGCTGGAGCACCGGAATCTGAGCGTTCTAGCCACCGCAGAAGAAGGAGTCGGTACGCGATGACCGAGAGGATGCCCAGCGTGTTGGTCAGGGTACGAATGGTCCGTAGCTGCCGGGCTTCGAAGCCGCAGCCGGTCTTGAGCGCCTTGAAGAATTCTTCGATCAGCCATCGTGTGCGGTAGGCGTCGACGACGGCTGCGACCTGTTCGGCTGAATCGACCGCTTCGGATGTGAGGAGCAGCCACTGCACCGGCGGCTCTCCATCGGGCGGCGCTGGCTCGTGTACGTTCACGACATTGACCGCCAGCTCGGCAGGATGATCCGCCGTCGTCGTTTTCGGTCGCCGCAGCGTGACGTTGCGGCTCGAAATAGCGAGCTTGGCTGTGCGCTCCTCACGTCGAGGGTGGCCGCGGCCCTTCGCCGTCCAAAGTGTCTTCGTCCGACGCGACAGCGTGACCTCACGGTCCAGCAGCACGGGCGCACCAACGACAGCGGTGAATAGCCTCCCTTCGCCCTGTACCCAGCGGTCCTGCGCAGCCCGAATCACGAAGCGCCGCCCGGCAGCCCTTAGCTCGCTCAGCAGCTCGAAAATGTCTCCCTCGCGGTCCATCACGTGAATCGCTGGTACGCCGGCGAGCAGCTCCTCCGTACGATCCACCATGGATGGCCACTTGCGTGATTCGCGCTCGGGGTCACGCTTTCGGGCGAACACGTCCCGGTGATTTTTGTGCTCGTCGTCCCGGACAATGATGTCGATCCCCAGCACGCCCAGCGGCTTGCGGTTCCCTTGGCTGCTGACGGCAATCGCCGTATGTGCCAGAAATCCGCGCTGCACCCCCTGTACGCGGCCGAGCGCCTCGCCCCGGCGGTCGCCCTTGAAGGTGCATTCCGTCGTATCGCTCACGACGAAAACAGCACCACCCTCCGCCGCGCATCGGGCCGCAGTCTTGCGCCCGTGCGGCGCCATCACCGCCTGCATGGTCACACGGTGATTCTCCACGAACCGATACGCGGCCTCCCTCGCCGCTACCGACTTCGATGCCTCCGCCAAGCTCGCCTTCGGCGCGTCGTCGAGCGCCGAAGCCAGCGTCAGCAGCCGCTCCTCCAGCCGCGGATCCCCTAAATCCGCTCCCTCAAACTCATCATCCAGTGCCCCGAGTAATGCGTTCCCCATACCTTCCGTAGATCACGGCCCGGCCCCAGCGTCGATCTTTTTCGCTCCCAGAACTCGGGCCCTCCCCCACTTGTGTGGGATCTTCAGCCGCTTCGCGGGGAGGGCCAGGGAGGGGTCTGGTCTTCCCCCGAACGCCTCTCTAACCCTCCCCGCTGCGCGGAAAGGGGACCTCAGATCCCCTCCCCGCGAAGCGGGGAGGGCCAGGGAGGGGTCTGGTCTTCCCCCGAACCTAGTAGCCGAGGCAGGCGGCCAGGTTGGCGCAGGCGGGGTCGGTCGAGATCTCGCAGAGGTTGGCGCCGATCGCGTTGGCGCAGTCCTCGACGTCCGCCACGGTCAAGGTCGGACACAGCGTCTTGGCGTAGCCCATGCCGGCGATGCACTCGGCCTGGTTCGTGTCGGTGGTTCGCGTGCTGCCGTCGGTGCAGGTCACCGTGCGGCCGTAGCCGCCCTGCTTGGCGTCCTCCCAGTCGCACAGCGTGGCCGATTGCGTCGTCGTGAGCGACGCGATGGTGGACGAGCGCGGAACGCCCGAGCTGTTCCCCGCGCCGCCTCCGCCGCTGCTGCCGCAGGAGATCGACGCGGCGAACAGGGCGCCGATCAGCAGCCGCTTCACGACAGTCGTCATGCTGGTTCGATGCGGACGGCGACGACCGTGATGTTGTCCGCGCCGCCGTTCTTGTTGGCCTCGGCGATCAGGTTCTCGCAGACGCGATCCAGGTCCGGCTCGGCCGTCGCGATGGCGGAGATGTCCTCGTCCTTGACCATCCCCGACAGCCCGTCGGAGCACAGCAGATACAAATCGCCCATCTGCGGCTGCTCGACGTGCACGTCGACCTGCACGGTGTCCTTCATCCCCAGCGCCCGGACGATCACGTTCTTGTGCGGGAACGACGCGATCTCGTCGGCCGACAGGTTCTTCATCTTGATGTAGTCGTTCAGCAGCGAGTGGTCCTCGGTGAGCTGCTTGAGGACGCCGTCGCGCCTTCTATAGAGCCGGCTGTCGCCCACGTGGCCGATGACCAGCGCGCGATCGGCGAACAGCGTCGAGACGACGGTCGTCCCCATGCCGTGGCAGCGCGGGTCCTTCTGGGCCTGCTCGTGGATCTTCAGGTTCGCCAGCTTGATGGCGGTGACCATCCGGTTGGTCTCGTACCGGTTGCCGTGATCCATCTTGAACGGCCAGGTCAGCTGCTGGTCGTCCTGGGTGGCCTTGAAGAAGCCGACGATGGTCTCGACCGCCATCCGGCTGGCGACCTCGCCCGAGGCGTGCCCGCCCATTCCGTCGGCCACGATGGCCAGGCGCTCACTCTCGGGCAGGTAGAAGGCGTCCTCGTTGTGGGCGCGTTTCATCCCGACGTTGGAATCGCCGGCGAAGCGGACGCGCATGCCGTCCAGGGGGAACGACGAGCTCATGGCGTGCTCACCATGGTATCGCTCCGGGGCGCGACGATCAACGCGCCGGCCGGTCGCACGAAGTGAATGGCCGGCCCGATCGAGATGTCGAGCGGCCCCTCCGTGTGGTAGAGGTCGCCGTCGATGGTATACGCCATGGTTCCGTCCTTGGGGATGACGCGCAGTCGCGAGGCGACCGCGCTCAGGGCGTGGCGCGGCGCGATCCCCCGGCCCGCGTAGACCGACACGAAGTCCGGGATCAGCGCCACCGGGCGGGCGTGGATCGCCAGGAACCCGAACCGCTCGGGATCGTCGTCGGCGCGGTGGTTGAGCTTGAACCCCATGCCGACCTCACGAACCGTCGCCGCTCCGACGCCGACGAACGACGTCCGCTCCAGCACGCGGCCGTCGACCTCCAGCGTCCCCTCCCAGCGCTTGAACAGCTTCTGGATGAAGGGGCCGCCGATCAGCGCCGACCCCAGCGCGCGCAGCAGCAGCAAGATCGCCCGCGACGGACCGTAATCCCCGGTGCCGTAGTACTCGGCCAGGAAGTTCGCCAAGAGGCCGTTGCCGAAGATGAAGCCGAACAGATCGCCGATCTTCAGACAGCGGCGGCGGACGGTCTGGAAGTCGGTGCCTGACCGGGCCGTCTCGACCAGCTGCTTGACGAAGGGGACCGCCTGTTCTCGCAGGCGCAGGGATGCGCTGACCACGTTCATGGTCCCGCCGCCCAGGATCGCCAGCGGGGGCAGCGGATGGTCGCCGAAGGCCCGCCCCAGCGCGGTCACGACCTTGTGAAGCGTGCCGTCCCCGCCGTGCACGGCCAGCACCTTGGGCGGGGCGGTCCGCAGCGCGGCGGCGGCCGCGTCCAGCTCGTCCAGCGTCATCGCCGCCACCACGCGCCCGTCGGCGCCCAGCAATGACTGGAACTCCGACGCGATCCTGGGATTGCGCCGGTTCGCGCGCGAGCGCGGGTTGACGAAGAGGACGATCGAGCTCAGTCGCTTCCGTCCGCGCCGTCGTCTTCGCCCTCGGCCTCGTCGCCGCCGCCCGCCGCCGTGATCTCCGCGGTCACTTCTGCAATCTTGGGATACCAGCGCTCGAACACCTCGGTGATCTGGCGCGCCTGCTTCTCGTTCGAGATGTTGAACGAGGACTGCTTGCGGTACGAACCCTTCGACTTCTTGAACCGCACGATCGCCATCTTGGGCGGCCGGAACTTCCCCTTGGCGCGATCCAGCTCCTGGAACAGGAACATGATGGTCGCCCAGCTCCCCTTGGTCAGGACCACGCGGTCCAGCTCTTTGCGGACCAGCGTCCCCTCGTCCTCGTAGTCGTAGGTCAGCTCCTCGAGCGTCTCGGCCATCGTCTGTGTCTCTCGCCGGCGGTCAGCTCGATCGCGTCTCGATGGCCGCGCGATCTTCGGCCGGAAGGTCGACGAACTCGATCCCCATCCCCGGAGGCTTCTCCTGCGGCCCCCCGCGCGAGACCCGGACCACCCGACCCTGCGTCCGGATCTGATGTCCGTCGGGGAGCTGAAACTCGAGGTGGAGCATCTCTCCGACCTCGAACAGCACGTCTGCGCGCACGAACGCGCCGCCCCCCGAAAGATCGACCGACGACAGGCGGATCGGCTTGCGCACGCGGCGGGTGACGTCCGAGACCATCACCACCACCTCGAGGGGGATTCGCGCGTAGACCCGGGTGTCGCGACGAACCGGGCCGGGGCTCACGGACGCAGCTCCGCGGCCATCGCGGAGCGCACCTCGATGGAGACACGCGCTCCGGTCCCCGCCAGCGGCTCCCGGGCGCGCGCGCGGCGCGCCACCTCGATGGACACCGGAATGCTGCGGTTCCGCCCGTGCGTGCGCGCCAGGTGCGCCAGCAGCGCCCGGGGAATGGTCACCAGCGCCTCCGTCGAGGCGTTGGACGGGACGGTGCAGCTCACGGCCACCGTCGCGCCGAACGGCCGCAGCTCGACGAGCCCGCCCGCCGCGTTGGTGAGCGACAGCGTCAGCCCCCCGGTCGTGTCGATGCGCATGCCGGAGACGGGCGCCGCCCCGTTGGCAGCCTCCAGCCGCGGCAGCGAGGGCACCGACAGCTCGGCGAGCGGCAGCTCCGACTCCGCGCCGTAGATGCTCAGCCGCTCCGGGAGCGCGGTCAGGGGCTGGGGCGCCGCTTCGGCGACCACCCCGCCGACCACCCCGGCGACGTCTGGAAACAGCCGCGGGAAGGGGCGAACCAGCGGCTCGCCCGGGCCGACGCCGACGCCGACGCCCGACAGCTCTTCGAGATCGACCGACTCGCCGCGCGTGCTGAGCGCGCTGACCGCCTGGTCGACGTCATGCAACGCGCACCCCTGGTCGGGGGCCGCCGCCCACAGGGGGTCGACCAGGCCCAGCACGTCGGGCGCGTCGGGGCCGGCGGCAGAAGCGCGGAACCCCAGCACCGACACGGACGGCGGGCGCCCCTCGGCCACGTCGAAGCGGACCGACAGCTCCGCGGAGGGGACGCTGACGGTGATCGTCGGGTCCGGCGGGCGACTCTCCCCTTCGCAGCCCGACGCCGCGACGACGGCAGCCAGCACGGCGGCCGCGACAGCGAATGGGGCACGAGGGCAGAGCATGGGCGTCGGACCCGGGACTCAACACTATAACGTCCCCCCCTGCAACATGCCAATTTGGCAAGGCCTGCCGCAGCCGGTCGGGCATGATATGAAGTCCCGCTCCATGTCCAGGATCACCCCAGAAGAGGTGCGAGAGCTGGCGTTGCTGGCTCGGTTGGCGCTGTCGGACCAGGAGGTCGCGCGGATGACCAGCGACCTGGGCGCGATCTTGACGTACGTCGACGCCCTGCGCGAGCTGGACACCGCAGGGGTCGAAGCGATGACCCACGCCGTCCCCTTCGACTGCCCGCTGCGCGAGGACCGCGTCGAGCCGTCGCTGCCGGTCGACGAGGCGCTGGCCAACGCCCCGCGCCGCGAGGCCAGCTTCTTCCAGGTGCCGCGCATCGTGCCGGGTCCGGGCGGCGGCGGTGCCTCAGAGGACGAACCGTGACCGTCCCGGGCGCCACCGCCGTCGAGATCGCGGACGCCGTCCGGGCCGGAAAGCTCCGCGCCCGCGAGGTGACCGAGCAGTACCTGGAACGGGTGGCCCGCCTGGACGGGGCGCTCGGCTGCTACCTGCTGGTCGACGCCGACGGAGCGCGCCGGCGGGCGGACGACATCGACGCTCAGAAGAAGGCCGGGCGCGATCTCGGACCGCTGGCCGGCGTCCCGCTGGGGATCAAGGACATCTTCTGCACCAAGGGTCTCGAGACCACGTGCGCTTCCAAGATCCTGCGCGGTTTCGTGCCGCCCTACGAGTCGACCGTCACCGCCCGGCTGGCGGCGGCGGGCTCGGTCACGCTGGGCAAGCTGAACATGGACGAGTTCGCGATGGGCTCGTCGACCGAGAACAGCGCCTTCAAGCCGACCCGCAACCCCTGGTCGACCGCGCACGTGCCGGGCGGATCGTCGGGGGGCTCGGCGGCCGCGGTGGCGGCTGGGCTGTGCGCCGGGGCGACCGGTACCGACACCGGCGGATCGATCCGGCAGCCGGCCGCGCTGTGCGGGATCGTCGGGATGAAGCCGACGTACGGGCGCGTCTCCCGCTACGGCGTGGTCGCCTTCGCGTCGTCGCTGGATCACCCCGGGCCGTTCGGGCGCACCGTCGAAGACACGGCGGCGCTGCTCGAGGTGATGGCGGGCGTCGATCCGCTGGACGCCACGTCGATCCCTGCGCCGGTCGGCGCCTACCGTCAGGCGGCGCGCACCGGGCGCGAGGGTCTGAAGGGAGTCCGGTTGGGCATGCCCGCCGAGTACTTCCACCCCGGCATGGACGCCGAGATCGAAGCGGCCGTCCGGGCGGCGATCGAGGAGCTGGCCAAGGCCGGGGCCACCGTCGTGCCGGTGTCGCTGCCGAACAGCAAGTACGCCATCGCGACCTATTACCTGATCTGCACGGCGGAGGCGTCGTCGAACCTGGCCCGCTACGACGGCGTGAAGTACGGCCTGCGCGCCGCCGAGGCGAAGTCGCTCGAGGAGCTGTACACGCGCACGCGCGGCGAGGGGTTCGGCGCCGAGCCGAAGCGCCGGATCATGCTGGGCGCCTACGTGCTGCGCGCCGGCTACTACGAGGCGTACTACGGCAAGGCGCTGCGCGCGCGGCGCAAGATCGCGGACGACTTCGCGGCGGCGTTCAGCCAGTGCGACGCGATCGTCACGCCGACCTCGCCGGTGTCCGCGTTCAAGTTCGGCGAGCGGATGAGCGACCCCCTGCAGATGTACCTGGCCGACATTCTGACCGTCGCTCCGAATCTGGCCGGCATCCCGGCCATCTCACAGCCCTGCGGCTTCACCAGGGGCGGCCTGCCGATTGGTCTGCAGACCATCGGCCCGGCGCTGGGCGAGGAGATCTGCTTCCGCGTCGCGGGCGCCTACGAATCGCGGACAGACTGGCACAAGCGCCTGCCGCCGGAGGTGGCGTGATGGCGACGGACTGGGAAGTGGTCATCGGGCTGGAGGTGCACGTCCAGCTCGCCACCAAGTCGAAGATCTTTTCCTGGTCGTCGGCGGCGTTTGGCGCGGAGCCGAACGCGTCGACGGATCCGGTCTGCCTGGGGCTGCCGGGGGCGCTGCCGGTGTTGAACCGGGCGGCCGTCGAGTCGGCGGTCCGCCTGGGGATGGCGGCTGGGTGCAAGATCCGCACGCGCTGCCGTTTCGCGCGCAAGCACTACTTCTACCCCGACCTGCCCAAGGGCTTTCAGATCTCGCAGTTCGACGAGCCGATCTGCGAAGGCGGCGCGATCAAGTTCCGCCTGCGCGGCGAGAACCGGGCCATTCGCCTGACCCGCATCCACATGGAAGAGGACGCCGGCAAGAACCTGCACGCGGCGGCCGGCGTCAGCTTCGTCGACCTCAATCGCGCGGGCGTCCCGCTGTGCGAGATCGTCAGCGAGCCCGACGTCCGGTCGGCCGAGGAGGCTGCCGAGTACGTGCGCGCGGTCCGCACGCTGGTCCGCTACCTGGGGATCGGCGACGGCAACATGGAAGAAGGCTCGCTCCGCTGCGACGCCAACGTGTCGCTGCGGCCGCGCGGCTCGGAGAAGTTCGGCACGAAGACCGAGATCAAGAACATGAACTCGTTCAAGAACGTGCGCGACGCCATCGAGCACGAGGTCAAGCGTCAAGCGACGCTGCTCGATCGCGGTGAGCGCGTCGTCCAGGAGACGCGCCTGTGGGACGCGGCGCGCGGCGTGACGCAGGCGATGCGCTCGAAGGAGCAGGCTCACGACTACCGCTACTTCCCCGAGCCCGACCTGCCGCCGCTGGTGGTCAGCGAGCAGGAGCAGGCAAGGCTGCGTGCCGAGCTGCCCGAGCTGCCGGAGGATCGGTTCGCGCGCTACACCGGCACCGCCGGTCTGACCGCGCAGGACGCGGGCGTGCTGGTGGCCGAGCGCGAGATCGCCGACTACTTCGACGCAGTGGTCGCCGCGGGTGCGCCCGCCAAGCGGGCCGCCAACTGGGTCATCAACGAGGTGCTGGCCCGGGTCGACGACCCGCGCCGCCTGGGCGACGGCGACCTGGCGGTCCCGCCGCCCGCGCTGGCCGAGCTGGTCACCCTGGTCGAGGACGGGACGCTGTCGGGCAAGCTGGCCAAGGACGTCTTCGGCAAGATGTGGGCGGAGCGCCGTCGTGCCCAGGAGATCGTGGCCGCCGAGGGGCTGGCCCAGGTCTCGGACGGCGGCGCACTGGAAGAGGCGTGCAAGCGCGTCATCGCCGCCAACCCGGGCGAAGTCGCCCGCTACCGCGAAAGCCCCAAGCTCATCGGTTTCTTCGTCGGCGCCGTGATGAAGGAGACCGGCGGCAAGGGAAACCCCAAGACCGTCAACGAGATCCTCAAAAAGCTGCTGGGGTAACCCCGCATCGGGGCTTGACACAGGACCCGCTCTCTCTAAACTACGCCGCTTCCGGGAGGCCCAAGTCAGATGTACGCCGTGATCGCGTCAGGTGGAAAACAGTATCGCGTTGCCGAGGGGGAAACCCTGCGGGTCGAGAAGCTCTCGGGCCCGGCTGGCACCAAGGTGACGTTCGACCCTCTGCTGTTCGCCGATGACGCGGGCGGGGTCCAGGTTGGCAAGCCAACCGTTGCCGGCATCACGGTCGAGGCCGAGATCGTCGAGCAGGGGCTGGGCAAGAAGATCATCATCTTCAAGTACAAGCGCCGGAAGAGCTATCGCCGCAAGCAGGGGCACCGGCAGCCGTTCACGGCCCTGAAGATCACGTCCATCCGAGCTGGAGCGCAGGCCTAAGCCATGGCACACAAAAAGGGTCAGGGAAGCTCCCGGAACGGCCGCGACTCGAACTCGCAGCGCCGGGGCATCAAGCGCCACGCCGGGCAGGACGTGCTGGCCGGCAACATCCTGGTTCGCCAGGTCGGCACCGTGGTTCACCCTGGCACCAACGTCGGGATGGGCCGTGATTTCACGCTGTTCGCGCTGGTGAACGGCACCGTGAAGTACGCCAAGTCCGGCACCCGCACGATCGTCAGCATCGTCGAAGCCCTGCAGGCCAGCGCCTAGAGCGCCGGCCGGCCGCAGGCCCAGATCGTCAGGCGGCGCCGTGCAGTTCATCGACGAGGTCGCGATCCGCGTGGAGGCGGGCGCGGGCGGCAACGGCGCCGTCGCGTTTCGCCGCGAGAAGTTCGTCCCCAAAGGCGGGCCGTCCGGGGGCGACGGGGGCGACGGGGGCAGTGTGGTGCTGGAGGTCGACGAGGGGCTCTCCACGCTGCTCGACTTTCGCTACAAGAGCGAGTTCAAGGCCCCGGCCGGCCAGGCAGGCGCCAACAAGGACAAGTACGGGCGCGGCGGCCAGGACATCGTGCTGCGGGTCCCGCCGGGCACCCAGGTGTTCGACGATGCCACCGGCGACCTGCTCTGCGACCTGCAGGCGCACGGGCAGCGGTTCGTGGCGGCCCAGGGAGGCAGGGGCGGACGCGGGAACATCCACTTCGCGACGCCGACCGACCGGGCACCCCGGCGCGCCGAGCCCGGGACCCCCGGGCAGGAGCGGGCCATCCGGCTGGAGCTCAAGCTGCTGGCCGACGTGGGCCTGCTCGGTTTCCCCAACGTGGGGAAATCCTCATTGATTGCCCGCATCTCGGCCGCGCGGCCCAAGATCGCCGACTACCCGTTCACGACCCTGGTGCCGAACCTGGGGACCGTGGGGCTTTCGGGCGAGCGCAGCTTCGTGGTGGCCGACATCCCCGGTCTCATCGAGGGGGCGCACGCGGGGGCGGGGCTGGGCGACCGGTTCCTGCGGCACCTGGAACGGACCCGCCTGCTGGTTCACCTGCTGGACCCCAGCGCATCGGAGGGGACGAAGCGGACGCCGCTGCGGGACTTCGAGGCCACCAACAAGGAACTGGCGCTTTACGACCCTGACCTGGCGGCGCGGCTCCAGATCGTCGTGATCAACAAGATCGACTTACCAGATGTGCGGCGCCGGCTGACCACCCTCGGGCGCCCGTTCGAACGGCGCGGGATCGCGGTCCATGCGATCAGCGCGGCGACCGGCGAAGGCATCCCAGCACTGCTGGAGGCCATCTGGAAGGCCTTGCAGATGGCGTTGCCTAAGGAACCCCTGTAGCTCGACCGAACCCCCAGACTTAGGTTACGGGGGCAGCCGAGCGGCGCCGTTTTCCATGGGCGTTTGAAGGGGCAGGGCATCGTGCGGCTGCGACCTAAATCACGGGCAAACCACGGAGGAGAAGCCGCGCTGCGGAAATGCTGAAAAGTCGGAAGATTGACGGCACTTGCAAGCCCTGATATAGAAAAGCGGCTTCGACGCTGCTCCGCATCTTCGGGTCTCCTCTACTGCCCCTTTCAACGCCTGACGGAGTTACGACATGACATCGTTGCGGGTTGGTTTTTCGCGTGGGGCGTATCGTGCCCTTGGGGTCGTGGCGATCTGGCTGGTGGCGAACGCGACCGCTCGGGCGGAGACGGCAGCGGCAGCTCCGGCTCCCGCGGCGGCGCCCGCAGCGGCGGCACCTTCTTCGTCGGGGGGACCGCCGGCGCCGGCTGACAGCAGCGCTCCGGCTGCGGCCGGTGGTGCCGATTCAGGCGCCTACACGGTCAAGCTCCGCTCGCTGGAGAAGAACGTCAACGAGCTGAAGGAGCAGATCTTCCGAACCAAGGCCCGGCTCAACCTTCTGAAAGAGACGGTGCTGGGCGGATCGATCGGCGCCTCGCGCGCGATCATCCACCACAAGAACGAGATGGGGAGCTCGTTCCGCCTGGTCAAGGCGGCCTACGCGCTGGACGGGGTCCAGATCTATTCGAAATCCGACGATACCGGCGCTCTGGCTGACATGCAGGACTTCGACGTCTACAACGGGGCGATCCAGCCCGGATCGCACACGCTCTCGGTCGCGCTGACCTATCAGGGCAACGGGTTCGGCGTGTTCAGCTATCTGAAGGGGTACAAGTTCAACGTGAAGTCGAGCCACACCTTCGTGGCCGGCGACTCGAAGACGACCAACATCACCGTCGTCGGGTACGAGAAGGGCAACATCACGACGCAGCTTTCGGACAAGCCAGCCGTCGATTTTCGCGTGAACGTGATCGCCGCGGGTGAAGGTGGGGCGACGGCGGCCGCGACGACGCCGGCAAAGAAGTAACAACGCGTGCTCGATGAAACAGCGGCAGGCTCCAAGACATCTAGACGTCCGATTTAAATGGTGCTTCGCCGCGGCGGTCGCGCTCGGCGCGCTCGCCACGACCGGCCACGCCGCCCGGGCGGACGAAGTCGACGACTCCGTCCGCAAGCTGATCGACCTGGACCAGCGCGTCCACCTGATGTCGCTGGAGTTCAAAGAGGCGCCGCCTCCCCCGCCTGACGCCGCCGATCGCCGGGTTCTGGACGCCCAGGTCCAGCTGAGCGTGAAGAACTACGAAGAGGCGGCGACCATCGCGCTGGACGTCGTCGAGAAGTACCCGAACTCGCGCGCCTACGACGACGCCGTCGTGTTGCTGGGCGAGGCGCTGTTCCAGGCGCACGACTACTACTCGGCCCGCCACTACCTGGTCGAGGCGGTCGCGAAGAAGACGGGCTCCCGGTCCGAGCAGCAGGCCCTGCAGCGGCTGGTCGAGATCGCGCTGCGCACGGGTGACTACGAGAACGTCGACGAGTACCTGAACCGCCTGCAAAACCTGCCCGCGGCTCAGATGGAGCCGACGGTGCCGTACGTCCGGGCCAAATACTTCTACTTCCGGGGCCGGCTGGACGAGGCCGAGCAGGCGTTCGCGGCCATCCCGCAGAACAACCCCTACTACTTCCAGGCCCGCTACTTCCTGGCCACCATCAAGGTCAAGCGCGGCGACCTGGCGGCCGCGGCGACCGGCTACGACGACGTCCTGAAGATGCAGCCGCCGGACGAGTCGGCCAAGGACATTCAGGACCTGGCCCGCATGGCCATCGCGCGCCTCTACTACGAGCGCTCGCAGTTCGACAAGGCGGAAGAGGTCTACCAGTCGGTCCCGAAGCAGTCGAAGTACTGGTCGGACTCGCTGCGCGAGCTGGCGTGGACCTACATCAAGGCCAAGGACTGGCAGCGCGCCTACCGGGCCGTCAACCTGCTGCTGCTCTACGATCCCGACACGGCCGACGCGCCCGACCTGCGGCTGCTCGAGGGGAACCTCGAGCTGCGCATGAACAACTTCTATCTGGCCAGCGACGAGTTCAGCAAGGTGCGCGACGAGTTCGAGCCGATCCACCGGCAGCTTCAGCAGGTCATCGTCAAGTCGCAGACCGACCCGGCCTACTTCGACTCGCTGGTGGGCAAGAGCCTGGACAAGTTCGACATCGGCGTCTTCGTTCCGCCGACCGCGGCCAAGTGGGTCAAGGCCGAGCCGGACGTGGCGCGCATGATGACGCTGGCCTCGGACGTGGGCGAGATGCAGCGCGATCTGGCGGACAGCGAGAAGCTGGTCGATCGCATCCAGCACGTGATGCAGGGGTCGGGGCGCACGGGCATCTTCCCCGACCTGGCCGCCGCGCGCACCAAATCGGTCGAGGCGATGAACCTGGTCGTCGGCACCCGCGAGAAGTTCGTGAACCGGCTGCGCGCCATCCTGGACCCGGTCCTGACCCCCGAGGAGAAGCGGAAGCTGGACCAGCTGGAGGTGCTGCGGGACGGCTACACGCGCCAGGCCACCGAGCTGCCGACCACCGACGCGGGTCTCCAGCAGCACGAGCAGACGATGAAGGGGCGCTTCATCGAGCTGGATCGCGAGGTCTCGGAGATCAACGTCGAGATCCAGGCGCTGGACGCGCAGCTGGTGGCGGTCGAGCAGTACTACCGGGTCTCGCGCGCGGAGCAGAAGATCCGCCCCGAGGACCTGGAAGGCCCCGTGCGCGACATGCGCAACGAGATCGAAGGACTGCGGGGCATGCACGACAAGCTGCGCGAGGAGATCGCGGACGCCACGCGCGACGCCAGCGCGGCCGGCTCGACCGGTCAGGCCGAACGCGAGGCCGCCGAGAAGCTCTCCGGCGTGCTGGCGCAAGAGCTGGCGATCGAGCGGCAAGCGGCAACCCGGCTGAGCGCCAGCGACCAGGGGCAGGTCGCGCGCATGAACGACGTGCTGTCCCGCTGTGACGCGATCCAGTCCCAGCTCGACGCGTTCGACAAGCGCGTCGACGGCCAGGTGACGGCTCGTCTGGCCACGGTCAGCAAATACCTGGCCAGCGAGAAGGAAGAGCTGGCCCTGGCCGGTTCGAAGCTGGGGGCCGTGCTGGACGCGTCCAAGACCCTGGGCGGCGGCCTGGCGCAGGCGATGTTCACCAAGGTCGCGGACAAGTTCTACGACCTGGTGGTGCGCTCCGACGTCGGCATCATCGACGTTTCCTGGGGCTTGAAAGATTCGAAGACCCAGGCGGTCACCCGCCTGACGAACATCCGCAACCAGGAACTGAAGGCCCTGGACGAGGACTTCCGCCGAGTGCTTCAGGAGGACAAGTGATGCGGACGCCGCTGGTCGCTGCTTTTCTGGGCGCCACGCTGCTCGGCGGGGTCGCGCGGGCCGCCGCCCCGCCCGCCGACAACCGCCAGCTCAGCATCGATCCTCGCCTGCTCGAGGAGATGACCAAGGACGTCCAGCACTTCGCGGACATGGTGACCGAGTACCGCGGCACCGCGCGGAACATCCTGAAGGCGGCGTACCAGCGCAAGGTCAAGGAGATCACGGCCAAGTACGACGCCCAGATCGACCTCAACGACAAAGAGGCGCGCGACCGGCGGCGGGACGCGATCGCCATGTTCGAGGCGTTCCTGCTGAAGTACCCGAACGACAAGCGATGGACGCCGGACGCGATGTTCCGGCTGGCCGAGCTCTACTACGAGAAGTCGGCCGAGGACTACCTGGACGCCGACGAGGCCTACAAGAAGGCGATCGACGGCCCGAACCCGCCGACCACGCCCCCGCCCCGGGTCGATTACACGCCGACCATCAACCTCTATCGGCGCCTCCTGACGGAGTTCCCGAACTACCGCTTCCTCGACGCGACCTACTACCTGCTGGGGTTCTGCCTGGGTGAAATGGGCGAGGACGCCCAGGCCAAGCAGGCGCTGCTGGCGCTGGTCTGCTCGAACAAGTTCAAGCCGCTGGACACCCCCGCGCCGCCGCCGCCCCCCGGCAAGCTCACCGGCAAGCCGTCCGGCGGTGCCGCGGCCGACGACGAGCCGTACAAGGGGTGCGTGGCGGTCCGCAAGGACTCCAAGTTCATCCCCGAGGCCTGGACGCGCGTCGGCGAGTTCCACTTCGACAACCCGAACGAGCTCAAGCTGGCCATCGCGGCCTTCCGCAAGGTCATCTCGTTCGGCGACTCGCCCTACTACGACCGCGCGCTGTACAAGCTGGCCTGGTCCTACTACCGCGACAACCGCTTCCCCGAGGCGGTGCGCGAGTTCGACAACCTGGTCAAGTACGCCGACAAGCGGACCGAGTCCGGCCAGAAGGTCGGCTCCGACCTGCGGCCCGAGGCGGTGCAGTACCTGGGCGTCAGCTTCGCCGAGCCCGACTGGGACGGCGACACGCTGCCCGACCCGATCACCGGCCTGCAGCGCGCGCTGGACTTCTACAAGGGGCGCGAGAACGAGCCGCACGTGCGCGAGGTCTTCCAGCGCCTGGGCGACATCTACTTCGACCAGACCAGGTACCAGGACGCGATCGCGGTCTACAAGACGTTGCTGTCCAAGTGGCCCTACTACTCGGACGCGCCGAAGGTGCAGGACCGGATCGTCCACGCGTACGAGAAGGATCGGAACCTGGCCCAGGCCGCCCGGGAGCGCGAAGCGCTGGGGCGCCTCTACAGCAAGGGGACCGAGTGGTACAACCACAACCGCGACAACCCGGACGCCCTGGCGGTCGCGCAGGAGCTGGCCGAGGACGCGCTGCTGACGGCGGCCACCAACGTCCACGCCGCCGCGCAGGCGTGCAAGGGGAAGTGGCAGGAGAACCAGAAGGACACCGCCAAGCTGGAAGAGTGCAAGAAGCTCTACGCGACGGCGGCGGAGCTGTACGACCACTATCTGGTCTCGTACCCGAACTCCAAGCGCGTGTATGAGTTCTCGGCCTTCTACGCCGACGCGCTCTACTACTCGGGGCAGCTGGAGCAGGCCATCAAGGCCTACCAGGTGGTGCGTGACTCGATCCTGGACAACAAGTACCAGGAGGACGCCGCCTTCCGGATGATCAAGGCGTACGAGGAGATCATCGACGACCTCAAGAAGCAGAAGAAGCTGGAAGACCCGCCCATCCCGGACGAGAAGAACACCAAGCCGCCGGTCACGGCGCTGCCGATGCCCGAGGTCTACAAGAAGTACGTCGAGGCGATCGACTGGTACGTCGCGAACATCAAGAACGACCGCGTCCCGCAGCTGAAGTACGCGGCGGCGGTCATCACGCTGCGCTACCGCAACTGGCCGGAGGCGCGTGAGCGGCTGACCGCCATCACGCAGCAGTACTGCGGCACCAAGTCGGACGTCGGCTTCAAGGCCTACGACGCGATCCTGCAGACCTACTTCATCGACTACAACGTCGAGGACGAGGAGCAGAAGGACTGCGCGCTGGGCGCGCTGCTGCAGGTCGCCGACGGGTTCGGCGAGTCGGCCTGCGGCAAGGCACCCGAGGCCAAGACCTACCTGAGCCGGATCGCGGCGATCAAGTCGTCGGTGAAGACCACCATCATCACCAAGCGCCTCCAGCTCTCGATGGAGAACGAGGAGAAGGGGACGCACAAGGAGCTGGTGATGTGCCAGTCGGGGCCGGGCGGCATCGCCCTGGTCACCGGCGTGGCGGGCCCGACGCCGAACGCCAAGCCGGGCGAGAAGACGGCCGGCGGGACGCAGCCGGGCCCCAGCAAGATCTCGACCGAGCTGGACGTGGGGCTGGCGCTGGATCTGATCGACGTCGTCAACGCCAACCCCAAGGACGCGGGCGCGCCGACCGCGCTCAACAACGCCTGCGTCATCTACGAGAAGCTGTTCCAGTTCGGCCAGGCGACGAAGTGCTACGAGCGACTGTTCAACGACTACCCGGATTCGGAGTGGGGCAAGGAAGCGCTCTGGAACTCGTCGCGCAACCACTATCGCTTCTTCGAGTTCGACCAGGCTGTGAAGGGCTACCTGACCGTCGCGCAGGACCCGAAGTTCCAGGCCTCGGAGCACCGCAAAGAGGCGCTGGGCCTGGCGGCCTCGCTGCTGGACAATGACCAGCAGTACGCGCGGGCGGCCGACCTCTACAAGAAGTACTCGGAGGCGATCGGCGACAAGCCGCAGGACAGCGCGCAGGCCTACTTCTTTGCCTGCAGCGCGTTCGAGAAGGCCAAGGACGTGACGCGGCAGGTGGGCTGCTTGAAGGACTTCATCAAGAAGTTCGACAAGAAGCCGGAGGCCGGCGAGTACGTCGTTCAGGCCTACATGAAGCTGGCGGTGGTCGCCGAGGCGACCGCCAAGAACCGAAACGACGTGCTGACCGCCTACAAGCGGGTGCGCGACGAGTTCATCAACCGGAAGCTGCCGCCCGCCACGCCGGCGGCCGGCTTCGCGGCCAAGGCCGACTTCATGATCATGGAGGAGAAGTTCAAGGCCTTCCAGAAGAAGGAGCTGAAGTTCGGGGCCAAGCCGGAGCAGATCAAGAAGGTCTTCGACTCGTTCACCAACGAGGCCAAGCAGCTGAACGAGGACTACCAGAAGATCTGGAACTACAAGGACGCCACCTGGACGCTGGCGTCGTTCCTGCGCACCGGCGACGTCTACTACGAGTTCGCCCAGAAGCTGATCAAGGCCGGCGACAACCCGCCGGACGACCTGAAGAAGCTGGCCAAGCAGGCCTGCAAGCTGAATCCCGACGACTGCGGCGTGGTCGAGGGGCAGTACAAGGACGCCATCTACCAGTTCGTCACGCCGGTCGAAGACGAGGCGAAGAAGCGCTGGAAGCAGACGCTGGAGCGCGCCTCGCAGATGGGCGTCACCAACGACTACGTGAAGAAGGCGCGCGAGAACCTGTCGAAGTACCTCCCTGACGAGTTCCCGTTCATCAAAGACGAGCGGATCGCGGTCGAGTACCCATGACGATGCGGCGGATCTTGCGAGGGACGGTGGGGGTCGGGCTGGTCGCGACTCTGTTGCTGGGGACGGCCGGACGGGTCCAGGCGCGCCACGAGCCGCCGCCGGCCGTCATCCCGACCGCCGAGACCAAGCAGGCCGAGGACCTCTACAAGGCGGGGCGCTACCAGGAGGCGGTGGCGTCGGCCAAGGAAGCGCTCACCAAGAACGAGCGCTACACGCCCGCCATGCTGGTCATGGCCAAGTCCTTCTTCAAGCTCCACAAGTACGAATGGATGAAGAAGCTCTGGGAGATGATGCAGGCCAACGGGGCCTCGAACCCAGAAAAGGCGGAGATCTATCAGCTTCTGGCCTTCCTGGAGATCGACCAGAAGAACGTCCCGGGGGCCATCGCGCTGCTCAAGCAGGCGTCCGACGCCAAGCCAGACGACGCCATCATCTGGAGCAACCTGGGCGCCCAGTACCTGTCGGCCAAGAACTACGCCGAGGCCACGCCCGTCCTGGAGAAGGCGACCCAGCTGCAACCGGGGTTCGCCAAGGCCCACTTGAACCTGGGAGACGCCTACCGGGGTAACAAGGACTACGAAAAAGCGCAGGCGGAGTATCAGCGGGCCCTACAGCTCTTCCCGAATTATGCCGACGCGGTGTTCAACCTCGGAATCCTCTACCTGGACGCCGACAAGATCCCAAACATGGACCTGTTCGCCAAGGAAAACACCGCCATCCAGTAACTGCAGAAGTACAAGCAGATGATGGGGTCCGCCCTGGCGGCGAACGACCCGGCCGAGGCCTACATCACCGAGGCGCAGGACAAGATCAAGAAAGAGGAAAAGCGCCTCGACCGCCTCAAGAAGCAGCAGGAGCGCGAGGCCGCCCGGGCCGCCAAGAAGGCCGCCGACGACGCCAAGAAGGCCGAGGCCGCCAAGGCGGCAGGCGCCGCGCCGGGCGCTCCCGCTGAGCCCGGGGCCCCGGCGGCCCCAGGCGCCCCTGCCGCCCCCGCTGGAAAGGCCGAACCGGCTGGCGCCCCGCCCGCCGAAACGCCGCCCCCCGCAGCGCCGGCCGACGGCGCCGGAAAGGCGAAGTAAAGGGATCGCATGCGAGCGACGAAGATCCTTTGCCTGTTTGCGTCCATCACCTTCCCGGGTCTGGTCTCGGCGGTCGCCCTGGCGGCTGGCGCGGCTCCTACGTCCGGCGCGCCGGCGGCAGCGGGTGCTGAAGGCGCCGACAAGGCTCCCAAGGTGAAGGTGGAGCACGGCGCGGGCGGGAAGAAGATCTACCGGATCACCGACGAGATCCGGATCGAAGGCAAGATCCAGAAACCCGAGGCTTTCTTCTTCTACCAGAAGTCGAGCATCAACTACGACTGGCAGGAGCTGAAGCAGGACTTCGTCCCCAAGATTCTGGACAGCGTTTCGCGTTCACCGTTTTGAGCATTCGACAAGAAGGGAACTGACGAATGGCGACGCAGGCAGCGGCCAGACAAGCGCAAGTGGGATCCTCCCCCAAGCCCAAGATCCTTCGCATCGGGATCATCCAGGGCGGGCGGATCGTCGAGGAGCGGCTGGTCCGCAAGCGTGAGAACATCACGATCGGGCAGTCGGCGAAGAACATGTTCGTGGTTCCCTCCGACGCGCTGCCGCGCAACTGGCTGCTCTTCGAGGCCAGCGGCAACCAGTACGTCGCGCACTTCTCGGACGGGATGGACGCGCGCATCGCGGTCGGCAACGAGATCATCTCGCTGTCGCAGCTGAAGCAGACCGGAAAGATTCAGAAGCGTGGGACCAGCTGGCCGCTTCCGCTGGACGAGCGGTCGCGTGGAAAGATCTCGCTGGCGGACATGACGATCCTGTTCCAGTTCGTCACGCCGCCCCCGCCGCAGCCGCGGCCGCAGCTGCCCGCGTCGGTGCGCGGGTCGGCGCTGACCGGCATGGACTGGTTCTTCACCACCATCGCGGCGATCTCGTTCCTGGTCCACCTGTCGCTGATTCTCTACCTGCGAAGCGTCGACTGGCCGCGCAAGCCGGACATCGAAGAGGTGCCCGATCGCTTCGTGAAGATGGTGACGGAGAAGAAGCCGGAAGAGAAGAAGCCCGAGGTCAAGAAGACCGAGGAGAAGAAGGACGAGAAGAAGGCCGAGGAAAAGAAGAAGGCGGTCGCCGAGGAGAAGAAGCAGCAGGCGGCGCCCAAGAAGGAGCTGAGCGAGGAAGAGAAAGCCAAGCTGGCCGAGGAGAAGGCCCGAGCGGACGCCGAGCGGCGCGCGCGCCTGGCCGAGCAGGTGAAGTCGACCGGCCTCCTCAAGCTGCTCGGCGCCCGCGCCGACGGCGAGGGCTCGATCGCGGACGTCCTGGGCAAAGGCGACGTCGACCGCGATCAAGAGAAAGCGTTCCAGGGCGTGGGCGGCGTCGGCGTGGCCAACAGCAACGACCAGCTGCGCGGCATCAAGTCGGGCGGCAGCGGCACGGGACGCGTGGCGAGCGCCAGCGGCCTGCGCGGCGGCGGCTCGATCGAGGGCGGCGGCACGGGTGAGGCCAAGGCCGAGAAGAAGGTCTCGGGCGTCGTGAAGAGCGAGGCGCCTGCGGTCGACGGCGAGCTGGATCCCGCCATGGTCGCCAAGGAAGTGCGCACGCGGTTGGGCGCCATCAAGGCCTGCTACGAGCGCGCGCTGAAGCGCAACCCGAACCTCAGCGGCAAGGTCGTCATCCACTGGACGATCACCCAGGCCGGCACGGTGTCGGGTGTGGATGTCGAGCAGGACACGCTGGGTGACGCCGAGGTCGCGAGCTGCATCAAGTCGCTGGTCGCGCGGTGGCGGTTCCCGGCACCCTCCGGCGGCTCGGTCGAGGTTTCGTTCCCGTTTGTCTTCCAGTCTTCGCAGTAAGCAACACCGACTTGGCAAAAATGTCGATGTCAACGGCTGAGGCGCAGCTCATATGCAAAAGTACGGTCATCTCGGCCGTTGACACACTTCTGAACCATGCCTATAATCCCTAGCGCTGTTGTAAGTATGTGATATGTATCAGTAAGTTGCTGTTGAGGCGGTATCGGGCGAAAGGACCGGCTGTGGTGAAGACAAAGCTCTTATTGGCCACGATGTTCATCGGGAGCACCGTGTTCGCGCAGGCACCTGCGCCCGCCGATACGCCCGCCGCCCCCGGCTCCTCAGTCGACCTGTCCGTGAAGCAGCGGCCGACCCTGACCCCGGCCGAGATGGTCAACCAGTCCAAGGACTACTTCCGCGGGATGGGTGAGGTGGTGAAGCGCATCGAGACGCTTCAGGGGGAGGCCAAGCGGCAGAAGGACATCATCCGGCTGAACTGCGTCAGCGACAAACTGGTCCAGGCGCGCGTGAACATGAACATCGCCGACCAGTCGATGGCGACCCTGCAGGAGAGCGTCGCCAAGAACGATGAGGGCGCGGAGACCCACGAGTTCACCCGCCTCACCATCGTCAACCAGAAGGTCACGGTTCTCGGTGCCGAGGCGGAGAATTGCATCGGCGAGGATCTGAGCTTCGTCGGGGCGACTCGGGTCGACGTCGAGGTCGACCCCAACATCCCCCAGTACGACCCGACGACCCCCGGAAGCCCGTTCATCGACATCGAGCGTCCCCCCGAGGCGAGCGCCATTTTCTAGACCGGTTCGCGTGCAGTCCGGCGCCGGTCGACACCCCTGGTCGAGATAGAGATACCCTTCCATGAATCGCCGTCTAGGACTGTGGATTGGCCTGGCCACGCTGCTGGCAGGCAGCGTCGCGTACGCGCAGGAAGAGGTCACGATCGGGTACGCGGGCCTGCCTTACAAGGCCACCGGCGAAAACAACACCGGTATCCAGCTGAGCGAGGGGACCCTGCTCCACGCGGGGGTTGGCGTCGAAGCCGGCTACGATTCCAACGTCTTCTACTCGAGCGTCAACCCCAAGGGGTCGTCGATCGTCCGCGTGATGCCTTACGCGGAGATCACGAATGCCAGTCGCAACGGCCCGGTGTCGGGGGCGCTGACGTTCGACGTGCGGGCTGGCCTCCAGTACCGCTATTACGGCTCGAGCGACCAGGACGTCAAGCAGTACAGCAACGCCATCAATCCCAACGCGGGCGTGTCGCTGAGCTTCGGCGGCGGACAGATCGGTTTCGGGATCGCCGACGTCTTCGCTCGGATCGAGGAGCCGCCCTACGCCCCGACCGGGTCACTGAACACCTCGGCGCCGATCCAGCGCAACAACAACCAGGCCTCGGCCGAGGTGCGCTGGGCTCCAGGGGGCGGGCGACTCAGCGGCACGCTGCGCTACACCAACATGCTCGACATCTTCCAGGACCTGTACTCGTACGCGAACAGCGTCAGCAACCAGCTGATGCTCGATGTCGCCTGGAAGTGGCTGCCGAAGACGGCGGTCTTCCTCAACGCAACGCAGGGCTACGTTTTCTATCTGAACGACGCGTTCGCCAACCCGACGACCGGGGCGTCCGAGCCGAAGAGCAGCTCGTTTCCGCTCTACGTCACCGTCGGTCTACGAGGGCTGCTGACCGAAAAGACCTCGGCCGTCCTGTCCGTCGGCTACATGAACGCCCTCTATCAGAACGGTCAGTCGACCAGCGGTTTCCTGGGTAGCACGTTCGCCGAGCTGACGGGGACGTTCCGGCCGACTCAGCTCACCCGCTTCGTGGCCGGCGTCCGGCACGACTTCCTCAACTCGGTGATCAGCAACTTCGCCTACCAGGACACGGTCTTCCTGTCGTACGTGCAGCAGATCGCCGGGCGACTCGCCCTCGACCTGTCCGGGCG
>DATJWP010000168.1:0-5469 GCA_035578045.1 Polyangia bacterium | reverse complement strand
CGCACGTCCACACGGCGGTGCTTCACCGAACCGAGCGGGCTGATCGTCCGGTCCTGCAGGAAGCGGAAGATCTTGGCCTGCAAGTCGGCCGGCATGTCGCCGATCTCGTCGAGCAGCAGCGTTCCCCCTTCGGCGGTCTCGACCAGTCCCGGCTTGGCCGCGCGGGCGGTCGAGTGCGCGCCGGCGGCATAGCCGAAGAGCTCGCTCTCGACCAGCGCGGCCGGCAGCGAGGCACAGTTGATCGCCACGAACCGACCGCTCCGGCCCGAGGCGACGTGCACCGCCCGGGCGCAGACCTCCTTGCCCACGCCCGTCTCGCCGATCAGCAGGATCTCGGCGTCGGTCCGCGCCAGCCGCCGGAGGCGGGCGAACGTCGACGCGAGCGCGGGCGAGAATGTCGGAACCGGTCCGAACGGCGCCGCCGCTTCGTCGCGCAAGGCGGCTCGTTCGGCGCCGCAGACGTCGCGCAGGACGGCGATCTGGTTGCCGAAGAAGAGCAGGCTTCCCCGACCCAGCCGCGCCGGCTCGGTCAGCCTGCGCCCTTCCAGAAACGTGCCGTTGCGGCTCCCCAGGTCCTCGACCAGATAGCCGCGCCCCTCGCGCGTGATCCGGAGATGCTGGCGCGAGAGCAGCTCATCCGGGAACGTGTGCTGGGCGCCGGTGGTCCCCGAGCGACCGCGGCCAATCGTGAGGCTCTGGCAGGCCTCCAGCGGGATTTCGACCCGCTCGGCCACCGAGGCCACCAGAAGGACCGGCCGGACGTCCGACGCGTCGCGGGGGCGCTCCTCGGGGATGGTTTCGACGCCGCTCTGCTCCGCGCGCATCGCGATCGTGGATACACCAACTGGTTCGGCCAGCCAATGATCAGATCGGACACGACCCCGCGGACCTGTTACGATGGCTCGAGCCCGTGCCCCCACGCCCCCTGCTGGTCGTCCCAGGGCTGTTCTGCACCGAGATCCGCGACGATCGCCTGGGTTTCATCTGGGGGCGGTTCCGCCAGCTCTACGCCGGGCCGCCGATCGCGACTCTCGACGGGATAGCGGGCGGGCCCCGGGACATCCTGCGCGGGATCCCCCTGCCCTTCGGGCTGGTCTACGACCTCATCGGCGCGCTGGAACGGGTGCTGGCCGGCGCGGGCTATCGGGCCGGCGAGACGCTGCACTTCTTCGCCTACGACTGGCGGCTGAAGGTCCTCGATCTGGGGGCCAAGCTGGCCACGGAGATCCGCCGCATCGCCGGCGCCACCGGTGGCGACATCGACGTGCTGGGCCTGTCGAACGGCGGCCCGATGGTCCACGCGGCCTTCGCGGCCGATCGATCGCTGCCGGTCGAGCGGGTGGTGACCTCGGGCGGCGCGCACGCCGGAACCATGGAGACGGTCTCTTGCCTGGACGCCGGGTTCCAGTTCGCGCCCCTGGGACGGCTGGTGACGGCCGAGCAATTCGTGGCCTGCCCTGGCGGGCTCGACTCGATACCACCGCCCCCGGCCGCGCGGTTCTGGCCGGACGACGCGCCGTACGACCTCTACGACGTCGAGACCTGGCGGCGGCTGCGGCTGTCGGTGTTTCGCCGACATCCCGACGATCCGCGCTGGACGCAGGTCGTCTCGGACCGGCTGGCGGGCGTGCGCGAGCTCTACCAGAAGTTGAACGGCGCGGCGGCGCCGCGCCGGCTGGTCTGCATCTGCGGCACCGGGGTCCCGACGCAGGTGCGGATCCCCGTCGAGAAGGGGCGCGCGGTGCTCCCGGGTGAGGGGCGGCTGCGCAAGCTCTCCAAAGCCGTGCTGGAAACCGACGGCGACGGCGCCATCACGGTCCCGGCGGCCAGTGACTGGGCCGGCGCCGACGTCGAGGTGGTCCGGATCCAGGTCACCCGACACCGCGACATGATCCGGACACCGCCGGCCTTCGAGGCGATCCTGACGGCTCTCCGCTGATCGCCGCCCCTTCCTGCTTGCCGCCGTCGGGGAGCGGGTTTCTACTGGAGTGAGCGCGATGCGGCGCACGCTCCAGCAGTTCCGGATCTTTCTGGAGAGCAACCGCTACACGGCGGGGGCCACCATGCGCCTGTCCCGGCGGGCGCGGGCCGCCATGTTCATCTACCGGCTGGCGGTCCGCATCCTGACCCAGTGGGCGCGCGACAAGTGTCCGCAGCAGGCCGCCGCCCTGGCCTTCCAGACCGCGCTGTCGCTGGTCCCCGTGACAGCCATCGCGTTCTCGATCTTGCGCGGGGTCGGGTCGCTGGACGCCGAGTCGCGCCTGCTGCAGTTCTTCTCGGAGCACGTCTTCCCGCAGCTCCCGGACGTGGCCGACCGCGTTCGCGAGTTCGCCGGCAAGGTCAGCATCGGCGCGCTCGGCGGCGGCGGCCTGATCTTCACCATCGTGACCTGCTACTCGCTCTACAGCTACGTCGAGCGAATCTTCAACGACATCTGGCGGGTCGGGCAGCGGCGCACGCTGATCGGCAAGTTCCTGACCTTCTACGCGATGGTGACGCTGCTGCCCACGCTGGCGGGGTTCTCGCTCTACTGGTCGGGACGGCTCATCAACTCGGATGGCTTCTCCAGGTTCTTCATGCCGTTCGTCATCGAGCTGACGGCGCTGGTGTTGATGAACAAGCTCCTGCCGCGCACCAACGTCAGCTGGCGCACGGCGCTGGCGGGGGCGACCGCCACCGCGCTGGTGCTCGAGGGGATGAAGGCGCTGTTCGTCGGGTTCGCCGAGCGCATCCTGATGCGCAGCTACAGCAGCGTCTATGGACCGCTGGGGCTGGTCCCGCTGGTGCTGGTCTGGATCTACGCGTCGTGGCTGCTGGTGCTGCTGGGCGCCGAGGTCGCGCACGCGCTGCAGAACCTGCGCCTGCTGGAGGCCGAGGACCGGCGCCAGCGCGACGACGAGCCCATCAATGGCCTGCTGGCCGCCCAGCTGCTGGCCGCCGTCGCCGCCACGCACGAGGCCGGCGGCGCCGGCCTCCCGCCGGAGCGGCTCGTGACCGAGTTCGGGCTGACCCCGCACAACGTCGACCGCATCGTCGCGCGCCTGAAGGCGCGGGGCCTCATCGCGGAGGTCCGCGGCGACATCAACGGCTACATCCCCGGCCGGGCCGCCGGCACGATCCCACTCGACGAGGTGCTGGGCGCCTTTCGCTCGAGCGATCTGGAGATCGCCCAGGGGGCCACGTCGGCGGCGCTGCGCGAGCTGGTCGAGGAGCTGGACGAGACCCGCCGCCGCCGCATCGCCGGCCTCACCGTCGCCGACCTGATGCCCACCGCGGAGAAACCGCGCGAGGAGGGGGCGCCGCTGATGATCGTGCCCCCTGCCCGCCGAGACTAAGACCTCACCACAGAGAAGATGACGGGTCGAGCCGACGTGGAATTGGCGAAGGCTTGGCCGGAGAGCAACGGCCGCGCGAAGCCGGATCCCCTCTCCTTTATCCTCGCCCCGAGGGGCGAGGACAACCGGCTTCGGCGCGCCGGCGGATGACCCCCGTTCACCAATCGATCAAAACCACTGTGGCGAAGGATTAGGGTCTTCCGGGCTGCCCGGCTTGACAGCCTCCGCCAGACCGAGGTGACTGCGCCAATGTCGACCCGTTGGGTCGGTGCTGCTCTTTGATTCCAGGGGCAGAGCCACGGACGGCGGGGCGTGGCGCGTGGGAACGGACGGCACGCCGGCTGTCATTTTGAGCGATCGGCGGATGGTGATGGGCGAAGGGGCGCTGTAGCCTCCGCCCAATGGACCTTCGGCTGAACGATCAGGTCGCCGTGGTGACCGGGGCGAGCAAGGGGATCGGGCTGGCGATCACCCGGGCGCTGGCCAAGGAGGGCGCGTTCGTGGTGGCCGGCGCGCGCACCGTCGACGGGCTGCAGGGAATCGAGGGCGTGACGGCGCTGGCGGTGGACCTGGTGGCGCCCGACGGACCGGCGCGGCTGGTCGAGCGCGCGCTCGGGGCGAAGGGGCGCGTCGACGTGCTGGTCAACAACGTGGGCGCCGTCCGGATGCGGCTGCAAGGCTTCCTGGGAACCAGCGACGACGAGTTCGCCTGGTCGATGCAGGCCAACTTCTTCTCGGCGCTGCGCGCCACCCGCGCCGCGCTGCCCGCCATGCTGAAGCAGGGCGCCGGCTCGATCGTCAACATCGTCTCGGTCAACGCCTTCTTCGAGCCCGACGCCGGCGTGCTCGACTACGGCGCCGCCAAGGCGGCCCTGCTGAACTTGACCAAGTCCCTGGCCCAGGAGTTCGGCAGCAAAGGGGTTCGCGTGAACGCCATCTCACCCGGCCCCGTGAGCACCGACCTGTGGCTGGGCGAAACCGGCGTGGCCCACACCGTCGCGCGCGCCACCGGCGTCGACCCCGAAACCGCGCGCAAGAACGTCCTGGCCAGCATCGGCGGCGTCCCCACCGGACGCCTCTCGACCCCCGACGAGGTCGCCACCATCGCCCTGTTGCTCGCCTCGCCCCTGACCGCCAACGTCACGGGCTCGAACTACGTCATCGACGGCGGGCTCATCAAGACGATCTGAAAAACGAGAGCCTAGCTACGGCGTGTCGGGAAATTCGCATGGGTAACGGGCAGCCTTCCGGTCCCCTCGCCCCGCGAAGCGGGGAGAGGGTTAGGGAGAGGGATCGGCGACGGAGAGCGCGCGCCCGATGGCATCGAGGAGGGCGGGCAGCTTCGTAAAAACGAGGTCGCAGGGAAAACGAAGGACCTGGATGCCGTGGCGGCGTAGAAGAGTGGTTCCGTGTTCGTCAAAGGCCTGCGCCTTCGGCTCGAAATGTTGACCGCCATCGAGCTCGATGGCGATCCGCCGGCCTGGACAGTAGAAGTCCAGGATGTACGGGCCGCAGGGATGCTGGCGGCGAAACTTGAAGCCCGCGAACCGTTGTGCGCGGAGATGAGCCCATAAGGCGGCTTCAGCGTCAGTGCTATTGCGGCGTAGAGCGCGACGGCGGGCAAGCGCGAGATCCACGCAGGATGTTCGGCTCGGTCCTGCGACCGTTGCTCGCGTGAAGCCGGGGGCGCGATGTCTATATTTCAGCGAGAAAGATCGACAAGCGGGATCCGTTCTGGCTGATGGACTTCGTGACCAAGGAGGTCAGCGATGTCGAAGCTCCGCAGGGGCGGCAACCGCCAGCCCGAACTACTCCCGCGTTCGAAGCGCCCTGCGATTCCGCTGCCGGACAACCACCCGATGGTGGTCTTGACCGACACGGTGGACTGGACCGAGATGGAGGTGCGCGCGGAGAAGATCCGAGAGAAGAAGGTCAAGAACGCGGCAGGCCGGCCGCCGAGACGGTCAACAAGAAGCTGGGCAAGGCGCTGGCTGCTGCCTGCGAAGGGGGACGCAAGCTGCGCGGGCATGCCGTGGTCGCGCGTCGCAAGCTCGGCGAGCTTCACGAGACGATGACAAAGCTGGTGCCGCAGATTCGGTACTGGCTGCGCACCGGCTACGTGGCCGCGGGCAAG
>DATJWP010000167.1:0-33219 GCA_035578045.1 Polyangia bacterium | reverse complement strand
GCGATCCTAGCTTTATTTGAAAGCAGAAATAGACGATGCTGCTTTCAGGAGGTCATGACGATGCCGCTGGAAGCCCTGCTTGCCTCGGTTGGCTCGGCCACGCTGATGATGGTCGGGATCCGCACCATGTCCCTGCTGGTCGCTTGCCGCCGCCGGACGCCGGCCTGGCTGCGCCGCCGGCTGGGCCTGAAGGAGGGCGTCTAGATGAGGATCGACCAGCGTCAGCGTGTACCTGTGAGAGGGCTGGTGCTGCGGGCGGGGGACGTGACCTTCGTGCGGCAGCCGGGTTGGACGGGCGGCTACTGGGTTGACGGCCAGTGCCGGATTGGGCTGATGGCTGGCGACGTCACGACCTGGTACGTGCCCAGCCCCGGCGGCTGGGAAATCGTCCGCATCAGCCGCAGCAGCATCACTCAGTTCCAGCTCCTGGAGGCCGCCCGACTGTTCGATCGGTGACTTCGCAATCTGACCAAGGAGAAAATGACCATGCGCACCGGTGTCCTACTTTGGCGAAAGGACGGTTACGCCGTCGTCAGACATGTGACCAATGACGGCTGGGTCAAGCTCCTGTGGCTGACCGGGAGCCTGGCCGGCGAACCGGACGAGATCGACGTCTCGGGCGTCCGGAGCTTTCGGGTGATCGGGTCCGTGGCGGCTTGAGGGCCGGACGCTGCGGTTCCCGCTGGCGGCGCTGAACCTGACAGCGGGACTGGCCGACCAGGGGGGACGCGAGGACTCACTCGGGCAGCGGCAGCTTCGCGATCTTGTCCTTCGTATCGATGATCTGATCTTTCAGGTCGCCGAGTACCTCCGCGGCCTCGTCCCACCCAGGCGTTCCAACCTGAATCACGCCCTCCAGGCCCTTCAAGAGTCCATCGAGGTTTTCTTGGATGCCTTCGCGTGTCTTTTCGAAGGCGACATCACGAAGGGCTTTCGTCAGGGGGTCGGAGTTGGCCATGACGTCAACGTACCACGATGATCCAGAGCAACCGATTTAGCCCCCCACCGCCGCCAGCTCCGCCTCAGCAACCGGCTTGGAGGCGTTCGCTATAGGCTGGGTATGGACCACCTCATTACCATCGCGCTCATTTCCGCCGCCTTTTTGGCCCTCATCGACATGAAGCTGTCACGCATCGCCGAAGCCCTGGAGGCCCTGGCCAAGCGGAAGGATGGCCAGTCGGCGCAGTAGCGCCGCCCCGCGTAACCCGAAGGCAGCAACGTGACCACTCAGGAGCTGGCCGCGCTGAAAGCGCTGGTCGCGGCTGAAGAGGCTCGGCAGAATGTGCCGCAGCTCTCTGACAGCTCCATAGCCGACGCCGCCGCACTCGGAGAGGAACCTCCGATGTGTGAGATCTTTGGACCGTACAAGGACCGCAAGAGTTGGCGCGTCCGCATCGTCGACACGCTGACGAACAAGCGGATGCACCGGTTCTTCCAGACCGAGGAAGACGCCAAGGCCGCCATCCCCAGGCTGATGGCCGAGTACCGGCGACCGGTCGGCGTCCCGATGACCGAGGCCCTGGCCGCCTACGCCGAGAAGCAGTAGGCCCGCGGCAAGCGCCCCCGCACCATCGAGACCGCCATGGGCCGGCTACGTGCCGTTCTCCAGACCGAGGCGATAACTGGTAAGGTCGACCGGGAGACCGCTGAGGCGCTCTGGGACGCGTACCGCAACCGCAAGACGCACTCCAAGCGCCTGCCCAGCACCGACAGCCAGATCGGCACCATCAAGGCCGTGAGGGCGTTCTGGGCCTTCCTACACGCCAAGGGCTGGGCGAAGCACGACCCCTGGGCCAGCATCGAAGTCGAGGGCGCCCGCAGCCGGGGCAAGAAGCAGCTGACCGAGGATCAGGCGCAGACGTTCCACGAGACCGCCAAGCGCATGGCCGATGACGGGGACGACGGGGCGATCGCCGCCCTACTCGCCCTCTACCTCGGCATCCGCGCCAGCGAGCTGGTCGACCGCGTGGTGGGCGACATCGACGCCAAGGGGACGAAGCTGGTCATCCCCAGGGCGAAGACCGAGGCCGGCATCCGCCGCCTCATCATCCCTGCCCCGCTCCGCGGCTACGTTGCCCGCGTGGTCGAGGGGCGATCAGCCGAGGAGCCGCTGTTCCCTGGCCGAAACCGCCACTGGCTGCTGCGACAGGTGGGACGCATCTGCCAGATCGCCAACGTGCCCCGCGTGACCGCTCACGGGTTGCGCGGGACCGCGTCCAGCCTGGCCCAGGGTGCTGGGATGATCGGGGATGCCGTGGCCGCCAGCCTGGGCCACGAGTCGTATCAGACGACCCGCCTGCACTACACCGACCCGAGCGCACCAGCGAACGCGCAGATCGCCCGCGTGGTCGCCGCCCTGAATTAGTTGCGGACTGCGTTCCAGTCCGCAACAGTCCGCAGACCGTATCCGCCCTCACCGAAGCCGGGATCGACGCTGTAACTGCCCGTCTTCCTTGGTGCGAGGAGGGGGACTTGAACCCCCACTCCTTTCGGAACCAGATCCTAAGTCTGGCGCGTCTACCAGTTCCGCCATCCTCGCGTGCTTTGATTCTAGCTACTTACGCCTTGGCAGTCGCGGCGTCCACATCCTGCGTAGCCACGACGTAGCCCAATGCCCCCGATCGGGCGTCCCCGGGGAGAGGTCGACCGCGATCGCCGCGAGGTCCGCAGGACCGGCCACTACCCCACCGCCTTTCGCTTGCCCGAGCGCCCGGGCTTCGGCTGCGCTTCGGCAAGGTGCGCTTCCCGCCGGCCGCACCCCTCCGCGATCAGCGACAACATCAACGTGTTGATCGACACCCCCTCGGCAGTCGCAAGTTGGGATACCGCCTCGTGCAACGACTTCGGCAGCCGCAACCGGAGTTGGCCCGAGTAGTCGGCCACGGCGTCGACGGGAGGCGGCGTCCGGCCGTCCTCCTTCATCACGTCGAGGATCAATCCCGCGGCCACCTCGGCCTCGTGCGCCGCCTTCTCAGCCGTCACCCCGTGCGCGAGGCAGCCAGGCAACGCCGGCACGCGCGCGATGAACGCCTGATCCTCGTCGCTCCACTCCACCAGGATTCGATATCGAAACGTCTCCTTCTTCATGGCTTCACCTCCAGCTTTTGCTCGTCGATGAGCCGCACGACTTGCCGCACCTGGTAGACCTTCGCCGTCGTCCCGTCGCTCTGAAGGTTCACGATCGGCAGCCCGGGCCGCGCCACGTGCGTGAACACGTGATGCGAGCCCTTTTGCCGCCTGGAAGCGTAACCAATTGCCTCCACGAGGCGACAAAGGTCCCGAAAGCGGACGTTGGCGGAACTCCGCCGAGCCTGCTCAAGGATCTCCGCCACCGTGCGGCCCATCGGGACAACGGTACCGTACCCGGTACCAAAATCAAGCGCGTCCGTGCCGGGTGAATCAGCCACGGCGTCCGTCGCCGTCGCGCGTGAGGGCTGCCTCTCCCCAATTCCCCTGAGAGCGGGTGCGATCACCGATGGGCGCTGAGCGAGCGCAGAGGTGATCGTCGGCTCGTGGTTCATGTCCGGGATATTACGCGGCGGCCCCAGACCGAACGCCGACCCGCTGTTATCGCCGCCCTGCGCCCGGTCGCGAAGTCGTGGGTTGGGGCCCAGTCGTCAGGGTCCAACCGGTTGGGCGTCCGTCCCACGGAATCGCCGCACGCTCCCGTCGAAATGGCTGCTAGCGCGATCGAGCGTCTGACGCGCCCTGTCGTCTTCGTTGTCCCCGAATGCCGGCGTGATCGCGGATAGGCGGTTCGCGAGCGCAGCGGTGATCGGCGGCCGGTTGCCGTCCTGCTTCATCGAGTCCAGCATCAGCCGAGCGGCCAGCGCGACTTCGTGAACCGCCTTCTCTGATCTTCGTCGCTCCCGCTGGGCCGTATGATCTGGCCGTCACCTGCTACAACACGGTCGACTACTGTGAGCCGTACCTCTTCGCACTCGGCTATCAGAACTGAAGTGGCGCTGACCGCGACGGCCCGCCCGGCTGCGCTGCTGGTCTCGCTGCATGACGTTTCGCCGCTCACGTTGCCGGAGTGTGAGGCGGCGATCGCGTTGCTGCGCGAGGTTGGGCTCTCGCCCGCCGAGCTGACGGTCCTGGCGATCCCGCACCATTACGAAAAGATCGCGCTGGACGCGCACCCGCCCACCATCCGCTTCCTTCGTGACCTGGAGGATCAGGGGGCGCGGCTGGTGATGCATGGGCTGACGCACCGGATGTCGGGGCGGGCCTGGACGCCGCTGGGTATGTTCCGCGCGCACATCTTCGCGCGGGGTCAGGGGGAGCTTTACGCCGCGGGCGCAGACGAGACGACGCGCCGGCTCGACGAGGGGCGGGACATTTTGGCTCGCGCCGGACTGGAGTCGGCGACGCACGCGTTCGTGCCGCCGGCCTGGCTGCTCTCGCCGGCGGGCCGCCAGGTGGTCGCGCAACGCGGCTTCGACTTTTACGAGCTCTTCGGGGGTATCCAGCATCACGGCGCTCGTCACGCACGCCGCGTCGTCGGGTGGGGCTCGCTGAATCCCGTCGAAACGGTGGCGACGGCGCTGTATGCCGATCTGCAAAGCATCCGGGCCGGACTGGATACGCGCGTGGCGATTCACCCCGCCGACATGCAAAGGCCTACACAGCGTGGCGCCATCCGGCGAACGCTGGCGCGCCTGTTGCCGCGAATGCGAGCATTGAATTACGCAACATTTCTCAACGAGAAGGTTCATCGCCTTGCACCTTGACCAAACGGACCTTACTGTCGATGCAACATCCGGTGAGCGCTTCGACGAAGGAGGCCTTCGAGCCACGACTGAAGCTGCCGCCGGCGGATCCGAACGATGCGGCGCCGCTGCCGTTCGATCTGGTCCTGATGGGCGCGGGGATCAACGTCGCGGTCCGCTCCCTGTTCCGGCGGCTGTTCGGCTGGCGGCGCCATCCGGGCGACGCGCCCGAGATTTGCCGGCGCGTCGTCGATTCCTGCTGGACGGGTGAGTTCTTCGCCGGGTCGGCCGGTCACTTCAAGCAGTTCTGGATGCGCGATCTGGCGATGTGCACGCCGGCCCTCTGCCGGCTGGGCCGCCGCGACCAGGTGATCCAATCGCTGGCCTGGGGCCTCGAGCGGTTCGAGAAAGCCGGCCGCATCACCACCACCATCTTCAACCGCCGGTTCGCGCGCGACGTTTACGCCTTCGCCAGCGACTCATTGCCAATGATGCTGTTCGCGTTGCGAATGGCCGACGCCCCTCACCTCATCGATCGCCATCGCGAGCTGCTGACGCGGGAGACGACCCGCTACATCGAAGCGGTCTTCGATCCAGAGCTGGGGATGGCGCGCCCCAACGGGTACTTCTCGGGCCCGCGCGACTGCATGACGGGCCGGTCGACGGTCTTCGCCAACACGATGATCGCGCTTCTGATCAAGCTGCTGGACGTGGACCGGCGCCTGCCGAACCCGCTGGCGGGGCACGACCTGCCGGCGCTGCTGATCCGCCACTACTGGACCGGCGACTACTTCCGCGACTCGCTCGATCGCGAGCTGCCGTCCGGCGACGCCAACGTCTGGCCGTTCTTCTTCGATGTCCTCGACGACGCCGAGATGAAGCGCCGGGCCTTCGCGACGCTGGAGTCGCGCGGCTTCACCCGCCCCGTGCCGATGCGCTACTTCGAACGACGCATGCCCGAGGCCGAGCTGCCCATCCCCCGCTTCTTCACGCCGAACTATCAGGGTGACCCCAGCTGGACTCAGCTGGGCCCCGCCTACCTGCACCTGCTGGCCAAGGTCGACCGCCCCCAGATGGAAGAGCATCGCGCGGCGATGACGCGCCTGATCGAGCGCGACGGCAACTACCTCGAGCTCTACAACACCGACGGCAAGCCTTACAGCGGCCGGGCCTTCTTCTACCAGGCCGATCAGGGGATGATCTGGGCCGCGATGTTCCTCGACCTCTACTCCTGAATCCGGCTCTCGGCCCGCTTCATCCGCCGCAAGAGGCCCGCGATCGACTCGCGCGCGATGATGCGATCGAACTGGGCCCGGTAGCCCTCGAGCAGGCTGTCTCCGTCGGTGAGCAGGTCGTAGACCGCCCAGTGGTCGCCCTTCCAGAGCAGCCGGTACTCGACCTCGACCGAACGGGAGTTTGGCTTGGGCGGCGCGAGGATGGTCGCGTACACGCTGGCGGTGCCCCGCTCCGACACGCTCTCGCGCTCGAAGTGGACCCGCAAGTCGGGGCCGACGTCCAGCCCGCGCGACAGCGAGCGGCTCTGGATCAGCCGGCTGAGGTCGGTGACGAACTCGCTCCGGTCGTCGTCCGACAGGCGATCCCAGTTGCGGCCCAGGGCGCGCCGGCTGATCTCCCGGTAGTCGATCGAGCGATCGATCAGACGCCGGGCGACGCTCTTCTGCATGTCGGCCTCTGGCGACCACGACGGGTACTCCCGCCGCAGGCAAGCCTGCAGCTCTTCCGTCGATCGCATCAGCTGCGACATCGGGCTGCCCGGCCGGGGCGGCGTGTTCAGCGAGGTGACCTCGGTTCGCCCGACGAGCCAGCTGATCAATGCGACCACGACCAGGTTCATGCCGGCGCCCCGGAGTCTGTCCCAAGGACCGCCCGGCGTCCCACGCCGCACCCCGTCAGCCGTCCCCTGGGTACCATGGTCCTTCGTAGTATGTTCCGGCGAGGGACAGAAATCAGGCGGTTACCGCCCTTCCTTGCGGTTCGTTCTTGGCTTCTTGCACTGGACAAGACCGGGATTGTCTGTAGTGTTTCGTGTCCTCTCGCCCCCAGAGGTTATGAGCACGACGCGCTGCGATCTTCACGTCCATTCGGCCGCGTCCATCGGGAACGACGAATGGTACACCCGGGTCTTCGGCTGCCCGGAGAGCTACGCAGATCCGCTCCGGCAGTACGAGCTCTGCAAGGCGCGTGGGATGTCGCTGGTCACACTGACCGACCACGACACCATCGCCGGAGCTCTGACGCTGGTCGAGCGGCCCGACTTCTTCATCTCCGAGGAGGTCACGGCCACCTTCCCCGAGAACGGCTGTGTCATGCACGTGCTGGCCTGGAACATCACGCAGGCCCAGCACGACGGCATCCAGGCCAACCGGAACAACATCTACGACCTCTGCGACTACCTGAACCGTGAGCGCATCGCGCACGGCCTGGCCCATCCGCTGCTCAGCCCGAACTGGCGGCTGGACGCCGAGACCTTCGGCAAGGCCCTGCTGCTGTTCCCCACGTTCGAGGGGATCAACGGGCTGGTCGATCGCCGGCTGCAGCCCGACCTGTTCACGATCCTCGACCGCCTGACCCCGGCCATGATCGCCACGCTCCAGAAGAAGCACGGCCTGCCCGCCTGCGGCCAGGCCCCCTGGCAGAAGGCCCTGGTGGCCGGCTCGGACGACCACGTGCACCGGCGCTGCGGGACCGTCTACACGGAGATCGACGGCGCCATCGGCCCGACCGAGTTTCTCGAGCGCGCGCTCTCGGGCGAGGCGCGCCTGGTCGGTGAGCAGGCTCACCTGAACACGATGGCGGTGTGTATCAAGCACACAACCTACAACCACCTCAAGCGGCGCTGCACCGAGCAGGCCGGCTTCCGCAACCCGTTCGTCGAGATGATCGACGTGATCGCCGGGCGCGAGCCGGGCAATTCGGACGACGGTTTCATCGCCAGCCTGTTCGCGGGACTGGGCAGCAGCGACATCGACGCGGGGAAGCGCTTCGACATTCTCGAGGTCCCCGACCGCACGACCGAAGAGGACGACGCGCGCATCGTCGAGTGCATCGCCCGCGTCTCGAACGCCATCGTCGACCGGTCGATCACCTCGGTGGTCGACGGGCTCAACGACTTCGATCTCTACCGCATCTTCGGCGCGCTGCGCGACGCTGCCGGCGCGCTGGCCACCGCCGCGCCGGCGTTCTTTGCGGCGCACCACTTCGGACGGCAGGAGCGGCAGGTCCGCCGCCTCTGGTCCGAGTGGACAGAGTGCGCGCTGCCCAAGCGCCGCGAGCGCCTGGCGGTGTTCAGCGACTCGCTCGAGCACGTCGACGGCGTCTCCACCTGGTGCTCGCGCTTCCTGGCGGGGGCGCGGGCGGCCGGGCAAGAGGTGGTGGTCCCCCACTGCGGCGGTCCGTTGCAGGACGCGCTGCCCGACACCTCGCCCGCGCGATCGCTGCACCACCTCCCCGCGATCTCCTCGTTCACCCTCCCCATCTACGACCGACTGAAGTTCTACGTGCCGTCGCTGATCGACACGCTGGGCTGGGCCTGGGCCCAGCACGTCACGAACCTCGAGCTCGCCACGCCCGGCCCCATGGGGCTGGCCGGCCTGATGGTCGCCAAGGTGTTCCAGCTCCCGGTGACCGCCAGCTATCACACCGAGGTGCCCGGGCTGATCACGCTGCTGGGTGGCCCCAGCTTCCTGGATCGGGCGGCGCGAAAGTACCTGGGCTGGTTCTACAGCCAGGTGGACCGCGTGTTCTGCTTCTCGGAGGTCTCGCGCGAGTCGCTGTGCCGCATGGGCGTTCCCGCCCAGCGGATCCGGCTGGTTGCGCAGGCGGTCGACCCGGCCGAGTTCTCCCCCTGCCATCGCTCGCCCAGGGTGTTCGAGAAGCTGCAGGTCCCGGCCGGCGACCGGCCGGTGATCCTGAGCGTGGGGCGACTCTCGCGCGAGAAGAACCTGCCGATCGTGATCGAAGCGGTCGAGGCCCTGCAGTCGCGCCGAAACCCGCCGCTGCTGGTGATCGTCGGCGACGGGCCGGGGCGGCAAGAGCTGGAGGACCTCTGCGCGCACAAGGACTTCGTGCGCTTCGTGGGCGTCCAGCGGGGCCAGCTGCTGAAGAGCCTCTACGCGTCCGCGACCATGTTCGTGTTCGCCAGCCGCGTCGACACGCTGGGCTTGGTCAACATGGAGGCGATGTCCAGCGGCATCCCGGTGCTGGTGCCCTCCGACGCGGGCATCGCCGAGTTCGTCACGCACGGCATCTCGGCGGAGTGCTACGAGTTCGGCGCGGCCGGCCTCAGGTCTGCCATGCAGCGGATCCTGGACGATCCCATGCACGCCCACCGGCTGGCGACGGCCGGCCGTAAGGCGATGGTTGATCGTTGGGAGACGGCCTCATTCCCGCGCATCTGGGAATCGATGGTCGGGTAAGATGGCCCGGCCCGCGCACGACCGGGTCGGGTGCGGGGGAAGGAGGGTCGGCGATGAACGTGTCACTGGTGAGGCTCACTCCGCGGCAGTGGGAGCGCATCCCGGACGGAGGGCAAGTTCTCGAGGAGCCATGGCGGGCGGTGCCACCCGAGGACCTGGCTGCGGCGCTCTGCGCGCTCGAGCGGCCGCTCGCGGAGGTGCTGGTCCTGTACTTCCAGCGAGGGCTCCAACCGTCGGAGATCGCGGCGCGCACGGGGCTGCCTCTCGGCACGGTGGCGGCGCGCATCCTTCGAGGCTGCCGCCGCCTCCGCCGCCTGCTCCGCGGACGCTGAGCGATCGGCCGCCGGCCTAATACGGCGGGGGGCCGGAGAGCGACTCGCGGAACTCGGAGTACCCGAACGACTGGCCGCTCGGGGCGGTGATCTTCATGACCAGGCTGCCGGTCGGCGTGATCTCGTGGATCTGGCCGCCGACGGAGAAGGTCACCAGGATGTTGCCGTTGGGGAGCACCTGCGCGTCGCCGAGCACGTTGCTGGTCGCGCCGCTGGCGGTGTAGTGCATCACCTGCGTGGCCTTCATCGACGACTCGTCGAGCTTGTAGTTCCACATCTCGTTGGCGTTGTTGTTGAAGAACACGAACGTCCCATCGGACGTCAGGTGGTGACCGTGGTTCACCATCCAGGTGGTCACGCCCGAGAAGTTCTTGGTGGCGTCCTTGGGGTTGGTGCCGCCGAACTGCCAGATGAGGTCGCCGGTTCGCGAGATCTTCACGTACAGGTTCGGGTTGCGATCGCCGATCGTGTAGGTGTTGTCGCGCGCGTAGTAGTGGATCGAGTTGGTGTGGAAGGTGCTCGAGTTGTAGACCTGGCTGGTGGCGGCGAGCACGGTGGTCTTGTCACCCCCCTCGGTGAACTCGACGATCGAGCAGGGCGCGTCGATGCCCGAGCTGTTCCACATCGGCGTCGCCAGGCCGCCGGGGATCGCCGTCAGATCGTGGTGGGACGCCGCGACGCCCGCCAGCGAGGTCGAGGTCGAGCCGTCCAGCGGCTGGATGACGATCTTGCCCGCGCCCGAGTTCATCACGTTCAGGGACATCTCGTACAACTTCGTGGCGTCCCAGCTCAGGTGAACGCGGCTCGGCTGCTGCGGGACCCCGGTGGGGGCCACCCAGACGACGGTCCCGTCCGGGTCCATGATGTAAGCGGACGTCCCCTGCAGGCCGCTGCTGGTGATGATGAAGCCCTTGTCGTGCGACGACGCCGTCGAGATGGTGACGGTCGGCTTGGGCGCGTTGGTCAGCGCGCCGGTCGTGAGCATGTAGTCCTGACTGGTACAGGACCCCGCCGCCGACTTGGCGACGATCCGGTACATGTAACTGGCGCTGGGCTTCATGCCGACCAGCATCGTCTTGTAGCTGGGCTGCGTCAGATCGACCGTCGCGACCATGGTGGGCCCGGAGGCCGCCGGACCGAAGTCGATCTCGGCGCCGGTCAGGCCGGACAGCGTCGTCGACCAGGTCACCGTGAACACCGTCGGGATCGCGGTGCTCTGCATCGACTGGGCGGTGATGGTACAGGAGGTCGTCATGCCGGTGCCGCCGCTGCCGGTCGGCGTCGAGCCGGCCGTGCCGCCGGTGCCGACGTGCCCCGCCCCGCCCGCGGTGCCGCCGGTGCCGGTCTTGCCGCCCGTGGCCTGGCCCCCGCCCGTCCCGGGGATGCCGCCCGTCCCGGGGCTGCTGCCTCCCGTTCCGTTCGATCCCCCGGTGGCGGAGCTCCCGCCCGAGCCCGTGGTCCCCCCCGTCCCCGTCGTCCCCCCCGAGCCACTTCCGCTGCCACCGGTGCCGATCCCGTCGACTGAAGCCGATTGGGCACATGCGCCGCACAGAGCCAACGCCGCTGCCGCCGCGAGCAACCGGCGCTCCAAAGAAAAGTTCATGGGGGCCACCTCGTGGGTAAGGTTAGAGGAAACGCAGTAGCGGCAGCCGCAGGGATCGGACCATACAAAATGCCGGGACCGCGCTTTTTGCTATATCGATTGTCGATCCAGCGTCGCGTCACGCACGTAAACTGATGACGAAGACGGCGAGCGCGCTCGAATCAGGTAGGAGGTAGGTCGGTGCGTTTGAGCTTCAAGCTTGCAGGATTCATCATCGCTTTTGCCCTGGCCGGCTGTTCGTTCAAGCCGTCGCAGGCGGGGCAGACTATTGGCACCGGTGGAACCGGCGCCGGGCCCAGCACCGGCACGGGCGGCGCCGCCGCCAGTGGTGCGGGCGGCACGGGCGCCACCGGGACCGGCGGCGGCGTCTACATCGGAAGCGGTGGCGCTGGTGAGCTGACCGGCGCTGCCGGCGGCTGCGGCCAGACCAACCTATCGGTCATGCCGCTCCCGCCGGACATCCTGCTGGTGCAGGATCGGTCGCTGTCGATGACCGACGACTCGAACGATCGACCCTGCATGGGCGGCACCGCCGCCGGCAACGGCAACTGCGGGGCGACGTCGAAGTGGTCGCAGGTCATCTCCGCGCTGGATCCGGTCATCATGCAGACCCAGACCACCGTGAACTGGGGCCTCATGTTCCTGGGCTCGGAGCCCATGGAATGCGGCGCCAACCCGACACCGGTGGTGCCGATCACCCCCCTCACCAGCTACCCGCCGATCCACACGGCGTTCACGGCCGAGATGTTCACCGGCGCGATCGGAACGCCGACCGCGGCGGTCTTGACCAACGCCATCGTGTACATGCAGACCCTGACCGACCCGAATCCCAAGTTCCTGCTGCTGGCCACCGACGGTGAGCCGAACTGCGCGGGCGGCATCGTGAACGGGAACGACGATGTCGGCGCCCAGATGGCCGTGGCCGCCGCCAAGACCGCCGGCTTCCCGACCTTCGTGGTCGGGATCGCAACCACCTCGGACCCGGCGGCCAGCAACTCGCTCAACACGCTGGCGGACACGGGTGGTGAGGCGCAGACCGGCGCCGCGACCAAGTATTACGCCGTGAGCGACTCGGCCAGCCTGCTGAGCGCGCTGGCGAAGATCCTCAAGGCCGCCAACCCCTGCACCATCCCGCTGAACGGCGTCAACGGCAGCCTGGACCAGGTCGCCGTCACGGCCAAGGACCAGAACGGCAACACCGTGCAGATCATGGAGGACCCCGCCAACGGCTGGTCGTACACCGACCCCAGCAAGACGGCGATCGTCCTGAACGGCTCCGCCTGCGACAACCTGCAGTCGGTCACCTACACGGCGTTCCAGTTCATCTATACCTGCGCCAGCGGGCACATCTGCATCGACAACTGCCCCAACGCCGACGCGGGCAGCCCCTGAATCGGCGCTGCCTTTAGATCGGAGCGGCGACCGGCGAGCCGGCGTCGGCGCCGGCCAGCCGCTGGGCCAGGTGCGCCGCGATCAGCTCCACGCGGTCCAGCGTGGCGCGCAGCATCGCGCGGTATTCGCGCGCGTCGGCCGCCGCCAGCTCGGCCCTGAGGCCGTGGATCCGGATGTCGAGCGCGGTGCTCAGCTCGCGCGCCTCTTCCTCGGTGAGTTCCAGTGTGGGCACGTGTTCAATCTAAGTCCGGCCCGGCGCGGGTGGCGGTCTCAGTGCTGAACCGCAGGCTGTAACCCGTCCGTGTGGGCGGGAGCGCGGAGCAAGAGCGCCGGGCCGAACACATGTGTCATCGCGTCCTCGATCGCGCTGACCAGGTGGAAGGTCATCTCGTCCCGGATGGGTCCGGGGATGTCCTCGGTGACGTTCACGTCGTTGAGTCGCGGCAGCACGATCTCGCGGATCCCGCTGCGCCGCGCCGCCAGCAGCTTGTCCCGGATGCCGCCGACCGGCAGCACCTCGCCGCTCAACGTGATCTCGCCGGTCATCGCCACCTCGGACCGCGCGCGCTGGCCGGTGGCCGCGGACACCAGCGCCGCGACCAGCACCAGCCCCGCGGACGGGCCGTCCTTGGGCACGGCGCCGGCCGGGACGTGGATGTGCAGGTCCGCGTCTCGCAGCGTGTCGGCCTCGATGCCGTACAGCTCGGCGTGGCTCCGCAACCAGGTGATGGCGGCGCGCGCCGACTCTTGCATGACCTGCCCCAGCTGGCCCGTCAGCGTCACGTTGCCCCGTCCCGGTTTCACCAGCGACGCCTCGACGAACAGGATCTCGCCGCCGACCGGCGTCCAGGCCAGGCCCACCGCCACGCCCGGGCGGCTGGTGCGCTCGGCGATCTCGGTCTCGACGCGGTGGCGCGGCGGCCCCAGCTCGCTCCGCGCCGCCTCGGGCGTCACCAACAGCGCCGCGGGCGCCTCGCTGAGGATGCGGCGGGCCTGCTTGCGGCAGACCGAGCCGATCTGCCGTTCCAGCTCGCGCACGCCGGCCTCGCGCGTGTAGTGGCGGACGATCTCGCGCAGACCTTCTTCGGTGAAGCGGATCTCCTCGCCCAGCGCCAGCCCGTTCTCGCGCGCCTGCTTGGGGACCAGGTAGCGAACGGCGATCTGCAGCTTCTCCTCCTCGGAGTAGCCGCTCAGCTCCAGGACCTCCATGCGGTCCAGCAGCGGCGGCGGCACCGGATCCAGCACGTTCGCCGTGCAGACGAACAGGATGCGCGACAGATCGAACGGCAGGTCCAGGTAGTGATCGCGGAAGGTGGCGTTCTGCTCGGGGTCCAGGATCTCCAGCAGCGCCGCCGCCGGGTCGCCCCGGAAGTCGCGTCCCAGCTTGTCGACCTCGTCGAGCATCAACACCGGATCGCTGGTCCCCACCCGGCGCAGGGTCTGGATGATCTGCCCGGGCATCGCGCCCACGTAGGTGCGCCGGTGTCCGCGCAGCTCGCTCTCGTCGTGCACGCCGCCCAGCGACACGCGGCCGAACTCGCGCCCCAGCGCGCGCGCGATCGAGCGCCCCAGCGACGTCTTGCCGACGCCGGGCGGTCCGACGAAGCAGAGGATCGGCCCGCGCAGCTCCCCGCGCGACGGGGAGGCCTGCCGCTGCTGCTGCAGCCGCAGCACCGCCAGGAACTCGAGGATGCGCTGCTTCACCTTCTCGAGATCGTAGTGATCTTCGTCGAGGATCTGCTCGGCGCGCGGCAGCTGGATGTCGCCGCCCGAGCGACGGTCCCAGGGCAGCGACACCAGCCAGTCCAGGTAATTGCGCACCACCGCGTGCTCCGGCGACATCTCGGGGATGCGGGCCAGCCGCGCCAGCTCGCGGTCCGCCTCTTTGCGGGCGTCCTGCGGCATGTGCGCCGACTCCACCCCGTGGCGCAGCCGCTCGACGTCGCCGCCGTCCTCGCCTTCGCCCAGCTCGCGCTGGATCGCCGCCAGCTGCTCGCGCAGGAAGTGCTCGCGCTGCGACCCGGCGATCTTCTGGCGGATGTCCGACTGGATCTTGTTCTCGAGATCCAGCTTGTCGTTTTCCTGGATCAGCTCCTCGATCAAGAGGCGCATCCGCTGGCGGACGTCCACCGCCTCCAGCCAGACCTGGCGCTCGGGCGACGGGCGCGGGATGGCCGAGGCCACGAAGTCCGACAGGAAGGCGGCGTCGTCGACGTCGGCCACGACCGCCGCCACCTCGTTCGCGATGTTCGGCGACTTCTCGACGTACGCCCCGAACAGCTTCCGCAGGCTGTCGCGCAGAGCCAGGTACTCGGGGTCGGGATCGTCCGGCACCACCTCGCCCAGCATCTCGATGCGCGCCTTCAGGTACGGGTCCCGCACCACCTGCTCCAGCAACCGCACCCGCCGCAACCCCGCGGCGAGCAGCACGTAACCACGCTGGCCCTCCTGACCGATCGGCGCCACGTGGAGCACGCGGGCCAGCGTGCCGATTGCGTGCAGCTCCTCGAGCCCCGGGTCGGCCTCGCCAGGCTCGTGCTGCAAGGCCAGCACGACGGTCCGAGCCGCGTCATCCGCTGGCAGGTGCTCCACCAGCGCTACCGAGCGCGACCGATTGACCGCGAACGGCGCCGTCGTGTGCGGAAATGCCACCGCGTCCCGCAACGGCAGCACAGGCACTTCGATACGGGCGCTCTCGTTCGCCTGTTTCCGTCCGAGCATCCCCGCCCCCACCTCGAACCTGACGACGGATTTCCAGGATACAAGTCAACCGCCGCGCGCCGCTGCTCGTCCGCTGGACGCCCGTTTGCACGTCCCATTCCCTTTTCTTGGAAGCGGCGCGACCTTACGTGATACCGTCCAGCAGCTTCGTCACAACTGAGGAGTGTGAGCATGGATCCGCGCCCCTGGGAGAACCGCTCGCTGATGGTGTTGGTTTTGGGTTCGGCGTTGGGCGGCTGCTACGTGCGGCCAGCGCCTCTTTACGTGGCGCCTGCCCCGGCGGTCTACGTCCCGCCGCCGCAGCCGGCGTACGTCGAGACGCCGCCGCCCCCGCCGGAGCCGGCCCCGCCGCCGCCGGCCTATGTGGAGGCTGCGCCGCCGCCGGCCCCGATGGAACCGTCGGTCTACCCGACTTCGCCTCCGCCGGATCCGATCCCCGAGTTCCAGCCGGTCGCCCCGGGTTACGGGTACTACTGGGTGTCGGGGTACTGGGATTGGACCGGGTACGAGTGGAACTGGAACGCCGGCTACTGGATCCCCCAGCGCCCCGGCTTCATCTACTTCGGTCCCCGCTTCGTCTGGGAGAACGGCCAGCCGGTCTACTACCGCTCCTACTGGCAGGGGCCGAACGGCTTCCGTGAGTACGGCTATGGCGGCGCGCGCGGTCCGATCGGCTGGCGTGCGCGGCCGTCGTACGAGCCACGCGTCTGGCGGTCCGAGCCGGCGCACAGCACGGCCTGGCGCACCGCGCCGGGCTCGCCGGCTGGCGGCTGGCGAGGTGCGCCGCCGGCCGGGCGGCGCGAGAACAACATGGAGCGGCGCGAGGCCGAGCATCGTGAGATGGAGCACCGCGAGATGGAGCATCGCGAAGCCGAGCACGGCCGCGAGCCCGGCGGTCCCGGCATGCACGGCCGCGAGCCCGGCGGTCCCGGCATGCACGGCGGCGGCCCGCCGCCCGCCGGCGGCATGCACCCTGCCGGGGGTCCGCCCGGACAGGCTGGTGGTCCGCCGCCCGGACACATGGGCGGTCCGCCCGCAGGGCAGGCTGGCGGGGCTCCACCCAGCCACATGGGGGGTGGCGCGCCGGCCGGACACATGGGCGGACCGCCGCCCAGCCACAGCGCTCCTCCGCCACAGACGCACGCCGCGCCGCCGCCGCGACCCTCTGGCGGCGGCCGCAAGAAGTAAGGCACGCGCCGTAAGCCCGGGCGACCCCCATTGACGGTCGCCCGGGACGAGCGCAGACTGGATCTCGTTCGATGAAGCTCGCGCGTTCGTATTGGGGCTTTACCCAGCGCGCCACCCGCTATCGCTGGTGGTGGCGCGCAAAAGAACGCCGGGCGCCCGTCATCTGACCACGAACACAGAAAGGAGAGGCGACCCGCGGCGGTCGCCTCTCGTGTTTCGGGCCATCGATACAACAGGGAGCGTCGCCGTGGCGAGCCAGAGCCGCCATGTCCCACCAACTCCCTGATTCCAGCAGCCTCCTGGGCGCCGCTGGATCCACTTACACCTTCGGCGACAACGACGTGGCCGCAGAACGGCTGCGGCACCTCGCGGAGGCGTTCGCGCCCAGCTCGCGCGCCTTCATCGCACGCATCGCGCGCGAGCCGGTGGTCGGATACGCAGTGGACCTCGGGTGCGGGCCGGGGCACACCACCGCCCTGGTGCTGGACGGCACGGGGGCTCGCGCGGTGGTCGGGCTCGACAGCTCGGCTCGCCTGCTCGCCCGCGCGCGACGACAGGCGCCTCGCCGCGTGGCCTTCGCGCCGCACGACATCACATCGGTGCCGTTCCCGGCTCCCCCGGCCGACCTGATCTACGGGCGCTTCATCGTCACCCACCTGGCCGAACCCGAGCAGGCCCTGGAGAGCTGGTTGCGTGCCGCGGCGCCGCGCGGGCGCCTCGCGCTGGAGGAGACGGCGGACGTTGCGTCAGACGAGCCCGCACTGGCCCGCTACTACCAGCTGGTGGAACAGATGCAGGCGGCTCACCGCCAGCGCATGCACATCGGCCGTGAGCTCGCCGCGCTCGGCAGCGGCGCGGGCTGGATCCTGGAATCGTCGGAGCTGCTGCCCGTGACGTTGCCGGGCGCCGTCGCGGCGCGCCTGCACGCGATGAACTTTCGGACCTGGAGGCACGACCCGTTCATCGCGGCGACCGTCGACCGCGCCGAGCTCGATCGCCTGGGCGCCGACCTGGAAGCCCTGGCCGCCGGCGCCCGCCCCGCCGCCCCCGCGCGCTGGAAGATCGGCCAGGTGATCCTGCGCCGACCTTAGCGGACCCTAACCGACCGTGATCTCGGTCTTCACGGATTGCGCGATGAAGCAGCCTTCGTGCGCCTTGTGGTGCAGCTCGGCTTCGTCGGACGCGCTGGGCCGCTTGTCGCCGCCGTACACGATGCGCGGGTGGAGCACGATCTTGCTGATCCAGGGAACGCCGCGTTCGTTCTTCGTCATCTCGCCCACGGCGTCATCCTCGTAGGACTCGATCCGGAATCCGGCTTTCCGGGCCTCCCACAGGAACGTCAGCATGTGGCAGCTCGACACGGAGGCGACGTACGCCTCTTCGGGATCGACCGCCGCCGCGTTCGAGTAAGGGGCCGGCACGACGGCCGGCGACGCCGACGCGGCGACCATCACACCGCCATCGAATACCCAGGTGTGCTGGCGCGTGAACTTGCCCTGCAGGAAGTGCTCGTTATCCGCTTTCCAGCTCACCGTCGCCTTGTGTTGGGACATGCGTTTTTCTCTAGCAGAAGTCAGCGCAGCGCGCCGATTGTTTCGCGTTGGAGAAGCCGTTGAGGGATCCCCGCATTCTCCTTTCACACCAATTTTTCACCCCATCCGCAGATCGAGCGATTAAGCTGTCCGCGTCTCACCTTCATGTCGCCGCAGATTACATCGGACCTCGCTCTCGCCTCCCAGATCCTCGTGATCGTGGGGCAGAAGGCCGATGCTCGGCTACCGTCGTTCACCTCCGACGAGCTGTTCCGGCAGGCGACCCGCAAGCAGCTGATGGACTGCGCGCAAACACTGGGGTTGACGGGGGTTTCCAAGCTCGTGAAAGAAGAGCTGGCCGGTCGTGTGAAGGTAGCGTTCGACGGTTTGCGGGCCGCGATTGCCCGCTCGGAGTCCACGCGCAAGGCGGACGCCGAGAACGGGACGACCGTGCCCAGCAACGAAGAAGACGGGTCGTCGACGCTTCCTCAGAAATTCGATCTGGGGCGGCAGCCCGAGAGCGAACCGACGCCCGACAACATCCCGTGGGGCTACGGGCAGAACCGGGTCACCGCGATGGTGGTCGATCCAGAGCGGCTCTTCGTCTACTGGGAAGTGACCGACGACGCGCTCGCCGTGGCTCGCAAGGGGCTGGGCAGCGGCGCCGAGGGGGCGTGGCTGAACCTGCGCGTCTACGACATCAGCGGACGCCTGTTCGACGGCACGAACGCGCACAGCTACTTCGATCATCGAATCGAGCGGCACGACCGGCAGTGGTTCTTCGCGATCAACAAGCCGACCTCCAGCGCGTGCGTCGAGGTGGGGCTGAAGTCGGACGAGGGGTACTTCGTCCGGATGGTGCGCTCGGGGCGGATCGAGTTCCCGCGGCGCGAGCCGGCGCCCGGCGGCGCCGTGGAATGGCTGACGGTGCGCGCCAGCGGCGAGATGCAACCGTACTACCCGGGGGCGCCTGGCCCGGGCGGCGCCGAGCCCGCGTACCCCGGCAGCGGCCCCGGTGGTGGCGGCGCGCCTGGCGGCGGCGCGGGCGGTAGTGGCGAGACGTGGGGCGAGTGGTCGCCCGCCGTCGAGGGCGGCCAGGAGCATGTCGGACACCGCATGTTCGGGCGCCGCTGGGATTGGCAGGAGGCGACGGGCACCGCCTGGACCGGTGAGCTGACCCGGACAGAGTGGATCGGACCGCTCCTGCGCACCGAATGGGAATCGGGGCCGTTCACGTACCCGATCGAGGTCCCCTCGACCGTCGAGGTGCGGGACGGGGGCGAGATGTCGGTGCGCACCGAGCACGGGCGCGTTCACATCGTCTACGGACCGTGGCAGGTCGTCATCCGCGGAATCGGCGCGCGCGCCCAGCGGCGCGTCCTGGGGACCTGGGAGTACCGCCGCCAGATCGCCCTCACGGGCGGCACCGAGAAGTACGGCACGGTCAGCGGCGGCGCCGTCGCGCCCGGAAGCTCGGAGTGGATGGCCATGGGGTCCAGCGAGCGGGCCTGGCTGGGCTCCAGCGAGATCCTGGCCCGCGGCGCCAGCGAGCTGTGGCTCATGGGGGCCAGCGAGACCCGCCTGGGGGGCGCCAGCGAGCTGATGTACGCGGGCGCCAGCGAGCGCCGGGCGCGTGGCGCCAGCGAGCTGATGTACGCGGGCGCGAGTGAGCGGATGCTCCGCGGGGCGAGCGAACGGATCAGCGCCGGGGCCAGCGATCAGATGTACGCGGGGGCCAGCGAGCGCATGTCCGGCGGCGCCAGCGAGCGCATGCTGGGCGCCAGCGAACGCGTGTCCGGGGCCAGCGAAGGCCGCCTGGGCATCCCGTCGTCCTCGTCGCCCTACCCGATTCCGGCCTATTCCGCTGCGCCCAGCGGCGATCCCGCCGCCGACCGGAGCGGCAGCTGAACATGGCGACCGGTTACTTCTCGCTGGTTCTGCACGCGCACCTGCCCTTTGTCCGTCACCCGGAGGATCCGACGGTGATGGAGGAGCAGTGGCTTTACGAGGCCATCACCGGCACCTACCTGCCGCTGATCCAGATGTTCGAGGGGCTGATCTCCGATCACGTGCCCTACCGCTGCACGGTCTCGCTGTCGGCGCCGCTCATCACGATGCTGACTGACGATCTGCTGAAGGTGCGCTACGCCGAGCACCTGGACAAGCTGATCGAGCTGGCCGAAAAGGAGATCGATCGGACGCGGCCCGAGCGCCACTACCAGCGCCTGGCGTACATGTACGCCGATCGCTTCCGCTCGCTGCGCCACACCTGGCGGTGCCACGGGGGCGACCTGGTGCGTGCCTTCCGGCAGCTGCAGGAGGCCGGGCGCGTCGAGGTGATCACGTCGACCGCGACCCACGCCTTCTTCCCGGCCATGGACCGCAACTGGGCCAACATCCGCGCCCAGGTCCACGTCGCCGCCGACCTGTACGAGCGGCACTTCGGGCGCCGGCCGCGCGGGATGTGGCTGGGCGAGTGCGGCTACGTGCCCGGCGTCGACGAGCTGCTGCGCGAGGCGGCCATCCGCTACTTCTTCGTCGACACGCACGGGATCCTGTTCGCCGACCGGCGGCCGGTCAACGGCGTGTTCGCGCCGGTCTACTGCCCGTCGGGCGTGGCCGCGTTCGGCCGCGACATGGAGTCGTCCGAGCAGGTCTGGAGCGCGCAGGAGGGCTACCCGGGCGACAAGCACTACCGCGACTTCTACCGGGACATCGGCTTCGACCTGCCGATGGACTACATCAAGCCGTACATCCACCCGGAAGGGCACCGGATGTACACCGGCATCAAGTACCACGCGATCACCCACAACCAGCTGCACGACAAGTGGGTGTACGACCCGGACATCGCGCGCGGGAAAGCCGGCCTGCACGCCTCGCACTTCCGCGGCAACCGTGAGAAGCAGGCGCGCCATCTGCGCGCCCACATGGACCGGCCGCCCATCATCATCAGCCCGTACGACGCCGAGCTGTACGGCCACTGGTGGTACGAGGGGCCGATCTTCCTGGGCGACGTGTTCCGCCAGCTTCACTTCGACCAGCACGACGTCGAGACCATCACGCCCGGCGACTACCTGGATCGGCACGACACCAACCAGGTCGCCACCCCCTGCGCCTCGTCGTGGGGGTTCAAGGGTTACAACGACTACTGGATCAACGAGACCAACGCCTGGACCTACCGGCACCTGCACGTCGCCGCCGAGCGGATGGTCGAGCTGGCGCGCCGGCACCCGATCGCCAATCCGCTGACCACGCGCGCGCTGAATCAGGCGGCGCGCGAGCTGATGCTGGCGCAGTCCAGCGACTGGACGTTCATCATGCGGACGGGGACCACCGTCTCGTACGCCACCAAGCGGATCAACCAGCACATCCTGCAGTTCAACAAGATCTACGACGACGTTCGCGGCGACAAAGTGAACGAGCCCTGGCTGGCCGACGTCGAGTCGCGGAACAACATTTTTCCGCAGATCGACTACCATATCTACGCCAGCTAGCGTCTGGCCGGTCCCGCCATTCTAAAGGTCCTGTTCGTCGCATCCGAGTGCGCCCCCTTCGCCAAGACCGGCGGTCTGGCCGACGTCGCCGGCGCGCTCCCCAAGGCGCTCCGGGCGCGCGGCATCGACGTGCGCGTGGTGATGCCGCTCTACGCCGGCATGCCCTGGAACGACTTCGAGGTCCTGGACGGCATGCTGTCCGTGCCGATGTGGTGGGGAGCCGCCCGCGCCCGGGTCCGCACCGGCCGCTTGCCGGAGAGCGAGGTCCCGCTCTACTGCCTCGAGTTCAACCGCTACTTCGACCGGCCGTATCTGTACGGTCCGCCGGGTGACGGGTACGGCGACAACCTGGAACGGTTCACGTTCCTGTCGCGCGGCGCGCTGGAGCTGTGCAAGGCGCTGGGCTTCATCCCGGACGTGATTCACTGCAACGACTGGCAGACGGCGCTGATGCCCGTCTACGTCAACACCGTCGAGTGGATGCAGCCGCTGCACGGATCCGCGACGATCTACTCGATCCACAACCTGGCCTACCAGGGCGTGTTCGACGGCAACGCCATGTTCATCACCGGCCTGGGACGCGAGCACTACAACTCGGGCGAGCTGGAGCACTTCGGCTCGATGAACCTGACCAAGGGGGCGCTGTATCACAGCACGCTCCTGTCGACGGTCAGCCCGACCTACGCGCGCGAGATCCAGACCGCCGAGTACGGCAACGGTCTGGACGGTGTCCTGTCTTCGCGCAGCGGGGACCTGATCGGCATCCTGAACGGGATCGACAGCGACGAGTGGAAGCCCGACGCCGACCCCCACCTGCCCGCGCGCTTCTCGGTCGACGACATGGACGGAAAGGCCGCTTGCAAGGCAGCCCTGCAGAAAGAGGCCGGCTTCGACGTGCGCCCCGACGTACCGCTGTTCGGCATCATCGGGCGCCTGACCTCGCAGAAGGGGTTCGACGTGCTCGCCCACGCGCTGGACCGGGTGCTGTCCTGGGACGTCCAGATCGTGCTGCTGGGGACGGGCGACCAGGACGCCGAGCGCTTCTTCGCCTGGGCCGACTCGCAGCGCGGCGATCGATTTCGGGCCTGGCTCCGGTTCGACAACGGGCGCGCCCACCGCATCGAGGCAGGCTCGGACTTCTTCCTGATGCCGTCACGGTTCGAGCCCTGTGGCCTGAACCAGATGTACAGCCTGCGCTATGGCACGCTGCCGGTCGTGCGGGCCACGGGCGGCCTGGTCGACACGGTCCAGAACTACGACGAGACCACCGGCGGCGGCACCGGGTTCATGTTCAAGGACCTCAACCCGGGATCGCTGGCCGACACGATCGGCTGGGCGGTCTCGACCTACTTCGACCGGCCCGACCACATCGCGGCGATGCGCCGGCGGGCCATGCAGCAGGACAACTCGTGGGACCGCGCCGCGGCCGCCTACGAAGATCTGTACCGCCGCGCCTACGAACGACGCCGCGGCCACCCTTTCAACGGGTGACCGCGGCGCGGTGAAGTCGGATCAGGCCGCAGCGCTGCCGGTACGGATCGGCGTATCGATCTGGTGGCCCTTCGTCTCTTTGATGAAGGCGACGTTGATGATGACCGTCAGCAGGGCGACGGCGATCGGGAAGATGAGACCGGCGTAGATCGCCCCGGCCCCGAACGTCTCCTTGGCCCAGCCCGACGCCGTCAGGGCCGTCGCGATCAGCGGCAGGAAGCCGCCGAACCAGCCGTTGCCGAAGTGGTACGGCACCGACATCGACGTGTAGCGCACGTTTGTCGGGAACAGCTCGACCAGGAACGCGGCGATCGGTCCATAGACCATGGTGACGTAGACCATCTGCAGGCAGAGCAGGAGGATCATCGGCCCCCAGCTGAGCGGCTTCGAGAAGGCCTTCATCCCCATGTAGATCGGGACGTAGGTGACGGCCGCCAGCACGAACCCGGTGACGAGGACCTTCTTGCGGCCGATGCGATCCGACAGGCGCCCGAAGTACAGGAAGAGCGGCGTCGTGATCACGAGCGCGATCGACATCAGCAGATAAGCGTCCTTCCAGGTGATCTTGAGCGTGCTGATCATGAAGGTGAGCGCGTAGAACTGCCCGGTGTACCAGACGACCCCCTGCCCCGCCGTGGCCCCGAACAGGGCCAGCAAGACGTACTTGCGGTTCACGGGGTTCGCGAAGCTCTCCTTGAGCGGGTTCTTCACCGTCTTGCCCGACGCTTTCAGCCTCGAGAAGATCGGCGACTCGGCCATCTTGACCCGGATGTAGAGCGACACCGCCAGCAGCACGAACGACAGCAGGAACGGGATTCGCCAGCCCCAGGCCTTGAACTCCGCCTCGGGAAGGCTGACCCGGATCGTGCCGATGACGCCCATGCTCAGCAGGAAGCCCAGCGTCGCGGTCGTCTGGATGAAGCTGGTGTAGTAGCCCCGCTTCGCGTCCACCACGTGCTCGGCGACGTACGTCGCGGCGCCGCCGTACTCGCCGCCCAGCGCCAGACCTTGCAGCAACCGCAGGAGGACGAGCAGCGCGGTCGCGCCGAGACCCGCCGTCGCGAACGTCGGCAGCAGGCCGACCAGGGCCGTGCTGAGGCCCATGGTCGCCATGGTGATGAGGAACGTGTACTTGCGGCCGATCTTGTCACCGACGTACCCGAACACGATCGCGCCGAGCGGCCGGACCCCGAAGCCAGCCCCGAAGGTCGCGAGGCTGGCCAGCAGCTGCGCCGTGGGGCTGGCCTTCGGGAAGAACAGCCCGCCGAAGAAGACGGCCAAGCTGCCGTACAAGTAAAAGTCGTACCATTCGAACAGGGTGCCCAGCGACGCGGCCGTGATCACCCGTCGCAGCGTGGCCGAATCGACCACGTCAGTGTTGCTTGCGGTTTGCATCCGTCACCCCCCGTCCTAGTAGAAGTAGACCTGCCACTGCAGGTTAACCTGATTCAGAGCGTGCGCTTCACCGGTCTCGCGGACCTGGGTGTAGAACAGCTTCAGGTTGCTGTTGTAGCCGTAGGGCCACCAGGCCAGGCCGCCGCCATAGCGTCCCGGGTCACTGCCGTTGTTCCACAGCTTCTCGACGCGGAGGATCGGGCTGACCTTGACGCCGGCGATGTTGTAGCCGATCTCGGCCATGACGGCCGTCTCCTTGATCGGCGTCGTGACGTAGACGCCGTTCCAGTGCGCCACGTTGACCTGGGCGGTGAAGACGCCCGGCCCGGCCGGCAGATCCACGAAGATGTCGCCCGCGTAGTAGCGGTAACCGCTCTGGATATCGATCGAACCGCCCAGCGAGAGGACGTGCTTCGCGCCCAGGTACGTACCGGCGTAGAAGAAGCCGGTCTCCGGATCCAGCAGGTTCACCTGCAGGCGCGCCGCGAACCGGAAGAAGTTGCGCGCACCGACGTCGACGACGTCCATGGTGGCCGGATCGGTGACGTCCGGGTTCCGGATGCCCTGGAACAGACCGGCGCGATACTCGAGGTGCTTGTCCAGGAGCAAGCCGCGCAGCTGCACGCCGGTGTCGCGACCGACCGACGACGCCGAAAACCCGAAGAACTGGGGGGTCGCCGAGGTGTTGAAGGAGTTCGAGAAGTAATCATAGGAGTAGAGCGTGCCCGCGCCCTGGATCGCGTTGTGGGCCAGCGGCGGCAGCATGTAGCCCACGTCGACCTTGATTACGTCGCCGAACGGGTGCGCGGTCGCGAACGCGTCCTGCACGTTCATCCCCGGCGTCGACTTGACGCCGGTCTCGGCGTTCGCCAGGCCCAGGTTCGCGTAGTCGGTCTCAAAGAAGTAGTCGAAGACACCCCACAGCGTGCCGCCGACCAGCAGACGCGTGCGCCGGACGTACAGGTTGTAGCCGTAGCCGTCGGCTGCGTTGCTACCGGCCATCTGAAACTGAGGCTGCAGCAAGAGGCCGAACTTGATCGAGCTGCCGTTGGGCGTCTCGATCTTCAGCCCTGGCGTCGTGGGGGCGATCACCGTCGAGGCCTGCGCCGGCGCCACGACGGGCGCAGGAGGGGGAGCCATGGGCGCGGGCGGCGGAGGCTCGGGCGGAGGAGCCGGCGGAGCCTGATCCACCGGGGCCTCCGGCGCGGCGGGCGGCACGTCCGATTGCGCGAAGGCGACGGAGCTCGACAGAACCAGGGCACTGAGCAGTGTGAGCGTACGGGTGTGCATGCGGGGTGATCCTCTTTGGTAGAAGAACGACCAAGACGACGTGCAACACCGACTAATTGTTCCGTCTACCTGAGCGGCACAATCGCGGCGAACGACCACTACGACGGCAGGTCCCGGCCAGTCAACTCATAACAAACTGGAACGTCGATGACATTTCTGGCGAACGACATAATCTGAGAGCTAAACGCCAGGAACGAGATGCTTCAGGCCGCGCGGCAGGCCCAGAGCTGTCGGCGGATGGCGTTCGCGTCCAGGGCGTCGCCGATCAAGACCAGCTCCGTCGACGGCGTGTCGGCGCCCCAGGGGTCGCCCAGGCGCAGCTCGGTGCGCGCGCCGGCGCGCTCGAGGAATCCGCGACGGCGCTCGCCCGCCAGGTGGACGAACCCCTTGGCCCGCACCAGCGCCGGGCCCAGGCGGTCGACCAGCGCCAGCAGCGGCTCGGCGAGCAGCGGCGCCGGATCCGCGTAGGCGACCGCGGCCAGCTGACTGTGCACGTGCGGGCCGTGCGCCGCGCGCGGCCGCCCGCGCGCGGCGGCGCGCGCGTCGAGCAGCCAGGTCACCAGATCGGCGGTCGCGTGATCGCCGGGAGGGAAACTTGCGAGCTCGGCGGCGGAATTTCGCCGCGCGATCTCCCGGTGCAGCGCCACCACCGCGTCGGCCGGGGCCAGGTCCAACTTGGTGAGCAGCACCCGGTCGGCCGCCTCGACCTGGGCCCGCGCCTCCTCGTGCCGGGCCAGCTGGGCGGCGCCCGCCTCGGCGTCGACCACGCAGACCACCGCCGCCGCGACTGCGGGCGCGGCGGCCCCCAGCCCCTCGAGCCCGTCCAGGATCGACCAGGGCTCGGCGATGCCGGTGGTCTCCAGCACGACGACGTCGGGGCGACCGCGCCGCGCGACCTCCGCGATCGCCGCCCAGAGCTCGGACTGCACGCGCACCTCGTGGCAGACGCAGCCGCCCGCCAGCTCCAGCACGTCGCCTGCCCGGCTCTTCACCAGGCGCGTGTCGATGTCGATCCGCCCCAGCTCATTGATGATGACGCCGACCCGCCGGTGGTGCTGCGCGCCCAGCACCCGGTTCAGCGTGGTCGTCTTCCCGGCGCCCAGGAACCCGGTCAGGATGACGAGGGGCGGTCTCGGCGTGGCTGGCTCTTCCGACACGGCGCGGATTGTAGCGCGTCAGTCCTCGTCGGGAACGTCGGTGGTGCGTGGTTCTGCACCGCCGGCGCGCGGCGGGCCCGACGCAAACGCCTGCGGCACGCAGGCCCGCACGGCGTCCGCGATCTCTGACGTAGGCCGATCCAGATCGATCGGGCAGTCGGCGCCCCTCAGGGCGGCCAGCGCGCGCCGGGCGTAGTAGCGGACCAGCGGAAAGGGATTGACCAGCTGCCGCGCGACCGCCGGGGTCGCGCCGGTCGCGCCCGCGGCGCCCAGCGCGGCGACGGCCACCGCCTGCTCGTGGGCCTTGCCCCGATCGACCGTCGCCTCCAGCGGAAGCGCGTCCAGGCTCCCGTACAGGACCTGCAACATCGCGCGGTCGTACCGGCGCCCCCACCAGCGCTCCATCGTCCCCACCAGGTCGGCGACGGTCTTGTCGGCGTGGCAGAGCGCGCACTCGAGCGGGCGATCGCGCTCGACCCGCACCGGGTCGTCCGGACGGCCGATCCGGTGGTACCGGGTCAGCTCGTACCCGAGCCCCATGTTCTTGCGCGGCATGTGACAGCCGACGCAGCTCGCGCCGGCGCCGGCGGGATCGTGGTGGGCGTGGGCGCGCAGCGCCTCCGGCGCCGCGTACTGGCCGTGGCACCGGACGCAGATCGCGTTGCCCGCCGGGGTGGCCAGCCGGTCCAGGTCGGCCCGGCGATCCTGGCCGTGCGGATCGTGGCAGGTCACGCAGGACATCTGGCGCGCGCAGCCGCCCAGCAAGAAGTCACGCCCCTCGCCCGACGTGATCGAGCTGCCGCCGGGCGCGCCCCCTCGCCGCTGTCCCCCTTCCCAGGTGAACGGGTAGTGCGAGAACAACACCTGGTGGCAGCGCGCGCAGACCCGGTTGATGCGCTCGGCCCGCGTCACCTCGCCCGTGCCGCTGGTCTGCAGGAACGGCGCGCGCGGCGCGAAGTCGGGCAGGACGCGCGGATCGTCGGCGTGGGCGCGGCTGCCGCCGTGACAGGCCTCGCACCCGATGCCCACCTCGACGAAGTGCTGCGCGCCGAACCGCGCGCGGAGCTCCCGGATCCCGCGGCGCAGGGTCTGGCGGGGATCGGGGTCCGGCGAGGGGGTGCCGCCGACCCGACGCACCTCGGCGTCGACGGCGTCGACCAGGGCGCCCTGGCCGCCCGCCGCCACCGAGAAACCGAGCCGCCGATCGGGCGGGAGCAGGCGGTCGACCATCTCCCCCTGGTAGCCCGGGGCGCCGGGCCCGTGCAGGGCGCCCCAGATGTCGTCGAAGTACGGAACCGTGTTGTGACAGAAGACGCAGGTCTGGGTCCAGACGCCGCCGGCCCGCAGGCCGGGCCGCTCCGGCACCAGCACCGAGTACCCCTTCAGGCGGAACGACCCCGTCTCGAACATGTACGAGATCGGCAGGATCAGCTCGGGCCCCGCCTGGTCGGCCACGTCCAGCCCCACGAAGTCCTCGCGGTAACGGCCGCCGATGACGCGGGTCACCTTGTAGCGGTGCTGGCCGCCGGTCGCCGACGTCAGATCGACGAAGCGGACACCGTCCTCCTGCGTCAGGCGCGCGACATCGTCCTTGAATCGGAACACCGACCCGTCGAAGGGAGCCCGGATGCGAGCCCCCTCGGGAAGCCGGGTCATGAGATGCATGGGCGAGCTCTGCCAGGCTGCCGCGATCTCGGTGTGGCAGCTCGCACAGCGCGCCGAGCCGGCGTAATCGGCTGTCAAGATGTTGCTGGCCACCCGAGCCGGCGATCCGGTGATCGCCGGAGTCGGAGCCGTCGTGCGGGCCGGTCGCGAGGCGCCGCAAGCGAGCACGGCGCCGCACGTCAGAAGAAGACCCAGCATGAGGGACCGACCCATCAACGACGCCAGCCTATCGCACCAGAGGGGGATTGCAGGTGCCGACGGGGCGCCGTAGGCTTTCAAGCATGGCTGCGCCCGAGTCGTCGTCGTCGCCGGCCTTCGAGTACCGCTCGCGGCTGAGGATCGGCCGCCTGCCGCTGGTCCACGTGGTGAGCGGGATCGATCCCTCGACGGGGCGGCGACCTCCGGCGATCGGCGTGTTCGCCGTCGGACAGATCGCGGTGGGTGTCGTGGCGGTCGGCCAGGTGGCCATCGGCGCGATCAGCGTCGGGCAGGCGGCCATTGCGCTCGGCTGGGGCGTGGGCCAGCTCGCCTGGGGCTTGCTGGCCGCGGGCCAGGTTGCCGCGGGTCTTCTGGGCTCGGTCGGTCAGGTCGCCTTCGGTCCCGGCGCGATCGGAATGGTTCACGCCAGCGGCGCCTGGGTCGCGATCGGCTGGCTGGTCGCCGGCCTGGGGCTGGCGGCCCTGGTCGCCAAGCGCCGGCGCCGCCTGGCCGCCCTGCTCGACCAGCCGCACGCGCTGCCGATCCGATCGGTCGAGTCCAGCGCGGGCGAGACCGCCCACGTGTCGGCGCGCATCGTCTCGCCGGACCAGCTGCGCGCCCCGCTGTCGGGCGAGCCCTGCGTCTACTGGCACACCGTCGACGTCGGCCCGGCCGTGCGCCACCACGAGCACGCGGGGACCGAGGTGACGATCGCCGACGACGGCGGCGCCGCGCGCGTCGACCTCAGTCGTTATGTGACCTTCATCCGCAGCGACCACTACCGCGAGATCGCGGGGCCCGACTGGGCGTTGCATCTCGAGACGTCGCTGGCCAACGGCGACCGGGTGCACATCGCCGGCCCGGTCACGGTCGCGCCCGACCAGGATCGCGGCGGGGCGTTCCGGGGCGGCGTCTCGCCGCTGTTCCAGGGGCGGCCCGAGCAGCCGTTGATCGTGTCCACGCGGCACCCGCTGGGGCTGCGCGCCGAGCTCCGATTCGCCGCCGCCGTGGCGTGGGCGTCGGTCCTGGCCGGCGCGGTCGCGCTGCTCGGCTGGCTGACCTGAAAAAGCGACCGTCCCGATGATCTTCGGGAACGGAATTGCCCGCCCGAACGGGCTCGGTCACCGGCAGGCCGGCGAGCCCGCGGCGCGCCGGCCCCCCAGCTTTTCGCTGGTGAGGCGCAGACCGCCGTTCTGCACCTCCCTGGCAAAGCCGGCGAAGCCGGAGAGGTCGGCTAGAACTTGTCGGTCGGGCGGGTGACGGCGCGCAGGCGCGCGCGGGTCGTCGTCACGAATCGCGCGCCGTCCTGGACCTGCATCTCGAGGGCGACCGGCCCCAGATCGGGGGCGAAGGTGGTTCGGGTGATGCGCACCGGCTCGGTGCGCGTCACTTCGACGACGATGCACCCCAGGTAATGCTCCCCCGAGTCCAGCTTGAAGTCGGCGTTGACCGAGACGATGCGCGCCTGCCCGCCGGTCACGGGCCACTCGGCCCCCTGGGCGATCGGGTTCTTGATGACGAAGTCCCCGCTGATCCCCGCGTCGGCCTGCGCGATCCCCTGCGCGGTGACGGCGTAGGTGAGGCGGTCCTCGCCGGCCTGGACCGTCGCCGTGTCGCCGGCTCGATCGACGACCGCGTAGGTGGCGAGGATGTTCTGGCCGTCGTGCTCGACGTCGTAGGCCCACTTCCAGCCCGGCGCGAGCGGGTAGAAGTCCGCGGCCGTCAGGTTGGGGCGCGGCCGGATCTCGTTCACGCTGGCTCCGGGGGTGGCACAACCACCCACTGCCCCGACAGCCACCACCCAGGCCAGAAGCACGGCGCGACGCATTGGCCTGATCATCGGTGAATTCAGGCGCCGTCTCAAGAATCTGAGACCGCTTCGCGCAAGTGGCCGCTTCCCGGAGGCCTGAACCGGTGGTACGGCGGTTGCTCTGTTCTAGAATCCACGAGTCTCAGGTCGATGCTGCGCGCCCGCTTCCGGTTCACCCTCTGCCTCCTGATCGCCCTCACGGCGGTCCGCGGGGCGGAGCGCCGGGCGGCGGCCGCCCCGGCCGCCGAGGCCGCCGCGCCGGCCGGGGCTGCCCCGCTGCTGGCGGAGCGGGCTCGCCTGCGCGGCCAGCTGGACCGGGTCAACGCCGAGATCGACGCCTTCAAGCGGGCCGGCCGGGGTGTGGGAGACGACTACCGCCTGCGCGCCCGGATGGCGGACGCCGAGGCGCTGGCCCGCCAGCTGGTGGCGATCGACGCGCGCCTTGGATTGACGGCCCCGGCCGCCGCCCCGCGGCCATTGCCGGTGGCCTCACCCAGCGACAGCCCCTCCGACCTGGAAGCCAAGGCCGACATCCTGGCCGACCAATCGCGGCGGATCCGCGCGGCGGCCGATGACCTGGACCGCCGCCTGGGCGAGATCAAGGGGCGGCAGGAGCTGCGGCGGCGGGCCGCCGACCTGGACCGCGACCCGTTCGCGCCGCTGGAAGGCTCCAAGCGCCGCACCATGAGCGTGGCGGCCGGCAGCGGCGCGCAGGACTCCAGTCACGGCGTGTCGACGCCGACCATCGACCGCGGACCGACCGGCGTGGCTCAAACGCCCACCACCGGGAACCTATCGGTCAGCGGCGGAGCCAGCGCTCCCGGGGCGGCCAGCACCTCCTCGACCGTCAACCTCACGCCGACCGGGAACCCCTCTCCGGTCACGACGACGGCGCTCCCGGTCGAGCTGCGCGAGCTGCTCGATCCGGCGACGGTGGCGGACATCGGGCGACTCGACCGTCTCCGGCCGGCGGGCAATTCGATGGCCGCGCTCGAACGCGCGGTGGCAGCGCTGCGGGCGCGCGCCGCCGCCGTCGACGCGCAAGCGCAATCAATGCGCCGCGCGGCCAAGCAGCGCTGACAGGGTTGTCGGTTACACTGGCCGCGGCGATGTTCCGCCGATCGGTTTTTGCGTGCGTTGCGCTGGCGGGGGCGGCGGCGCGCGCCCAGGCGCCCGCGGAAGACGACGAGCGATTGAACCTGCGCGCCGAGGCTGGGCTGGAGATCGACACCAACGCCCACCGCACCGAGATCATCGCCGGCGTCCCCAACCCGCCCATCGTCACGTCGAGCCTCGAGCGGTTCGTCTTCACGGGCACCCTGGCCGATGTGGTCGCCGACAGACAGGCGGTGATCATGTCGGCGACGCTGGCGGGCAAGCTGTTCAACTCGCCCGCCGCCACCGACGAGGACGTCGCCATCGTTCAGACTGGCCTGGCCTGGCAGCGGTTGCTGCGCCCGGGCGGGGCGTTCACGCTGGACGCCGCCTACTACGAGGCCTTCCAGCGGGCCTCGGCCAACCTGCTGGACGCGGAAGACCGGCGGGACTTCCGCTCGTTTGCGCCCAGCCTGCGGTTTGGCTGGCCGGTCGGCGACGGGGTCGAGCTGACGGCGACCGGCGGGTATCGCTGGTTCGTGTTCAAGCCCGATCGCGACTTCGACTTCAGCGCGCCGACCGCCGCGCTGGACCTGCGCTGGACCTACCAGCCCGAGGACGGCGCTGACTGGGAGGCGCAGGCCGGCGTGGGGTTCGAGCCGCGCTCCTTCGGGGGCCCGGCCCTCATCGGCAACTGCCCTCAGCCCGGGTTCGCCTGTTCCGGTCCCCTCGAGCGACACGATGATTTTTTGAACGGCCGGGTCGAGCTGACCCGCGTCGGCCGCGTGCTGACCGGCCTGGGGTACGGCCTGCAATACAACCGCTCCGACAGCTACGGCGAGACCGTGGTGCGCCACGCCTTGAGCCTGCGCTTCGCGGCGCGCTTCCTGGGAATCGTGCTGGCGCTGCGAGGCGAGCTGCTGCTGGCCCACTACCCTCAGCCGCCGCCGCTCGGCCAGACCACCATCATCACGGGCACCAGCATCGAGAGCCTGGACAGCGAGAACAGATCGACTCTTCGGGTCGACCTGTCGCGTGACCTCAACGACTGGTTGCGGGTGTTCGCCCGTTACACCTACTACGTGAACGAGACCACGAGCGGCAGCCCGGTCAGCTATCACCGCCAGACCGCGTTGCTGTCGCTCGTGGCCTCCTGGGACCGCTAAGCAGGCAGTGCTATCCGGAAGAGGTTGATTACATCATGCCGCCCATGCCGCCCATCCCGCCCATCCCGCCGCCGCCCGGCGCGGGGGCCGGCGGCTCCTCCTTCGGGCGCTCGACGATCAGCGCCTCGGTGGTGACCAGCAGCGACGCGACCGAGGCCGCGTTCTGCAGCGCCGAGCGCACGACCTTGGTCGGGTCGATGACGCCGGCCTCGACCAGGTCCTCGAACTCGTCGGTGGCCGCGTTGTAGCCGAAGGCGCCCTTCCCTTCGCGCACCTTGTTGACGACGATCGACCCTTCCTTGCCCGCGTTGGTGGCGATCTGCCGGCAGGGCTCCTCGCAGGCGCGGCGCACGATCTGGACGCCGATCGCCTGCTCCTCCGACAGGCCCTCGAGCTTGTCGGTGGTGGCCAGCGCGCGCACCAGCGCGACGCCGCCGCCGGGGACGATCCCCTCTTCGACCGCCGCGCGCGTGGCGTGCAGGGCGTCCTCGACGCGAGCCTTCTTCTCCTTCATCTCGGTCTCGGTGGCCGCGCCCACCCGG
>DATJWP010000166.1:0-44020 GCA_035578045.1 Polyangia bacterium | reverse complement strand
AAGTTCCTGCGGTTGCGGTGCTCATGTCCCAACTCCGTTCAGAAACGCCTCGAGCAGCACGCCGGCCTGGGTGGACAGGTCCTGCCCCGCGTTCTCGACGACCAGGTCGCGGATGAACAGCGACCGCATCATCCCCATCAGAAAGAAAGGAGCCAGCTCGGCCACCTCGGCGCGGATCGCCTTCTCGCGCACGCCCTGGCTGGTGACCTGCTCGATGCGCGTGTACATCTCGCGCATCTTGTCGCGCATGGCCAGGGTGACGGCCGGCGACGACTTCTGGTAGTGCCCGGCCTCGCCCTGCATGACGATCTGGATGAACTTGCGGTGGCGCTCCCAGTGCGAGAGCAGGTCGCTCACCAGCGGCTCGATCCGCTCGCGGAACTTCTGGCCGGCGGTCCGCTCCAGCGTGGCGTCCAGCCGGGCCAGCATGTCCGCGAAGCGCGCGTAGGCCAGGCCGGCCAGCAGCGCCTCGCGATCGGCGAAGTGGTTGTAGAGCGTGCCGACTGACACCCCTGCGCGCGCCGCGATCTCGCCCATGTGGGCGGCGGGCATCCCGGACTCGGCCAGGACGTCCTCTGCCGCGGCCAGGATCGCCTGGACGGTCGTCTCGCGGAACCGCTCCCGCAGGCTCTGCGGCGTTTGCCGTTCAGGTGGTGAACGACCGTTCATGAATTGAATTTATCGACCATGGAGTGAACAAAGTCAAGAGGCATGCATCAGATGCAGCCCCCACGGTTTGGTCGCGCGATGGGCTCAGCGGCCCAGAAAGACCGGCTCGCGGACCAGCTGGACACCCAGTCGCTCGCGTACGGCGCGCTGAATTTCCGCTGCGAGCTCGAGGAGTTGCTCGGTCCGGGCGCCGCCCAGGTTCACCAGGGCCAGGGCATGGGCGGTCGAGATGCCGACCGACCCGCGTCGCGTCCCCTTCGGAAAGCCGGCCCGCTCGATGAGCCAGCCGGCTGACAGCTTGACGCGACCCACCCCAGCCGGGAACCGCGGCATCGCCCCGGGTTCCACGCCCGCCCTCGCCGCGACAGCGTCCGCCTCGGCAGCCGCCACGACCGGGTTCATGAAGAACGACCCGGCGCTGCGGCGGTTGGGGTCACCAGGCGAGATCACCATCGACTTCTTCGCGCGCAGCGCCAGCACCGCGGCCCGGACGTCGGCCAGGGTGGGGGCTGGCGTTCCCGCGAGCGCGGCGGCCAGCTCCGGATACCGGACCGCCGCCGGGCCGGCCGGATGCAGCGCGAAGGTGACAGCCAGCACCACGAAGCGATCCGGCTCGCGCTTGAAGCGGCTGTCGCGATAACCGAACGCGCACTCGGCCGCCTCCAGCTCGGTGATCTCCAGCCTGTCGCGCGCGAGCACGCGGACGGCGCGAATGGTCTGGGCCACCTCCTGTCCGTAGGCGCCGACGTTCTGGATGGGCGTGGCGCCGGCGAGGCCCGGGATCCCCGACAGGCATTCGACCCCCGCCAGACCGCGCGCCACTGCCTCGGCGACCAGCTGGTCCCAAGGCTCGCCGGCCGCCGCGGTCAGAGCGACGGCGCCGTCCCCCAGCGGCTGGAAGTGTCGGCCCCGCGTCGCGACGCGGATCACCAGGCCGTCGAAGCCGGCGTCGCCGACGACGACGTTCGATCCGCCGCCCAGGATCGCCGCCGGAACGTCGCGGGCGCGCGCCCAGCGCAGCGCCTCGGCGATCGCCGCGTCATCGGTCGCTTCGATCAGGTGGCGCGCCGGCCCTCCCAGTTCGAAGGTCGTCAGCGGCGCGAGCGGGACGCCATCCCGGATCACCGCTGCAGCATAGCTGGCCTGCGGCGGGTCTGACATCGGTGTCGCGGCCGGCGGGGCACACCTGCCGGATCAGCGCGTCGGCCAGGCATTTTGCGGTTGGCGTCGCGCTTGCTTGACAATTGGAATCATGCGGCGGCCCGGGCGGCTTCGCTTTGCCTTCGACCTATCTCCGGTGGCGCACCCGGTCTGGTGGCTGGCGCTGGTCGTTCTGGTCGTCAACGACCACCTGCTGAAGGGGGCGGGGATCGTGCCGGGCTGGTTGACCGGCAAGCTGAGCGACTTCGCCTTCCTGATCGTCGCGCCCGTGCTGGCGGCCGTGGCCTTGCCCGCCGCCGTCCGGGGCCGCCGCGCGATCGCGCTGGTCGCGGTCGGCGCGCTGTTCACCGCGGCCAAGCTCTCCCGGGTCGTCTCCGACGAGGTGGTCGGGGCGCTCCGGCACGTCGGGCTCGTCTGGCGCCTGTGGCCCGACCCGACCGACCTGGTGGCGCTGGCGATGCTGCCGGTGGCGGCCCGCGTGCTGCGCGCAGCGCCGCGCGGGCTGGCCCGCCTGCTCCCCCAGCGCGCGGGCGTGCTGCTGGGTGCGGTGGCCTGCGCCGCGACCAGCGCGCTCCCCAGCTACGAGCACAACGCGTTTTTGCTGAACGCGGCGCCCGCGACGGAGTCGGTGCAGATCACCTGGGTGCTCCGCCAGATTCCGTGCCCGGGGGACGACCTGGACGCAGGGGCGGCGACGGTCGCCGCGTTCCTGACGCCCGGCGATCTGGACGACCCGATCAAGATCGATCTCGACAGCGGACAGGTGGCCGCTCTGGACGGCCCGCTGGCCGCCGGCACGTCCCCCGCGGGCATCTGCACGGCCAATCCGTGGAACGGCACCGGCGCTGGATGCGTGGGCGCCATTCTGGAAGCGCCGCCGGCCGCCCCTGTCCTGGTGGTCGCCACAGCCAGCTGGCGGGAGTCGGACGGGAACGGCGGCTGTGGCAACTCATCGCCGCCCGTCTTCCGCTGCGAGCCCCAGCTGGATCCGACCGCCGACCCTGGGCCCGATGCGGTGACGCTGAAGGATGCCAGCGGCCAGCTGCAGTTCGTGGCCGGCAAGCGGGTGGGGATCACGCCCATCGACCTGCAGGCGCTGGCCGGCCGGGCCACACCGGCGAACAACTGCCGCGCGCTCCGCGATCAGTACGAGACGCTGCTGCAGCCGCAACCCTGCGCGTCGGATGGCGACTGCGTCGCGGTCTCGAGCCTGGACATCGCGGCTGTTCCCGCCGGCGCATGTGGCGTGGACGCCAACCTGACCGGCGCCCAGGCGCTCGACCGCCTGGGGGTGCAGTGGAACACAGCGTGTCGCGACGTCTACGTGCCGTCTTGCCCCCCCCAGCCGGCGGTCTGCCGGGCGGGCACCTGCGCGCCGGTTTGCCCGGGCGAGACAATCCCCAGCTGCCCCGGACCTTGCTACGACGACTACGGCACGGTCGGGACCCAGTGTTCGGGCGACTGGGGGACACCGTGCGCCCGGCCTGGCGGTTACGTCTGCAACTGCGTCAACGCCAAGGTGGCTTGCAGCACGCCGCAGCCGGTCTCGGCCACCTGCCCACTGACCTGCCTGGACTCGTCTGGCGGCACCTACGTTCACGGCCTGGTCGTGCACCCGCCGCTCGACGCGGGCGCGCCGCCGGAGGCCGGGCGACCCGACGGCGGAACCGACGCCGCCAGCGCTGACGCCGGCGCCGACGCGCGTGACTGACGCCTCAGACCGGACGGTCGAGTGGCAGCTCGAGCCTGCGGCCGCTCTCCGAAAGGAACGCCGGCCGCGTCAGGCCCATCTTCTTCAGGCGGAACTGCAGTCCCGAGTTGAGCACGCCCAGCCCGTACTTGACGCTGCGCTTGAAGTTGATCGACGACGCGTCTTCGAAGTACAGGGTCGGGCAGGTCACCTCGGCAATGCGGAAGCCGAAGTAGGTGACCTGAACCAGCATCTGGTTGTCGAACACGAAGTCGTCCCCGTTCTCGTTCAGCGGCAGCGTCTCCAGCACCTTGCGGGAGAAGACGCGGTAGCCGGTGTGATATTCGGACAGCTTGGCGCCGATCAGCAGGTTCTCGGTCGCGGTCAGGAAGCGGTTGGCCACGTACTTGTAGAGCGGCATCCCGCCGGCGATGGCTCGCCCGCCCAGGATGCGCGATCCGAGCGCGACGTCGTAGAGCCCGCTGGTGATGCAGCTGGCGAGAGCGGGGATCAGCTTGGGTGTGTACTGGTAATCGGGGTGGACCATCACGACCACGTCGGCGCCGCGGCGCAGCGCCTCGACGTAGCAGGTCTTCTGGTTCCCGCCGTAGCCGCGGTTCTGTTCGTGCTCGATGGTGTGCAACCCCAGCTGGCGGGCCACCCGGACGGTCTCGTCGCTCGAGCGGTCGTCGACCACGATGATCTCGTCGACGATGTCGGGCACCTCGGCCACCGTGCGCTCCAGCGTCTTCGCGGCGTTGAACGCCGGCATCACCACGACGATCCTCGACTTGTCAATCACGCGGCGCCGACTCTACACCAGGCCCTCGGGCCCGGAGGATGTAGACACAGACCGCCAGGAACAGGGACGCGAAGGTGATGTAAGCGGCCGCAATCGCGCTCGGCAACAGGTTGACCAGAAGGTTCTGGATGCGGTGAGCGATGACCAGAAAAACCCCGAACAGGGCGGCCGTGGCAGCCTTGACCCGAATTGCCACCCCGGATGCAGTCTCGATCCAGACCACCACCGCGGGGATGAGTCCGAGCAAGGACACCGAGTGATACTCGTACGACAACGTGGGAACGCAGGTCGACACGCAGGCGAGGGCCAGCGCGAACGGCGCGCCCACCTCGACCAGGCGCTTCGATCGCGCCTCCGGCGAGCGCGCTCCGAACCAGGCCAGCGCCGCCACCAGCAGCGTGACGATCGCGGGGGCAGCCTTGGTCGGGACGGGCGGCAAGACATGACGCAGCGTCAGCCCGTAGGGCTCGGCGTCCACGTCGAAGTGCCGGAGCCCGACCCAGTACTCCTGGAGGTTTCGCCAGAAGGGCAGGGTGCCGGCCAGCATCACAACCGGGATGCTGAAGAATGCCCACCGGCGCCGCCCCGAGGCGAGCAGGAACCCCAGGGCCGAGAAGCAGCCGAGAAACGGCGCGCTGGTCCACTTGAGCGCCCCGGCGACGCCGACCACCGCGGCCAGCGAGAAGAGGCGGCGATCGAGGACGCTGCAGGCGAAGCAGAGGGTGTACATGCCCGCGACGAGGAGGTCGAACTGCCCGCGTTCGAGCTCGGTCGCGCCGATGGGGGTCAAAAAGAAGAGCCCCGCCTGCGCAGCCCACACCCAGCCGAGGTGGCGTCGGAGGCCGGTCTGCCAGAGCAACGAGCCCGACGCACCGAAGAAGAACAGGAGATAGCCGATCGTGTGCAGATAGAGGGCCGCCTTGAACGGGACGAGCGACAGCGGCACATAGAGCCAGTACATCAGCGGGGGATAGTTCCGGGGCCGGCCCTGCGGATCGGCGTAGGCGGGATCCTTGGGGTGATAGGCGGAGTCCCCGTGCCGTAACGCGTTCGCGGAGAGGTAGATCTCCGCGAAGTCGACGCCCGAGAACGTCGACCCTCCGATCCGGTACTGCTCGTAGATCATCAGCGGGTGAGCGGGGGTCGGGCTCTCCGTCCCCCGCAGGAGATCGAGATCGTGGATCAACGCCGCCAGGATCGTCCCGGCCAAGGCAGCAGCGACGAGGCCCTTGCAGAACCAGGAGGCGGTCCGCGCCTCGATGGTCACGACGCCCCGCGCTTGCGATTGGGATCCACGCGTCGAGGCGGAGAATCTACGTCAGGTCTTCTCGGGCTGCCAGAGCGGTTCGGGCTCGCCGTAGACGCGGGCGGCGTGACGGCTCATCACGAACAGCGCGTCCGACAGGCGGTTGACGTACGGGATCACCGCCGGGCTGATCGGCTCGGCGTCGGCCAGCCGGACGATCAGCCGCTCGGCGCGCCGGCAGACGGTTCGCGCCAGGTGCAGATAGGACGCCACCCGACCGCCGCCCGGGAGCACGAAGCTCCGCAGCTCGGGCAGGTGCTCGTTCCAGGTGTCGATCTGCTGTTCCAGCGCGGCGGTGTGGCGCGGCTCGATCACCGGCTGCGTCGGGCGGCGATCCGACTCCAGCGTGGCCAGGTCGCTCCCCAGGTTGAACAGCTCGTTTTGGACCCGCAGCAGCAGATCGGCCATCGGGGCCGCCCCCTCGGGCGCGCCGGGCTGCGCCAGCTCCGTGCGGGCCAGGCCCAGGCAGGCCGAGAGCTCGTCGATCGTCCCATAGGCCTCGATTCGCAGCGCGTCCTTGCGGACTTTCTGGCCGCCGACCAGACGGGTGTCGCCGCCGTCGCCGGCCTTGGTGTAGATCCGGTTCAGCCTGACCATGGCCGCCTCATACCAAGAAGCCACCCTGCTGTTCAAACCCTGGCCGCGCGCGATCCTGTTCGACGCCGGCTTCACGCTCACCTTCCACGACGGGGCTCGCATCGCCGCCTACGCGGCCAAGGCGGGCGTCACCGCCGACGCGAGCGCCCTGGAGGCCGCCGAACGGGCGCTGCGCCAGGAGCTGCGCGAGACCGACGGCGTGGTCATGCGCACGCACCACGACGGCGGTTTCAGCTGGCACCAGCACATGTACCGCCGGCTGCTGGACCTGGCGGGCACCCCGGGCGCGCCCGCCTCGCTGGACGCCGCCGCGGCGACCATCCTGAGCGAGCATCGCCTCAGCAACGCCTGGCGGCGCATCGGCGCCGGCGTGCGGGAGTCGCTCGAGCGCCTGCGGGCCGCCGGGCTGAAGCTGGCGGTGGTCTCGAACAGCGAGGGGACCATCGAGCAGATGCTGGTCGAGATCGACCTGCGTCCCCTGTTCGAGACGGTCCTCGACTCTTCGGTCGTCGGCTTCACCAAGCCCGACCCGCGCATCTATCGGCTGGCGCTGGAGCGGCTGGGCATCGGCCCCGCCGAGGCCATCATGGTCGGCGACTCTCCGTCGGCCGACGTCGACGGGGCGCAGGCGGTCGGCATCCGAGCCGCGCTCATCGATCCTTACGACTTCTACCCCTGGTCGCGCGCGCCACGCTTTTCCGACGTGGCGGCGCTGACCCAGGCGTTGCTCGCCTCGCGAGCCTGATGCTGACTTAAACCAGGGCGTCTTTGGCGGCCTTGACCGGGCGGGCCTTCAGGACCTTGCGGGCCGGCTTGGCCTTGATCGTGATCGGCTCCTTGGTGAAGGGGTTGATCCCCTGGCGCTCCTTGGTGGCCGGCTTCTTCACGACGACGAACTTGGCGAACCCGGGCAGCACGAAGATCCCGTTCTTCTTCAGCTCCTTGTGGCCCACGGTCGCGAGCGACTCCAGCACGCCGGCCACGTCCTTGCGGGCCAGCTTCTCCTTGTGGGCATCCGCAATCGCCTGGATGATCTGGGACTTCGTCAGCACCTTCGCCATGTCGTTCTCCTTTGCTGCGGGCTGGATCGGCGCGCGGCGGAGAGGATCGCCACGCGAATTTGGCTGACGACTCTAAGGCCAAAGATCTGCGCGCGAAACAAAAAAGCAGCGAAAAACGGCCGAAAAAGTCGTTTCTCTTGATTGTCACCGACGGTCCGAGGTACGAAACGTACACGCATGTCGGACAGCGCACCGCTTCGACCCTTCCTCAAGTGGGCCGGCGGAAAGCGGCAACTGCTGCCGCGGATCCTGGAGCTTGCCCCGACCCGGATTCGCACGTACTGCGAGCCTTTCATCGGTGGCGGCGCCGTCTTCTTTGCCCTGGCGGGTGAGCGGCGGTTCGAGCGGGCCGTTCTGGGCGACGTGAACCCCGAGCTGATCGGCTGCTACGAGGCGGTTCGAGATCGCGCTCCCGAGGTGATCCGGCTGCTGGGAGGCTGGCGCAACCGCGAGGACGACTATTATCGGGTCCGCGAACAGCGGCCCGCCCAGCTCAGCCCGACCGAGCGGGCGGCCCGCCTGATCTACCTCAACCGCTGCGGGTACAACGGCCTTTACCGGGTGAACAGCGAAGGCATCTTCAACGTCCCCTTCGGGCGCTACGCCAGTGTGCGGATCTGTGATCCGGAGCGGCTGGAGGCGGCCTCGCGCGCGTTGCGGTCGGTCGAGCTGATCTGCGGCGACTTCCGGACCGTGATCGAGGCTTGCGCCCCCGCCAGGCAGGACTTCGTCTACCTGGATCCGCCCTACGTCCCCATCTCTTCCACGGCATCCTTCACCGCTTACGCCGGCGCCTTCGACATGGAGGACCAGCGCCGGCTGGCTCAGCAGCTCTGCGAGCTGGCCGAGGCCCGGGTCCCGGCCGTGCTCTCGAACTCGTACTGCCGCGCCACGCTGAGCCTCTATCGGCACGACGGGCTGTTGCGCCAGCGGGTCCAGGCGCGGCGGGCGATCAATTCGGTCGCCACCCGCCGGGGACCGATCGCCGAGATTCTGGTCCGCACCGCGGCCGTCTGAGCCGGCGGCCGCGTGCTATGGTGCCGCGCCATGAGGAGCGCCCCCCTGTTCGTGTTCACGCTCGCCCTGGCCCTGGCGACAGGCTGCAACCACAAGACCAGCGGCGCCGGCGAGTCGAAGAAGTCGGCGGGTCCGGTTGCCGGCCTGTCCGTCGACGACGTCAAGCCGGGCGAGGGGGCCCTGGCCACGCGCGGCAAGACCGTCTCGGTCCACTACACGGGCAAGCTGACCGACGGCACCAAGTTCGACAGCTCGTACGACCGCGGCCAACCCATCGAGTTCCCCCTGGGCGCGGGCGTCGTGATCAAAGGATGGGACATGGGCATCGAGGGGATGAGGGTCGGCGGGAAGCGCAAGCTGACCATCCCGCCGGACCTGGCCTACGGCGCCCGCGGGACCCCGGGCGGGCCCATCCCGCCCAACGCGACCCTGGTGTTCGACGTCGAGCTGGTCGGCGTCAAGTGACCCGACCGTAACGTCCCGACCCCGCGCGGCATCCCACCTGCTGCGGTTTTCGCCTAGCGAAAGCCGCAAATTCATTTAAGCTCCCGGCGCTTTTACCAACGAAGGAACCCACCCGTCATGGCCTCGATCGCACTCGAAAAAGTCCGCAACATCGGGATCTCCGCCCACATCGACTCGGGGAAGACCACGCTCTCCGAGCGCATCCTCTACTACACCGGCAAGATCCATAAGATCGAAGAGGTGCGCGGCAAATCGGGCGTCGGCGCCAAGATGGACTCGATGGATCTCGAGCGCGAGAAGGGGATCACCATCCAGTCGGCGGCCACCTACTGCGAGTGGAACGGGTACAACATCAACCTGATCGACACCCCCGGCCACGTCGACTTCACCATCGAGGTCGAGCGCGCGCTGCGCGTCCTGGACGGCGCGGTGCTGGTGCTCTGCGGCACGTCGGGCGTGCAGTCGCAGTCGTACACCGTCGACCGGCAGATGCGGAGGTACAACGTTCCGCGCCTGGCCTTCATCAACAAGCTCGATCGCGCCGGCGCCGATCCGGCCCGCGTGACCCATCAGCTGAAAGAGAAGCTGCGCCACAACACCATCACGATGCAGCTGCCGATCGGCGCCGAGTCCGACTTCGACGGGATCATCGACCTCATCAAGATGAAGGCCTTCTTCTTCGACGGCGACAACGGCGAGGACATCCGCGAGGAAGAGATCCCGGCCGACCGCCTGGAAGAGGCCAAGACAGCCCGGCACGACATGATCGCGTCGATCGCCGATCACGACGACGCCATCGCCGACAAGTTCCTGGCCGAGGAGACGCCCTCGGAAGACGAGATCCACGCCGCGATCCGCCGCGTGACCATCGCCCTCAAGATGACGCCGGTCTTCATCGGCTCGGCCTACAAGAACAAGGGCGTCCAGCTGATGCTGGACGGCGTGACCATGTACCTCCCGAACCCCAAGGAGGTGCAGAACGTCGCGCTGGATCAGGACAAGAACGAGGAGAAGGTGATCCTCGACTCCGACCCCAAGAAGCCGTTCGTCGGCCTGGCGTTCAAGCTGGAAGACGGTCGCTACGGCCAGCTCACCTACATGCGCATCTACCAGGGGTCGCTGGCCAAGGGCGACTTCATCGTCAACAACAGCGCCAACCGCAAGCGCGTCAAGGTGCCACGCCTGGTCCGCATGCACTCGAACGAGATGAACGACATCGAGACCGCCACGGCCGGCGACATCGTCGCGCTGTTCGGCGTCGAGTGCGCGTCGGGCGACACGTTCACCAACGAGTCCATCAACTACACGATGACCTCGATGCACGTGCCCGAGGCCGTCATCTCGCTGGCCGTGGCCCCCAAGGACAAGGCGAACGCCGCCAACTTCTCGAAGGCGCTCAATCGCTTCACCAAGGAGGACCCGACTTTCCGCGTCCACCGCGACGAGGAGTCGGCCCAGACCATCATCAGCGGCATGGGCGAGCTTCACCTCGAGATCTACATCGAGCGCATGAAGCGCGAGTACGCCTGCGAGGTCATCTCGGGCAAGCCGCAGGTCGCCTACCGCGAGGCCATCGGGCTGCACTCCGACTTCAGCTACACGCACAAGAAGCAGACCGGCGGCTCCGGCCAGTACGGCAAGGTGGCGGGCTACATCGAGCCGCTGCCGGCCGATCACCCGACCGGCTTCGAGTTCGAGGACGAGATCGTCGGCGGCGCCATCCCGCGCGAGTTCATCCCGGCCTGCGAGAAGGGCTTCCGCGAGGCGACCAAGAAGGGGCCGCTCATCGGGTTCCCGATCGTCGGCGTGAAGTGCGTCATCAACGACGGCGCCTCGCACCCCGTCGACTCGTCGGAAATCGCGTTCCGCACGGCGGCCCTGATGGGCTTCCGCGAGGCGTACAGCGCCGCCAAGCCGACCATCCTCGAGCCGATCATGCGGGTCGAGGTGCAGTTCCCCGAGGAGTTCCAGGGGGCCGTCATGGGGCAGCTCAACCAGCGCCGCGGGACCATCGTCTCGTCGGAGAAGCAGGAAGGCTTCGTCCAGGCGATGGCCGAGGTGCCGCTGAACGACATGTTCGGCTACTCCACCGACCTGCGCTCGGCCACCCAGGGCAAGGGCGAGTTCACGATGGAGTTCCAGAAGTACGCCGAGGTCCCCAAGCAGCAGCGCGAAGTGATGATCGCGGAGTACCGGAACAAGAAGGAAAAAGAGAACAAGTAGTCGCTGGCTCTGTGCCGGGGCGGTGAGGCCAGCCGCCCTGGACGACTCGACCGACTTCTCCTTTGCGGTCGGTCCCCGAACCGCCTTATAAGTTGAGCTTTTAGTCTAAGGCGTTCGTTCAGAGAGGTAGCTTCATGCTGACAGGGGGAATTCATGTCCGCGCCGGCGCCGTCGTCTGCGCGGTGCTGGCTCTGACGCGGCCGGCCATGGCGGACGACGCCCGCGAGGCCGACAAGCTGATCCGTCACGGCGTCGAGCTGCGCAAGGCGCACGACGACGAATCGGCGGCGCGGGAGTTCCAGAAGGCTTATGACCTCACTCATTCGCCGCGCGCCGCCGGGCAGCTGGGGCTAGCCGAACAGGCGCTGGGTCGCTGGGAAGACGCCGAGCATCACGTCGCGGAGGCGATTCACGCGGCGGACGACCCCTGGGTGGCCAAGAATCGCGCCGCCCTGGACGAGGCGATGGGGACGATCCAGGCGCACCTCGGCCGGGTGGAGGTGATCGGGGATCCGCCCGGCGCGGACGTCTCGGTCAACGGGCGCGACGTCGGGAAGCTTCCGCTGTCCGACGCGGTGCGCGTCAGCGCCGGCGAGGTGGACATCGAGGTGCATGTGCCCGGGTACGTGGGGGCGCAGCGAAACGTGACGATCGTGGGCGGCCAGTACCAGAAGGTGATCATTCACCTGGTCAAGGAGGCGCCCCCGGCTGCGGAACCCAGGCCGGGCAACCCAGAGGCGCCGCCCGCCCCGACCCGGTCCCCCGATTCGGGTCCGGCGGAAGGGCCGACGACCACGCGGTTGGCCCTCAAGTGGGGCGCCGCCGGGCTGGCCGGCGCCAGCCTGATCACCGGGATCGTCTTCACGATCCTGCACAGCCAGAACGTCTCGAGCTTCACGAACCATGGCTGCGTCATCAAGGGCGACACGGGCGTTCTTGCGGACGGCATGGCCGATCCCTACTGCCAGTCGACGCTCGACACGTCCAAGACCTACCAGGACGTCTTCATCGCCGGGTACGTGGCGGCCGGCGCATTCGCGGCGACCTGGCTGATCCTTCAGCTCACGGAGCCGGCGGCGCTGTCGGGCACGGCGCCGCCGGAGCAGGCATTGCGCGGACCGCTGTGCGGGCCGGCATCGTCGGGGTTCGGATTGTCTTGTGTGGTTCGCTTTTAAAGGACGACGTCATGACCAATAGCGTGCTGGTTCGGTTCTCGGTGGTGGCTTTGGCCCTGGTGGGCGCGGCCTGTTCGAACGGGCAGTCGTTCACGCAGACGGACGGGGGCACGGGCGGCGGCGGCCACGCCGGCGCCACCGCCGGGACGGCTGGCAAGGGGGGAACCGGCGGCTTGGCGGGTCACGCGGGCAGCGGAGGCGCGGGCGGCGGGACCGGAGGGATCGTCGCCACGGGTGGAACCGGCGGGACGGCGGGCTCGAGCGGCAGTGGCGGAACGGGCGGCGTGGCCGCCACGGGTGGGGCGGGCGGCGTGGCCGCCACGGGCGGAACGGGCGGCGTGGCCGCCACCGGCGGAACGGGCGGCGTGGTCGCCACGGGCGGAACGGGCGGGGCCGCGGTCGTCTGCGACCCGGCGACACAGCACGCCTGCGCCGGGGTCTGCGTGAGCAACAGCTCGATCGCGACCTGCGGCAGCCGCTGCGACGCCTGCACGCCGCCCGCCGGCGGCACGGCGACCTGCGACGGAACGAGCTGCGGGTTCACCTGCGGCGGCTCGACGCCCAAGCAGTGCCTGGCGGCCGGGATCTGCGTGGCCTCTTCGGGGTGCTGCTCGAACACCGACTGCCCGACCAACGCGGGCGGCCAGACCGGCACCTGCGACACGGGCACGCACACGTGCAACTACGCCTGCTCGGGGTCGACCAAGTCCTGCACGACCGGCAGCACCACGGTCTGCATCCCCACCACCGGCTGCTGCACGAACACCGACTGTACCGGCACGTGCATGACCTGCGACGCCACCAGCCATACCTGCGTCGCCGCCAAGAGCATGGACGACCCGAACGGCCGCTGCGCCGGAACGTGCGACTCCACCGGCGCGTGCAAGAGCAAGCAGGGCCAGACCTGCAACACCGTGGCCGCCGGCTGCATCTCCGGAACCACCTGCTCGCCCGATGGGTACTGCTGCGACAGCGCCTGCACCGGCTCGTGCGTGGCCTGCGATCTGGTCGGGCACCAGGGGACGTGCACGAACCTGGCCGCCAACACGGCGCCGCACACGAACCACTCGCCCTGCACGGGGTCGGGATCGACCTGCGGCGGCTCCTGCAATGGCTCGGGCGCCTGCAGCTATCCGACGGGAAGCTGCGGCTCGCCGATGTGCAGCGGCACCGGGATCGTGCAGGCCGGCACCTGCTCTCAGGGGACGTGCAACATGCCGGCGGTGCAGGCTTGCGCGGGTGACCTGGTCTGCTCGGCCAACGTGTGCAAGACCAGCTGCACGGCCGACGCCGACTGCCTCTCCACCGACTTCTGCGCGGACGGCACCTGCCACCTGCGCGCCGTGCAGATCGCCTGCGGTGGTCGGACCACCTGCGCGCTGCTGACCGACAACTCGATCTGGTGCGCGGGCCTCAACGCCGACGGCGAGCTCGGGAATGGCACCATCTCGATGGACAGCCCGTACGGCATCAACACGGCGGTCAAGACCGTCGGCCTGCCGGCGAACGACGCCCCCCAGCAGGTCGTGACCGGCCAGTGGCACACGTGCACCCGGCTGGCCAGCGGGGCGGTGTACTGCTGGGGCTCCGGGGCCTTCGGGGAGATGGGGAACGGGTCGTTCAACGGATCGACCAGCCCGGTTCACGTGCCGCTGCGGGCCGCCGCGAAGACGATCGCCAGCGGCGACGAGTTCATCTGCGCCGTGCTCACGGACAACAGCGTCTGGTGCTGGGGGAATGACTACGACGGCCAGCTCGGCGACGGGACGTACACGAACGGCCGGAGCGATCAGGGGAAGGCGAGCCCGGTTCAGGTCGTGACGACCCTGTTCAACTCGCCGTCGGCGCTGGTCGCGTCGTCGGGGACCGCGCACGTGATGTCGGGCTCGGGCATCTTCTCGTGGGGCCAAGACCAGTACGGCGAGCTCGGGACCGGCACCGCCACCACGGCCTCGCCGTTCGGCAGCGCAACGCCGGTGTCGACCCCCTACGCCGGCATCGCGGTGGCCATCTCGGCGGCCAGCTCGGGCCATCACGCCTGCCTGCTGACCAATGGCGCGATCATCCGTTGCTGGGGCGAAAACGATTACGGGGAGCTCGGCGATGGCACGGTCACCCCCAACAGCCCGTACGGCGAAGCGTCGGCGAACACCGTCACTGGCCTGACCGGCACGCCCAGCGCCGTCTTCGCCGGCGGTTCGCACACCTGCGCGCTCATGGCCAACGGCGACTTCGATTGCTGGGGCGACGACTATTACGGCGAGGTCGGCGACGGCATGTTCCGGACCACCGGCACGACGACGGTCCCCAGCCCGACCAAGGCCACCGTCGTGCCCAGTGCACCGGCGTCCGCCGCCCTGGGCGGCAACCACACCTGCGTGTTGCTGAAGAACGGCTCGGTCTGGTGCTGGGGCTACAACATCAACGGGCAGCTCGGCAACGGGACGTTCGTCGACAGTCCCACCGCCGTTCGCATGACCGGATGGTGATCTTCCGTTTCAGCGCGCCGATCCTGGTTCTTCTGGCGCTCGGGCGAACGGCGCTGGCCGACGATCCGCAGCGCGACGCGGATCGGTGGATTCGCCACGGCATCGAGCTGCGCAAGGCGCACGATGACGAGGGGGCGGTGCGCGAGTTCCAGAAGGCGTACGACGCCGTCCACACGCCGCGCGCCGCCGGCCAGCTGGGGCTGGCCGAGCAGGCGCTGGGCCGCTGGGAGGACGCCGAGCACCACGTCCGCGAGGCCATCCGCGCGTCCGACGATCCCTGGGTCGCCAGGAACCAGGCCACGCTGTCGGACGCGCTGGGGTTCATCCAGGCTCACCTGGGGCGCGTCGAGGTGCTGGGCGACCCGGCGGGTGCCGAGGTCTCGGTGAACGGACGGGCGGTCGGGAAGCTGCCGCTGGCCGAGGCGGTCGCGGTCAGCGCCGGCCAGGTCGACGTCGAGGTGCGCGCGCCCGGGTATCAGCCGGGTCAGCGGACCATGACCATCGTGGCCGGGCAGTACCAGCGGGTGGTGCTTCGCCTGAACAAGGAGGCCGCGGCGCCCGTCGCCGTCGCGCCACCTGCGACGGCGCCCGTCGCGGAACGCGCGGAATCCACGGCTCCCGTGGCGCCGGTCGAGAAGCCCGCCGACCAGCCCGCCGAGGGGCCGTCGGCCACCCGGGTCGGGGTCAAGTGGGCCACCGCCGCCCTGGCGCTGACCAGCCTGGGTGTCGGCGTGACCTTCACCTTCATCGAGCGGAAGAACGTCGACGCGTTCAACACCTACCCGACCTGCGAGAACCGCAACGGCACGGCGTACGTCAAGGGGAGCAACATGACGATGCCGCTCTGCCAGGAGTCGCTGAACGACCTGCTGCTGGACCAGAAGGTCGCGATCGCCGGCTTTGTCGGGGCGGGCGTGTTTGGTGTGACCTGGCTGATCCTCGAGCTGACGGAGCCGTCCGCTCCGGCGAGTCACGCCGAGCAGGCGCTGTCGTCTCCGATCTGCGCGCCGTCGTTGGCCGGCCTGGGCCTGGCGTGCGCCCTCCGCTTCTGAGCCTCAGTCGTCGATGATGGCCGCGTTGTTCTCGGTGCGGATTGGTCCCGACGGCGGCTTGGCCGCGGGCGGCGCCGGGCCGACCGGTTGGTCCATGGGCGCCGAAGCGTGACCGTGCGCGTGCGCCGACGGCCGCTGCGGGCGGCTGGGCGCGCTCGCCAGGTTCGGAGGGTTGTCCGGATGGTCGGCCGCGGGCGCCGGCCTTTCGACGGGGGGACGCACCTGCAACCTCACCTCTTCGGGCGGCGGGCGGTCGCGGAAGTTGAGCGTGGCCGGCAGGTACCCGGCCGCGCTGACTTTCAGGGTGTGTTCCACGCCGTCCGCCGGGAGATCGCCGGTGTAGGAGCCCGTTCCAACGAACCTGCCGTCCAGCTCGAAGTCGGCCTGGGGGGGACGCGACGCGGTCGCGACGTGGTACCGGGGCGGCTCGCGGAGCGGCGGCGGCGCGATGTCGAGCGGCCGGCTCTCCGCCCCAGCGGCGGCGGAGGCCGCCGCGCGCGTCGGCTTCGGCGGGCTCTGCAGGAAGTAGTAGGCGCCCGCCCCGCCGCCGGCGACGACCACCACCAGGGCGGTCACCAGCGGAGCCCGGCTACGGGACGGCCGCAGCTCGATCTGCGCGGCGCTGGCGCCCAGCGTGGTCTCGGGCGCCGAGTCGGCGCGCGGCCGCGGCGTGCGCACGGAGATCGCCGGTTGCGAGTGCGGCAGGATCACCGTGCCCCCCGGCTGCGGCGAGCCGCCGTCCGGGAGCACGGCGCCATCCCCCGGGAACCCGGTCTGCAGCTCCGGCGCCCACTGCGCCCGGGCGGCCGGCAGCGCGAACGGCAGCAGCGCCTGCCCCAGCGCCCGCACGGACGGAAAACGCTGGGCGGGGTCCAGGCGCATCGCGCGCAGGATCACCTGCTCCAGCGCGACCGGCAGGTCCGGGCGCACCGTCCGCGGCGGGGGAAATGACCCGTCACCGACGCTGCGGATGACCTCGTAGACCGTGGCCCCTTCGTGGGCGCGGCGGCCGGTCAGGCACTGGTACAGAATGGCTCCCAGCGCGTACTGGTCGCTGCGCGCGTCGGCGCCGGCCGCGCTGCGGATCTGCTCGGGCGCCATGTAGTACGGCGTCCCCATCGAAGCGCCGGTGCCGGTCAGCGCCAGCGTGTTGCCGCTGCCGCGCGAGCTGATCTTCGAGATGCCGAAGTCCAGCACCTTGGGCTCCATCGCGGTGTGGCGCGTGCGGGCCAGGAAGATGTTCTCGGGCTTGAGGTCGCGATGGATGACCCCTTCGTCGTGGGCCACGCCGATCGCCGCCAGCACCGGCAGAAGGACCTCCAGGGTCTCGGCGATCGAGAGCGAGCCGACCTGCTCCAGTCGGTCGGCCAGGTCCTGCCCCTCCAGGAGCTCCATCACCAGGTACGTCACGCCGTCGGTCGTGCCGACGTCCGTCACGTCGACGACGTTGCGGTGCGAGATGCGCGACGCCGCCTCTCCCTCGCGCAGGAAGCGCGCGCGCGCCCCGGGCAGGGCGGCCAGCGCCGGCCGCAGGGTCTTGATGGCGACCCGCTTCTTCAGGTCGAGGTGGAGCCCCTCGTAGACGGCCCCCATGCCGCCGCGGCCCAGCAGCCGCACCAGCTGGTAGCGGCCGAGCACGGTGCCCCCGGGGAGCGTCTCGGCGTCTTCGTCCTCGGTCGACAAACCACCGAACAATAGCGCAATTCGGCGCTATGGCTTGATCGGCATGCTGGTCGACGTGGCGGTTCGATCGGCGGCTTCCAGGTAGCAGCGCGAGATGTCTGCCTCGTCCAGGAGGCCGATCACCTTGCCCTCCGGGTCGGTCACCTGAATCTCGCGCAGCTTGTGGGCCAGCATGGTCTCGGCGGCCGTCTTCAGGTCGGCGTCGACCGGGACCGAGAACTCGCGCGCCGCGATCGGGACGCCGTTGACCGAGATGGTGCGCATGACGGCCCCGACGCGGGTGGTGCGCAGGACGTCGGACGCGCTCGACCGGTGGACCGGCGACTCGCGGCGGCTCTTGACCTGGGCGTGGTAGAGCGACCGGCGGCGCAGGGCGACGAACGCGATCCCCTCGGCCAGCATCAGCGGGACCAGCAGGTCGTAGCTGCCGGCCAGCTCGCAGACCAGGACCAGCGACGAGAGCGGCGTGTGCGAGACCCCGCCATAGAAGGTGCCCATGGCGACCAGCGCGAACGCGCCCGGGTCGATGCGCGGGTCGTGGATCAGAAGCTGGGCCACGCGGCCGAAGGCGCCGCCGAACAGGCCGCCGATCACCAGGGCCGGCGCGAAGTCGCCCGCGCTGCCCCCGCTGCCGATGGTCAGCGACGAGGAGACGATCTTGGCCAGGCAGAGAAAAAGCAGAAGGCCGGCGCCGCCCCAGCCGCCGGGCAGCCAGCTGGCGCCGGTGATCGCCACCTGCACGGCGCCGTAGCCGCCGCCGAACAGCCCCAACCCCTGTCCCGGCTGCGCCAGCCGCCACCCGATGAACACGATGATCGGGACGGAGAAGACGCCCATGGCCAGTCCCCCCAGGGCTGGGCGCGACCACTGCGGAATCGTCAAGGCTGCCGTGACCCGCTGGACCGTCCGCAGCGCCCCCAGGAACGCCACCGCCAGCACCGAGACCAGCAGCGCCAGCACCCCGTACAGCCACAGGTGGGTGATCACGAACGGAAAGCGACCCGGGTGAGCGAACAGCGTCGACTCGCCGAAGATGGAGATGACGACCGAGTAGGCGGTCACGCTGGCGAGGACGGCCGGGATCAGCGCCTCGGACTCGAAGTCGTCACGGTACAGGACCTCGACGGCCAGCAGCGCGGCGCCCAGCGGCGTGCGGAACACCGCCGCGATGCCGGCCGCCACGCCCGACACCAGCAGGATGCGGCGCTCGCCGGCGTCGACGCGCAGCAAGCGCCCGCAGAGCGAGCCCAGCGCGCCGCCGATCTGCATGGTCGGACCCTCGCGGCCGCCCGAGCCGCCGGTTCCCAGCGTGAAGATGGACGCGATCGCCTTGACCCAGGCGACGCGCTTGCGGACCTGACCGTCGTTGTGGTGGAAGGCGGTGATCATGGCGTCGCCGCCGCCGCCGTAGGTCTCGGGGGCCAGCTGCGAGCAGATGCCTGCAGCCAGGGCCCCCACCGCCGGCAACAGCGCCACCAGCCAGGGCCGGAAGTGCGCCGCGTGCCCCAGCTCGGGCATGAACGTCTCGCCGTTGGCCCGCAGCGGCCGGTAGCCGCCCAGGTCTTCCAGGACCAGCCGCTGCACCAGCTCGAGCGTGGCAAAGAACGCCGCGCCCATCAGGCCGGCGGCGACCCCGACGATGGCGGCGTGCGACAGCGTGCGCCCCACCAGGCGCAGCTCGGGCGGCGTCGCATCCTTCAGGATGCTCGTGAGAAAGTCTCGCCCGGTCGTCAGCTTCATCGGGACGCTTGCCGATTATGCCTGTGGTATACGGGGCCTGCACGGATTTCCCCCCACATGGCCGCCGCCGCTTTCTACGATCTGGATGGGACCCTGGTGCGGACCAATTTGGTCCACGCCTTCGCATTCAGTGCGCGCAATCAGCAAGGAATCCTGAAAAGCATCACCAAGACGGCGGCCACGCTGGTCAGCGTTCCACTGTTTCTGACCACCGACTTCTTCAACCGGCGTTTGTTCAACGATATCTTCTTCATTCGCTACAAGGGCGAGTCGGAGGACCGGTTGCGCGCGCTGGCGGAGGAGCTGTTCGACACGGTCTTGCGGCCGTCGATCTTCCCGGGCGCCTACGAGCTCATCGACAAGTCGCGTCAGCTCGGGCTGCGGCAGGTGCTGGTGACGGGGGCGCTGGACATCACGGTCCGGCCACTCGCCAAGCACCTCAAGATCGACGACTATGTCACGAACCGCCTGGAGTTCGTGGACGGGTATGCCACTGGCCGCCTGCTGCCGCCGGTGATGGCCGCCGCGACCAAGGCCAGCTGGATGCGCGTCTACGCCGAGAAAGAGGACCTGAGCTTGTCCGACTGCTACGGATACAGCGACAGCATGAGCGACCTGCCCATGCTGTCGGTGGTCGGCCACCCGACCGCCGTCAACCCGGACATCCGGCTGCGCAACACCGCGTTGCAGCACGACTGGCCGATTCTGGATCTAAGGTAAATGCGAGAAAGAGCGCCCAAAGTTCTGCGCGGGCCCGTGCCCCGCAACAAGGAAGACGATCAAGTCGTCTACATCGACGGGGACTCCGCGCCGCGCGTGCTGTTCTCGGGCGAGGACCTGCTGCTCGAGGACCTGCCGATCGGGACGCGGGTCATCTACCCGAAGCCGCCGCTCGAGGGGCTGACCAACCCGGGCGCCGCCATCCGCTACGCGCTGAACCACCCGCTGGACACCGAGCCGCTGTACGCGCAGCTGGCCCCGGGGATGCGGGTCACCATCGCGCTCGACGACATCAGCCTGCCGCTGCCGCCCATGGTCACGCCGGACATCCGGCAGATGGTGCTGGAGATCGTCCTCGAGCTGCTGGACGCCAACGGCGTCGACGACGTGCACATCATCGTCGCGACGGGGCTGCACCGGCGGATGACCGCCGCCGAGATGAAGCGGATGGTGGGGGCGAAGATCTTCGACGACTTCTACCCGGATCGGTTCTACAACCACGACGCCGAAGACCCGGACGGCATCGTCCCGCTGGGGCGGACCGACCACAACGAGTCGATCAACATCAACCGGCGCGCGGTCGAGAGCGACCTGCTCATCTACGTGAACATCAACCTGGTCCCCATGGACGGCGGCCACAAGTCGGTGGCGCTGGGCCTGTGCGACTACGAGAGCCTGCGGTCACACCACGAGCCGGAGACCATCCGCGCCTCGGACAGCTACATGGATCCCAAGCGCTCGGCGCTGAACACCAAGGTCGAGCGGCAGGGCGCGCTGATCGACCGGCACATGAACGTGTTCCACATCGAGACCGCCATCAACAACCGGATCTACACCGGTCCCACGGCTTTCCTGTCCAAGAACGAGGACGAGTTCACGGAGTTCGACAGGCTGAAGTTCGAGGCGACCCGCTGGGCGCTGTCCAAGATGCCGCGCGCGGCGAAGCGGAAGATGTTCCACGCGATTCCGGCAAACTACCAGATGGTCGCCTGTTACGCCGGGAAGACCGAGCCGGTGCACGAGCGCACCCTGAAGCACAACTGGGATCAGTACGGCGTGCACGTGCGCGGCCAGGCCGACGTGTTGATCTGCCCGGTGCCCTACATCTCGCCGTACAACGTGAACTCGATCCTGAACCCGCTGCTGGTCCAGGTGATGGGGCTCGGCTACTTCCACAACTTCTATCGCGGCAAGCCGCTGTTGAAGAAGGGCGGGGTGCTGATCCTGACCCACCCCTGCAGCGACGAGTTCGACCACGTCCACCACCCGAGCTACATCGAGTTCTTCAACCGGCTGCTCCCCGAGACGCGCGACGCGATGAAGCTGCGTCACAAGTACGAGGAAGAGTTCGCCCGCAACCCCAGCTACATCGAGATGTACCGGCGCGGCAACGCGTACCACGGCGCCCACCCGTTCTTCATGTGGTACTGGGGCGAGAACGGCCGCCAGCACGTCGGCAAGGTGATCGCCGCCGGCGCCGAGAACGCCCACGTCCCCAAGATCCTGGGGTGGGACCGGGCCGAGTCGCTGACCGAGGCCATCGCCATGGCCAAGAGCTTCGTCGGCCCGTCCCCCGAGATCACGATGATGCACCACCCGCCCATCGTCATGGCCGACATGGAGTGAGGTCGATCAGCTTCCGCAGGCTGCCGTTGATGTGGAAGTTCCAGGCGCTCGAGCACTGGTCATCCATCACCCCTGCCGGATGCTCGGTTCCATCCAGGACGCGGAGGAGGTCGCGCAGGACAACCTGCTCCGCGCCTGGGAGCACCTGGGCGAGCTTCGATCGGGCGCCGCCGCGAAATCCTGGCTCTACAAGATCGCCGCCAACGCCTGCCTGGACCGTTTGAAGGCCCGTCGCCGGCGGGCCCTTCCCCACCAGGTGGCGCCGGCCGCCGATCCCGGGCAAACGCCCGGTCCACCCCCCACGAAGGACTGTGGAGGGCTCCCCGATCGTCTGCCGGGCGCTTGATCAGCGGCAATCGCCCGACCTTTCAATTTGCGGAAAGGTTGCTGCGCGCCGAGGAGGGCTGTTGCTAGTCTCGCGCATCATGAACCTAGGCAGCTCGAGGGGAGATGGGACGATGCGGCGGAATTCGGGGTCTCTGGGGCTCTGGGTGGTGGCTCTGACGATGCTCGGCGGCTGCGGCAGCGCGGCGCTGATGGGGTCGGACGGCGGGATGGGAGGGTCTGCCTCCGGGGGCCACGGTGGGCACGGCGGTGGAGGGCAATCGGGTGCCGCAGGAAACGCCGGGGGGTCGGGCGGCCGCGGGGGCGGCGGCGGTGTCCAGGGGGCCGGCGGCGCGGGCGGTGGTGGTTCTCCGGGAACCGGCGGGAACCCGACGGGCGGGACCGGCGGCCAGCAGACAGGCGGGGCAGGTGGAGCCTCGGGCGGGACGGGCGGCAGCTCGACGGGCGGCACGGGTGGAGGATCCGCCGGGACGGCCGGCCACGCGGCCGGCGGCAGTGGTGGAACGTCGACCGGGACGGGCGGCTCGGGGAGTGGCGGCAACCAGACGGGGGGCACGGGCGGAACGGGCGGCATCGCCGCCACCGGTGGGACGGCCGGTGCCGCTCCCCCTGTCTGCGATCCAACGACGCAGCACACCTGCTCCGGGGCGTGCGTGAGCAACAGCTCGATAGCGACGTGCGGCAGCCTTTGTGCTGCCTGCACGCCGCCCGCCGGCGCAACGGCGACTTGCGACGGGACGAACTGCGGGTTCACCTGCGGCGGCTCGACGCCCAAGCAGTGCCTGGCGGCCGGGATCTGCGTGGCCTCCACGGGCTGCTGCTCGAACACCGATTGCCCGACGAACGCGGGGGGCCAGACGGGCACCTGCGACACGGGCACGCACACGTGCAACTACGCCTGCACGGGGTCGACCAAGTCCTGTACGACCGGCAGCACCACGGTCTGCATCCCCACCACCGGCTGCTGCGCCACCTCCGACTGCACGGGGACGTGCATGAGCTGCGCCACCAGCAGTCACACCTGCGTTGCGGCCGTGAGCATGGCCGATCCGAACGGGCGCTGCGCGGGCACCTGCGACTCCACCGGCGCCTGCAAGAGCACCAAGGGACAGTCCTGCACCGCCACCTCGGGCGGATGCATCTCGGGATCGGTCTGCAGCGGGGGCTACTGTTGCGCCCAGTCGTGCGGCACAGACGCGACTTGTGCCGGGAGTTGCGCGGGCCACGCCGACGGCAGCTGCGCCTACCCGACCACTGCCTGCGGAACCGCCGGTTGCTCGGGGAACATGTCCACCGCTCAGGGGGTCTGCACGAGCGGCACTTGTGTCACGCCCTCACCGATGACCTGCCCGGGCGGCCTGATCTGCGGCACCTCGACCTGCAAGGGGTCGTGCGGGGGTGATCTCGATTGCGTCTCGTCGTCGAATTACTGCAGCAGCGCGGGAACCTGCGTCGCGAAACAGGGCACCGGCGCGGTCTGCACCGCCAACGACCAGTGCGTGAGCAACATGTGCGGCGGTCGCTGCTGCCCCGGGCCCGGCTCCTGCTCGTGCCCGCAACCCTCGACGGGCAACCTCGTCCCGAATGCCGGTTTCGACACGGGGTTGGGCGGATGGATGCTGTTTTCGCCCAGCCCTGGAGCTGGCGACGGCTCCTGGGTTTCAGACGACGCCTCGTCGTGCCCGGCTTCCGGCGCGGCGTCCATCGTCGCCGGGGCGGATCCCGACGAGCCCTCCGAGCTGGAGGAGCTGGAGTCGCCCTGCATGCAGCTCTCCGCGTCGACGACCTACGACTTCGGCATGAAGATCAAGGGTTCAGGATCTTGCTCCCTCAGCCTGGTTCAAGGGTCCAATTGCGGTGGAACCGCGCCGACCGGCGTCACCGGAAACACATCGGTCTCCGCCCCGGGTGGGAGCAGCTGGTCGACCGTCGGCGTGAACTTTGGCAGCGGCACCGCCGTGAGCGGCTATATCTACTGCAAGGTCGCCTTGAACAGCACCCTCGAGGTGGACATGGTCTACATCACGCCGGCACCGGGAACGTACTAGTGAGCCCACGAGCTGGCGGCGTACGTACGAGCCGGCTATCATGTACGTACGATGGAAAAGCGACTCACCAGGACCGGGAACAGCTTGGCGCTGGTCCTCGACCGCGAGCTGCTGGACCGGACCGGCATCTCGGCTGACACGCCGCTCGAGGTGTCGACGGACGGCGACGTCATCGTCATCACTCCCAAGCGAAGCAAGACGCGCGCGGACAAGCTGCGGCAGGCGATGAAGCAGGCCGACGAGCGCTACAGCGGCGTCTTCAAGCGTCTCGCCAAGTGACCGACCCGGCGTTTCTGACCATCGACGACGTGCTCGCCCTGCACGCCGATCGCATCGAGAAGTACGGTGGCTCGCTGGGTCTCCGCGACGCTGGCGGCCTGAGCTCTGCCCTCGGCATGGCGTCCGCGACCTTCGGCGGGGCCTTCCTGCATCCGACGCTCGCAGAGATGGCAGCCGCCTATCTGTTTCACATCTCCCAGGCCCACGCATTCGTCGACGGAAACAAGCGCGTGGCCTTGGCGGCGGCTCTGGCCTTTCTCTGGTTGAACGACCGGGAGCTACATGCCGACCCGGATGTTCTCTACGACATCTGCATCCGGGTCGCGGCCGGCGAAGCCAGCAAGGCCGACGCCGCCGTGTTCATCGAGCGCCATCTGAGCGCGATCTCTGATCCGTAGGCGAACCGGCCCACGGCCTTCCGCAGTCCTTGTGGGCGCTCGCCCTGCCGGCGTACTCTGAGCCGGGGTGACCACGACCGCTCCCACGCCGACGTCCACGCTCGGGGTGTTGCCTCAGCGGCGCATTCTCGACCTGGCGCGGGTCTTTGGCGTGCGCCTGCGGAGTACCTCGGCCTCGGCACCGAAGGCCCAGCTCGCCCTCGCCCTCGGCGGCGCGCTCTCCGGCCAGCTCCCCGCGATCCTTCGCGAGCTGGGTCGGGAGGAGCTGGCCGCCGCCTGCAAGGCGCATGGCCTCCCCGCGCAGGCCCCCGCGCGCCGCGCGCTGATCGAGGCGATGCTCGTCGCGGCGGGGATCGATCCTGACCTTTCGTTCATCCCGCCGCCCGTGACGCACGACGGGGTGCCTCGCCCAGGACAGATCGTCCGGGCCCGCCACCGGCAGTGGTTGGTCGAGGCCGTGCAGGACGGACTGGACGACGGACGACCGGACGACTCACCCCGGGTCACGCTGGTCTGCCTCGACGACGACGATTCCGGCCGCCGCCTCGAGATCCTCTGGGACCTCGAGCTGGGCGCGCAGGCGATCGATCCTGAAAAGCGCGGCCTCGGGCCCGCCGATCGGCTGGACCCTCCCGCGCACTTCGGCGCCTACCTGCACGCGCTCCGCTGGAACGCGGTCAGCGCCGCCGACGCCACCCGCTTCCAGGCGCCGTTCCGGGCCGGCATCGAGCACATGGCCCACCAGCTCACGCCGCTCATGAAGGCTCTGGAGCTGCCGCGCGCGAACCTGTTCATCGCCGACGACGTCGGCCTGGGCAAGACCATCGAGGCGGGCCTGGTGATGCAGGAGCTGATCCTGCGCCAGCAGGCGCACTTCGTGCTCATCGCCTGCCCGGCGTCGATCTGCCTGCAATGGCAGAGCGAGATGCGCCGCCGCTTCGGCCTGCACTTCGAGGTCATGACCCGCGCCTTCATCGCCCAGCGGCGCCGCCAGCGCGGTTTTGGCGTCAATCCGTGGGCGACGCACCACCGTTTCGTCGTGTCGCACGCGCTCCTGCGCCGCCCCGAGTACCGCGAGCCGCTCCTGCAGCGGCTGGGCGACCGCGCCCAGAAGAGCCTGCTGGTCCTGGACGAGGCGCACGTCGCCGCACCGGCGACCCGCAGCCGTTACGCCGTCGACAGCGAGATCACCGCCACCATTCGCGACCTGGCGCCCCGCTTCGACAACCGCCTCTTCCTGTCGGCGACCCCGCACAATGGCCACTCGAACAGCTTCAGCGCGCTCCTGGAGATCCTCGACCCGGTCCGGTTCACGCGCGGCGTTCCTGTCGAAGGGAAGACCGATCTCGCCCCCGTGATGGTGCGGCGCCTCAAGCGCGACCTGAAAAAACTGGGCATCGACCGCGTACCGGATCGCGTGCTGGTCCAGATCGACCTCGCCCACGAGAGCGGACGCTGGTCGTCGGCGGCCACGCGCTCGGATGGCCAGGCGCCGGTGACGGCCGACCTCGGCGCCGGCGCACCCGTCGACCTCGAGCTCGCGAGCATGCTCGCCCGCTATACCGAGCTCTGCGCGCCCGAAAAGGGACGCGCCCGCCTTCCCTTCATCCGCCTGCAACAGCGCCTGCTCTCCAGCCCCGAGGCGTTCGCCAGGAGCCTGGAGGTCCATGCCCAGGCGGTCGAGCGCCGCGGCGGGCCGATCGCCCGCGACCCGCAGTTGGCGTTCCCGTCCGCCGGCGCCGAGCCGGACGCCGATCCCGACCTCTTCGGCCCCTCTGACGAGGCGCTGCAGGCCGAGGCGGACGCCGCGCTCGCCGCCGACAGCGCCCGGCTGCCGACCCCGACCGAGGAGGCCGCCGCGCTGCTGTCATCGATGCGCGCCACCGCCGAGAAGGCCCGCCGCGCCCCCGACGCCAAGCTGCGCGCGCTCATCGCCTGGCTGCGCGCCAACCTCTGCCCGGCGATCGGCCATGACGCCGTTGCCGGCGCGTCGCGCCTCTGGAAGGACCGGCGGGTGATTCTCTTCACCGAGTGGGCCGACACCAAGCGCTACATCCTGGACCTCTTGCGCGAGGCGGTGGCGCACACCGACCAGGGCGAGGACCGCGTCGCCGAGTTCGGCGGCGGCCTGGGTGACGAGGCGCGCGAGGAGATCCAGCGCCGCTTCAACGCCGCGCCCGAGGACGAGCCGCTGCGCATTCTGGTCGCCACCGACGCGGCCCGCGAGGGCCTCAACCTGCAGGCTCACTGCGCAGACCTGTTCCACGTCGATCTCCCCTGGAACCCCGCCCGCCTCGAACAGCGCAACGGCCGCATCGACCGCACGCTGCAGCCCGAGCCCGAGGTGCGCTGTCATTACTTCGTCTACCCGGCGCGCCCGGAAGATCGGGTTCTCGCGACGCTGGTCCGGAAGATCGACGTCGTCCAGCGTGAGCTCGGCTCGCTTGGCGGCGTACTGCTCGACGACATGGAGGCGCTGCTCGCCGGCGGCATCCGGGCCGGCACCGCCGAGAAGCTGGAGGCAGTGACGGAGGGAAAACGCGCCGCCGTGCAAACCGCCGACGCCGAGCTGGAAGAGGCGCGCAAGGACGACAAGCTCCTGCGCGAGGAGATCACCCGCGCCGGCCGGCGCTACAACGCCTCGCGCAGCGCGCTGGAGGTCAGCCCCGAGGCGCTGCGCCAGGTCGTCGACGTCGGCCTCCGCCTGGCCGGGACCACCGGGCTGGTCGAGGACGGCGCTCATGACGGCAATCCACGCTTCCGGCTGCCTGCGCTCGATCGCTCGTGGGACGTCACGCTGGACACGCTGCGCCCGCCCCGCCCCCGCGACGAGTCGTTCTACGACTGGCGCCAGCGCCCGCCGCTGCCGGTCACCTTTTCGCCTGTGGGCCGCCTGACCGGCGACGTCGAGCAGCTTCACCTGGCGCACCCGTTCACGAAGCGGATCCTCGACCGGTTCCTGGCCCAGGGCTTCTCGGCCCACGACCTGCGCCGCGTGACCGCCGTGATCGATCCCGAGGGCGGCGAGGTGTTTGCCATCGGCTACGCCCGCCTGACGCTGTTCGGCCCGGGCGCCGCCCGCCTGCACGACGAGCTGGTCGCCGTCGCGTCCACCTGGGACGGCAGCCTGGACGGCGCCCGAGCGCTGACTCCCAGGATGGACGTCGCCGCGCTGATCAAGGCGACCGAGGCGCGACTGGCCGCCGGCGCCCCCGCGCCCACCGGCCGCGCGGCCGCCGGCATCGCCGCCGCCGCCGAGACGCTGCTCGCCAACCTGTGGCGCCCGCTGGAGGACGAGGCCGACGCGCGCGCGGTCGCCGCCCGGAACGGCCTGGGCGCCCGGGCCCGGGCCGAAGCCGACGGCATGCGCGCGCTGCTCGAGCGCCAGCGCCGCGCCATCGAGAAGACCCGCGGCGGGTTGTCTCAGCGCAATCTGTTCGAAGGTCTCGGCGACTCCGCCGAGGCGCGCGAGCAGCAGCGCCAGCTCGCCCTCGATCTCGCCCACATGGATCGCCGCGAACGGGACATCGCCACCGATCTCGAACGGGAGCCCGCCGCCATCGAGGCGCTCTACGCCGTGCGGAAGACCCTGGTCACCCCGGTTGGCGTCGTCGTGAGCTGGCCGCGGAGTTGGACGTGAGCGCGCGCGACGCCGATCGGCTGTTTCACGAGACCTGGCTGGGCCTGGCCCAGCCAATCGAGGGGCTGGTCTTCTCCGTCCCGGTGCTGGCCGAGGCGCAGATCGCGCCCGCCGCGCGGCCCGAGATCACCGCCCAGCTCCGCGCGCTGCTCACCGAGCTGCCCGCGGGCGGCCTGGCGCTCGGCAGCACGCGCGCGCTGTTCGAGACGTTCCTGGGCTACGACCGCCCGGGGATGCTGATCGGCCGCGACGCGCTCCCCACGTTCCGCGCGCCCGAGTCCCGCCAGGAGGTCCGCCCGAGCTTCGGCATCGCGCGGACGCCGCCCGCCACCACGGACGACCCCTTCGCCGAGTTCGACCCGCCCCCGGCCACGGCGCCGCCCGCCGCCTCTGACACCGCGCCCGCCAACCCGGTGCTGGCGCTGGTCTGGGACCTCGCCGGCGACGCGCCCGACGCCCCGGCGCTGGATCTGGACGCGCCCGAGGAGGCGACCGGCCCCTGGCGCTACCCACCCACCGCCAAGCTGGAGCGCCTGCTGCGCCACACCGGCATCCCCGTCGGCTTCCTCTCGAACGGCCGCCAGCTGCGCGTCGTCTACGCCCCGCGGGGCGAGACGACCTCGCACCTGACCTTTCGCATGGACGATCTGGCCGATCCGGCCGGGCGCCCGCTGGCGCTGGTGCTGGATCTCCTTTTTCACGCCCGCCGCACCTACGGCGCCGAGGCGCGCTTCACGTTCGAGGGCCTGCTGGCCGAGAGCCGCCGCCGCCAGGCCGACGTCACTGCCCAGCTGGCCGAGCAGGTGTTCGACGCTGTCGAGGCGCTGCTGGCCGGCTTCGAGGCCGCCGCCGCCCGCGACGGCACCGGCGATCGCCTCGACTGGCTGCGCCCCGCCATGGAGGCGGGTCAGGTCTACCCCGGTGTCCTCAACACCGTCCTGCGCCTGGTCTTTCTCCTCTACGCCGAGGACCGCAGCCTGATGCCGGTCGCCGAGCCGCTCTACGCCGAGCACCTGAGCGTCCTCGGCCTCTACGAGCGTCTGGTCGCCGACGCGGGCGCGCACCCCGAGTCGATGCACCACCGCTTCGGCGCCTACGGCGCGCTGGTGGCGCTGTTCCGCGCGGTCTACTTCGGCGTCCGCCACGGCACGCTGCACCTGCCGCCCCGCCAGGGGAAGCTGTTCGACCCCAGCGCCTACCCGTTCCTGGAAGGCGGCCTGCCCGACTGGACCGCCGCCGTCAACCGCGCCGAGGACCGCGCCCAGGTGCAGCTGCCATCTGTCGACGACAAGACGATCCACGACGTCCTGCACGGGCTGGTGGTGCTGGACGGCCAGCGCCTCAGCTACCGCGATCTCTCCGTCGAGCAGATCGGCGCCGTCTACGAATCGCTGATGGGCTACGAGGTGCTGCGCCTGGACGGCCCGGCGGTGCGCCTGGGCAAGAACGGCGTCTGGGTGACCATCGAAGAGTTGCGCGGCGCCGGCAAGGCCGAACAGAAGAAGCTGCTGGAAGACCGCTGCGAGCTCTCGGCCGCCGCCATCAAGAACGTGAACGCCGCGCTGGCCGAGCGCGCCCCGGGCGACGATCCCGACGGCGCCGCGGCGGCCGACGCCATCGCCGCGCTCTCCGGCAAGAAGCGCCAGCTCCGGAACCGCGGCCGCCTGGGCCAGCTCGTCTTGCAGCCCACGCCCTCGCGCCGCAGCACCGGCAGCTACTACACGCCGCGCTCGCTGTCAGAGCGGGTCGTCCGCCGCACGCTGGAGCCGGTGGTGTCCTGTCTGGGCCCGGCGCCGGCCGCGGAGCGGATCCTGGAGCTGAAGGTCTGCGACCCGGCGATGGGCTCCGGCGCGTTCCTGGTCGAGGCGTGCCGCTTCCTGGCCGAGCAGGTGCGCGCCGCCTGGGAGCGCGGCGGCGCGCTGCCGGCCCTGATCGAGAAGCACGGCGAGCCGCTGATGCACGCCAAGCGGCTGGTCGCCGAGCGCTGCCTCTACGGGGTCGACAAGAACCCCGCCGCCGTCGAGCTGGCCAAGCTGTCGCTCTGGCTGGAGACGATGAGCGCCGACAAGTCGTTCACCTTCCTGGACCACGTCCTGCGCCACGGCGACTCGCTGGTCGGCCTGGACCTGACCCAGATCCGCGCCTTTCACTGGCAGCCCGGGGCCCAGCTCCCCACCGTTGCCCGCCTGGTCGACCAGACCCTGGCCGAGGTGCGCGAGCACCGCGAGGCCATCCAGGCAATGGCCGACGACGACAGCGCCGCCACCCAGAACGAGCAGCGGCGCCTCCTGGAGCTGGCCGAGCTGGCCATGGACCGCGTGAAGCTGGTCGCCGACGCCTGCATCGGCGCCTTCTTCGCCGCCGACAAGCCCAAGGAGCGCGAGAAGCTGCGCAAGGAGCGCCTCGACGCCGTCGAGGCCTGGCTGGGCGGCGACGAGGGCCGGCGGGCCGAGATCGAGGAGTGGTCGCGCGAGATGCGCGACAAGCACCCGCCCTTCCACTGGCACCTGGAGCTCCCCGAGGTGTTCTTCCTTGAACGCCCGGATCCGCTGGACGACGACAAGGTGAACGGCGCGGCGTTCATGGACGCCTTCGTCGGCAATCCGCCGTTCATGGGTGGGACCATTATTTCAACCGTTCACGGGAGGTCATACCTGGCGTGGTTGACAGTTCTGCTCGGTGCAGGCGGCGATCGAGCAGATCTGTCGGCTCACTTTTTTCGGCGAGCTGGTCGACTCTTGGGCGTGCATGGGGCAATCGGATTCGTTGCGACAAATACGATCTCGCAGGGCGACACCCGTGCTCGCGGACTGCAGCACCTAATCGTCAATGATGCCTTCACGATCTTCGATGCGACTCGCTCCATGGAATGGCCCGGTGAAGCGACGGTTATCGTATCGATCATCTTGCTTGCAAAGGGCTTCGTAGCGCGTCATGTATCCGCCCTTCGTTTGGACGATGCAGATGTTGGCGCCATCAGTTCTCGGCTGTTACCCACCCCGGAACGCCCGGACCCAGTTCGTATCGAGACTAACGTCGGTGCGGCTTACTCGGGCGTCAAGATATACGGACAAGGCTTCCTGCTCAGCGACGAAGAACGCGAAGAACTGATCAGGCGCGATCGACATAATGGTGACCGTATATTTCCCTATCTGGGAGGCGACGAAGTCAATTCGAGCCCGTCCCAGAGTCACGAACGGTACGTAGTCACCTTCGGCCAAATGCCCCTTGTCGAGGCCGAGGGGTGGCCGGACCTACTCGCGCTTGTGAGTGAAAGAGTAAGACCGGAGCGCGACGGTAAGAGTGCCGAGGTCGCACGCACTCCTTGGTGGCAGTTCTTCCGTCCTCGGACCGAGTTGTATGCGGTTCTCTCGAAGATGCAACGTTGCCTCGTAGCGTCGCAAGTTACGAAGCATCTCTGTTTCTCATTCCAACCGACGGACCGGATATTCAGCCAGAAGCTCATCGTATTTCCGCTGCCGGCGTACACGTCGTTCGCGACACTGCAGTCTCGAATCCATGGTCCGTGGGTTTGGTTGTTATCGTCGACGATGAAGAACGACCTAAACTATTCTCCGTCGGACTGCTTCGAGACGTTCCCCTTCCCTCAGCGCGACCCGCGCGCGGTCATCCCGGCGGTCGAGGCGGCCGGCGAGCGCCTCTACACCGCGCGCGCCGCGTACATGGTCGACACCAACCAGGGGCTGACGCAGACCTACAACCACCTCAAAGACCGCCAGCACGACGACCCCCGCATCCTCGAGCTGCGCGCGCTGCACGAGGCGATGGACCGCGCCGTCCTGGACGCCTACGGCTGGACCGACCTGGCCGTTCCCCCCTTCTGCCCGCTCACCCCCGACGACACCCGCGCCCTCGATGCGTTCCAGGACACCATCATCGACCGCCTGTTCGTCCTCAACGCCGAGCGCGCCGCCGAAGAGCGCCGCCTCGGCCTCGGCAAGCCGGCCCCCAAACGCCCCAAAGCCAAGCCCGCCAGCAACCCCAAGCCCGCCTCCCAGACCGCCCTCAATCTCGACGATCCCGATGACCAGCAATAGCGCGATCACGGCGCTTCAGTCACCAGTGCGTCGCGTAGAATGGCCATGGTGATGAGCGCAGGGGGATAGTCGTTTCATGATGACGGTGGCGACATATCAGGTCGGCCCTCCGGTCCGTCCCGCGATTGGCCATGACAACGGCTTTCTCGGAAAGCTCCCGCCTCGAGCGCCCACATTGGCCGATCGAGCCAAGTTCGCCGAGTGGGCGGCCCTCCTGGAGGCGGCCGAGGCCGCGCAAGGTGTGCCGCTGATACCTCACAATGATCTACCCGACGCTCTGGCGGCGTACCGCCATTTCCTGTATGGCAACGGAAGCGACCGAACGTTTTCGTACGAGCGATACGTAGCCGGCGATCTTTCGGGCAAGACCACGCTCGAGAACGCGGTGCTCGACTTTCGTCGAGGGGTAGAGGCGTTGGCGGCATCGCGCGGCCCGGGCGCGCCTGGAACGCTGCAGGTGACGGGCGGGCCGATCCCCTGTGGCAGCGGGAAGAAGGGATTCGAGCCGCTGTTCCCCTATCCCGCGACCGAGAACTGGCAGAAAGCCCTCGGCTCCCATGTCGTCTGGTTGAGCGGTTCGATCACGGTCGGGACCACAGCGGGGCAGCCAGCGTTTGTCGGACTGATGACCCTGCATGCCGAGGATCGCTACAATTTCAACCCTGGCAACCAGGACATCGCGACTGGCATACCGGACTCCGCGAACGGCGTATTCGAAGTGACCGGCTTGGCCAAACAGTACATGAACTATGCAACCCTCTTTCGCATGTTGCGTTGGACCGGGGTGACCGCGGCCTCATCGGAGGTGATCCGTATCGCGGAGTCTCGCGAGCGAAAGCCCGCCGACAATCTACGGGCCAGGAATAGAATTTGATGGCCGCACTTCTGCGCGCCATCCGCATCTGCTTGAGCATTTCGCTGTGCGGTTCGCCCGCCTGCCATCGAGGTCAATCAGCCATGAGCCATGAGCCAGAGTCCTCGACCCCCTCGCGAAGCATTCCGAACTTCAGAAAGATCGTGAGCCTTCCGGCTGAACCCGACGAGGTCTGGTTCGAACAGGTTCCGCGAGGAACGCCGGGCGGCCTCGGGCCCACCGACTATTTTTTGGTCGCTGTCATGCGATTCAGCCCTGGCGCCTTGGCGACCGTTCTCAAGAACGGCACGCGCACTGGCGACAAATCACCAGGCATTCTGCCGGCGGCGAACCGAGCTTGGTTCCCTACGCCGGTGAAAGCAGCCGTTCGGTCGGTTGATGCTCAGAACGTCTCGTTTCGGGGCGAAGAATTTGATGGAGCGCCCTTCGCCAGCGGTGCGTTCTCCTCGGGCTCGTTCATCGTCATCGCCGGCGGCGAGTACGTCCTCCTGGTGCTCACCACGTCATAGGGGCGGGCGGTTCTTCCTCGAGCAGCACCGGGAAGCGCCGTCGCACCAACCAGAGACCGTCTCGAACGCTCAAGTCCCGATGCGCGTGCCGAGAACGGCTACGCGGCGATGACGGCCTGGAGGGCGTCACGCTCCGAGAGAGCAAATACCTCGGAAACATTGCGCAGCCGGTCGATATCCTCGGGCTTGTACACATCGAAGCGATCGTCCCAGACCGTCACGCGCTGCTCGGCCCGCTCGGGAACATCGAGGTCGTACATCTTCCTGAAGACCTCGACGGCGACGGTGTGGGAGGAGGCCTGCGACTGAGACGACAGGGTGAGCAGGGCCGAGGTTCTCTTCCTGCCCTGGACGACAAAATCCACGGTGACGACGTTTCCGTTCTTTCCCGTCAGTGGAACGTTCGTCTCGTACGGGAGATCGGCGTCGGAGATGATCTCCTCGACCTCTTCACCAGCGTAGACCTGCGCGGTGCTGCGCCGGGTGAATGTCAGATCGGCGACCCGGACACACGCTTGCGCCAGCCTGACGGTCGCGTCCAGGAGGCTGTCGTGAGTTCCTTCGAAGTCGGTCTCCAGGGTCCCGTTCGCCTGACGGATGTCGAGGGTGAGCAGGACATCCTCAACAAACCTGGTCCGCTTCTTCGATTGCCAGGGTCGGATGAGGAGGTCGCTGAGCCAATTCGTCGTCTGCCCCATGTCGCTGAGCACCAGGCCCCCGCCGGTCTGCAGGGGATTCTTGATGAACAGATCGATCGATGAGCGATCTGGATAAGCAAACCGGGTCTCTAGCCTGATGTGCCCCCTGGGTAGAACGTCGACCGCCCTCACGACGCAGACATCCTTCGCGAGGGCTGTCAGTGCAGCGCTGTTTCGAGGATCGATCATGACCATCTGGGTCGGAGTCATTCAGACGGCACCGTGAAGGTCCCTTTGTGCGTGATCCGAGCCATCTCACAGAACACCTCAAAAATCTCTTTGACGGTCTTGCCTGAGAGGTCTGGTCTATCGGTCACTTCGTCAGGGAGGTTCCTATCCGGACATCGAACAGTTTTGAGAGAAGCTTGTGAGATCGGCCTGCCGGACGGTGAGGGGGACCGTCCACGTCCAGCCGGCAGATCGGACCAACGCCCATGGCAACCACGCTCACCGTCTTCGAGCCGATCTCTGGGTCGAACCGGACATTCAGCTTTAGCGAGATACCCAAAGAATTCTCGACCTCGATGGCATCCGCGAAGAAGCCGGCGGCTTGCTTTCGCTGGCTGAACTTGATGTCAGCCCTGATGACCTTGCCCGGTAGATCGCGCAACCGTTCGAAATCGCTGCGATCCATGCTGCTGTGAGCTTACCAGACGAGCGGGACTTGCGGGAGCGCCGATGCCTGGAAGGTGGCGATCCCAGTCAATCGCGTCGGTCTACCTCCAGGGTATTGATTCGCCCCGCCACGCCGCGGCCCACCTCGGTGCCTGGCGTGGAACCGCCGGTGAGGATGACCTGGATGGCCGTCGTGTCGACCAGGAACTTCAGCTGGACGTCCCAGCCTGCGAGGTTCTGGACCTCGTCCAGGAGGAGGTAGACCTTGCCTCCTGCGCGCGCGACGGCGTTGATCGTCTGCCCGAGGACCGCCCGTTCATACCAGTCGACGAGCCGGAGGATGGGCTCGCTGCCGAGGCCCCCCAGCTCGGCGAGATCATCGAACTGGACGCGGAAGACGTTCCGGACCGGAACCCCGGACTTGAGCAGACCGTCGATCACTTGCAACTGCGCAGTCGACTTGCCGACCTGCCGAGGTCCGCGCACGACGATGATGGGGGCGATGGCGGCGGCCAGGCGGCGGTTGATCTGATCGACCACGTCGCGACGATGGGGTGGATTGGGCGGCGCAGGATTGCCCTCCCACCACGGGTTCATGCGGCGGAGGTCGGCGACGAGGCCGGGCTTCAGATCGATGCCCTGGAAAAGAAACTCGGACTCGCCCACGTCGGCAGTATGCCGGCTATCGTCGCCGGTGCACCCGCCTTTTCGGGGCAGGCGCGTTCTTGTGGGCGCCCGGTCCGCCAGCGTACTCTAGACGGAACGGTGAGCGCGCGTAGACCTTGGGGTTTGCCTCTAGTGGGAGAAGCCGCATGAACGCCGAAGACGTACGGCACCGCCTCGTCGCCGCGCTGGAGGCCGACCTGGTGGGGCCGTTCGCCCTCGGCATCCCCGGCACCAGCCGCGCCGACGCGCACGCCGCGACCGAGGTGCTGCCCATGCCGCCGTCGCGCTGGTACTTTACTGGCTTCCTGGCGCCAGAGGGGCAGCGGGCGCCGGAGAAGGAAGACCTGGAGTCGCATGGCGGCGAGCTGGGCGCCGGTAGCGACACGCAGTCCGAGGATGCCGGGACGACCGAGCCCGAGGCGGTGCGTCCGATCCGCTTCCCGGCGTCGATGGGCCTCAGCGTCTACCTGCCGCCCGCGCCGGCCGGCCCGGCCGACACGCTGGACGTCGAGCTGACCTACGCCGACTACGACCCCGTCGAGATCGCCGAGGACACCGAGGACAAAAAGAAGACCGGCTGGAAGCGCGTTCCGCACGGGCCGATCCGGTTCCCGGTGGCGCTGGACCGTGACCGGCTGGCGGCGGGCGTCGTCGTGCCGGAGGCCGTCGGCCTGCGTGTCGTGGGCGAGCTGCGGACGACGTCGATGGAAGGGTTGGGCGGCAACGCGCGGGTGTTGAGTCTGTGGCTGGTCAACAACCGCCCGGTTTTCGACCGCGAGCGCGATAAGGCGATGATCTTCCAGGTCCGGATGGCGCTGCACTATGCCGCCGGCTTTCGGTGGCGGCCCAACCGGCGAGGCGAGGACGCGGCCAGCGATGACGATCCGCGCGTGCTGGCGCTGCTGTTCCGAGACCGCAAGGAGTGGGCGGTCGGCCACAACACCAGCATCTTGCCGCCCGAGCCCGACGCCGACGGGACCGTGCGCACGCTGGTGACGACGCAGCTTCCCCGTTACGAAGTGCCGGCGGTCAAGCACCGCAAGATCGACGGCCTGACGCTGACCATGGCGGATCTGGCCAAGCTGGACGGGAAGGGGCTGGCCCGCGCACTGGCGCCACTGCCTGCAGCGTACGCGGACTGGCTGAACAAGCAGCGGGGACGGCAGCTCGAGCGGGCGACGCTGGAAGAGACCCGCGATCAGCTGGTCAAGAAGGGGGACGAGGTGCGCGCCCGGCTGGCCGCCGGCATCGCCCTCTTGGAGAGCGACACGGTGGTGTGCGAGGCGTTCCAGCTCGCCAATCAAGCGATGCACGTCGCGGCGATTCAGGCGGACAGCCAGCGCGCCGGACGGCGGTACGTCGACGGCAAACGTCCCGAATGGCGACCGTTCCAGCTCGCGTTCCTGCTCTTGAGCCTGCCGGGATTGGCCGATCCGCGGCATGCCGAGCGCCGCCTGGCCGACCTGATCTACTTCCCGACCGGCGGCGGCAAGACCGAGGCGTACCTGGGCCTGGTCGCGTTCACGCTGCTGCTCCGGCGCCTGCGCGGCAAGGCGCGCCCCGACGAGGGGCGCGGCGTGACGGTCATCCTGCGCTATACGCTGCGGCTCCTCACCCTGGACCAGCTCGGGCGCGCGGCGACCCTCATCTGCGCGCTGGAGGAGATCCGGCGCCGCGATCCGAAGCGCCTCGGCAACACCCGCTTCGCCGTGGGGCTGTGGGTCGGCAAGGGCGCGACGGCGAATCGGTTGAAAGAGGTGCACGCCGCGCTGAACGACTTTGCCAGCGCGCGCGAGGAGTCGCCGTTCCCGCTGACCAAGTGCCCCTGGTGCGGCGCCGACATCCGGATCGAGAACATCAAGCTGGTCGACGAGGCCGGCAATCCCAGCAAGACGAAGTTCACGCGGGCGGTCGTCTACTGCGCGAGCAGCGACTGCCTGTTCACCGAAGCCAAGCGCGCCGGCCAGGGGCTGCCCGTGCTGTTCGTCGACGAGCAGATCTACCAGGAGCTGCCCGACTTCCTGGTCGCCACGGTCGACAAGTTCGCGATGATGCCCTGGCGCGGTCACGCCGGGATGTTGTTCGGCCGGGCCACGCACATCGAGGGGCGGCGCGCGTTCGGGGCGATGGACGATCCTCCGAAGAGCGCGACCAAGCTGCCCGAGGGCCTGCTGCCACCCGAGCTGATCATCCAGGACGAGCTGCACCTCATCAGCGGTCCCCTGGGGACGATGGTGGGGCTGTACGAAGCGGCCATCGACTACCTGTGCGAACGTCAGGTTGACGGCAGCCCGCGGTTGCCGAAGGTCGTCTGCTCGACGGCGACCGTCCGGCGCGCCAAGGAGCAGATTCGTGCCCTGTTCGGCCGCGAGATGGCGCTGTTCCCGCCGCGTGGGATCGACGAGGGGGACAACTTCTTCGCGGCGCCGGCGCCGCTCTCCGAGACACGCGGCCGGCTCTACCTGGGAGTCGGCGCGTCCGGGCGCGCGCTGCGGGCTGTCTCGGTGCGGGCCTACGCCGGCCTTCTGGCGGGGGCACAGAGGTGGTTCGAACCGAAGGGCAAACCGGACCAAGCCGCGGACCCGTACATGACCCTGGTCGGCTACTTCAACAGCCTGCGCGAGCTGGGCGGCATGCGACGCCTGGTCGAGGACGAGGTGCGCAACCGCGTCGCGCGGTACGCGGAGGAGAAGCGGCCTCACGACTTCCCCGGCGAGCACCCGTGGGCGGCCAGCCGCAAGCTGACCGAGCCCGCCGAGCTGACCTCGCGCGAGACCACCGAGCGGGTGAAGGCCACGAAAGCGCGCCTCGCCGCCCGCCAGGTGAACGACGAAGAACGCCCGATCGACGTCGTGCTGGCGTCCAACATGATCTCCGTGGGCCTGGACATCGATCGCCTGGGGCTGATGGTGGTCGCGGGCCAGCCGAAGACGACCAGCGAGTACATCCAGGCCTCGAGCCGGGTCGGCCGCAGCTACCCCGGGCTGGTCGTCACCTGCCTCCACGTCATGCGGCCGCGCGATCGCTCGCACTTCGAACGCTTCCTGGCCTATCACGAGAGCTTTTATCGCGAGGTCGAGGCGACCAGCGTGACGCCGTTCAGCCACCAGACGCTCGATCGCGGGCTGGTCGGTACGTTCCTGTCGATGGTCAGACACAGCGTCGAGCGCATGGCCCCGCCCACGGGGGCGATGGAGATCCACGCGCACCGGGCAGCGGCCGAGCAGGTGCTGGCACGTCTGGTCGCGCGGGCGCGCGGCCACCGCGACTTCCGCGACGGCGAGGCCGAGGCGCGGCTGGCCGATTATCTGGCACGGCGCGGGAAGAGCTTCCTCGACGCCTGGGAGCGGGTCGTCGACGCCGCGAAGAAGGGCGCCGCCACCCGGCAGTACAGCGAATACGACGGCAACAAGGCGGCCGGGAAGTGGCTGCTCTACACGGCCACCGACGAGCCGCCGCACGATCGCGACGAGCGCGAGTTCCTGGCGCCGACGTCGATGCGTGACGTCGAGCCGTCCGTGCACGTCTGGGCGCGGTTCAAACAACTGGACGAGAGGTAGGCGATGGCCCCCGGAGGATACCGGCGCCGCCCGACCGGCAAGACCACGGCGGCCCCGTCACGACCGGACGGACAGATTCGCCAGAGTCAGATGGTGACGACGTTCGGCCCCGGCGCGATGGTCGATCTCATCGACCGCGCCGTCGTGATCGGCGGCCTGGACCACTGGGCCTGGCCGGGCGGAAAGTGGCAGTCGCTGGATGATGCGCGCCTGCGCCAGTCCCTGCTGCCGCGCCTGAAGGCATTGCACCCCGATCTCGAGCTCGCCACCAGCGACTACTTCCGCAAGCCCCCCGAGGGGGAGGCGCGCGACGCCTCGTTGTCGGTGGGCGTGCGGGCCCTGGAGTTCCCGCGCTGGTTCGTGTGCCAGGGGTGCCACCGGCTGGCGCGCGCGGGCGATCAGTTCGAGTCGCACAAAAAGGGCTACACCCACGCTTGCTCCGGGAACAAGAAGGCCCGCGCTGTTCCCGTGCGCTTCGTGGCGGCCTGCCCGCGCGGGCATCTGACGGACTTCCCTTGGCGTCCCTTCGTTCACATCGATCGCAAGGAGGGGATCTGCGACCGGCCTGAGCTGCGCCTGGAGGAGGGCGCGACCGGCGACCTCGGGCGCATTCGGGTCCGCTGCCTGAACTGCGACGCGCGGCAGGTGATGTCGAAGGCGGAAGCGCCCGTGTTCAAGTGCGACGGCGAGCGCCCCTGGCTGGGCGGACGCGCGGCGAACGAAGACTGCGGTGAGCCGCTGAAGCTGCTGGTGCGAACTGCTTCTCACGCCTATTTCTCGCAGGTCGTCAGCGCCCTTCGCCTGCCGCCCGCCGAGGAGAGCGCCTTGACCCGCCGGGTGCGCGAGGGCGACGTGTGGAAGCTGGTCCAGAAGGTCAAGAGCGTCGAACAGCTGGAGACGCTGATCGAGGTGCAAGACGCCGTCGCCGCCGCGTTCAAAGGGTACGCGGCGGCTGATGTGGTCGCGGCGATCGAGGCGCAACGAGGGCAGCGCGCCCAGATCGCCGAGCGGCCGCTGCGAACGGTCGAGTTCGAACGCATCGTCTCGGCACCCGACGAGCAGCCCGGGAACGAGCCCGACGGCGACGTGCAGTTCGCCGCGTTCCGCGTACGGCCGCCCCGCGTCGACCTGCCGCGCGGGGTGCGCGGCCTGATCGTCGTCCCGGAGATGCGCGAGATCCGCGTGCAGGTGAGCTTCAGCCGATTCGACTCGATCAGCAGCAACCTGCAGGGCGAGTTCGACTTCGACAAGGCGGTGAACGCTCCCGCGCCGCTGATGCTGCCCACCGGGAATCAGAAGTGGCTGCCGGCGGCGGAGGTGCGCGGCGAAGGGATCTTCGTCGAGCTGGACGAGGACGCAGTCCAGGCCTGGGAACGGCGGGACGCCGTTCGCGACCGCACCAGGCTGCTGGAGCAGGCCTATGCGGCCGAGGGGCGGGGTGAGTTTCCGGGCGCTCGGTTCTACCTTCTGCATACGCTCTCGCATCTGCTTCTGACGGCTATCAGCCTCGAGTGCGGCTACGCCGCCAGCGCCATCCGCGAAAGGATCTATTCGCAGTCGGGCACGCCCCAGGGCGATCCCGCGATGGCGGCGGTGCTCCTCGGGACGGGGACCACCGGCAGCGAGGGGACGTTGGGCGGCCTGGTCGAGGAGGGGCGTCACCTGCGCCACCACCTGCGCGAGGCCTGGGACCTCGGCCGCCTCTGCTCGAACGATCCTGTCTGCGCCGCGCACGACCCGACGCACCAGTCGAGCGATCGTCGCAGCGAGGGCGCTGCCTGTCACGGGTGCCTCTACATCGCCGAGTGCTCCTGTGAGTGGCAGAACCGCTTCCTCGATCGCGCGCTGCTGGTCCCCACGATCGGGAACCCTGCGGAGCTGGCGTTCTTTCAGGAACGGCCGTGAGCGGCTCGGGCGATCATCCCGATCTCTCGGAGGTCGCGACGTCGACGCTCGAACGCCTCCGGGAAGCCATCGCGGCCAACCGCCTGCCAATGCCCGTCACACGATCGGCGCTCCTTGGAGAAGGGATCCGCCACCAGCTCGACGCGCTGGAAGGCGCGCTCATCGGCCACACCGCGCCCGCGTGTCTCACCGTGCTCGACGTCGTCTTGGCCGAGCGGCGCGCCCAGGTCCGCCCGGCCCCCGAGCTGGTCTGGACCGGGCCCGAACGCGCCAACGCCACTGCCCGCGACACCGCCGTCGTGCTGCGCGCCCTGTTCGAACGCGCCCAGCGGCAGGTGATCTTAGCCGGCTATGACTTCACTCAGGGCAGTGCGCTGCTGGAGCCGCTCTGGCTCGCGATGCGCGACCGCGACGTCGACGTGCGCTTCTTCCTGCACATTCCGCAACCCGACGAGCCGCCCACCGACCTCAGGCTCTACGGCGATCAAGCGGTCGCCGCCATCATGGCCGGCGCCTGGCCGTTCGGGGATCCCCGACCACGGGTGTACTACGATGCCCGCGCTCTCACGCTCCGGCCCCGTTTCAATATGCACGCCAAGTGCGTCGTCGTCGACGGCGCCTCCGCTCTGGTCACGAGCGCTAACTTCACGCGCCGTGCCCAGGAGCAGAATCTCGAGTGCGGCGTCCTGCTCGAGGACGCCGCATTCGCACATCACCTCGCTCGCCAGTGGCTGGGTTTGATCGATGCCGGCCTCGTCATCGAAGTCCTCGCCACCACTTGAGGACCCGGAGGACCCGAATGAGATACGCCAGTTTGCCGAGCTACTCGACGCTCCTCAGCCATTATCAATGACAGCGGGCAGCCGATACGACAGATGCGGGCCCTCTACCAACTTGCTGGGGCGCTTCCTCCGAAGCAACCCATCAACTGCAACAGCCAGGGAAGCTCTATGTCATTCGAGTGCTCGACATGAAGCGATATCTCGAGCCGGCATGCGCCGGGGAGTGCCACTGGTGGACCATTGGTGGCCCGATGATCGCCTTTGTCTGGGAGACGAACCGATGACGAGGTTCGTTCTGGCGGCCATCATCGCCGCAGTACTCGTTCAGCGAGATGTGCCGGAATCCGATCTGCTTCGCGGCTTCGCCTTCTCGAAATGTCTCGCGGAGGGATACAAAGGTCGGAATGACTCCTTTGCACAGGACGCCAGGCACGTAGCAGAGCTTTATCGTGACGCGGGACGAACATCCCGTCCGGACGTCTATACCCGGCTTCAAGCGCTCGCGCAGTCGGCCAAGCCCGGCGAACCGGCGGCCATCGATCAGAGCAACCTCACGATCATGAAATGTCTCGAGCTGTACGAGGGCGCGGCCCTGAAGAAGCTCGTGAAGTCTGAAACCGCTCGCTGACGGGTAGCGGTCAACGCCTCGCCTTCAGTTTCTCGAAGGCGGCGGCGCGGACTTTGGGGTCGGCGTCGCGGAGCTGGCGGACCAGGGCGTCGTGCTCCAGGCGGTCGCCGCTGCGGCGCTCGGACGCCTCGTCGGGCGCCGCGGCGGCTGTCGCGGGCGGGGCTTCGTGGCTCCGCCACCAGTTGTAGACGCGCTCGGCGCGCGAGATGGGGATGCCGGCGTCGACGACCAGGTCGACGACGGTGCGTGGCTTCTCGCGCAGGAGCGCGATCAGGGCGTCGTCGGGCCAGCGAACGCGGCGGGCGGTGGGACCGGGGCGGGGGGATGAGCGGCGGAGCGCCTCGACCTGGCTGCGCGGGTACCAGGCCGACCCCATGGCCCCCCGGATGGGGTGCAGGCGCCCCTCCTTCTCGAGCTGCCGAACCTTGAACTCGCTGGCGAACCCCAGCGACTCGGCCGCCTCCCGCCGTGAGAGATGATCTTCGAACCCGGATGGAGGCCTGATGGCCCGTTGGTTCCTGGCGCTCATGCCGGCCGACGGCCATCGCACCACGATGGCGGCCATCGCGCAAGTTTCGCATCGGGCTATCCAGCAGTGGCCATCAGGCTTTCATCGGGGTTCGCGGGGCGGCCGGTCCGATTTGGCAATGGTCGCCGATCAGGGTAGAAACCCCGGTCTTCGATGGAGATTCCGAACGCCCTGGCGGCGCCGGCCTTGTCGGTCACCGACATCTTCCGCGGCCGGAACCTGTTCATCCTCGGCAGCACCGGCTTCGTCGGCAAGGTGCTGCTCAGCATGCTGCTCGACCGCTACCCGGAGATCGGTCGGGCCTACGTCATGGTGCGGCGCGGGAGCGGCACCGACAGCGAGGCCCGGTTCTGGCAGAGCGTGGTCACCTCACCCGCCTTCGATCCGCTCCGCGACAAGCACGGGGGGCCCGAAGGTCTGGCGGCGGTGCTCCGCCAGAAGGTGGTGGTCGTCGACGGCGACATCACGGAGCCCAACCTGGGCCTCAGCGAAGAAGAGGCCGAGCGGGTCGCCAAGGACATCGACGTCCTCATCAACTCGTCGGGGCGGGTGACCTTCAACCCGCCGCTCGAGTCGGCGCTGCGCACGAACGTCGAGGGGACCAAGAACGTCATCGCCTTCGCCAAGCGCATGAAGCGCCCGGCATTGATCCACACCAGCACCTGCTTCGTCGCCGGCAACCGGTCGGGCGAGGTCTGGGAGGACGAGGAGCTGGACGGCTATTTCCCGCGCCACAAGGAGATGTCGGGCACCCGCTTCTCCGTCGAGCAAGAGATGGCCGACAACGCGGCCGGCGCGGCGCGCATCCGCGAGCTGGCCGACGACGCGCAGGTGCTGGCCCAGCTGCGCCAGGACGCCCGCGAGCGCCTGCGCCAGGAGATGCGCGACCCCGACGACGACGCGGTGCTGAAGCTGGCCGTGGCGCGCGCGCGCAAGGAATGGATCCGCTCCGAGATGACCCGCCAGGGCATGGAGCGCGCCGCCAAGTGGGGCTGGCCCAACATCTACAC
>DATJWP010000165.1:0-127377 GCA_035578045.1 Polyangia bacterium | reverse complement strand
TTTCGCGCGGCCTTCGCGGGGAGAGTCGCAGATCCTACGTCGGCTCCGCTGGTCATCTACTCACTGTGGTGAACGGGGGGGTACCCGCCGGCGTGCTGAAGCCGGTTGTCCTCGCCCCTCGGGGCGAGGATAAAGGAGAGGGGCTCCGGTTTCGCGCGGCCTTCGCGGGGAGAGTCGCAGATCCTACGTCGGCTCCGCTGGTCATCTACTCACTGTGGTGAACGGGGGTTACCCGCCGGCGTGCTGAAGCCGGTTGTCCTCGCCCCTCGGGGCGAGGATAAAGGAGAGGGCTCCGGTTTCGCGCGGCCTTCGCGGGGAGAGTCGCAGATCCCACGTCGGCTCAACCCGTCATCTTCTCTGGGGTGAGGTCCTAGGAGATGAGGGTCGGGGGGACGGCCTTGACCAGGGTCTCGCGGAGCAGGCCGGCCTTGTTGCGGGCGGCGAGGAGCTGCTGGCGCAGGGAGTCGGCGCGGCTGCACAGCTCCTCGAAGCGCGCCGCGCGTGCGTCGTCGACCAGCTGAGCGGCCTGCTGGGCCACGGCGCCCATGCGTTCGCGCAGCTCGTCGAGCTCGGACAGCAGGGCAGGCAGCTCCGTGTCCCGGAGGGACTGGTCGGCGATGCCGCGCCGGGAGGCGAGCCCCTGCGCGAGCGTGTTGAGGCCGGCCGCCTGCAGGCCGACCTCCTCGAAACGGGTCGTCAGGGCCGCGTACTCCTGGGTCCGCTGCTGCACCTCGCGCGCCCGGGCCTGCACCAGGTCGGCCTGGGCCTGCTGGGTGTCGCGCGCCAGACCCAGGGCGGCGATCAGGGACTGGGCCCTGGCTTGCAGCTCCTCCTGGCAGGAGGCGACCTCCTTCAGCAGCTGCGCGGCGCCCTCCAGCGCGTGGCGTGAGTCGAGCTCGCGGCGGCGCAGCGCCTCGGTCAGGCCGGAGAAGCGCTGGAGCGCGTCGTCGAACGCCTCGGCGGCCCTGGTCAGCGGCGACGTGTCGTCCGGTTGCCCTCGTTTCGACGCCATTCGGTCCTGGCCATCCTAGTGGCTTGGTACGGCAAAGGCCATTGCGCTCGACGCAGTCGGCATTTAATTCATCTTGGAATGAAGATCTTCACCTGTGCCGTGTGCGGGCAGACGCTCTACTTCGAAAACACCACCTGCGGGAAGTGCGGTCACGCGCTGGCCTTCCTGCCGGACCGGGGTGTCCTCACAGCCGTCGACAGCGCCCCGAACGACGCCCTGGTCGCCGTCGATCGCAAGCTGGCCGGCGCCAAGTATCGGCCGTGCGGCAACCAGGTGGACCACGGGGCCTGCAACTGGGCCGTCGCGTTCGACGACGACGACCGCTTCTGCGTCGCGTGCCGTCTCAACCAGATGATCCCCAACCTGGCCGATCCGAACGCGATGGAAGCCTGGCTCAAGTTGGAGCGGGCCAAACGGCGCCTGGTGTACACGCTGATGGAGCTGGGGCTGCCCGTCGAGCCGCGGGGCGAAGGAGAAAGAGGCCTGGCGTTCTCGTTCATGCAGGACGAGCCAGGGCAAGAGAAGGTCTTCACCGGACACAACGACGGCCTCATCACGATCAACATCGCCGAGGCCGACGCCCCGTTTCGCGAGAAGACACGCCAGGAGTTGGGTGAGGCCTACCGAACCCTGCTCGGGCACTTCCGGCACGAGATTGGCCACTATTACTGGGACCGCTTGATCGAGGGGTCGAAGTATCTCGCCCGCTTCCGCGAGCTGTTCGGCGACCCCGACGCCGACTACGAGGCGGCCGTCGAGCGTCACTATGCCGAGGGCGCGCCGTCCGACTGGCCGAACCGGTTCGTCAGCTCGTACGCCTCGATGCACCCTTGGGAAGACTGGGCAGAGAGCTGGGCGCACCTGCTGCACATGATCGACACCCTCGAGACGGCGCGCAGCTTCGGGCTGGCGCTGCAGCCCAAGCCGGTGGGGGGGCGGATGGAGAAGCAGATCGCGATACGACGCGTGCAGCTGGAGCACTTCGACGACCTCTACGCCGCCTGGGTGCCGATGACGCTGGCCCTCAACAGCCTGAATCGCAGCATGGGCCTGCCGGACCTCTACCCGTTCGTGCTGTCGACAGCCGCGATCGAGAAGCTGCGCTTCGTGCACGAGGTCATCGTGGGCGAAGCCAACGGCTAGGTCCCCATCCGGCGCTGCAGGCGCCGCAGGAGCTCGAGGGACGCTTCGATCTCGGCCTTCCTGATCGAGACGCTCTCCACGTTGATGCCCAGGGGGACGCGGTGATCGCGGGCGTAGTCCCAGACCTCGGCGAAGATGGATTCGCACAGGGCCAGCGAGCTGGCCAGGGGATCCGGCGCGAGGCGCAGGTCGTTCTCGAGCCAGCGCGGAAAGTGGATTCCCAGCCACTTCATGAACGCCAAGGTCTTCTCCGACCCGCAGGGCGAGAAGGTGAGGATGATGGGCACCGGCGCCTCGCCGCGCTCCCGCAGCGCCACGGCGTAGTCGGACAGCAGCGACTTGGTGGCCGTGACGTCATAGACCGCCTGGGTGACGAAGAAACGGCACCCTTCGCCGGTCTTCGCGAGGATCCGCAGGTGCTCGTCCTGGCGACGAGAGTGGCGCTCGGCGATGGCGATGCCTCCCAAGATCAGGTTCCGCGCGCGTTCGCGCGCCGCCGCGTAGGCATCCGTCAAGCTCAATCCGATGCGCGCCGACTGGCTGGGCGCGCCGACCAGGACGGCGAGGCGAGGTGAGGAGCTTCGGTCGACGTCGTCGAGCCAGCGACCGAACGTCTGGGGCGTGTCGCGGTTCACGCACCGGTAGACCACCTTGGGCAAGTGGAGCTCGGCCAGATGCGAATGCGCGTACGTCTCCGGATCCAGGGTCGGTAGAAAGGGGAACGGCCGGGGCGCCGCGATCCGCTCCCCTTCGTCCTGGATGTCGTAGACGATCAGCCCATCCAGCCTCAGGGGGCCGAGGCGTTCCAGTTGGCGCGTCACGATTCCGGGCAGCTCGCCGGCTGGCGTGGCCGCCTTGGGCGGCGCCATCCCGTAAAAGCAGATCCCGGCCTGCCGCGCCGCGAGCTTTTCGAGCAAAGAGGAGTCCACGGGGGCGAGCTTATCAACCCGCGCGGCCAGCGGCCTGCTGGCCCTTGCCTAGGCGGCGTCGCGGCGGCGGGGCAGGGCGACGCGGCGGGCAGGCTGCGGGTCCCTGCGGGGGGGCTCGCGGACCGCTCGTTCGATCGCGGCGCGCGTGACCACGCCCAGCAGGAACGCGCCGGCCACGACCGGCAGCGCGTCTGCGCCGGTGCGGAGGAGAAGCTCGCGTGCCCGGACGATCGGCATCGCCGGCGTCAGGCAGTGGTCCAGCCGTTTCATCACGTCGCCGACCGCCGAATCATCCGCCGCGGACATCAGGGCGCGTTCGTCGACGACGCCGACCAGCCTGCCGTCGCGCTCGGCGAGCAGCAGAGACGCCTTCTTCAACGCCGCGACCTTCCGGGCCGCCGACATCGGCAGGTGCGCGGGCAGCGCCGGCGCGGCGAGCACGGGCAGGTCTCCGACGAGCGCCGATTCGCTCGGCAACACCCGCAACATCGAAATGGATCTTTGAGCCGTATCCGGTTCCATTGGTCGTCCGCTTTCCATTCACAGTCCATGCCAGCTCGAGAAGGGGCGGAAAGCCCCGGGAATGTCGACGGAATCGTCGCTCCGTCGCGGTTTTCGTAACGCGGTCACGGTCGAGGTGTTACGGATCAGCGACAAAGGGACCGCACGGTGGCGGTCCCTTTGCCGCCCGCCCGCTAGAAGTGCTTCGTGAACAGGGCGAGCCGGTAGGTACGCGCCGGATCGGGCTGCCAGATCGAACTGACAGCCTGGTCTGCCCGGCTCTCCTCGGCCACCACCTGCACGATGCCGACGCCCGTTCCCAGCAGGACGCCGCCCGCTGCCCAGTAGCCGATGCGCGCCGCGTGCTCCTGGTGGTCGCCCAGGTAGTAGATCGCGCCGCCCACCAGCAGGCCGGCCAGTCCGCCCATGAGCGCGCTGACGAAGATGGTCGTCATCGCGTTGTGAGGCGGCTGGACCTCCTCATGGATCTCTTTGCGCACCGGCGGAGCCGTCGGCTCCACTGCCACCGGCTGAACCGGGGGCGGCGCCGTGGGAACCACCACCGGCTCCGGGGCCGGCGTGGTCTGCGGCGCCGGCGCGTTCGGGTTGACGATCTCCACGTCGCCGGCGCGCGCCACGCTGCCGGCCAGAAGTGCGACCATGACCGTCCCCGCCACCATTCCCAAAGTGTGTCTTTTCATGATTCTCCCTCCGTGCTCGACCGCAACTGCAGCGGTCGTGCCACCGGGAAAAGCCCGATGGTAGGGCGGGACAATCAGCCGATCCGTTACGGTCCCAGCGCTCGAGGTCGCCGCCGGGTTACCGATCGGCGCCAATGGACGCGAAAAAGCGCCTGCGAGCTCATTGCCCGCAGGCGCGTCGTTGATTGTGGCCGAATCCCGGGGATCCGTCAGGTCGATGCGCGCGCGCCCGCCCGCACCAGATGCAGGATGAGGCTGAGCACGGCCAGCGCGATGAGCACGTGGATCGCCGCCGAGGCCACGTGGAAGATCCCGAACCCGAGGATCCACGCGATGGCCAGGATGATTGCAAGTGCCAGGAGCATGATTGACCTCCAGCGTCTATGTTCAACGTTGAAGATAACCACGACCGGCGAATGTCAGTTGCTCAGCGCTCGGCTTCCTTGCTGCCGACGACGGTCAGGTTGAGCCCGATCTGAATCGAGAGGGGCTTTCCGTCGACCATGATGGTGGTCTTCCCGTTGTGGTACCAGCCGAACGACCCGGTCGAGAACTCGCGCTTGTCGGCGGTGATCTCGGCGGTCCCGATGGTGATCCGGACTGGCTCGGCTTTTTCGAGAAACTGCGTCTTCGAGATGGGGCAGGGTGATTTCGCCATGGCGCGGACGCTAGCACGACTCCTTCCGCGCGCGGCGAGCGGGGCGCTGCGCGCGCCGGTCAGCCCGCCGGCTCCGGGGGCTGCGTGACCCGCTGGGCGACCGCCACCGCATCGTTCGACGAGAGTCCCCCCTCGCGCAGCCGCCGGAACTCTTGCTGGAACGCCAGCAGCTCTTGCTCCGAGGCGTTCTCGAGGTCGGCGAAGGCGTTTCGGGCCTTGCTCGATCGGATCAGCTCGTCCAGCTTCAGGTGAATCGCGCGCGCGTCGCGGTTCTGGGTGGCCTGGATCAGGAACACCATCAGGAACGTCACCACGGTGGTCGCCGTGTTGATGACCAGCTGCCAGGCGTTGCTGAATCGGAACAGCGGGCCGGTGATCAGCCAGCCCGCCACCAGCGCCACCGAGCTGATGAAGGCCCAGGGGCTGCCCAGCCTCTCCGACGAGCGAGCCGCGAACGCGCGGAACCGGTCCGCGGACCTCACCACTCGGGTGTGCTCCATGATCAGTGGGTGGCGTTGGCGATCAAGCGCTCGGCCTGGGCCTGCGCGCGGTGCCAGGCGTCCGCGCCACGGGTCCGCGCGGTCGGCGAGTACCACAAAATGGCGCCCGCCGCCGCCAGCGCCAGCACCGCCAGCCTGCTGGGCGTACGGTGAATCCGCCGGCGCACCTTCCGGATCAGGCGCTTCGTCTGGCGGCCGGGGGCGCCGACCGGCGGAGGATCGGTCGGCAGGGCGCGCGGGGCGTCGAAATCCACAGACGGCATGGGGTCCTCCTCATGGATGGGCAGGGCTTGGTCGTCGGCCGGGACGGAGGCGCCGGTCATGAACGCGGCGCGCAGCGCTTCCGCGAAGGCGATCACGTTCGGGAACCGGTTGGCCGGCCGCTTGGCGAGGCCGCGCAGGATGACCGCGTCGACCGCCGGCCCCATCTGCACGATCCGGCTGGGAGCTGGCGGCTCAGCGTGGACGACCTGGTACAGCACCGCGATCTGGTCGTCGGCGCTGAAGGGCTCGTGCCCGGTCAGCAGCGTGTAGGCGATGGCGGCCAGCGAGAACTGATCGCTCCACGGCCCGATCTGGTCGCGAAGCCCGCAGGCCTGCTCGGGCGCCATGTACTGCGGCGTGCCGGCCACGTGGGTGTCGTCGGTGAGGCGCGGCCGCCAGCTGGCCTGGGAGATGCCGAAGTCCAGCACCTTGACGAAGTCGTTCATCCCGTCGGCCTGCAGCAGCATGACGTTGTCGGGCTTCAGATCCCGATGCACGATGCCGCGCGCGTGGGCCGCGTGAAGCGCCTGCGCGATCTGCTCAACGATCCGGACGGCGTCGGCCGGGGTCAGCGTCCCGGAATCGGTCAGCCGGGCGGCCAGCGGCCGCCCCTCGAGGAGCTCCATCACCAGGTAGGGAAAGCCCTGCTCGGAGACGTTGAAGTCCAGCACCTGAACGATGTGCGGGTGGCGCAGGGTCGAGGTGATCTCCGCCTCCTGACGGAACCGCGCCAACGCATCGGGGTTGTGCGCCAGGCTCCGGTGCAGCACCTTCACCGCGAACTGCCCGGGCAGTCGGGTGTGGGCCGCGGCATAGACCTCGCCGCAGCCTCCCTCGGCCAGCCGGCCCACGATCCGGTAGGTGCCTTGCAAGACGGTGCCCGGAGCCAGCTCTTGGGGCACCGGGAACGCCGGGTCGGCCTCCTGGATCTCCATTGGTAGCGCGCTCATCTCAGGCTTCATTCGACCGCCATCGTGATGCAGTGAGCGTGCCGGGCCTGAAGCGGGCCGCCCGACGGGGGTAGGGCCTGCAGGGGGCGTTTCCTATTCCGGACGTCGCCCTCGGCCCGTCCTGACTTGGTAACGCCTGGATCTCGTCCGAAGCCGGAAAACTGCTGGATACGCCGGGCCGCGGCACTTTGGCACGTCGGTTGTAGAGGCTCGTGCGCAGGAGGCACACGATGCTTTGGACAATTGCACTGATTCTGCTGGTTCTCTGGGCTCTGGGGCTGGTCAGCTCGTTCACGATGGGAGGCTTCATCCACCTGCTGCTGGTCGCGGCGATCGTCTTGGTGCTGGTGCGCCTGATTCAGGGGCGACGGGTCGTCTGACCGGCCGTCGGCCGCCCTGGTCCGGTTTTCAAGCCGGCGACTCCGCGCCGGCAGGGGTCATTCCCTGCCGGCGCGCCGGGCTCAACCAGGATCGGGGAGGTCGCCGGTCGGGTCTAGCCTTCGTCAGACGATGACCTACTTTCTGGACGAATCGAACCGCCAGAGGCCCCGATGAGCGACGACAAGCCCTCTCCGACCGCGTCTGGAATCGCGGGTCTGGATGACATTCTGCGCGGGGGGTTCCCGCCCAACCGCGTCTACTTGATCCAGGGAGATCCAGGTTCCGGGAAGACCACGATGGGCCTCCAGTTTCTGCTCGAGGGAGTCCGGGCGGGCGAGACGTCCCTCTACATCAGCCTGTCGGAGAGCCGCGACGAGGTGCTGTCGGTCGCGCGCTCGCACGGCTGGACCCTGGACGGCGTTCACCTGTTCGAGATGCAGGTCGGCCAGGACGAGCTCTCGGACGCGTCGGAGAACACGCTGTTCGAGCCCTCGGAGGTCGAGCTGCGCGAGGTGATGCAGCGCCTGCTCGGCGAGATCGAGCGGGTCAAGGCCACGCGCGTGGTCTTCGACTCACTGTCCGAGCTGCGCCTCCTGGCGCAGCACCCGCTCCGCTACCGGCGGCAGATCCTGTTGCTCAAGCAGTTCTTCACGGGCCGGAAGAGCACGGTGCTGTTCCTGGACGACCGCACCGCGCCCGAGGAAGACCGGCAGCTGCAGAGCATCGTTCACGGCGTGCTGCTGCTGGAGGTCTCGGCCGCCGAGTATGGCTCCGAGCGCCGGCGGATGCGCGTGGTCAAGATGCGCGGCCTGGCGCCGCGCGGCGGGTATCACGAGTTCTCGATCCGGACCGGGGGTCTTCAGGTCTTCCCGCGGCTGGTCGCCGCGGAGCATGCGCCGTCGGCCGAACCGCCCACCACTCTCCCGAGCGGCGTCCGCGAGCTGGACCAACTCCTGGGGGGCGGTGTCGATCGCGGCACGGCCACGCTGATCATGGGACCGGCCGGCTCCGGCAAATCGTCGCTGGCGCTCAAGTACGCGGTTTCCGCGGCCAGACGGGGCGAACACGTCAGGCTGTTTGCCTTCGACGAGCGGATCCAGACGCTGCTGCAGCGGGCCCGGGGGCTGGGAATCGATCTGGACGCGGCGCTCGAGGACGGAAGATTGGCGATCAGCCAGGTCGATCCGGCAGAGATGGGGCCGGGCGAGTTCGTCGCGAACGTGAGCCGCAGCGTCTTCGAGCTGGAAACGCGGGTGGTCATCATCGACAGCCTGAACGGCTATCTGAACGCGATGCCCGAGGAGCGCGCGCTGGCGCTGCAGCTCCACGAGCTGCTGGCCGTGTTGAACCAGAACGGCGTCACGACCTTCATGGTCATGGCGCAACACGGCCTGCTCGGCGCCGGCATGCAGTCGCCGATCGACATCAGCTACCTGGCCGACACGGTGGTCATGTTGCGCTACTTCGAGGCGGAGGGATCGGTTCGCAAGGCGATCTCGGTCGTCAAGAAGCGCAGTGGGTCCCACGAGGAGACCATCCGCGAGTACCGGATGGGCGCCCCGGATGGGATCTCGGTCGGTATGCCTCTCTCGGGGTTCAGAGGCGTCCTGACCGGCGTCCCCAGCTACGTCGGCGGCAGCGAGAAGCTGATGGCGACGGAGCTGCCAGAGCCCCGGCTGGACGGCGCGGGGTGAGCGGCCCGCGCGCCAGCTCGCTGTCCCTCGCCATCTACGCTCCGGTCGGGCGGGACGCGACGCTGGCGTCCGATCTGCTGGCGCGCGCGGCGATCCAGTCGACGGCTTGCAAGACCTTCGCTGACCTCGAGACCCAGGTTCGCCAGGGGATCGGCGCGGTCCTGTTGACCGAGGAGGAGCTGACGCCCGCGCGCATCGCCTGGCTCAGCGACTGGTGCCGCGAGCAGCCCTCCTGGTCGGACCTGCCGATCGTCGTCTTCAGCTCGCTGCCGGGCGAGGCGCGGCTGCGGACGATCGGGCAGCTCCAGGAGGCGGGGAATGTCTCCTTCGTCGATCGCCCGGTCCAGCGGCGCACCTTCCTGGCGGCCGTCAAGAGCGCGCTGCGCGCCCGCGAGCGCCAGTACGAGTCGCGGCGCGCCATCGCGTCGCGCGATCAATTCCTGGCGATGCTCGGGCACGAGCTGCGTAACCCGCTCTCGGCGGTCCGGTTCGCCACGGATCTGATCTCGCGGCAGAACGTGCCCGATCCGTGGGTGGCGAAGCATGCCGCGACGATCGAACGGCAGACCACGCACCTCAACCGGCTGGTCGACGACCTGCTGGACGTCTCGCGGGTGACCTCGGGCAAGGTGATCCTCCGCAAGGAGCGGACCGACCTGGCCATCCTGACCGCGCGAGCCCTGGAGTCGCTGCACGGGATGTCGATCGCCCACGGCGTCGCGCTGACCCGGCGGCCCGAGCCGGGGCCCGTGCTGGTCGACGGGGACGCGGTTCGCCTGGAGCAGGTGGTCTGCAACCTGGTGACCAACGCGATCAAGTACACGCCGCGCGGGGGACACATCGAGGTGAGCGTGTCGGGCCGCAGCGGCGCGGCCATGCTGGTGGTGCGGGACGACGGCATCGGCATCCCGCCCGATCAGCTGCAATCGATCTTCGAGGTGTTCAGCCAGGCCCCGACCAGCCTGGACCGGACCAAAGGCGGGCTGGGGCTGGGGCTGGCCCTGGTGCGCGCGCTGGTCAACATGCATGGCGGGACCGTCGAGGCGTTCAGCGAGGGCGTGGGGCAGGGGAGCAGGTTCACCGTCACGCTGCCGCTGCTCGTGACGCTGGGTCACGACATCACCACCCAGGTGGAGCTGGCCGACGCCCAGGACGCGGGCGTCCGCATCGTGCTGGTCGAGGACAACGTCGACATTCGCGAGACGCTGGCCGAGCTGCTGGTGCTGGACGGTTACCGGGTCGACGGCGCGGGCGACGGCCCGCAGGGGCTGACCCGCATCCTGGCCAAGACGCCGGACGTCGCCCTCATCGACGTCGGGCTCCCCGGCTTCGACGGCTACGAGCTGGCCAGGCGCGTGCGGGCTCAGCTGGGCGAGGGGCCGGTGCTGATCGCGATGACCGGCTACGGCCAGCCCGACGATCGGTCGCGCGCCTTCGACGCGGGGTTCGACGAGCACGTGGTCAAGCCCGTGAGCCTCGAGGAGCTGGGCGCGGCCATCGAGCGGACCCGCCGCAAGAAGGGGGAGCGCCCCACCGGCGGGGGCGGCGCCACCAGCACGCTGCACGTCGTGGCCCACGCCTGATCTTCACTGCGTCGACCCGGCCAGGATCTGCACCGGGGCGTGGTCGTCTTCGACCCGGCGCGCATCTGGCAATGGATGTCGACGGGGACGCGCCCCAGCGTGTATCTGCTGTCGGCCTATCGCCAGCTGACGTCGTCGATGTAGATCGCGCCCGACCAGGTCCGGCGATCGCCCGTGGCGTCGATGCGCAGGACCAGGGCGTCGACCTGGCTGGCGCCGGCCGTGTTGGCGTGCGGCTCGAAGATGCCGGTCGGTCCGTGGAACGTGGTGCTGACCGCCCACCACTTGCCCGGGGCCAGGCCGGGCGCATAGGTGTTCCCGGCCCGGCGCCCCACGTCGTCCGCCAGCACGCGCGCGTCGAAGGTGACCTCGGGGGGCGCTTCCACGTAGAAGTGAACCACGACCGTGCGGCCACGCAGGTCGACCGGGTGCGGCAGCTTCAGGATCGCCTCGCCGCTCTGGAACGGGCGGTTGCCGTCGCGGAACGGCTCGTCGGTCGGCTGCGCGTGGTTGAAGTCCAGGTCGAAGCGCAGCGAGTGCGTCCCGCAGAACGAGTGGGACCCGTCCAGGACCGGGTTCATCATCGCGGAGTGCGGGCCGGCCATGACGCCGGCCACTTCGCCGGGCCGATCGAACGAGATCTGCGCGGCAGATCCCTCGGCGCACAGCGAGCCGCCCACGCGGACCATCGGGGCCGGCGCGGGGACGACCGGCGCCACCGACGGCGGCTGCGGGGTCGAGGGCGGGGTCGGCGCGATCGGCATCTCCGGGGGCGCCTGGAAGCGGGGCGGCTGCATGGTGGCCGGCGCGGCGGGCGCCTCGAGGGCGGGTTCAGGCTCCGTCATCGCCACCGTCGCTGGCCGCGCCCGTACGCGCGAGCGCGTGGTCGTCGCCGGGGCGTGACCGGCCGGCTCCATCGCCGGTGGCGCGAAGCTCCGGGACGGTTCGACGTCGGTGCGCTGGGCCGCCGCCGGGGCGGCCGGGACCTCGCCCACGTACAGCGTCCGGTGCGCGAGCGAAGCGACCAGTCGCTGCCCGGCGTAGAGCGGGATGCCGTTGCCGGTCAGCGGTCCCCGCACGATGACGGCGCCCGCCTTCATGCGCAGCTCGAAGCCTTCGGCCGGATCGGCGTTGCGCACCTCGAACTCGGTTCCGGTCACCGCGATGTCGAACCGCCCCACCTCGACGTGCCAGCTGGTGTGCGGGCGATGCTGGACCGCGAACGCCGCCGACCCGCGGGCCAGCGACACCGTCGCGCCGTCCTGGGTGCAGCTCTTGACCTGGGCGGCGCCGCCCGCCTGCAACGAGACCACCGACCCATCCGAGAAGCGCGCGCGCGCGACGCTCTGCCGGGGGGCCTCGAAGAACCCGTCTGCCTCGGCGACCGCGCCGTCGACGGCGAACTCGATCGGGTGCGCGCGGAAGGACGTCCAGAGCGCCACGCCCGCGGCGGCGGCGCTGGCCAGCAACCCGAACGCCAGCGGCCAGCGCCAGCGGCGCCGGCGTGGGGACGCGCCCTCGAAGGCGGCCGCCAGGTCAGGCGGCAGCGTCCCCACCGCGCCGGGCGGCCCGGGCAGCGTCTCGGCCGCCAGGTCGCCCACCGCCAGGCAGCGTTGCTCGAACAGCTTGTCACGGTCGTTGCTCACGGCTTCTCCGCGCGCTTGGGAAGGAGGCCGTCAACGTACCCGGCCAGAGAAGGATCACCGCTCATGCGCGCCCCCACCCGCCTGGTCACCCGCGCCAGCCGCCGCTTGACCGTGGAGCGCGGTCGGCCCAGCGCCGCCGCGATCTCGGGGATGTCCATCTTCTCGACGTAACGGGCGACGAACAGGGTCCGGTCCTCGAGCCCCACGCCCTCGAGGATGCGGTAGAAGCGCGTCGTCGCCTCGCGCGCCTCGGGGTCCCAGCCCTGCAGCGGGACGTCGGGCAGGTCCCCCGTCGGCGTCAGCGAGATCCAGCGCCGCACCTTGACCCGGCGGAGCTCGTTCTGGGCGACACCCAGGCAGATCCCGATGAAGAAGCTGCGCAGCGCGCCCGGGTTTCTCAGCTCCGAGATGCGGGCGAAGAAGCGCAGGAAGATCTCCTGCGTCAGGTCCTGCCGGTCGGGGCCCGGGCCGAAGTACCGCCGCAGGATCCGGACCGCGACCGGGGAGAAGCGGGTCCAGGCGACCTCCGCCGCCTGCGGGTGGCGGGCGAGCAAGGCGCTCGCCAGCGCGCTGTCGTCGTCCTGCGACAGAGGCTTGACGAGCGAAAGGGTGGGAGTCCCGTGCACGGGCATCTCGTGAGAAACAGAGTCGCTACGAGTTGCCCGCGGTTCAACGTTTTTCGCGTTTCCGGCCCGCCACGCCGTTGACGCAGCTGGGCAGAAGTTCAGCTGGGGTTGCCCGACGCGTCGCAGGTGTAGAAGGCGCCGTACTGCGAGTCGGCGCTGTTGCCGTTCTTGGTGACGTTGGTGCTATAGGCGCAGGTGGGGCGGCAGCAGTCCTGCATCGTGGTTGTCGAATAGCCGGACGCGAACCCCTTGCTGCTGGCGCTGGCCGAATCGACGGCGGTCGGGTCGGCCTGCGGCAGGTTCTGACTGTTGAGCTTGCACCCGGTCACGCGCGTCAGGTTGGCGGGGCACTCGATCCGCTTGGCCATCACGTTCCAGTTCATGTGGTACAGGCTCCCGGGCTGGTTGGCCTCGATGCAGGAGCCCTGGCTGGTCGCCTGCACGCTGGACGACTTGGTCGACTGGAGCATGTCGCAGGTCGACATCAGCGCCGACTGGCAAGAGCTGCTCGCGATCGACGCTTCGGTGAACTGGTTCATCACCGAACACTGGCTCAGGTTCTCGACGCGGATGCCGCCGTTGCTGGGCTCGCCGACCGTGGGGATCATGCTGTACATGCCCATGCAGCCGGCGGCGTTCGCGCCGTAGCCGCCCATGGCCATGTAGATGTCGAAGTTCTTGGCGCCCCCGGCCGCCGTGTTGAAGGTCTGGACGATCATCGGCTTGGGCGTGGGGACGCCGCTGACCGGATCGCGGGGCGTGGTGAACACCAGCTGGTAGCACTCGCAGCAGGTGTTCGAGTTCGAATCGACCCCGCCGCTCGCGGTGTCGGGATCGTGCCCGACGGTGCCGTAAACGAAAGGGGGATCGGTCGCGGAGCCGAAGTCGTCGGCCGCCGCCTGCTTGAACTCGGGGCTGAAGACCATCGAGCGGGCGCACATGAAGCCCGAGCCGCCCTGGCAGCCGCTGCTGGCCATGTTCTTCAGGTTGGGCGGGTTGATCTTGTAGTTGGGGCAGGCCCCGCAGGAGCCGCCGCAGTCGACACCCGTCTCGGTGCCGTTCTGCATGTTGTCGAGGCAGCTCGCGGTGTCGCTGCCCCCGGTTCCGGGCGCCCCTCCCGAGCCATTGGTGCCCGAGGTCCCGCCGCCCGCCGCACCGGCCCGGCCTCCCGCGCCGCCGCCTCCGGCATGGCCGCCGGCGCCGCCCGTGGCCGGAGACCCTCCCGTGTTCGCGCCTCCGGTCCCGGTCACGCCGCCGGTGGCGTTGGTCCCGCCGCTACCACCGCCGGTCGCGCTGGCCCCCCCGGTTGCCGAGCTGCCGCCGGTCGCCCGGGCGCCGCCCGTTCCCGCCCCGCTGTTCCCGCCCGTGCTCCCGCCGAAGTCGACGCTGTTATTGGGGGCGCAGCCCGCGCCCGTGATCAAGACCAGGGCCGCAACGAGCGCCGCCTGGCGAGCAGGGTCCTTCTGCATAAGCACTCCTCGGAGGCAAAGAGTTCCGACACGCCGCCGCCGGGTCAGGCTTCGCGGGCAGCATAGATCGAAAACCTGGCCGAGGTGCGTCAGCGGGTCAGGATCGAGTAGAAGACGGTCAGCATCGTGATCAGCAAGCCGCCGGAGGCGATGGCGGCGCAGAGCTCGATGATCCGGCGCGTCCGGGCGCGATTCCAGGCCTCTGTCTCGAAGTCAGACATGGGTCTATCCCGAGTTTCCCTCGACGGAAGCCTGTCGCGGCTTGAGGGACCGGGACCTGACGCCCCAAAAAGAAAAAGCCCCGGAGGATCGCTCCCCCGGGGCAAAAGCCGGGACCGAAGTCCCAGCGGAAAGCCGTGTTACTCGGCCTTCTTCTCTTCCTTCGGCGCGTCCGCCTTCTTCGACTTCTTGCTCTTTTTCTCCTTCTTCGCCGGCGCGTCGGCGGCCGGGGCGTCCTCGGCCTTGGCAACGGTCCAGGTGGCGGGGAGGAGCACGGCCAGGGCGAGGAAGAGCACGCGGGTGAGCTTCATTGTCGATCTCCTTCAGGGTTGAGGACGGGATCCGTCCGGGTGCGGCCTACCAAAGCGAATCCCGTGCCAGGGGCTGACGGGCCGCGGCAGCCCTCCAAGATCGGGCAAAATGGGGGCGATCGCGCCTCACGGACGGTCCAGCCAGCCCGGGGTGTGTGGCGATCTGGCTGCCGCGCGCGAGCGCCGCGTGGCAGTTCACCTCATTGCTCGGACCAGCCGCGGTCAGGAGGCGGACGCCTCGTCCGTCTGCAGGACACTGGCCGTGTAAGGGTCGACCCGCAGCATCGTCGCGTACAGCCAGGCCAGCGCCACGAACAGAATCATGGTCGAGTCCTGGAAGTGACGATCGAGATCGGGGTCCATCGACGCCCAGTACCCCCCGATGCAGAGCGCCAGCATCGGCAGCGCCACCTGGTGGAAGGGGACGACCAGCGGAATGGTCTGCGAGGACTCCGACGCCTGGGCCGCGCGCCGCCCGCCGGCGATGGCGGGGTTGTCGGCCAGCAGCGCCAGCACGAACACGAAGTGGCTGTAGTAGTTCGACGGGTTCGAGATGACCAGCACCAGCGGGATCGTCATGATCATCGCCTGGTACAGGGGTCGCCGCCGCGCCAGCCAGACGACGCAGGCGATGCAGGTGATCTCGAGCCCGATGTACAGCACCAGCCGGGCACGGAAGACGACGCCCGCGCTGGCGTCGGCGCCGGCGACCAGGGCGCGCAGGCTGATCTCGTTGACGCCCACGTCACGGTTCAGCAGGGTCACCTTCTCGACCCAGCGGCCCCATTGCGCGAATCCATAGAGCGCGCCGGTCAGCAGCACCATCCCGACCATGCAGCAGGCGGCGCTGAGCACCACCCGCACCGTCTCGGGGTGGTCGGCCATCCAGGTCTTCAGGCTGGGCGGCCGGCGCTCGGCCCTCCAGCGCTCGGCATACGACCAGAGCGCGGGCAGACAGACCCCCATCAGCGCCACCACCGGGAAGAAGCGGATCAGGGCCGAGAGCGCCAGGCAGATTCCGGCCGCCGTCCAGCGCTCGCGCTTGAGCGCCGCCGCGGCGAACCCCAGCAGCGCCAGCCAGTCGTGGCGCAGGGTCGCCCCGGTCCAGTTCGTGCCGAACATGTAGAGGTCGTTGGCCCCGAACACGGTCATGGCCAGCAACATCGGCCACAGGCCGAAGGCCCGCCAGAGCGCCACCGCCATCAACAGCAGCAGCAGGCAGTCGACCAGCCCTGACATCACCAGCAACCCCTCGGACGCCGGGGCATGGCCCAGCAGGATCCGCGCGAAGAAGACCCAGACCGGCGTGGCGTTGGCGCCGTGATCGACCAGGGTCGCCAGGTAGTCGGGGCCCATGAGGTCCTGGAAAAACCTCATGTCTTGCTTGAACTCTGCCCAGCGTTCGTCCGAGAAACGCCCACGAACCTCGCGAATCTTGTCGGTGAGGTCCCGGACCTTGTGCAGGCGATGGTCGTCCAGGCCTCGGACGTCCTGGAAAGCCATCGAGTCGAGCGATCCGCCCCGGCGATCCTCGGCATAGGCCAGCACGCTGGCCACGTAGACGCCGTCGTACTGCACCTCTTTGAAGTACTTGGCGAAGGGCTGGTAGACGCGCAGGTCGTTGGTGTGGACGAACTCGGCGCGCCCGTGCTCGCGGTCCAGGAACTGCGGGTGGCCCAGGTTGTAGAAGGCCAGGAAGGCGCCGACCGCGGCGGTCGCCAGCGCCAGGCTGACCGCCGCGCGGTTGGCCGGCCAGCGCCGCCCGGGGATCGCCTGGCGCAGCGCCGCCGCCAGCGCGATGGCCGCCGCGCTGGCGCGCACGAAAGCCACCTCGCGGTTGGCCAGAGGCCAGGCGTCCGAGATCGCCCCGATGGCGTAGGCGAGCGCCGCGACCGGCAGCACCGCCGCCAGCAGGAACCGCCAGGTGGGCCCGCGCGAGCGAGTCAACCCCAGGAACAGGACGAAGGCCGCAATGACGTAGGCCAGGGCCGACCGGACCAGCGCCGCCTGGCTCTGTCCCGCCTTGCGGTGCACGGACGGCGGAAGCTGATCGGGGCGCTGCTCGAACAGTTGCAGCTCGGCCACCGCATAGGCCGCGTCCCCGCCCCGGACGGTCAAGCGGACCCAGCGTCCATGTCCCGAGAGGTTGTCGGCCCACCGGTCACGCAGGCCGGGTTCCGGGCGGGCGTGTGCGATCCAGAGCGGCTCGAAGGTCTGATGGTCCTCCGAGATGCTGAGCACGTACTCGTCGTTGTTGTCGCCTTCGAGGTAGGCGGCGGTGATGGTCACGCTGCGGCCGAGGTCGTATTCGGCGAAGGCGCGCTCGGAGGTGAAGGTCGCGGAGAGGGAGCTGTTCCATTCGTCGCCCTCCGACGCGCCGATGCCGTCGGTGATCGCGCGAAGGTTCGCGATGCCGCTGGCCGCGTCGGGCATGCGCCCCGCCAGCAAGTTTCCGTCCGCGCGCGCCTGGCCGCTGAAGGCGCCGATCCCACCGGCCACGGCGGCAATGGCGAGCAGGCGCAGGGATCTGGAAGGGGGCTTTCTCATGGGGGGCTCACACGCGCGGCGCCATTGGCCGCGCGCGGCACACTCTACCCCAGCAGCCGTTTCTGGAGGCGGGGAACCGGGGCCTCGGGCGGCTCAGTCTGCCTCTCCGCGATGCCGGAACCGGTGACGGGCGGCACATTGGGGCGCATAAAGAAATTGCGGCGCGTTCCGTCAAGCGTGCTAATTTTGGGGGTGACTCCTTCGTCTCGGCTTCGTCGTCCTCGCCGGCCTCTGGGCGGCCGGAAGGCTCTGCGGTGACCGGAATATCTGAAGGGTTCTGCAGACGGCAGCTCCGTCGGTCACTGAAAGAGGATGAAATGGGAACGAGACTGTATGTTGGCAATCTGCCCTATAGCGTCACCGAGCTGGATCTCCGTGAACTGTTCGCCGGCCTCGGCACTGTCACGGACGCCAAGATCATCACCGATCGTGAGACCGGTCGGCCGCGCGGCTTCGGGTTCGTCGAGATGTCGTCGGACGACGAGGCCCGCAAGGCCATCGAGGAGCTGAACGGCCGCGACGTTCAGGGCCGCCAGGTTGCCGTGAAAGAGGCGGAGGATCGCCGGGGCGGCAGCGGCGGTGGTGGCGGTGGCTTCGGTGGCGGCGGCCGTGGTGGCGGCGGTGGCGGCTACGGTGGTGGTGGCCGCGGCGGCGGCGGCGGTGGCGGCTACGGTGGCGGCGGTGGCGGTGGTGGTGGTGGCCGGCGCCAGCGCTGGTAGCACCCGCCAAATCCGGGAGTTGAATTCGAGGCGCATCGGGTCGAGCCTGGCCCGATGCGCTTTTCTATTTCGGGCTCCACGGCCTAGATGACCGCGAAGATACGGCGCTGCTTCTGGGCAGAGGGCGATCCGCTGATGCGCGCCTACCACGACGAGGAGTGGGGCGTCCCGCTCGCCGACGATCGCCGCTGGTACGAGAAGCTTCTGCTGGACGGCGCGCAGGCCGGACTGTCCTGGCTGACCATCCTGCGCAAGCGCGAAGGTTACCGGCGCGCGTTCGCCGGCTTCGACCCCGCCAAGGTGGCCCGCTTCACGGCCGCTGACGTCACCCGTCTGATGCAGGACGAAGGCATCGTTCGCAACCGGCTGAAGATCCAGTCGGCGATCGGAAACGCGCGCGCCTTTCTCGAGCTGGCCAAGTCCGAGGGGTCGTTCGATGCCTGGATCTGGCAGTTCGTGGGCGGCCGCCCGACGCGCGGCAACAGCCGCGGCCGCGGCGACATCCCGGCGCGCACGCCCGCTTCGGACGCGCTGTCGCGCGAGCTCAAGTCGCGTGGCTTCAACTTCGTCGGCTCGACGATCGTCTACGCGTTCATGCAGGCGAGCGGTCTGGTCAACGATCACCTCATCGGCTGCTTTCGCCGCCGCGAGGTGGACGCCCTGGCCCGGCGCCGCGCCCGAGTCAGCGGTTGAACCCGGCCGCGTAGTCCTCGAGCGCCGGGTCGTTCCGTACCTTCTGGCCGATCCGGCGGGTGACGATGGCGGTGCGGCGCTTGGTCTGCGGCACGGACCAGCCGTGGCTGGCGGCGATCTCGGCCAGCTCCAGCTTGTGCAGGTGCCGCGCGGTGAACAGCCGGCCCTCGTCGTCGCCGAACGTCCCGAGTACCCTCGACAGCCGATCGAGCGCCTGGCGCGCTTCGGGGTCGAAAGGGGCGATCGGCTGCTCGGGCAGGTCGCCGTTCAACGTCAGCATGATCCGGCGGCGCGCGGAGGCGCGTCGCCGTTCGTTCTGCGCGACGCCCAGGCAGATCCCCAGAAGAAAGCCCCGCAGGGCTCGCCGCTCGCGCAGCTCGCCGATGCGCGAGAAGAACCGCAGGAAGACCTCCTGGCACAGGTCGGGCGCGTCCGCTTCGAACTGGAACTGCCGCCGCAGGATGTTCTGGACGGTCGGACAGAAGCGGCGCCAGGCGCTCTCCGCGGCGCCCGCCTCGCCGGCCTGAAGCGCAGCCGCCAGGGACTCGTCGTCAGCGGACCTTCTTTCTGGGCTCATCGTCGTCTCCCTCTGGGTGATCAGGGAGAGCAAGCACTGGACCATCGGCGAGCCGCCCGGCGGCGGGGCGTTCCACCGGTCTCCGAGCGTGGGAACGCTGGCCCGGACGTCCGGGGCGGACGTCCGGCCCGGCGCCGCTCTACTCGTTCACGAGATAGAGGTCGTCGACCCAGATATCGAGCGAGAGCGGCGGTGTGGTGCCGCCCGCACACATCGCGTTCGGGTCCAAGCCGCAGTGGGCTTCGTCGACCTCGAACGCGATCTGGTAGACGTGCTGGAGATCAGGCACGTCCGGGTTGGGGCGATAACCCCAGGTCGGATCCTGTTGCATCGTCGAGAAATCGACGGTGTAGCGGCTCATCGTCTCGGTCAGATTCACCACCGTGCGGAACTGGTTGTAGCAGTTGCTCTCGTCGTCCGGATTGGCGGCGTTGCAGATGCCGCCCCGTGGATCGACGTTCACGTCGTTGATCTGGACCCGCAAATCCCTGGCCCCGCTGGGGGCCATTGCCCAGAATGTCAGGCCCGAGTAGTCGCTCAGATCGATCGGCGTGGCCGGGAACCAGCTGGTGGTCAGCGGGGTGCAACCAGGTCCAATTCCCGGGCCGGCGTCCGGGGGCTCGGGAGGCTGCTCGGCTCCGTCGGGCCCGGGCGGGTTCGCCAGGTCGAAGCCCATGCTCGCGCCCCAGACTCCGCTGAGCGGCGAGACGGTGCGCAAGCGGGCGGCGTGGGCGCTCAGAACGCCCGGGAAGGTCTGGTACGCCTCGGGGAGCTCGGCGTAGGACCAGCCGTCGGGGGTGACGTCGAAGGGCGGTGGGGCGATCCGATCCGCCTCCGTGCAGTCGGTCGCCGCGAACCACGTGCCGGGGTACTGCCCGTCGGGCGGCGTCCACTCGATGAGGCCGCCACCGTCGCTCTCCATGTCGTCGAGCTTGACGAACCCGGGCGGTGATGGTGTCGAGCGCGAACAGCTCGAGCACCCGAGCCAGACCAGCATGAAGAAGATCGAGAGCGCTCGGCGCATGGCTATTGCAGCGTGATGTCGTCGATCGAGAGCGTGAAGCTCTCTGTCTGTCCATCCGGCAGGTCGGGGTCGAAGGAGAAGCGAATGGCGTCGGCGCGCCGCAGGCATCCCGCGGTGCCGCCCTTGATCGGCTCGGCCAACCAAGGCGGCGGCCCGAAGTTCGTGAACGTCATGTTGAACGAGGTCCAGACCGGCTGGAAGGCGACGCCGCTGACGACATAGAGATTGCCGGGAACCGTTCCGTCCTCCTCCTCCGCGGTCGAGCAGGCGATCTCGACGTCCAGGGTTGCGCCGCTGGGAATCGGATCGAGGTCGACCTTGGCCTGAAACCCGATCTCCGTGAAGGCCGTGAAGTCCTCCGGTGAGGCGGCGACGGTCCCCAGCTCGGCTCCTCCGTTCTGCTGGAGGCCATCCATCGGATCGACGAGGGTGGCCTGCAAGACCAGAGCGTAGAGGCTCTCGTCACCGGCCGCGTGATCGCAGCTGTAGTTCGATCCCGCCTGGTTGTACGAGGAGCAGAACCAGGCGCCGAAGTTCGGGTCGGTCGGGTTGAAGTCACCGTCGTCGAAGTCGTCCAGCACGGACGGTCCCGGGTCCACCTGGTGCACGTCGAAGCAACCGGACAGCAAGAGGGTTGCCAGCGAGCAGCCGAGAATGACGCCCCGCCGGCTCACCAGCCGATGCTCCAGGCGAAAGCCATCGTTCGCCCGCCCGCCGCGTCCCGCCGCCAGTCGATGGCCAGCTCGCCGGAGCGCCGTCGATGCGCCCGGTCCACCAGGTAGAGCGTCGCGCCCGTGGCCACCAGGGCGCCGGCGGCCAGCGAGAGCCCCAGGATGGCGTGGTTGGCGGTGGTCAGTGAATCGGCGAGCTGGTTGTTCGCGATCGCGGCCTGGTGATAGATGGACGTTCCCGAGGGGGCCTGTTCCAGGGCGGCGTTGGCGTTCTGCCAGTCTTCGTAGCGGCCTCTGTTCCAGAGGTAGACGCCCACCGCCGCGCCGGCCAGCAGCACGCCCGCGCTCGTCGCGCCGATGGCGGCGCGCCTGAGGGTGACGGCGCCCGGACGCTCACCGCGGCTCGGCGCAGGCGCCAGGTGCCCGTCGGGCGGCGGCGGGGCGCTGGCCGGTGCCGGCGCCGCTGGCATGGCCGCGGCGGCCGCGATCAGCACGATCTCCAGCTTCTGGCGGTCGGCCTCGGCCAGCGTCACCGACCGGGTGGCCTGGGCGCCGTCGGGGAGCAGGGCGGTCACCGTGTGGACGCCCGCTGGCAGGCGCACCGGTTCGAACAGCGGGGTCCGCCCGATCTCCCGTTCGTCGACACGGATCGTCGCGCCGGCTCGATTGGTCGTGATGGTCAGCTCGGCCAGCTTCGCGTCCAGCAGCGCGATCTGGGCCTGCACCTGCTCGCGCCGGCTCAGCGGCACCTTGTCGGCGCCATCTCGGAGGTACCGGGTCAGCGCGGCGATCGCCTCGATGGGCCGACCCAGGGCCATCTCCGCCTGTCCGACGTTGTAGAGGACCGCGAAATGAGGACTGGCGGCATAGGCCGCGTTGAACTCGTCCAGTGCCTGCTGGTATTGCCCCTGATTCGCCAGCTCCAGGCCGCGCGCGTAGTGAGCGGCGGCCTCGGCGCGAGGGTCGGTCTCTTCGGCGTGGCTGGCCGGGGCGCTCAGCACGCAGGCGAGCAGCGTCACGCCGAGGATCGGTATCCGCACGGTGCCCCTCCGCAGCACGCCCCGTGCCATCACTTGTAGGGGTTGTCGGTGTCGAACGAGGGTGAGCTGGGCGGGGCCGGGGTGGCAGGCGCCCGTTCGGCGGCGGCCGTGCGGTTTCCTTCCGGACGTCCGCGGGGCGCCTTGTGTCCGGGCGGACGTCCGGCCGATGGCGCGGGCCGCGACGGTCCAGGGGCGGGGATGACCAGCGCCGCCCGCTCCGGCGGCACCGGCTCGTCCAGCCCCAGCGGCGGCGTGGCGTTGCGAGCCAGCTCGAGCGCCCCGTCGGGGAACCATTCGCCGGAGGGCAGGAGAACCCGTCCCCACAGCGGGTCGAAGTGGCTCTGCGCCTCGTCGCTCAGGTCCCATGGGTTGTAGCGCGTGTAGTCCCAGGCCCGCGCGCCGCCCGCGATGTCGCAAGCGGCGACGCTGAGTCCCGGCATGTCGGTCCACAGATAGGCGTCGACCAGCGGAACGCCCGTGGTGACGGTCGGCCGGAGTCCCAGCCCGCGCCCCGGCGGCATGCACCACGACCCGTCGCGCAGCGCCTGGATGACGGCCGGCGGCTGGTTGTAGGGCGGCTGCGCGTAGACCGCCAGGTCCAGCGGTCCGCGCCCGTTGCGGTTCGTGTTGATCACGAAGTGCGTGAGGTCGTCCGGCCCGGCTGGAGGATTCGGACCGCGGTCGACCTGCTCCGTGTACCAGCGGTCGACCTTGGCCCAGGCCTGATCGTCGTTCGGATCCATCCAGTCCGATTGGGTCGCGCACTCCTTGTAAGGCTTGGCAGACAAGGGGTCCGCCCCGGAGTGGGCCGCGCGATACAGGCACTTGGAGATCCAGGTGCCGTACTGGATCTGCCGCTGGGTGGGTTGATAGTTGCCGGAGTTGAGAAAGAAGCCGGCGGTGCGATCGACGCCGGCGCGCGCCAGGCGGTACGCGATGTCGCCCACCGGCAACCAGGCGCTGTGCGTCCCGTCCAGGTAGACGGCGGCCCGCGGGGCTCTGGCCGCCAGGCTGTCGACGGCATATCTCAGCTCGGCATAGCGCTGCTCCGCGGTCGCCCCCGGTGGGGAGACGCGCTGGCCATCGACCCCGGCCCGGGTCGGCCGGCACTTGTCCTCCCGTCCGTCCAGACGGGGGCCGTATGGAATGAGCCCCAGGCTGCTCGGTTCCAGAATGACGATCACCCGTTCGTTGCCGATCGCGGACGCGAACCCGTCGATCCAGGCCTGGTACGAGGCGGAATCGGTCGACCCGATCAACCCGTAGCCGGTGCAGTCGCGGAACGGGTGGTTGTAGGCGACCAGGACCGGCAGCCGGCCCTGGCGCCCGCCGCGCGTCACGGCGTCGCTCACGTCCAGTCGGACCTGCTCGGGTGTGCCGCCCAGGAACCAGATGGCCGACGGCGTTCCCACCATCGCGCTCACCAGCGCGGCGTCGTGCACGCGGTTGCTCTTGAGCAGCGCTTCGATGTGGGCGACCGCGCCGGGCGGTGGTTCCATGCCCAGGAACCGTGTCTTCGGATCGAATCCACGATCGCGGTGGGCGCGCGGGGCCTGCCCGGGCGCCGGCGTCGCCGCCCGGTGGCGGCGCACCCCGGCGCCGACAGCCAGGAGGGCGGCTGCCAGCCCCACCAGGAGGACGCCCGCGCGCCATCCTGGGGCGCGCCGCTCGGGCGCGGGCTCGGGACCGGTCGAGCGCGAGAGATCGACGGCGCGTGCGGGCGGCTCGCGCCTGGCGGACTCGGGCGCGTCCGCCCAGACCTCACGCCGGGCGAATGGCGCCAGCTGGGCTGCCAGCATCTCGGCCGATGCCTGGCGCGCGGTGGGATCGGAAGCCAGAGCGCGACCGACCACCTCGGCCAGTCCGGCAGGCAGGTCAGGCTCCACGGACTCGAGCGGGACCGCCGGGTAGCTGGCGATGTGGTGCAAGATCGCGTTCTGGGACTCGCCCGGGTGGGGCCGCCGTTGCGAGACCAGCTCGTAGAAGATCGCGCCCAGCGCGTAGATGTCGGTGCGGCCGTCCACCGTCCTTTCGCCGCGGGCCTGCTCGGGCGACATATAGGCGGTCGTCCCGAGCATCGTCCCGGTGCGGGTCGCCGCGCTCTGCTCTTCGAGCGCCTGCAACTTGGCGACGCCGAAATCCAGCACCTTGACCAGATCGGTGCCGTCGTCGCGCCGGCAAAGGAACAGGTTGTGCGGCTTCAGATCGCGGTGGACGATCTCGGCGGCGTGCGCGGCGGCGACCCCCCGGCAGGCCTGGACGATCAGATCGGCGGCGCGGGACACCGGCAGCCGTCCCCGCCGCTCGAGCAGCGCGCCCAGGCTCTCGCCGACCAGAAACTCCATCACGATGTAGGGCGTCGCGTCGTCGGTGATCCCGAAGTCGACCGCGGCCGCGACGTTCTCGTTTTCCAGGCCGCCGGCGGTCGCGGCTTCGCGCTGAAAACGCTCGAGGATGTCGCGGCGCTCGGCCAGGTCCCGGCGCAACAGCTTGATCGCGAAACGGCGGCGGACCAGCGTGTGCTGGGCCTCGTAGACCACCGACATGCCGCCCCGCGCCAGCAGGCGAACCACGCGGTACTTCCCGCCCATCACCTCGCCGATGCGCTCGGCCTCGGCGGGCTCGTTCATCGTGACTTGTCCGTCTCGCTGCGAATCGTCTCGATGTCGACGCCTTGCCCCTCCATCAGCCGGTAGGCCCGCTGGCGGCTGATCCCCAGCACCGCCGCCGCTCGCGCCACGTTGCCTCCACAGGCACGCAGGGCCGCGATGAGCGCCGGCAGCTGCACAGGCTCACCCGGGGGATGACCGTCGGCACTCCGGGACGCGGGCTCGTTGGGCCCGGCCGGCGACGCGGCCTTGACCTGAGTCTCCGTCATGCGTTCGGGAAGGTTCTGGGCCTTCAACGTCGCCCCCGGCCCGTGGACGGCCACCAGCCGGCGGGCCAGCAGGACCAGCTCTCGCACGTTGAACGGCCAGTCGTAGACGCACAGCCGTTCGGCCAGATCGGGCTCGAACGCGGGCGCCCGGCCGCCCCCCGCGCTTTCGAGCAAACGGGAGAAGAGCGGCAGCACGTCTTCGCGCCTGTCGCGCAGCGGCGGCAGCCGCGCGGTGATGCCGTCCAGCCGCGCCAGCAGGTCGCCGCGAAACCGGCCGCCCCGGACGGCCTCCATCAAGGGCTGCTGTCCGGCCACCACCACCCGGACGTCGATGGGAACGGGGCGCGCCTCGCCCAGGGGCTGCACCTCGTGCTCCTCGAGCACGCGCAGCAGCTTGGCCTGCAGAGGCAACGGCAGGTCCGAGACCTCGTCGAGCAGCAACGTGCCTCGGTCGGCCGCCCGGAAGAACCCCGGGCTGGCCCGATCGGCGCCGGTGAAGGCCCCGCGCCGGTACCCGAACAGCTCGGCCTCGGCCAGGGTGTCGGGAAGCGCCGCGCAATTGACGGCGACGAACGGTCCGTCGCGACCGCTCCAGCGATGAAGCGCGTCGGCCACGCGCTCCTTTCCCGTGCCCGTCTCGCCCTCCAGGATGACCGGCAGATCGCTGGTCGCCACCTGGCGCAGCGGCGCCAGCGACGCCACCAACCTCTCGCCGCCCCAGAAGCCCGGCGCGATCTCGACCGACTCGCCCGGCGCGGTGGTGACCAGGCCGATCCAGCCGCCCAGGCGGACGACGTCCTGGGGGACCAGCGGCGCGACCGGCGCCAGCTTCCCGTTTACCCGCACGCCGTTTCGACTTTCCAGGTCCACGATCAGGAATCCGCCGTCTGCGGCCCGGCGTATGGCGGCGTGTCTCCGTGAAACGTCGTGCCCCGTCAATTGAACGGCGCAGGTCGGGTCCCTTCCCAGGACAATCTCGCCCACGCCGGGCTGCTCCAGCGACAGGACCGGGGAGGCTGCATGAGGGAAGCGCCACACCAGGGACAGCGGATGCCCGGCTGGTCCGGCCGGCTGGGCGACCGCCTGTGTGATGGTCGTCGACCCAGTCCCCCCGCTCATGACACCTGCATTGATAACACGGGCCGCCCGCTTCCGGACGGGGCCCGACGGGGGGAGACGAGGTTGAAACCAGGCCGCCTAGAGCTTGGCCGACGAGCAGACGCCGGCCGAGCAGACCGGCGAGGTGCAGGAGGGCGCCGGGGCCGCGCACAGGCTGGTGGGCGCGGCCGGGCAGGCGCCGGCCCACAGCTGGATCTGGTCGAAGTCCGCCGCCCCCGAGCCGAAGTTCTCATCTTTCAGGACGACGTCGCTGGTCCCCGCGTCCATCGTGAAGGACTTGCTGTAGTAGGCCCAGTTGCCGTCCGAGGTGACGCCGGCGACCGTGTCGTTGCCCGGGTAGCCCGTCGTGTAGCCCGGCAGCCCGATCAGCCAGTGCTCGGCGCCGGTGGGGTTCCCGGAGGCGCTGGAGATCTGGAACCCCAGGAAGGGCACCGCGTCCGGCGTGCCGCGCACCCAGGCGGTCAGGCAGTAGGTGGTCCCGGCGCTGACCGCGGTTCCGAGGTTGGTGTACACGCGACCGCCGGAGAACGAGATGGTCTCGCGCTGGAAGGCATCGCAGGCCGACCCGTCGCTGGTCAGGGTGATCCCGTTGCCGTCGACCGCGTGCCAGGCGCCGCTGCCCGACTCCCAGTCCTCGGTGAAGACGGACGCCTCGCAGGAGGCCACGCACGAGCTCCCGCAGGTCCCGCAGTTGCCGATGTCCGAGGTCAGGTCCCGCTCGCAGCCGTTGGCCGCGTTGCCGTCACAGTCGCCGAAGCCGCTGGTGCAGGTCGGCGAGGCGCAGATGCCCGACGAGCAGGCGCCCGTGGCGTTCGGCAGCGGGCAGCTGGTCCCGTCGGCCACCATGACCGTCTTGCAGCCGTCGACCGGGTCGCAGGTCGACGCCGTGCAGGGGTTGTCGGCCATCGAGCAGGTGGGCGGCGTCCCCGGCGTGCAGACGCCGGCCTGGCAGGTCTCGAGGCCGTTGCAGGCGTTCCCGTCGGAGCAGGGGGTCCCGTCCGCGACCGCCGTCTGACCGCACGCTCCGGTCTTCGGGTCGCACATGCCGGCGGTGTGGCAAGCGTCGGGCGCGGGGCAGCTGGAGCCGTTCCCCGGGCACGAGCAGACGTCCGGCTGCTTCAGGATGACCGGCTTGTCGCAGTCCAGCTCCTGCGGATCGCAGTCGCTCTTGTTGTAGTCGCAGCGAGGCGGCGTCACCGGCCGGGTCGGCAGCACGGGGACCGGCACGGGGGGGTTGTAGATGGTCGGGCAGTTGTCGCGCCAGTCGGGCACGCCGTCGCCGTCCTGGTCGGCCGCGCGGCGCTCGATGCGGAACTTGATCGGCAGGACGCTCCCCACCGTCACGGCCACGAACCGGCTGGTGTCGACCGACTTCAGATCTTGTGGCGACTTCACCACGACGAAGTCGGCGGCGCCCAGCTCCTGGTCCTCGACCAGCACGCGGACGCGGTAGTGGTTCTTCGGATCCAGGCCGCTCGTGTCGAAGCGGGAGATGTAGAACTCGCGCCACGGATGCCGGCGCACGCTGCGGTCGGTGGCGGTCAGCGTCGCCACGTTCGTGATCGTGTCGCCGCTGGGGAACTGCACCTGATCGATGCGCACCGTCGGGGAGAGATCGGCGGCGAACACGCCGTCGAAGTGCGACGGGGTCTGCCAGGAGATCGGGGGCAGGAAGTAGAAGCCCAGCGTCGAGCCCCCGAGCGCGCGGTTGACCACCAGCGGCTCCTGCGAGGTGACGGTCGGCGTGCCAGCGGACTGACAGCTTCCCAGCAGTGCGACGGCAGCGGCGGCGACCAGCGAGCGTCCGGCATTCGTCATGAGGGGGCCTCCTAACGGATCGATGACGACTACGACGGCGACTTCAGGAGCGTTGGCCATCATACGTCCGCAGGCAGCAAAATGACACGGATAATGTAATAAAAATTACGTGTTTACAGTGGCTTACAAATTCCGACAACGGGCGCCGGTGTCGGATTGCTGGCGCAATCCTGGCCTGGGCAACGCGCAAGCTACGGCGATTGCTAGGTTTTATCGCCGAGCCTGGCGAGCAGCTCGGGAATCGGGACGCCGGTCGCGTGGCGCGCCACGTTGCGCGACGTGCCGAACGTGCGGCTCCGCATCCGATCGATGTACAGCGTGCCGCGCAGGTGATCGATCTCATGCTGCAGGATGCGCGCGTACCAGCCGGACGCGTCGATCGAGATCTCCTCGCCGCGATGGTCGCGGGCGGCAACCTGAACCGTGCGGGCCCGCGGGACGACCGCCTGGTACCCGTCGACGCTCAGGCACCCTTCGAAGAAATCCACCCGCTCGTCGCCCAGCGTGATCTGCGGGTTGATGACGACGTGAAAGGGGACCGGCTGGCGCTCGGTCGCGGCCAGCTCGGCGACGTCCTCGATGACCGCCAGCTGCAGCGGCAGGCCGATCTGCGGGGCGGCCAGCCCCACGCCCGGCGCGTCCCGCATCGTCTCGCGCATCAGCTCGATCAGCTGCTGGATCTCGGCGCTCGCGATCTCTTGCGCCGTCAGTGGACGCGCCGGTGTTCGCAACACCGGGTCACCGGCCTGGACGATCTTCAACAGCATGGCGAAACCGTAGCAGCACCCCTTGCGTGTCGTCGAGCGCGGCTCTACACCTGCCGCATGAAAACACGGACGCTGGGCGACGGGCTGCTGGCCCAGAACGAGCACATCGTCCCGATCCCCGGCACCACCAAACGGACCCACCTGGACGAGAACCTGGCGGCCGCCGATGTTACTCTGACGGCGCGGGATCTGGCGGCGCTGTCCGAGGCCTTTCCCCGCAACGCCGCCGCTGGCGAGCGATACAGCGAAGGCGGCATGAAGAACGTCAACGGCTGAGGAGGCGCATGGCGATCGCGACCGAGACCATCCTGAAAGACGGTTTCACCGGCTACCTGGCGCGTCCGGACCGCGCGTCCGGACCGCTGCCGGGCCTGCTGGTCATCCAGGAGGCCTGGGGCGTCGACGCGCACATCGAGGACGTCACCCGCCGGCTGGCCGCGGCGGGCTACGTCGCCCTGGCGCCCGATCTCTATGCGCAGGGCGGGCAGCGGCCCGAGGCGCTCTCGCGCGAGCGGCTCACCGATCTGCTCGCGTTCGCCAGCCAGGCCGGGGCCTCGATCTTCGCGGACGCGCAGGGACGGGCCCAGGCTCTGGCGACGCGACCCGAGGCCGAGCGGGCCCGCCTGGCCGAGTCGCTGGACATGCTGGCCGCGGTCGGCTTCGCGCCCACCAAGCGCGACGATCAGCTGGCGGTCCTGCAGGCGGCCGCGAGCTACCTGCGCACGGAGCGCAGCGAGACGAAGGGGCAGAAGGTCGGGGCGATCGGCTTCTGCATGGGCGGTGGTCTGGCGGCGCTGCTCGCGTGCCGCGACCCCCGGCTGGGCGCGGCCGTGATCCTCTACGGCAGCGCGCCGCCGCCCGCCGAGATCCCCGCCATTGGCTGCCCGGTGCTGGGCCTCTACGGCGGCAAGGACCCGCGGATCACCGGTCAGGTCCCGGCGCTGGTCGAGGCGATGACCGCCGCCGGCAAGAGGTTCGAGCACCACGTCTACCCCGAGGCCGGCCACGCCTTCTTCAACGACAATCGGCCCACCTACGACCCGGGCGCGGCGCGCGACGCGTTCGTGCGCGCGCTGGTGTTCCTGCGGGACGCCCTCCCGGAGAGCTGACCAGGTCGACCAGCACGGGCGCGAGGCTGGGACCCTAGGTCTCCTGATCGAGGAGCCGGGTGAAGGCGGCCTCGTCCAGGGTCGCGACACCCAGCTTGGTCGCCTTGTCGAGCTTGGTCCCGGGGCTCTCGCCGACCACCAGGTAGCTGGTCTTCGACGACAGGCTGTTGGTGACCTTGCCGCCCGCTGCCTCGATGCGCGCCTTGGCTTCTTCGCGCGAGAACGCCGCCAGGGTTCCGGTGATGACGAAGGTTTGCCCCGTCAGCGGGCCGGTCCGGGCGACCCGCTGCTCTTCCAGCCGGACGCCGGCCGCCCGCAGGCGCTCGAGCTGCTCGCGGATCTCGGGACGATCGAAGAAGGTGCGCACCGCGCCGGCGATCACGTCGCCCACCCCTTCGACCGCCGCGATCTCCTCGGCCGGCGCGTTCGCGATCCGGTCGATCGAGGCGAACGCGTCGGCCAGGGCGCGCGCCGCCGAGGCGCCGACGTGGCGGATCCCGAACCCGTACAGCAGCCGGTCGATCGGTCGATCCTTGGCGGCCGCGATGGCCGCCGACAGGTTGGCGATCGACTTCTCCTTGTAGTTCGGCAGCTGTCCCAGCTGCTCGGGCGTCAGGAAAAAGATGTCGGCCGGCGTGGCGACCAGGTTGCGGTCCAGCATCTCACCCGCCGTGCGCTCGCCCAGGTGCTCGATGTCCATTGCGCCGCGCGAGGCGAAGTGGACGATCCGCGCCAGCACCTGGGCCGGGCACTGCAGGTTCGGGCAGCGCGCGACCGCCTCGTCCTCCGGGCGGACGATCGGCGTGCCGCACACGGGGCAGTCGCTGGGCATCACGAACGCGCGCTCCTGCCCGGTGCGCAGGCTGGGGATCGGCGCCACGACCTCGGGGATCACCTCGCCGGCCCGACGCACCACCACGGTGTCACCGATCAGGACCCCCTTGCGGGCGACCTCCTCGGCGTTGTGCAGGGTCGCCATCGAGATCGTGACCCCGCCGACCCGCACCGGCTCCAGCATCGCGAACGGCGTCACGGCGCCGGTGCGGCCGACGCTGACCTGGATGTCGCGCAGCTTGGTGGTCTGCTCCTCGGGCGGGAACTTGTAGGCGATGGCCCAGCGCGGAAACTTCGAGGTGGCGCCCAGCTCGTTGGCGTCCGCGAAGCGGTCGACCTTGATGACCGCGCCGTCGATCTCGTGCTCCATGGCGTGCCGGCGCGCCTCGATGCCGGCGACGTAGGCGCGGACGTCATCCAGGGTGGCCAGCGGCTTGGCCTCGGGGTGCGTGCGGAGCCCCAGCTCGCGCAGGTAGGCCAGCGCCTGCCCGTAGGTGGGGGGGATCTTCCCGTCGACGCGAATCAGCCCGTGGAAGTAGACGGTCAGCGGCCGCCCGGCGGTGACGGTCGGGTCCTTCTGGCGCAGGAGGCCGGCGGTCGCGTTGCGGGGGTTGGCGAACAGCGGCTTTCCGGCCGCGCCCATCTCCAGGTTGATCCGGTCGAAGTCGGCGACGCGCAGGAACACCTCGCCGCGCACCTCCAGCCAGTCGGGCGGCGAATCGCCGCGCAGCCGGTGCGGGACGGCGCGGATGGTGCGAACGTTGGAGGTCACGTCCTCGCCGACGTCGCCGTCACCGCGCGTGGCGCCGCGGATCAGCCGCCCCCGCTCGTAGGTGACCGCGATCGAGACGCCGTCGATCTTGGGCTCGCCGACGTAGGCCGGCTCGCGCCCCAGCCCCTTCACCACGCGGTCGCGCCAGGCGACCAGCTCCTCGTCGTCGAACACGTTGTCCAGCGACAGCAGACGGGCCGAGTGGCGCACCGGCGCGAACAGCGCCGAGACCCCGCCGCCGACCCGCTGGGTGGGCGAGTCGGGGGTGAGCAGCTCGGGGTGGCGCGACTCCAGCTCGCGCAGCTCGCGCAGCAGCCGGTCGAACTCGGCGTCGGCGATCTCCGGCGCGTCCAGCACGTAGTAGCGGTAGCTGTGGTGGTCGATCTGGGCGCGCAGCTCCTCGACCCGCAGCTTGGCGGCCGACAGCTCGGCTTCCTCGGGCGCGTGCACGGCCCGTTCGTAGCATATCTCGCGTTGACGGAGCTGGGCTTTGCCCAGCGGAGTCGTCGCGGGAGGTCCAAGGAACCCTCCCAGGGTTCCTGTCTGATCGTCTTTTCAGCCCATGCCGGACAGCTGCTGGCGCTGGCGGACCACCATGGTCAGCGCCCACCCGACCAGGGTCGACAGCACGTCGCCCACCGAGTTGATCAGCGTGTCCTGGGTCGCGTACGAAAACAGGGAAGGGACCACGTTCTTCAGGATGTGCTCGGCGATCTCCCACCCGACGGCGATCGCCAGCGTCGACCAGAAGGACAGGCCCATCATGGCGGCCGCGATGCCGATCAGGCCGTGGGCCAGCGAGTAGCGATCGAAGGCGGCGTAGTTGATCTCGCCGGGACCCGCTGTCCGCTGCGCGATCATGCCTGGAATATGGGGCTGGTCCTCAGCCCTGACCAGGTTGGGATGTGCCCTATCGGGTCAGCTGAACCAGGAGCGCGGTGACCAGCGCCACGATGGGCGCCCAGACGACCAGCGCCCGGGCCGAGAGCGGCGCATCGAGCAGGGAGGGACGCTTGGGCTCTACCACGAGGGCGTTCGGGGCCAGCGCCACGACGCCGGGACGCGGCCAGTCGATGGCCGGCGGGCTGGGGCGGCGGGCCACGACCGCGGTCCCACGCATCGCCGGTGGGGCGGCCCGCTTGGGTCGCGCGCGCGGCGCGGGCGGCGGCGCGCGGAGCGGCTGGGGGCCCGGCGTGGCCGGCGTCCGCTCGTCGATGGCCTCCAGCGCCGGCTCGATCACGACCGAGGGGAGCGGCTGGCCGCAGGGCGGCGGGAGGCTCGAGGGCGGGACCGTGATCGGCGGCGCGGCGACCGGGTTGACCGCGGCCGGCGTCGCCACCATCGCGGTGCGCGGCGTTCCGTAGCGCTGCGTGCGCTCGCGCGGCGTTCCGTTCAGGTCGACGTCCAGCGCCAGGCGCGGCACGCCGTCGACGGTCGACGGGTCGACCGCGATCTTGCGGATCGTGCCGGTGGCGGCCAGCTTCTCCTCGGCGCCCAGCACCACGTTCACGCCGCGATCCAGCTTCAGGAACGGCAGCGATGCCGTGAGGCGCACCGACTGCTCGTCGACGCTGCTGGCCTCGCAGCGCAAGGGCTGTTCGACGCCCTCGATCTGGACCTTGGCGGGCACCTGCTTGGTGCGCGCGGCGATCAGCTCCTCGATCACGCCGGCCACGCCGGGCTTCAGGTCCTCGAACGAGACGGCCAGCTCGAACCCGGCCGGCGCGGCGGTGACACGCACCACGCGCCCCATGATCTGCCGGGGCCCGCCGGGCAGGAGGACGTCGCAGCGCACCTGCGTGCCGATCGGGCAATCCTCGCCGCAGACGATCGCGATGCCGCCGGTGCCCAGGTCCATGGCCCGGCCATAGAGCCGGCCGTTCCCGTCGGTGCGCGACAGACAGACCGCTTCGTCGTACGGGATCCGGGGAGACGCGCGCCGAGACTGCATGGGGGGGCTCCACCTGTGATTGTGGGCGATCGGTCACGACGACGGAAGAGCCGCGTGACCGCGCGCTTCACTTTCGGAGGAGCTGCCGCGACATCGCCAGACAGGTAGGCGCCGGAAGGCGTCAGAGTGTCTGGGGCACGTCGGGCCAGGGGGGCAGCGGCGGCAGTCCCAGGATCTCACGCACCGGCGCGAACGAACGGCGGTGCACGGGGCAGGCGCCCAGCTTGCCCAGCGCCCGGACGTGCTCCGCCACCGGGTACCCCTTGTGCTGGGCGAAGCCGTAACCGGGGAACTGCGCGTCCAGCTCGCGCATGCGGGCGTCGCGCGCGGTCTTGGCCAGGATCGACGCCGCCGCGATCGACAGGCTGCGGCCGTCTCCGCCCACGATTCGTTCTTGCGGGAGCGGAACGTCCTTCAGCTTGCGCCCATCGATCAGCAGGTGCTGCGCACCGGGGGCCAGCCCGCCGATGGCTCGCCGCATCGCGCCCAGCCCGGCCCAGTAGATGTTGACCCGATCGATCTCGTCGACCTCGGCGAACGCCACCGCCCAGGCCACCGCGCGCTGCTTGATGACCGGCGCCAGCCGCTCGCGCGTCTCGACGTCGAGCCGCTTGGAGTCGTCCACCTCGGGGATGCGGGTGCCGGGCGCCAGGATCACCGCGGCCGCGGCCACGGGGCCGGCCAGCGGGCTCATCCCGGCCTCGTCCACGCCCGCGACCAGGGTGACGCCGGCGTCCCACAGGCTGGTCTCGAAGCGCAGCATCATGCGCAGCCGCTGCCCCTCTGACCGGTTGTCGCGCCGCCGCCGCGCCACCGCCTGCAGGATGGCGCGGGCCCCGGGGCGCGGGTCGTTCCGCAGCTCGTCCTCGATCGTCTCCGGCAGGGGGCGCCCGCGCTCGACGTAACGTTCGCGCAGCTCCGAGAGCGCCAGCCGGCGCGGCGTCGCTCCTTTGGCGGTGGCACTCACGGCGGCAGCGCGGCCAGGGCGGCGCGCGCCTCGGCTGCGTGCGGTCCGACCGGGGCCAGCTCCAGGTACCTGGCGTAGGACTCCCGCGCCTCGACCGTACGACCGGCCGCGCGAGCCACGGAGCCGACCACCGCGTAGGCGCCGGCCACCCGCGGGTTGGCGGCGATCGCCAGGTGGGCGAGCTCGATCGCCTCGCCGGTTCGCCCCTGCGCCAGCGCGTTCTCGGCGCGGCGGGTGATCTGGGCCGCCGAGTCGATGCTCTCGTCAACCGGGGGCGGCCGGCTGCCGGCCACCAGGTGCAGCACCAGCGCCACGATCAGCGCGATCCCGCCGGCCGTGGCCAGGAAGATCAGCACCCGCCGGCGGCCGGCCAGCTGGGCCCGGAAGTCGTAGCGGGGCGCCTTCGTCGGATCGGGCTCGTGCGGCTTGTCGCTGTCGACCATCCAGACCAGGGTCGACTCGGTGAGTGTGAGCTCCTGCTTCGGCTGAGCCGCGGCGCCGGAGGTCTGCGGAGGCAACTCGGCGTCGGGCGCTTCCTTGGACCGTCCCGAATCGGCTTCACCGGCCTGCGCGGGCTCGGGAGAAGAGGTGGTCCCCTCGGATTCTGATCTCGACATCACCAGCGGCCGTAGAGACTAGTGCATTTGCGAGTGGCGCGTGTCCGGAAAATGGCGCGGCGGTCGTGCCGCCGGGAACTTCGCGCACCAAGACATTCTGTTAACATGGGGCTGGATGGCGAAGCCTGTCGACGAAACCACGCTCGAGCGGGCACCCAGCGTCGAGCCGACGCCCGCCCCCCGTGGGCCGCAGCCGTACCTGGTCGTCATCTCCGGACCGAGCTTCGGGGAAATGCACCGGCTGCACGGGACGCGCTCGGTGCTGGGCCGCGGCGACAGCGCGGCCGTCCGCCTGCTGGACGACGGCATCTCGCGCGAGCACGCCGCGATCGAGCGCGACGGCGGCAAGATGGTCCTGCGCGACCTGGGCTCGACCAACGGGACCTTCTGCAACGGGGACCGGGTCGACCGCCGCGAGCTGACCGACGGTGACAAGATCTCGGTCGGCGCCTCGACCATCCTGAAGTTCACTTACCAGGATCAGGTCGACGAGCACTACCAGAAGCGGCTGTTCGAGTCGGCGCTGCGCGACGGGCTGACCTCGACCTTCAACCGGCGCTACTTCGTCGATCGGCTGAACGCCGAGATGCGGTTCGCGTTCCGTCACGACAAGGCGCTGGCGCTGCTGTTCGTGGACATCGACCACTTCAAGAAGATCAACGACGGCTTCGGCCACCAGGCCGGCGACTACGTGCTGGCGGCGGTCGCGCGCGAGATGATCGCCACCATCCGGACCGAGGACGTCCTGGCCCGCTACGGGGGCGAGGAGTTCGCGATCATCTGCCGGGAGATCGAGAAGGATGGGGCGGTGGCCCTGGGTGAGCGGCTGCGGGTGGCGGTGGCCAACGCCCAGTATCAGCACGAGGGGCGGCCCATCCCGGTCACGATCAGCGTGGGCTGCGCCGTCGCCCACCGTCCCCAGGCCGCCCAGCCCCTCATCGCGGCGGCCGACGCCGCCATGTACGAGGCCAAGCGGGCCGGCCGCAACCGGGTCTGCTTTCACACATAGTCGGTCGCCACGCCCAAAAAAGAGCGTGGCTCGACGACTCTGGTATATCTTTCCAGCGCGGATGAGGGGCTCCTTTCTGCGCGCCACGTCGACCTTGCTTCTGGTCGCGGCGCTCGGCTGCCGGCAATCGGCTCAGTTGCACGGCGAAGGTGCGCCCGCGAATCACGCGGGTGAGCAGGGGGGCGCGGCCGAGCCAGGTGAGACCGCGGCGCCGCCCGCCAAGCCACCCAAGCCGCACGGCCCGGTGTCCGAGGCCGAGGCGTTGCGGCCGCGGCCCGACCTGCCGCCCGACCGGCGGGCCCTGCTGGTGGTCGGGGCGGCGCCGGGCGAGAACGGCCAGCCGGCTCGCCCCGGCGAGGAGCGCTGGATCGACGCCGACCTCGCCGAGGCCGCGGGCTACACGCTGGTCGACTTCTCGGACGACTGGACCCCCTACATCTTCGCCGAACAGACCGGCGCCGACGGGCAGCCGCTGCCGAACCGCTACCGGCGCATCTTCATCGGCCTGGCCAACGACGAGCTGGACGAGGACGGCGAGCCCCTGCCGCCCGGGTCGAAGAATTACCTGGAGCTCTACGGCATCTTCCCGTCGATGTCGGTGCTGCGGGCGCGCTTCCTGAACGACGACCAGCACCCCTGCCACGACGAGGAGAGCGCCGACGCGCTGGATGCGGTCGAGACGGTGAGCTACGTCCCGCCCAACGAGATCAAGAAGGACGAGCGGCGGCTGGCCCGCATTCGCCAGGACCTGGAGACGGCGCGCCGCAAGGCGCACGCCGCGACGCTGGACGACCTGGTGGCCAAGCAGCCCAAGTTCGCGCCGCAGGTGAAGCTGCTGGCCAAGCGCGCGGCCGAGAAGCCGGCCATGGCGGCGGTCGAGAAGCGGCTCACCTGCGAGGGGCTGCTCAACACCCCCAAAGGGGCCAAGCACCAGACCGGGATCTACGACGATGCGATGCGCCTGGCCGTCCGGCGCTTCCAGCAGAAGCACATGATCTACGAGGCCAACTTCCTGCGGCGGAAGACGGTCGAGGCGCTGGCCCGGACGCTGCTGGACAACGATTACGACGGGTTCGTGCGGGCCCTGCGCGAGCGGGTGGTCGACGCCGCCCAGATCCTCGAGGACGGCTCGGTGTCCAAGGGGAAGAACCTGGTCGACGAGTTCACGAAGACCACGGTGGACCAGCTGGGGCTGTCCGACGCCGCGGCGGTGCTGGCCTTCTTCAAGCGGCACGCCGGCAAGGACGACCTGAAGGCGCTGCGCGTGGCCGTCAAGCTGCCCGCGCGCCCCGACTACTACTCGGCGAACATGGACCTCTCGATCGTCGTGGATCGCGGCGACGTCTGGTACGACCTGCCGTTCGATGACAAGGGGCACTACAAGCCGCAGGCCCGCAAGAAGTACCCGTCGCTGACCCTTTACACGAAGGTCGGCGGGAAGCAGGTGGCGCTGTCGCGCTGGCGCACCACCATCGGCGGCTGGCGGGCCGATCAGGCGGCCAACGGGTACGAGTACTTCCGCTACAAGGGGTCCGACGTCGGGCCGCGCGTGATCCGGCACGTGGTGTCGGGACCGGTCTGGATCGCGCCGACCTCGACGCCGATCCGCAGCCTGGTCAAGGGCAAGCTGGTCAACAACAAGTGGATGACCGTCGTGAACTACGACGAGCTGGGTCCGGGCTTCCTGTCGGCCTACGGCCTGGTGGCCGGATACTTTGTGGTTCCCGGCCAGAATGGGCGGGCCGATTTCGACAACGGCGTTCGCGCCCACGGCTCGTCCGACTACCTGTCGATCTACAGCCCGGCCGGCTATTCGCACGGCTGCCACCGCCTGCCCAACCACCTGGCCATCCGGATGTACTCGTTCATGCTGCACCACCGGCCCGTGAAGGTGCAGGGCGATCAGCCGATGGGGTTCACGCGCCAGTTCCTCTGGAAGAACACCGTGTACGAGATGCGGATTCCGTCGCGCGGCTATCTGTTCGAGATGGATCCGCCGGTGCCGGTCAACGTGCTCGAGGGGAACATCATGGGCGAGGTGAAGAAGCCGATCCTCGAGTACGTCCCCGAACCGTGGAACAAGTACCCGCCGGGCCCGGTCCCGGCGGCGCCGACCTCCGGTGACAAGTCCGGCGGCGGGGGAGGGTGCTGCGGCGAATGAGCGGGCGACTGACCAGTTGGGGCAAACGTCGTTGGGGGATCGGGCTGGGCGTGGCCGGGGCCTGCGCGCTGGCGCTCTACGCGAGCGCGGCGCCCGCGCCGAGCGCGCCGCCGGTCGGGGTGGCGGCGCCCGCGCCGGCCGCGCCGCCGTCAGCCACGGTGAAGATCGTCTTCACCATCAACCCGTCCACCAAGAAGGCCATGGTGTTCTGGGGCAAGAAGCGGCTGGGGATCATCGCGCCGCACGCGCCGCTGGTCGTGCAGCGGCCGCGCGACTCGGGGCCGCTGGACGTGGTGGTGAAGTCCGACGGCTACGTGACGGTGCAGACGCGGGCCTACACATTCGCGGACAACAAGGTCGCCGTGAAGCTGACACCGCTCGATCAAAAGAACACGCTGCTCGGCTATCGCGAAGAGCTGCCGCCCGACGGCGGCGCGCCGGCGAATCCCGACGGCGGAATGCCTTGATCGATTCTCCGTAACCGGTTGGCAGGTCGTGCGTAGGGACTCGTGGAAACCCCATCCACGAGGAGAAACGACATGACGATCAAGGGAGCGATGATTGCGGCTTCGGTCGCTGGGCTGTTCAGCATGGGCGCCGCCGGTGTGGCCTCGGCCAAGCAGACGGACGAGGTGATGTGCAGCGGCGTCAACGGCTGCAAAGGGCAGAGCGCCTGCAAGGGGGTGAACAACGCCTGCAAGGGGCAGAACGGCTGCAAGGGCCAGGGCAACGCGAAGATGAGCAAGGCGGACTGTCTGGCCAAGGGCGGCAAGGTCGTTCCCGCGAAGTAAAATCGAGATCCAGCATGACCACCCCGGCCCCCTCGACTCTGTTCCCCCACCTGGGCTTCGGCCTGGGGCTGCGCCGCGAGCATTACCGCGACGTGGCCGAGGGGCGGCCGCGGGGGGCCGCAAAGCGGGTGGATTGGTTCGAGGTGATCTCGGAGAACTTCATGGTGCCCGGCGGGAACCCGCGCCGCGTGCTGGAGAATGTTCGCCGCGATCACCCCGTGGTGCTGCACGGCGTTTCGCTGTCGATCGGATCGACGGATCCGCTGGACGGCGCGTATCTGGATCGACTGGACGCGCTGGCTCGTTCCGTCGAGCCGGCCTGGGTCTCGGACCACCTTTGCTGGGGGACGGCCCACGGCTTCAACGCCCACGACCTGCTGCCGCTGCCGTACACCGAGGCGACGCTGGCGCACGTGGCCGCGCGCGTGCAGGCGGTCCAGGAGCGCCTGGGACGGCGGATCCTGCTCGAGAACCCCTCCAGCTATCTGGCCTTCCGCGACGCCGACATGGGGGAAGCCGAGTTCCTCGCCCAGCTCGCGCGCCGCGCCGACTGCGGGATCCTGCTGGACGTCAACAACGTCTTCGTCAGCGCGCACAACCTGGGCTTCGACCCGCACGCGTACCTCGCGGCTCTGCCGGGCGAGCGAATCGGCCAGATCCACCTGGCGGGCCACAGCGTGGACGGGGACCTGCTCATCGACACGCACGACGCGCTGGTGCGCGACGAGGTCTGGGCGCTCTACCGAGAAGCCATCGCGCGCTTCGGGCCACGGGCCACCATGATCGAGTGGGACGCGCAGGTGCCGCCGTTCGCCGAGCTGACCGGCGAGCTGGATCGAGCGCGGTCGGTCGCCGATGCGGCCAGAGAGAAGCGCGATGCCGCCTGACGAGCTGGCCGGACAGCAGGCCGCTCTGTTCGCGCGCATCACCGGTCTGCCCGTCGGCGACGCGGCGCGGGCGGCGTCCTTCGTGGTCGGCGACGCGCGCGGCAGCGCCGAGCGGCGGTTGCAGGTCTATGCGACGATGTACCGGCTGCGCATGGCCGAAGCGTTGGAGTCCCAGTTTCCACGCGTCGCTGCCCGGCTGGGTGTCGAGGAGTTCGGTCGGCTCTCGGTCGCGTTCCTCGCCGACTTCCCCTCGCGCCACGCGTCGCTGCGCGAGCTGGGCCGCCAGCTCCCGGCCTGGCTGGCGGCCGCTCGCCCCGACCAACCGGCGCTGGCCGGGCTGGCCCGGCTCGAGTGGGCGCGAGACGACGTCTTCGATCTCGCCGATCAGCGACCGCTCGCCGTCGAGACGCTGCGCGCGCTGCCGCCCGAGCGGTTCGCCGAGCTGCCGCTGGGGCTGATCGACGCTCACCGACTCCTCGATCTGGACGCGACGGCGTTCGCGCTGTGGGACGAGGCGCCTGCCGAGCGGGACGCCCGCGGCGGCGCGCTGGTCTGGCGCCAGGACGTGACGGTCTATCACCGCGCGCTGGGCGCGTCCGAGCGGACGGCGCTGGATGCGGTCGCGCGCGGCACGAGGTTCGGAACGATCTGCGAGCAGCTCGCGATCGATCGCTCGGACGAAGAGGCCGCGGCGCAGGCTTTCGCCTGGCTTTCGACCTGGGCGATCGATGGTTTGCTGCGCGATCCGACCTGAGTTTGGGGGCGGCGCCAAATTTGATCAGTTGCCACGAATAGGGTGCGCTCCCGGCCCTGGCGAGTCGCGGGTGCCACCCGGTGGGCCGCCTTTTTTTGAGCGCCGGGCCGGCCGATCTCCGTCGGTGAGACGGGCTGAAATGGGCCGCGCGCGCGACGCGGGGCGGCGCCGGCAGAGGCCCGCTGCGTCGTGGCAATTCGGTAACCAGCGGAATTCCTAGAAACAAAATTCCCGGCATATGTGTGATTCGTCTTGCAGAGACCTACAGCGGGCGTACCATGCCCCGTAGCGCTGGAGGTTCGAAATGCGTGCGAGGATTTCGTTGGTTTGTTTCCTGGTGTTGGGGGTGCCCCTAGGGGCACGCGCACACACGCGGCGTTCGCCCGTCTCTGAAGAGCAGCAGCGACGCACGCTGATGTCGGAGCTCGCCGCCGCTGCGGCCGAAGCGCCGAAGGAACAGATCAGCGACGCGGACCTGATGTACGAGGCGATGCGCCAGTGGCGCGGCGAGCCGCGCGGCACGGCGGCCGTCAACAAGGTGATCGCCGAATCGAAGAAGGACCACCAGGAGCGCAAGGAGCTCGAGGCCAAGGCGCGCAATTTCTTCTTCAAGGATCCGTTCGCCGAGGATCCGAACGAGCTGATCCCGGTGCGCAAGGTCGACCGGATGCTGCTGGCGAACTACGAAGCGCGCCACGACATCGATCACGAGCGCCCGTCGCGCTCGGACGAGGTCTCGCGGCTGCGTGACCAGCTGGCTCAGGCCCGCGCAGATGCCGCTGCCGCCAAGGCCGAGGCGAGCCGGCTGCGCAACGAGCTGGCGCGCGCCGGGAGCGACAAGGGTGACGGCGAGTGCGTCGCCCTGGCGTCGCACCCCACGCACCCGCAGCGCGTCCACGGCAACCGCCCGATTCAGTCCAACGATCGCGATCTGGATCTGGGCATGGGTGAGCCGGCTCCGGTTCGGCATCACCACCGGGCCAAGCCGCGTCCCGCCCCCGAGGCGGTCGCCACGGCCGCGCCGGCGCAGCCCGCCGACGTGGCGCCCGAGTCAGCTCCGGCTGGCTGGCAGAGCAGCGACCCGCGCGGCATCATCGTGGTGCCGATCGACACCCCGGTCTCCATCAGCGCCAGCGTCCGGCGATAGCGAGGTTCGGGACCTCGAAGGGTCCCGCGCCTGCCGCGATCTGCCTTTCACCCGGCGCTCACCAGCTCACGCACGTAGGGGGTCTGCGGCGAGGCCGCCAGCTCCGTCATGCGCCCGCGCTGGACGATCGCGCCTCGTTCCAGGACCAGGACGTCGCCGTCCAGCGCCTCGGCGTCGGCGCGGTCGTGCGTGACGACGACGGTGGGCAGCGACCAGGCGCGCAGCCGGGCCGCCAGAAAGCGGCGCGTGTCGCGGCGGAGGGGAGCGTCCAGCGCGGCCAGCGGTTCGTCGAGCAACAGCGCCCGGGGCCGGGCCGCCAGCGCGCGGGCCAGCGCGACCCGCTGCGCTTCGCCGCCCGACAGCTCCTGCGGCCGCCGCCCGGCCAGACCATCTGCCTCGAGGTCCGCCAGCGCCTGGTGGGCGCGATCCAGCCGCTCCGCGCGCGGACCGACGATGCCGTAGGCCACGTTGTGGAGGACGTCCAGATTCGGGAACAGTGCGTAGCGCTGCGGGACGAAGCCGACCGAGCGGCGCTCCGGGGGCAGGTCGACGCCGGCCGCCGGATCGAGCAGCGTCGTCTGGCCCAGCGCGATCCGACCGCGGCCGGGGCGCAGCCCGCCGGCGATGAAGAGCAGCGTCGAGGTCTTGCCGGCCCCGTTCGGTCCGACCAGGACGATCGGCCGGTCCGCCGTGCGGAACGCCACGCGGATCGACAACGGGCCCACGGTCCCCTCGACGTCGACCTCCAGCGCGATCACGCGCGCCTCCCCGCGCGGACGCCCACCAGCAGCGCCAGGGCCACGGCGACCAGCAGGATCGACAGGCTCTGCGCGGCGTGCAGGTCGCTCTCCAGCGCCGTGTAGATCGCCAGGGGCAGGGTCTGCGTGCGTCCGGGCATGTTGCCGGCGAACATCAACGTGGCGCCGAACTCGCCCAGCGCCCGCGCCCAGGCCAGCGCGGCGCCGCCGGCCAGCGCGGGGCGCGCGATCTGCACCGCCAGCGTCAGAAAGACGCGCGGGCGCGACGCGCCCAGCGTGCGCGCGACCAGGATCAGGTCCGGGTCCAGCCGCCGGAAGGCGGCGGCCGCCGCCTGCAGGTAGAAGGGCGCCGACACGAAGCTCTGGGCCAGGACCACGGCGGCGCTGGTGAACGGCAGCCCGACGCCCAGCGCGGCCAGCGGCGGCCCCAGCAGGCCCCGCCGCCCGAACGCGAGCAGCAGCGCCACGCCGGCCACCGCGGGCGGCAGGACCGCGGGCAGCTCGGCGACGACCTCCAGCACCTGCCAGGCCCGGCCGCCCCGCGCGATCGACCAGGCCAGCGGCGTTCCGCACACAACCACCAGCGCCAGGCTCACCACGGTCGTGGCCAGGCTGAGGCCGACCGCCGGCAGAACGATCGGGTTGGCCAGGCCGCGCAGCAGCTCGCCCGGGGAGGTCGTCAGGATCAGGGCAGCCACCGGGAACGCCAGCAGCGCGAAGAGCAGGCCGGCCAGCAGGCCGATGGCGCCGCGGGCCGCGACCGCGCGAGCCCGGCCGGGCGTCATCGCGCGGGACAGGCGATGAAGCCCGCGTCCCTGAGCGCGGCTGCGCCGGTGGGGCCTTTCAAGAGCTCGATGAAGGCCCGCGCCAGATCTGGACGGCGGGCGCCGCGCACGACGGCGACGGGGTACTCGGCCAGCGGGCTGAGCGGCGCCGGGATCGGCAGGACGTGCAGCTTGCCGCGGGCGGCCACCGCGTCGCTGGCGTAGACGACCGCAGCGTCCGCCTCGCCCATCAGCACCTTGGCCAGGACCTGCCGCACGTTCAGCTCGCGCGAGACGACCTTGGCGTCCACCCGCTTGCGAAAGTCGGTCCCGTAAACGCGGGCGGCGCCGTCCAGCATCTTGGCGGTGTAGGCGCCCACCGGGACTTCGGGAGCGCCGACCACCACGCGATCGGCGCGCGGCAGGTCGCCCAGCTCCTTCACCGCGTCCAGCCCGGGCCGGGTCACCACCACCAGCTGGTTGCACGTGAACACGGCCGGGGCGTCGACCAGCTTGGCGGCCGCCAGCGCGTCCATGTGGCGCCGGTCGGCCGACGCGAACAGGTCGGCGGGGGCGCCGTGCTCGATCTGGGCGCGCAGCTCCTGGCTGCCGGCGGCGTTGGTGACGACGTGCGTGCCCGGGTGGGCGGCCTGGAACCGCGAGGCGACGGTCGCGAACGCGTCCTTGAGCGAGGCGGCCTCGAACACGATCAGGTCATCGGCGCGCGCGGCCGGCGCGCGCAGCGCCAGCAGCGCCAGCAGCGCCAGCAGCGCAGCGCCAGCCGCGGCGGCGCGCCGTCTATCGAGCCGGTGCGTGGCCATGCAGCACGTGGGAGGCGCTGACCGAGCGCGGGAGGTAGCTGTCCAGATTTCCGCGCGACCAGATGTAGGCGCCGTACAAGATCGCCAGCCCGACCAGCAGCAGGCGCCACGGAAAGCCGTGCTCGGCGTAACGATCGCGCGTGTCGCGGGTGGCCCCGGGGGGCAGCCGCGCGGCGCTGCTCAGGCTGGCACCGAAGGGGACGTTGATGCGGGCGCGGATGTTCACCGCCCAGCCGTTGGCGTCCAGGATCGGCGCCAGGTTGCGCTTGCGCAGCTTGATGTAGGCCAGCACGACGGAGGGCATCGAGATGAGCAGGATGATCCCCAGGAGGGCCCCGACGGTGGCCGGGACCCCCAGGCGCAGGATCCCGGTCGCGTAGGCGATGAGGGCGGTGGCGAAGGTGCCGATGGCGCCGATGGCCACGCCCAGCGCGGCGACCGTCCCCACGTCGATCTTCTTCACCTCCGGCGCCTTGGCGTTGCCGATGTTGGCGGTCGAGGTCGCCGCCGTGCCCAGCGTCGCCTGCGAGACGGCGTCGGCGGCGGCCGCGCGCTTGGCCACCTGCTCCTCCAGCAGGCGCACGAACTTCTTGTAGGGGGACCAGAACGCCTGGCGGATGCTGATCGGGTTGTCGACCACCTTGGTGATGGTGGCGTCCCAGTCGCGGCCGGCCCGATCGTAGAAGATGCCGTTGCGCCCGATCATCAGGTTGTCGCTGTCGCCGGCGGTGAACGCCGCCACGATCTGGGCCTTCTCGCCGGTCGCGGGGCGGACGCAGTCCAGGTAGGCCAGGTAGGCGCCCGCCAGCCCCGCCATCGTGGCGTGCTTGGCGGGGTCGCCGACGCGCAGGCACAGCCGGCAGGCTCGCCCGTCCAGGTACAGCGTCCCGAACTGGAAGATGGCGGGGCGCACGCCGCCGTAGAAGTCCTCGAAGCTGACGAAGTTCGTGCACAGGCGCGCCAGGTCGCGGTGGTAGCGGACCAGCCGCTCGACCTTCTCCACGTAGGCCGCTTCCGGCTCCAGGGCCTTGTCCCGCGCCAGCAGGTCGGCCACCGTGGCGGCGCCGCTGGACGCCAGGATGGCGCGGACGCGCGGCACGCCCAGCGGCTCGACGCGGGTGGTCGGCTTGCGGGCCTGCCAGGCGTCGTGCGCGGCCAGCCGATCCAGCAGCGCGCGCCAGTCGGCCTCGGTCAGCTCCGCGCGCGGGCCCAGCAACGGCTCGATGGCCGCCGTGCGCAGCGAGGCCAGGGCCGCCGCGTGAGCCGGGTTGACCGGCCCGGACAGCGGCAGCGCGCGGGCGGGAGCGGCCAGCGCCAGCGGCAGCTCGGCGATTCGCGTGGTGGTCGCGCTCAGCTCCTCGGCGGCCAGCGCGGCGTAGGCGTCGACGCTGCCGTTGATCGCGTCGCCGGCGCGCGGATCGAAGGCGGCCAGCCGGCAGCGCGCGAAGTAGTCGTCGATCTTGGCCTTCAGCGCCGCCACCGCGGCGGCCGCCGCGCGCGTCGCCTCCGGTCCCAGCGGGAACACCCGGGCCGCGTCCGCCTCCCCCTCGGCGTACCAATCGGACAGCGCGCGCGCGTCGCCGAAGAACCCGTCGGCCATCTCGCCGTTGATGCCGGTCGCGCCCGATCGATCGGGCAGGCCGCCCATGCAGGTGATGATCTCGCCGATCAGCGCGCGCGTCGGTTCGTCCTCGCCGGTGGCCTGGGAGATCACGCCGTCGCCGTTGAACAGGGTGTTGGCGAAGATGCGCACCGGATCGGCCACGTCCTCGACGGCGATCGAGAGCGCGTCGGCGCGTCCGATGTTGCCCAGGATCCGGCGCGCCGAGGCGACCAGCGCCTTGCCCTCGTCGTGGCCGTCGTCGATGGCCGACAGCGGCAGCGCGGGATCGGCCCTCAGCAGAACGTCGGCGCTCTTCAGGTTCGAGCAGGCGAAGTCGATGGCGGCCAGCAGCTCGGGGGCGCGCACGCGTCCGTCCTTGTCGGTGTCGATGAGCGCCATGGTCCGCGCGTCCATCTCGAGGCCCGAGATCGGGCAAGCCAGCGCGGCCCACAGCTTCTGATCGAGGTCTCGCAGCGCGCGCAGGTCGGCGCCGGAGGCGAGCTTGACCTGATCGAAGCCACCCGCCCGAAAGAAGGTCCAACGGTGCGATTCGCTCATCTACGGCGTTTGTAACACGCGGCGGGCTCGATTGACCGTCTGGCGCTCACTGTTACACTGCCGCGCCCATGAAGAGGCTCTGGCTCGTCGTTTCAGTGCTGGCGGTGTGCCTGTTTCAACCGGGCGCGGCCCGGGCGCAAAGCAGCCCGACCTTCACGTACGGCAAGCCGGACGAGACCAAGGTCGATCCCACCAAGCCGCCGCCTCCCGCCGTCGAGTGGAAGGCCCAGGTCAAGGGCGGCCTGATGTTGACCAGCGGCAACTCGCAGACCACCAACGGCACCTTCGCCGTCTCGGCCTCGCGCAGGCAGGGGAACAACAAGCTGGCCATCGACGCCGGCGCCGCCTACGGCCGGTCGGACATCATCAATCCCGTCTACAGCACCGATCCGAACAACGCCACCGAGATCGATTCGCTGGAGCGCACCAGCATCACCACGACCAACAGCTGGCAGGCCAGGGGGCGGTACGATCGCTTCTTCACCGCCAACAACTCCGGCTACGCGAGCGCCCAGGCCGCGGCCGACAAGATCGCCGGCAAGTCGTTCCTGGGCGGCGGGCAGATCGGCTACAGCCGGCAGCTCTACAAGAGCGCCATGCACACCTTCGTGGCCGAGATCGGCTACGACTTCGGCTACGAGCAGTATGTGCAGTCCCCGGCTCCGTCCCCCACGCTGGATCCGGTGTCGATCCACTCGGCGCGGCTGTTCCTGGGCGAGACCTGGAAGGTCACCTCCGAGACCGGCGTGACGGCCAGCGCCGAGACCTACCTGAACCTGAACAAGGAGGCCAAGGCGCTCAACGTGTCGACCCAGATGCCGGGCGTCGACGCGTTTCACGACACGCGCGTCATCGGCAAGCTGGGCCTGACCACGACTGTGATGAAGCGGCTGAGCGTCGCCTTCGGATTCACGCTCCGCTACGACCAGAACCCGGCGCCGCTGCCCATCCCTTCGGGCGCGATGCCGGGCGCCTTCTTCAAGTCCGGCTTCGTCCCCTTCGCCGAGAAGGTCGACACCCTCACCGAGGTCAGCCTGATCTACACGTTTCTCTAGGTTCGGGACCCTCAAAGGGTCCCGCGCCCCCCGCGATGAGCTCGCGCGGGCAGAGCCCGCGCTCCCTCACGCGATCAGGTTCGGGACCCTCAAAGGGTCCCGCGCCCCCGCGCGATGAGCTCGCGCGGGCAGAGCCCGCGCTCCCTCACGCGATCAAGTTCGGGACCCTCGAAGGGTCCCGCGCCCCCCGCGATGAGCTCGCGCGGGCAGAGCCCGCGCTCCCTCACGCGATCAGGTTCGGGACCCTCAAAGGGTCCCGCGCCCCCCGCGATGAGCTCGCGCGGGCAGAGTCCGCGCTCTCTCAGGCGATCAAGTTCGGCTGGTCGTGAACGTGTAGGCCATGCGGTGGCGGTAACGCTGGCCGGGGCGCAGGACCACCTGGTGCTGCCAGGCGGGAACGTTCACCGCGTTCGGGAAGGCCTGGGTCTCCAGGCACATTCCGGCGTGCCGGTCATGGCGGAAGCCGTGGCCGCTGGTCGACCCGTCCAGGTAGCGGCCGGCGTACACCTGTAGCCCGGGCTGGTCCGAGTGCACTTCCATGATCCGCCCCGAGCGCGGGTCGGCCAGCCGCGCCGCCAGCCGATAGCCCTGGCCCGCGGCCACGAAGTTGTTGTCCAGATCGGGCAGGACGCGGCCCCCGCGCCGGAAGTCGAGGGGCGTCCCGGCCACCGGCGCGACCACGCCGCCCGGGACGGTTGGATCGCCGGGCGTGTGGGCGTCGGCGAACACCGTCAATTGATGGTCCAGGACCGTGCCCGCGCCGGCCAGGTTGAAGTAGGGGTGGGGCGCCAGCGCGACCGGGGTCGCGCGATCGGTGGTCGCCTCCATCTCGATGCGCAGCGACCCCGCACCAGTCAGGGTGTAGACGACGCGCGCGCTGACGGTGCCGGGGTAGCCGGCGTCGCCGTCCGGCGAGACGTGCGTCAGCGCGACGGCGGCCCCGTCGGCCGCGGCGATCGGTTCCATGCGCCAGCGGGCCCGAAACCAGCCGTTGGAGCCGCCGTGCAGGTGGTGAGGGGGATCGTTGGCCTCCAGCCGGTAGGCCGCGCCGTCCAGGGTGAACCGCGCGTCACGGATCCGATTGGCGACGCGGCCGACGATCGCGCCCAGGAAGAAGGGCTGCGCCGCGTATGCGGCCACGTCGTCCAGCCCCAGCACCACGGAGTCGATCCGGCCGTCGCGATCCGGGACCCGCAGGTCGACCAGCGTCGCGCCCAGATCCGCCACCCGCGCCACGATTCCGTTCGCCGCGTCCAGCGTGCAGAGCCCTTCATTGACAGAGGTGGTCGCCATGGGTCGGACTATATATGTGAGTGAGGGCTTGCAGCGGGCGCGGTATAGCTGGACGGCCCCCGCGCCGATGAAGTATCAAAGATGGGCTTGAAGAACGCGCGGGTGCTCGTTCTCTTCGACACGGACGGCGAGCCGCCCGCTTCGCAGGAGTACAAGAAGCAGCTCGAATCGACGGACGAAGCCGAGTTCGACGTCGCGCGCGCCCTGATCTCCAAGGGGCATCAGGTCCGGCTGTTCGGTTTTCGCGACAACCTGGATCAGCTGGTCGCGGGGCTGCGCGCGGAGCCGGCCGACGTCGTCTTCAACCTGTCCGAGCGTTTTCGCGCGCTGTCGGCCCTGGACTACACCGTGGCTTCGGTGCTGGAGATGCTGGGGCTGCCGTACACGGGCGCCTCTTGCGAAGGGCTGATCCTCGCGCGCGACAAGGCGCTGACCAAGAAGATCTTCGCCTACGAGGGGATCCGGATCCCGCGGTTCATGGTCTGCCTGCGGCGCAGCGTCGTGCAGCGGCCCAGCGACCTGCGCTTCCCGCTGATCGTCAAGCCGCTGGACGAGGACGCCTCGGTCGGCATCGCGCAGGCTTCGGTGGTGCGGGACGACGACTCCTTGAAAGAGCGGGTCACCTTCATCCACGACCGCATCAAGACCGACGCGATCGTCGAGGAGTTCATCGCCGGGCGCGAGCTCTACATCGGGGTGATCGGGAACGATCCGCCGGTGGCGCTGCCGCCCATCGAGATGGTGTTCGGCAACGACTCGACCGCGGAGACGCGCATCGCGACGTTCAAGGCCAAGTGGAGCGTCCGTTACCGCGAGGGCCGCGGCATCCAGAACATGATCGCCGAGAACCTCTCGCCCGAGGTCCGGCAGCGCCTGGCCGACGTGGCGCTGCGCGCCTACCGGGCGGCCGGCCTGCGCGACTACGGCCGCATCGACGTCCGGCTGGCCCACGACGACGCCATTTACGTCGTGGAGGCCAACCCCAACCCCTACCTGGCCGAAGGTGAAGACCTGGCCTGGGCGGCGGAGGAGGGGGGGCACCTGTACCCGGAGTTCATCGAGAAGATCGCGGAATGGGCGATCGTGCGCGGCAGCACGGGAAAGTGACGCGCGGCGGCCCCCCGGGGCCCCAGGACGACAATTGTGGCTCCCGCCCCGGCGCTCGAGACTCCAACCAGGAGTAACCTGAGCATGCTCTCAGAGGAGGTCTCGCTTGCTTGGTCGCACTAGCCTCTCCTTGTCGATGGTCGCCGGCGCCTGCTTTTGGGCCGGTTGCGGGTCGCTCCTCCCCAGCGGCGGCGGTGGGAACCCGAACGGCAACGGTCCGTCCCCCACCTTCGTCATCCACCCGGTGCGCGTGAACACCGTGGGGTACGTGCAGGGGCGCGCCAAGATCGCGACGGTGGTGCTGCCGACCGGAATGAGCAGTCTGCCCAGCGCGATCGCCAAGGTTCTCGACGGCAGCGGCACCGAGATCTGGTCCTGCACGATGACCGGCCCCCAGACGGATCCGGACCTCAACAACAGCACTTACTACCTGGCCGACTTCTCCGCGTTCGACTCCCCCGGAACCTACACGCTGTACGTGCCCGCGCTGGGGACCGGCGACGCGGCCCAGTCGGCGCCGTTCCTGATCGCGCCGGACGCGCTGCGGGGGCCGCTGACGACCGCGATGACCGGCATGTACGGCCAGCGCTGCGGCACCGCCGTGAGCATCACGATGGGCTCCGACACCTGGAAGCATGGGGCCTGTCACAAGGGCGACGCGTCGTCGCTCAAGTACCTGACCGGCGCCGACACGCCGTTCGCGAGCGTGGGCGGGTGGCACGACGCGGGCGACTTCGGCAAGTACACCAACAACGGCGCGTTCAGCGTGGGGATCATGCTCGCGGCCTGGGAGTGGTTCACGCCGACGCTGGTGACTCTGAGCCTGCCCATACCGGAGCACGGCAAGACGGCCGACGGCGGCACCGGCCCGATGCCCGACTTTCTCTGGGAGGCGAAATGGGAGCTGGACTGGCTGCTGACCGCCCAGGCCGCCAGCGGCAATGGCGGCGTGCCCGACAAGCTCTCCGGATTGAACTTCGAGACCTACGGCACCATGCCGGACGCCGACGGTCAGCCGCGTTATCTTTCCGGCGTCGGCACGGCGATGACGGCCGACTTCGTGGCGGTGATGGCGGCAGCAGCCAGGATCTACAAGGACTACGCGCCGACCGACGCGATGAACTACCTGACCGCCGCCCAGCAGAGCTACGCCTTCTTGCAGGCCAACAGCGGCCCAGCCGTGGCCGCAAACGACACGTACATGGGGCCCAACAACGTCTTCAACACCGGCCACTACGGCGAAACGGATCCCGACAACCGGCTGTGGGCGGCCGCCGAGCTCTGGGAAACGACGGGAGATCCCGCGGTCCTGGCCGACTTCGAGACGCAGGGAAGCAACAAGACCTTCGCGAACGACTTCGATTGGGCGAGCGTCCAGAACCTGGCGCTCTACACCTACCTGCTGTCCCAGCGGCCGGACAAGGACAGCCGCGATCCGACGATCGTCGCCAACATGACCAGCAGCCTCATGAGCGTGGCCGACGGGCTGGTCGCCACCGCGACCGGCAACATCTTCGGGCGGGCCATCGGGAACAACTACTACTGGGGCTCGAACGGAGCGGTCGGCCGGTCGGCGATGACGCTGGCGGCGGCGAACACCCTGAACCCGGACCCGAAGTACCTGGACGCCATCCAGATGCAGGTCGACTTCCTGCTGGGGCGCAACTACTACGATCGGTCGCAGGTCACCATGGTCGGCTACCACCCTCCGATGAACCCGCACCACGGCCCCTCCACCGGCGACCTCGTCGAGGACCCGTGGCCCGGCCTGGTGGTGGGCGGCGCCAACAACCAGCCGACCGTGGTGACACAGAGGAACGATTACAACTGGGTCGACAACGCGAACGACTACGACGTCAACGAGATCGCCATCAACTGGAACACGCCGTTCATCTTCGCCACCGCCGCGCTGACGCCGCCGTCATCCTAGTGTTAGAGTGCCGCGTGGAGGGATCCCATGCGTGCACCCTTGCTTATTTCGCTCGCGTTCGTGCTGATGGCCGGCTGCAGCAGCAGCAACGATGGTGGCGGTTCGGGCGGCGTCACCGCCGACTCCTACGTCGGGACCTGGACGTTTCAGTCGGGCTCGATCGACCCGGGCTGCCCGGCGTCGCTGAACATCCCGGCCATCGACCTGACCGGCGAGCCGGTGACCATCGCCAAGACCGACTCGACCCACATCTCGATGATGATCGCGGCCACCGACGTGATGTGCGACGTCGTCTTCACGGTCAGCGGCTCGACGGCCACCGCCGCCAGCGGCCAGACCTGCGCCATCAAGGCCAGCGGCATCACCGCCAACGTGACGGTGAGCACCTGGACCCTGATGCTCAGCGACTCGACGATCAACATGTCGATGACCGGCACCGCGAACGCGATCGTCACCTGCGATCCCACCTCGACCGGCACCATGGTCAAGTCGGGCGGCGACGCCGGCTGAGCCCGGGAGGGCGGGGGAGCCGCCTCCGTGCTATGAATCCGGCCGCATGACCGCCGAAGCCGGCGCCGGCAGCCGCGCCGGGTTCGTTCCCGTGAGCCCGGCGCTGCAGCGCCCAACGCTGTTCACCCGCCGCAAGCATTGGGCCGAGCGGTTCGGGGTGGCGCCCGTCCTGCCCATGTCGCGGGCCGAGATGGACGCGCTGGGGTGGGACAGCTGCGACGTCATCCTGGTGACCGGCGACGCCTACGTCGACCACCCCAGCTTTGGCATGGCTCTGGTCGGGCGGCTGCTCGAGGCTCAGGGGTTCCGGGTCGGCATCATCGCGCAGCCCGACTGGCGCAGCCCGGCGCCGTTCCAGGCGCTCGGCCGCCCCACCGTGATGTGGGGTGTCACGGCGGGGAACATGGACTCGATGGTGAACCGGTACACCTCGGACCGGCGCCTCCGCCACGACGACGCCTACACCCCGGGCGGGGAGGGCGGCCGCCGCCCCGACCGGGCCGCCATCGTCTACGCGCAGCGCTGCCGCGAGGCGTTCGCGGACGTGCCCATCGTCCTGGGCGGCATCGAGGCCAGCCTGCGCCGCATCGCGCACTACGACTACTGGTCGGACAAGGTTCGCCGATCGGTGCTGCTGGATGCCCGGGCCGACCTGCTGGTCTACGGCAACGCCGAACGGGCGATCGTCGAGATCGCCCACCGTCTGGCCGCCGGCGAGGCGCCGGAGCAGATCCGCGACCTGCGCGGCACGGCGTTCGTCCTTCCGGCGGGTCAGGGGCCCTATGGCCCGCCGGGCGCCTGGACCGAGCTCGACTCTCGCCAGGTCGACAACCCGGGGCCGGTCGCGCCGCCGGCCAACCCCTACGCCGAGGCGGCGGCCGGCTGCGCGACGCCGGCCAGCGCCGGTCCGGCCGTCCTGCCGGCGGCCGGGCTGCGGCCGCGGGCCGACCGGGCGCGCACGGCCATCCGGCTGCCCGACGCCGAGGCGGTCGAGCGAGATCCGGTCCTCTACGCCCACGCCTCGCGCACGCTGCACGTCGAATCGAACCCGGGCAACGCCCGCGCGCTGGTCCAGCGCCACGGCGACCGCGACGTCTGGCTCAACCCGCCGCCCCTGCCGCTGCCGACCGCCGACATGGACCGGCTGTACGAGCTGCCGTACACGCGCCGCCCGCACCCGAGCTACGGCGACGCGCGCATCCCGGCCTACGAGATGATCCGCTTCTCGGTCACGATCATGCGCGGCTGCTTCGGAGGCTGCACCTTCTGCTCGATCACCGAGCACGAGGGTCGGGTCATCCAGAGCCGGTCCGAGGACTCGGTCGTGCGCGAGATCGAGCGGGTGCGCGACACGGTGCCCGGGTGGACCGGCGTCATCTCGGACATCGGGGGACCGACCGCCAACATGTACCGGCTGGCCTGCAAGAGCCCCGAGGTCGAGTCGGCGTGCCGGCTCCCGTCCTGCGTCTACCCGAGCATCTGCCCGAACCTGAACACCGACCACTCATCCCTGGTGCGGCTCTACCGGCGCGCGCGCGCGGTGCCCGGGGTCAAGAAGGTGATGGTCGCCTCGGGCGTCCGCTACGACCTGGCCTCGACCTCGCCGGAGTACGTCCGCGAGCTGGCCACCCACCACGTCGGCGGCTACCTGAAGATCGCGCCCGAGCACACCGAAGAGGGGCCGCTCTCGCTGATGCTCAAGCCGGGCATCGGGACCTTCGAGAAGTTCAAGCGTTTGTTCAACGAAGCCTCGGAGAAGGCGGGCAAGAAACAGTTTTTGATCCCGTACTTCATCGCGTCTCACCCCGGCACGACCGACCGGGACATGCTGGCGCTGGCGCTCTGGCTGAAGAAAAACCGCTACCGCGCCGACCAGGTGCAGACGTTTCTGCCGTCGCCCATGGCGACCGCGACCGCGATGTACCACACCGGGCACAACCCGCTCCGGCGGCTGCGGCGTGGTGCCCCCACCGTCTTCGCGGCCAAAGGGGCCAAGGCCCGCCGGCTCCACAAGGCGTTCCTGCGCTACCACGACCCCGCGAACTGGCCGCTCCTGCGCCAGGCCCTGCGCCGGATGGGCCGCGCCGACCTGATCGGCAACGGCCCCGAGAAGCTGATCCCGCTGAGGCAGCCGGTGGGAAAGGCGGACAGCAGCGAGCACGAGCCACCGGCGCGTCCGTTCCGCACGCAACACGCTCGCTGACGCGGGAGAAAGGGTCCGATCCGGACCGGAGACGGGAAGTCCCTCAGACTCTCGGCTCGGCTCCGCCTTCCGTCCAGCCGTTCAGGCTCGCGGTCCACCTCGCCAGGTCGGGGGCGACCAGCGCGGCCTCTTGCTCGTCGGCTGCGACCAGCGCGGCGATGCGGGCCAGCGTGGCGCGGGCTGACTCGCGCGCGCCGGCCGGACGTTCGGCCACCAGGCGGCGGAGCTCGTGTCGGAGACGAACCAACTCACGCGTCGACGCATAATCCATCGCGCGACCTCCTGATCTCACGGTAGGTGCGGGCGCGCGGCCGTCAAATTTTTTGAAGGTGTTCGGCGAAAGCCCCGACGGCGCCGCCCTCGACCAGAACGCGCTCGGGGTGGAATCCGCAGCGGGCCAGGGTCAGGTTGCGCGGCGTCCCCGACGGGTCCACCAGATGCGCCTCCAGCGTCATGCCCTGGACCGGGTCCGGCAACCCCGACGGCGCCTCGAGCTCGATCCAGATGCGCGGCGACCCAGCCCGGGCCCGGGTCAGCCAGAGCCGCATCCCCTCGGCGTAGCCGGCGCGCACCGGCTCGGGCAGGTAGTCCCGCACGACGGTCTGGTAGGCCAGGTGGACCGTCCCCGGCGGCGCCTCCCGAGCCAGCGCCTCGATCCGGGTCGGCACGTCGCCCAGGTCGGCCATCTCGAGCAGGGGAACGGCCGACCCGCTCCCCAGCGCCGCGAAGGCCTGCATCGCCGCCTCCAGCCGGGCCTGTCGCGCGGTCTCGCCGGGCCAGACGCAGGCGGTGAGCCAGAGGCGGTCGGCTTCGCGCCGGACATCCAGCGGAGCCGCGTCGAAGCCGCGCCGCGCGACCACGCGCGCGTCGCTGGCCAGCGCCAGCGGTGCGCCGGCACCATCGGTCCAGAGCGGCGGCAGCCGGTCGCCGGCCAGATTCAGTCCGGCGCTGCAGCCGAGGTCGTAGAGCGCCAGCGGGCGTCCTCCCGCGCCGCAGCCGGCCAGCGCCGCCGGCCAGAGCCAGGCCACGGCCCGCGAGGTCTCGTTGGTCTGGACGGCGCGCGTGGCCAGATCCGCGACCACCCGCGGGGTCGCGTCGGCCAGCGCGTCGGCCAGGGCCGTCCGGGTCGCGGCCTCGGGCCGGATCTGGGACGCCGCGAGCGCCGCGTGGAGCGGGTGGCGATCGCCCATTCGCAGCGCCTCGGCGCGCAGAGCGGCCATCAGGAGCAGCGGGCGCTGGTAGGGGCTGGGAGCCTTGCGCTCACGCCAGGCGGCCTCGACGCGGGCGCGGGCCGCCTCCTCGACGGGACCGGCGGGGGTGTCGAACATCGCCGCGGCCGCCTCGAGCAGTTGGTGATAGACGGGGGCGCGCCCCTGGGTGGCGGCGCGCCAGGAGCGCACATCATCGGAGAACTCCTGAAGGCCACGCCGCATCGCTTCCACTATAGCCTGCGGGGTGAGCCGGCGCGGGCGGCTCTGCCGCGCGCACCTCGGGCGAAAACACGCTAGATTCCGCTGCCCAGATGCTGCGCCCCACCGACGACCTCCGCATCGACCGCATCCGCCCCCTGATCCCGCCCGAGATCCTGATGGAGAACCTGCCGCTGACCGAGCGGGCCTCCACCACGGTGGCGGAGAGCCGCGACGCCGCCGCCCGGATCCTGCGGGGCGAAGACGACCGGCTGCTGGTGGTGGTCGGGCCCTGCTCGATTCACGACGTGGCGGCGGCCCGCGAGTACGCGCGCGGGCTGCAGGCGCTGTCGGGCGAGCTGGCCGACGCGCTGTTCGTCGTGATGCGCGTCTACTTCGAGAAGCCGCGCACCACCGTCGGCTGGAAGGGGCTGATCAACGACCCGCACCTGGACGGCACGTTCAAGGTCAACGAGGGGCTGGCCATCGCGCGCGGGCTGCTGCTGGACCTGGCCGAGATGGGGCTGCCGGCCGGCTGCGAGTTCCTGGACACCATCACGCCCCAGTACATCGCCGATCTGGTCACCTGGGGCGCGATCGGCGCCCGCACCACCGAGAGCCAGATCCACCGCGAGCTGGCCTCCGGCCTCTCGGTCCCGGTCGGATTCAAGAACGGCACCGACGGCAACACGCAGATCGCGATCGACGCCATCCAGGCGGCCAGCCACCCGCACCACTTCCTGTCGGTCACCAAGCAGGGGCTGTCGGCCATCGTCGCCACGCGCGGCAACCCCGACTGCCACCTCATCCTGCGCGGCGCCAGCGGCGCCCCCAACTACGACACCGATGCGGTGGGGCGGGCGGTGGCCTCGCTGGAGAAGGCCAAGCTGCGCCCGCGGCTGATGGTCGACTGCAGCCACGGCAACAGCCGCAAGGACCCGGCGCGCCAGCCCGCGGTGGCCCACGACCTGGCCGAGCAGGTCCGCCGGGACGGCCGCGCGCTGGCCGGCGTGATGATCGAGAGTCACCTGGTGGGCGGCCGGCAGGATCCGGCGCCCGGCAAGGCGCTGACCTACGGGCAGAGCATCACGGACGCCTGCCTGGCCTGGACGGACACCGTGCCGGTGCTGCGCGACCTGGCCGACGCGGTCCGCGCCCGGCGCGCCCGAAAGTAGGTTTTTTTGCGTTCCATCGGGCGCGTGGTTCGATTGAAGCCACGATGGACATCCGGATCATCTACCTGCCTTCCGGGGGATTGGCCGAGACGCACGGCAATCTGGTTCGCCTGACCACGCCCTCGGCCGGGGCGCTGGCGGCGCACCGGGTGACGCGCTCGCAGATCCAGGCCGCCACCGTGGCCGAGGCCGAGGCCGCCGTGGGACGCCGGCTGATCCCGGGGCTCTGGTCGCTCACCACGGCCGGGGCCAGGACCACGGCCGTTCCGGCGCTGGAAGTCTAGTCGATCTATCCTGGGGGCGATGATGATGTCCGCGGCCCCCGCCACCGCCACGCTGCTGGTCAGCTGCCGAGATCGAACCGGTCTGGTCGCGGCGCTGTCGGACTTCGTGTTCCGGAACGGCGGCAACATCCTGGACGCCGACCAGCACGCCGAGGTCGAGACCGGCCTCTTCTTCATGCGGCTGCGCTGGGACCTGGGCGCCTTCCAGCTGGCGCGGCCCGAGATCGAGATGGCGATCCGCGTGATGGCGGCTCGCTACGAGCTGGAGTGGGAGCTGACCTACTCGGACGTGCGGCCGCGGGTGGCGGTCTTCGCCAGCAAGGCGCCGCACTGCCTGTACGACCTGCTGCTGGCGGCGCAGCTGGGCGAGCTGGGCGGCGACCTGGTGGCCGTCGTGTCCAACCACGATGCGCTGCGTCCGGTGGCCGGTCACTTCGGGGTTCCGTTCGAGCAGGTCCCGGTCGTGGCCGGCGACAGGGCCGCGGCCGAGGCGCGGCAGCAGGCGCTCCTGGACGACTGGAAGATCGACGTGGTGGTGCTCGCGCGCTACATGCAGATCCTGTCGCCCGAGTTCGTGGCGCGCTGGCCCTCGCGGATCATCAACATCCACCACTCGTTCCTGCCGGCGTTCGTGGGCGCCAAGCCCTACCACCAGGCCAAGGAGCGGGGCGTGAAGGTGATCGGCGCGACCGCCCACTACGTGACCAGCGACCTGGACCAGGGGCCCATCATCGAGCAGGACGTCTGCCGCGTCAGCCATCGCGACGACGTCGACCAGCTGATCCGCAAGGGGGGCGAGCTGGAGCGACGGGTCCTGACCCAGGCCGTGCGCCTCCACCTCGAGCGCCGCGTGCTGGTCTCCGGCAACCGGACGATCGTCTTCGGGTGAGGGCGGCCTAGAGCGTCAGCCAGCGGATCTCGCCGAAGCCGGCGATCAGGCGGGCTTCCTCGATCTCCAGGCGCCAGAACGCGAAGTCCTTGAGCGCCAGGTACTGCGCGGCCCGCGGCCAGCGGTCCAGGTAGCGCGCGCGCGCGTCGGGCTCGGCCTCGGCCCGCAGCAACGCGGCGCGGCCCATCAGCGAGACCCGGGCGCCGGCCTGCGGATCCGCCGCCGCGCTCCGGTCGCCCACGAAGAGGCCGGCACGCGGATCGGCGCGCAGGTTGTGGGTGTGGGCGGCCAGCCCGGACAGCAGCAGCAGCGGCGCCCCGTCGGCGCCCAGCGCGTACGGCGTGATCGAGCCGTAGGGAGTCCCGGGTCGGTGAACGGAGATCGTGGACAGCACCCCGACCGACTCCGAAGCCAGCAGCGCGCGCGCCGCGGCGGCGGCCGCGTCGGTTGGGGAAGTCGTCACGGATCGAGCTTACGATAACACCATGGAGATCGTCGTTCTGGGTACGCCCGAGGCTGTCTGCTTGCGCGCGGCGCGCGTGGTCGCCGCCGAGATCCGGGCCAAGCCCAACGCGGCGCTGGCGCTGGCCGCCGGGGCGACGCCGCGGGGGATCTACGCCGAGCTGGTCCGCCAGCACCGGACCGAGGGGCTCTCGTTCGCGCGCGTGTCGGCCTTCAACCTGGACGAGTACGTCGGCCTGTCGCCCGAGCATCCGCGCTCGTTCCGCCGGGCGCTGGCCGAAGAGCTCTACCGCCACGTCGACCTGCCCGCCGATCGAACGTTCACGCCCGACGGCACCGCCGCCGATCTGCCCGCGGCCTGCCGCCGCTACGAGGATCAGATCGCGGCGGCCGGGGGGCTGGATCTGGTCCTGCTCGGGCTGGGCCGCGACGGGCACATCGCGTTCAACGAGCCGACCTCCTCGCTGGGGTCGCGGACCCGCATCAAGACGCTGACCGAAGAGACGCGGGCGGCCAACCAGCCCGGCTTCGGGGCCGAGCCCGTCCCCCGGCACGCGCTGACCATCGGGATCGCGACGATCCTGTCGGCGCGCCGCATCGTCCTGGTCGCGTTCGGAACGGCCAAGACGGACGCGGTCGCGCGCACCGTGGAGGGGCCGCTGACCGCCCTGGTCCCGGCGTCCGCGCTGCAGCTGCACCCGCACGTCACGGTGATCGTCGACGATGCCGCGGCTCACCAGCTGACGCTTCGCGCGTATTACCGGACGGTCGCCGAGGCGAAGCCTGATTGGCAGCGCGAGGATTGACAGCGACGGCCCGAACGTGGTCGAAGAGGCGCTGACAATCGAATAGTGCCCTTCGGTGCCCACGGGCATGACAGGGAAGCCGGTCGAACTCCGGCGCGGTCCCGCCACTGTGAGTGGAGGCGCCCTCGCGAACCCACTCGACGTCGTCGGGGAAGGGGAGGGTCGCCCCGGATGGCAGACATTCGCGATCCACGAGCCAGGAGACTGACCGAAGGCTGACACGCCTCGCGTTCGACAGTCCCGGCAATCCGTGATGTATCAAGAGGTGAAAATGATGCGACGTTTGCTCGTCCTGGGGTTTGCCATGGCCGCCGGCGCAGCGGTGGGCTGCGACGACACGCCACGGACCAGCAAGCCGGTCTTCTTGACAGCCGGCTCGGGCGGCGGTGGGTCGGGAGGTGGGCTCGGCGGGGCCGGCGCCGGCCCCAGCACCGGTTCGGCGGGAGCCGGGGCGGCGACCGGTGGCGCTCCGGCGACCGGCGGGTCTTCGGCGACGGGCGGGGCAGGCGGCATGGCGGGCGCCGGGGGCGCGGCCGGGGCGCCGCCGGCGGCACCGCCGCCCGTCGGCCTGGCCTCGGTCAACAGCGACTACTCGTCGACGACCGTCTCGCTGCTCAACCCGGCCGGCGGCGTGATGGTCTCCGACTGCATCGCCTCGAGCGCGGGCAGCCAGAGCAACTCGAAGACGCTCTCCGGTGACGTGGTGTTGCCGTCGCAGCCGCAGCGGGGCGGCTTGCTGGTCCTGGTGGACCGCTCGTACGGCAACCTGACGTTCGTGAACACCACGCCGACCCCCAACGCCGACTGCGTGATCCACAGTCAGATCGCCGTTCCGGGCGGCGGCAAGTTGAACCCGCACGACGTGGTGATCGTCTCCGACGATCGGGCCTACGTCACCCGCTACAACGCCGATCCGACCGCGAGCAGCGTGCAGCAGATGGGGAACGACGTCATCGTGATGAACCAGACGACCGGCGCGTACATCTCGCGCATCTCGCTGGACGGCTACGCCGCGGTCGGTGTGCTGGCGCGCCCCGATCGCGCGCTCATCGCCAATGGCCTGCTGGCGGTGTCGCTCAATCAGGTCGACGCCGCGTTCTCGACCTACGGCGACGGCGTGGTGGTGCTGATCAACACCTCGACCAACCAGGTCGTGGCCAGCGTCCCGCTCCCCAACCTGACCAACTGCGAGGGGATGGACTACATCGCCTCGTCCAAGACGCTGCTGGTGGCTTGCGGCGGCGGCTACGCCAGCTCGAACCAGCCGCTGCAGTCGGGGATCGCCGTGATCGACCTGGCGGGCACGCCCGCCCGGCTGGACAAGATCATCTCCTCGATGGCGTTCGACGGCCGTTCGCTCGACTTCTCGTGGATCCTGGCGGCGCCGACCTCGGGGGCGCCCAGCCGGGCCTTCACCGGAAGCACCGATCCGAACTTCATCGGTCCGGACGCCCTGTTCCAGTTCGACTTCGGGTCCGGCGCGGCCGTGCAGGTCACCACCGGGCCGTCCTTCACGCTGGGACAGCCAGCCGTCTCCGGCGACGTTCTGTTCGTGCCGGAGGCGATCTCGAAGGCTCCCCGGGTCCAGCTCTTCGACGTCTCCGGGGCGGTGACCGCTGCGCCGGTGGCGATCAGCACGTTCAGCCCGGACCAGGATCACTCGCTGCCGCCGCGCCAGCTCGCCTGGTACTGAGACTGGGCGAGCCCCGGCGCTGGTCGCGACGCGCCCGGCCGGGGGCGGGGGTGGTGCGGCCCGGAGCGCTTCGGCTGAGTTGCCGGCTCAGCTCACTGCGGGAGCTTGGAGCTCTTCGGGGCGTCCGGATCCAGCGCGGCGCCCAGCTCCTGATCGGTTTCGTCGGTCATCTGCGACGGGATCCGGTAACCGCCATCCAGCCACTTGCCCAGGTCGGCGGCCCGGCAGCGCGCCGAGCAGAACGGCCGGAACGGCTGCGTTGCCTCCGACGGGACGAACAAGCGCGAGCAGGTGGGACACTTCCGCTTCACTGGGGAAAAACATAGGGCCAATCGCGGCGTCTTGCCAATGCCGCAGCCGTGCGATACTGCCTCAGAACGTGAGCAGCCAACCCGATCCGCGCGCCCCGGGTGACGGGACCCGGCCCCGGCCCACCACGCGCGCGCAGATCACGCTGGAGGCGCTGAAGCGGTTGCCCCGCGTGGTCTGGCTGCTGGGCCTGGCCAGCTTGCTCAACGACGTCTCCAGCGAGGCCATCTTCCCGCTGCTGCCCGGTTTCCTGGTGCAGCTGGGGGCGCCCATGAGCTTCCTGGGTCTGATCGAAGGGAGCGCCGACGCGCTGGCCAGCTTCATCAAGATGGCGGCCGGGCGGCTCTCGGACCGCGGGCCGCGCACCGTCCTGGTGGCCAGTGGCTACGCGATGCCGGCGCTGGCCCGAGGCGTGATCGCCGCGGCGCTGGCTCCCTGGCAGGTGCTGGGCGCGCGGCTCTTCGACCGGGCCGGCAAGGGGATCCGTTCGGGCCCCCGCGACGCGCTGATCGCCGATTCGGTCGCGCCGTCGCAGCGCGGGCGGGCGTTCGGTCTCAACCGTTCGATGGATCACCTGGGCGCCGCCCTGGGGCCGGCGATGGCGGCCGGCCTGCTGGCGTTGGGGGTCAAGCTGCGTACGACCTTCCTGGTGGCCGCGCTGATCGGGGCGATGGCGCCGCTGCTGCTGTTCTTCCGGCTGCGCGACGACGAGACGGTGATCGATCGCAGCGGGCCCGTCGACGCCACGCGCGCCTCGAGCGGGGCGCTGCGGCGCGGGTTCTCGGCGTACCTGGTGGCCTGCGTGATGTTCGCGCTCGGCAACTCGTCCGACGCGTTCCTGTTGATCCGGGCGGGGCAGGTGGGCTGGCAGCCGACCGCGCTGCCGTTGCTCTGGACGTTCCACCACCTGGTCAAGTCGATGGCCGCGCTCCCCGGGGGCGCGCTGTCCGATCGGCACTCGCGCGCGCTGGTCGTGGCGGCCGGCTGGATCGCCTACGCCCTGGTCTACCTCGGCTTCGGCGTGGCCACGGCCAAGTGGCAGATCCTGGGCCTGTTCCTGGCATACGCCCTGTACCACGGTCTGGCCGAGGGGGCCGAGCGCGCCATCGTCGCCGATCTCGCCGATCGCGGGGCGCGCGGGCGGGCCTTCGGCCTGTATCACGGACTGACGGGCGCCGCCGCCTTGCCGGCCGGGCTGGGAACGGGGTGGATCTGGGACCGCTGGGGCGCCGCCTGGGCGCTGTCGATCAACGCGGCCTGCGCGGCGATCGCGGGGATCGGCCTGTTCGCCCTCAGCTTTGCGGGGCCGCTGCGTCGCCAGGTTTGATCGCCAGCTGCTCGCGCCGCAGGCGCAGGATCTGGCGCAGGATGATCTGCAGCGTGGCCGCGACCGGAACGGCCACGATCGCGCCCACCACGCCCCAGATCTCGCCCAGCAGCAGGATCGAGAGGGTGGTGACCAGCGGGTTGACGTGCACGGTGCGGCGGAAGACGAGCGGGCTGATCACGTTCCCCTCGAGGAAACCGTAGGCGACATAGTAGATGCCGGCCGCCACGCCGTTCCAGGTCCCCTTGGTCAGCAGCGCGATGACCGAGATGGTCGTGCCGATCACGCTCGGACCCGCGTAGGGGATCAGGCTCGAGAACCCCGAGAGGATCCCGAGCGGCAGGAAGAACGGGACCCGATCGATGGCCAGGAACGTGGTGGCCATCGTGCCGTTCAGGCAGCAGACCAGGACCAGCCCCGCCAGGTAGCCGCCGATCGAGTGATAGATCTTGTCGACCAGGTTCTCGTACAGGCGCCGGTGCTCGGGGCGCGCTTCGGCCACGATGGACCGGACGATCCCGCCCCCGAACATCAGCATGAACACCACCAGCACCGCGATGGTGACGACGGCGGCCACCGTCGAGAGCAGGCCGCCCACCGCGCTGAGCAGCGGCGTGGCGGCGCCCTCCAGCAGGTCCGGCAGCTTGCGCTCAGCCTCGAGCATGCGGTCGCCCAGGTGAAACCGCAGGTCCAGGGTGTGGAACAGCGAGCTCTGTCGCGTCGTTCGGATGAAGGACGGCGCATCGTGAATCAGCTGGCGGCCCTGGTCGATGACGGGCGGAATCAACGTGAACCCCAGGCCGACCGCCAGCCCGAGCAGCGTCAGGCAGACCACCGCGATCGCCAGCGACCGGTTCATGCGGCGCCGCTCCAGCAGCTTGACCGCGTGATCCAGCGCGACCGCGATCATCACGGACGTCCCGATCAAGGTGACGGCGACCAGCGCATGAACCAGGGCGTAGACCAGGGCCACGACCGCCAGCACGCCGAACGAGATCGTCAGCACGGTCTTCAGCGTCACCTGCGACGGGCGGAGCTCGGGGCTGGGCGTGTTGTCGGGCGTCGTCAATTGGATTCCCTTCTATCCACGGTTCTCTGCGCGCGCGAGCGCCTCCGCCACCGCGGCGGGGCCAGGCAGCGCGATGTCCGGGGGGAGCTGCGAGCGCCAGCCGGTTCTCCCGTCTTGCCCGCCGGCCCCTGACAGCTCCAGGTGGGCGCGCGCCTGATGCAGGCGTCCCGACTCCAGGTGCACCCGCGCGAGCAGGAAGTGGGTCAGGCCCAGGGCCGGATCGGTCGCGCGCGCGCGTTCCAGCAGCGCCGTCGCGCGCCCCAGCTCGCCGCGCGCCTGGGCCAGCAGCGCCAGCCGCGCGACCGGCAGCGCGAAGGCGGGGTTCTGCAGGGCGGCCTCCTCGTAGAGGCGCGCGGCCTCCGGCAGCCGTCCGTGCTTCTCGGCCAGCGCGCCCAGCCGCTCTTGCGGTGCCCCGAACGTGGGGGCGATCGACCGGGCCCGTTCGAAGGCGGCCGTGGCGGCCGCCTCGTCGCCCCGTTCCAGCTCGCGGAGCCCGCGCTGGTAGGCGGCCAGGCACGATGTCGGGCGGCGCTCCTCGGCCCGGGCGAGCGCGGCGATGGCCGTCGCCGCGTCTGGCTCGCTCACGCCCAGTTGCAATGGCGGCAGGTGCGACGCCGGGGCGGCGCGCTCCGCTTCGGCGAACAGGCGGCAGGCCTCGGCGGCGTCTCCGGCAGCCCGTCGACGCCCTCCTTCGACCAGCAGGTGCTCGACCTCGCCGGAGCCCAGGGCGGCATACCGTGAGCCGGTGAACCGGAGCGCCGGACCGGCCGCGTCCAGCCAGGCGGCCGCCGACAGCCTGCCCTGCGGCGGCCGGATGCCACGCTGGGCGGCCAGGCTCAGGTAGAAGCCCAGTCGAGGGGCGGCCTCGCGTCGCTCCAGCCGCGCGCCGGCCGCGCGGAGCGCGCGCGCCACCACGCCGGACCGCAGCTGGGCATCGGCCAGGGTGCGCTCGAGGACCGTCTCCAGCTCGGCGCCGTCCTGAAACAGGAACCCCGTCTGGCCGGGCTGGATCAGGTCGCGGAACGGCTCGGCGTCGGCGCAGATCGCCAGCACGCCGCGCGCCGCGTACTCGAGCGCGCGCACGTCGGACAGAAAGCGCTCCGGTTCGCCTGCCGCCGCCAGCGGGACGATCCCGATGTCCAGCGCCTCGATGAAGCGCTGCGTGTCGGCCAGCGATCCAGCAGCCGCCAGCGACACGCGATCGCGCGGAAACGCCCCCAGCAGTTCTTCGAGCCCGGGGTCGCCCAGCAGCGCCAGGCGCGCTTCGGGATGGCGGTCCAGAACGCCGGCCAGGGCGGGGAGCACGGACGCCAGATCGCCGCGCTCGGAGGCGGTTCCAACCCAGCCGATCGTGACCGATCCGCCCGGCTCGCGCGGGCGCGGGGCGGCGGGGGGGGCGTCCCAGAGCTGGCTCGGGAACAGGGCGCGCCGCGCGTTGATGCCGTCCAGCTGCGCCTCGAGGCCGATGCCGGGCAGTTGCAGGCCGTCGGCCAGCCGCGCCAGCTGCGGGGCCAGCCCACGAAGCGTCAGATCTCGCGCCAGATCTCGCGCCAGATCTCGGGCCGGGTTGCGCGCGAGCTCCCGGGCCCCATCGCCGGGCTCCTCGACCGGGCCGGGCAGCAGGCGGAGGCCCGGCTCGAACACCGTCAACCGCCCCTGGAGGCGGCGCAGCGCCAGCACGGGCAGGAGGTCGGCGTCGGCGACGTCGCGGATCACCAGGACGTCGGCCGACGACAGGAGATCGCCGGCCGGGCCGCTCCGGAACAGCTCGGGGGAGAGCACCGAGCCGCTGATGACCGCCACGTCCGCCAGCTCGCCGAGCGCGCGGCAGGGTTGGACCGTCCGGTAGATCGCCGTCGCCGCGTCAGCCGGTTCGGGTGGCCCTACCTGCAGCACCAGCAGGGCGGGGCGATCGTCGCGTGAGCTCACGTCTGCCGGTCGTGCCAATCGTTCCCGCCGCCGGCCCGGTTGCGCTGGTTGTTGTCGCTCGACGGGATGGCCGCCGCGAAGCGCGCCTCCTCGGCGCGAAAGTCGTCGCCGAACAGGGCCCGCATGGTGGCGGCGGCCGCGCCCGGGCCGGCGCCGACGTGCGGGGCGATCGCGGCCCCGAAATCGGCCGCGCTCTGGTAGCGCTTGGTCGGATCGACCTGCAGCGCTCTGGCCAGGATGGCGTCGCAAGGCGCCGGCAGCGCCGCCAGCCGCGCCAGCTCCATCGGACCGGGACCGGTGGCCGCCTTGACCAGCAGCTCGTAGGTGGTCTCGCCCTGGTACAAGATCGACCCCGTCAGGCAATAGAAGATCACCAGCCCCATGGAGAAGAGATCGGCCCGCCGGTCCACCTCGATGCCGCGCGCCTGCTCGGGGGACATGAAGCTCACGTTCCCTTTGACCACGCCGTGCTGGGTTTTCGTCGCCCGGCCCTCGGCCTTCACGATGCCGAAGTCGAACAGCTTCACCTCGCCCCGGGCCGACATCAGGATGTTGCTGGGCGAGACGTCGCGGTGGACGATCCCCATGGCGCGGCCGGTCTCGTCCAGCTTGGAGTGGGCGTACTCCAGCGCCTGCAGCGTCTGGACGGCGACGTACAGGACCACCGCCGGCGACAGCGGGTGGTGCAGCCGCTCGACCGACCGCAGGGTGACCCGCCCGAGATCGCGGCCGACGATGTACTCCTGGGCCAGGTAGTACTCGTCGCCCACCTTGCCGAAGTCGAACACCGGGATGACGTTCGAGTGGACCAGCGTCGAGCCCAGCTTGGCCTCGTCGATGAACTGGGTCACGACCGTCGAGTCGTGGGCCAGCTCGGCGCGCAGCCGCTTGACCACGAAGGCCCGCCGGAACCCCTCGACCCCGAAAGTGACGGCGGTGTAGACCTGCGCCATCCCCCCCTCGCCCAGCAGATCGAGGAGCTGGTACCGCCCGAAGCGGGCGCCGACGCCCGTCGAGTCATGAAGCTCGGTCGCGGCGTGCCCGTCGGGCGCGCGCGTCCCTCGGTCGCTCGAGGGGGGCAAGCCGGATCCAGCAGGGGGGTGCGCCGGCCGGGTCGTCGTCCCCGACACCGGGGGCCGGCCGGATGCGCGCACCGTCTCCGCGCCCGGAACGAGGCTCCGCTCGCCCAGCCCGTCGAGATCGCCAGGCTCCATGGCATGCTCGCGGCGCCGGACGCCCAGGGCCAGCGTCGCGATCGCCAGGACGCCCGCCACCGACCAGACGATGGCGGTCGTGATGACCGCCGTGTTGTCGGCGTCGTGCGCGGTGCCCCCGCCGCCGCCAAAGGTCCAGGCCCACAGCCCCGGGACGATGGGGCTGACCGCCGCCGCCCAACCGCCGTCACTGGGCTGGAAGATGGGGCCGCGGCGCTCGGTGCCGATGGCGCCGCGCAGGAGCTCGCGTTCCGGCTCGGGCCCAGCCTCCAGCACGGCGCGCGAGCCGTCCGACAGGATGACCGCGCCGCGCGCCTTGTCGGCCAGCTTGCGCACCGCCCCCTCTTCGATTGGTTTGGCCAGCAGCAGCACCGCGGGCGCCGATTTGCCGGGGAGATCGACGGGCGCCGCCGCTGCCGCGTAGGGCCAGCCCTTGCCCATGACGATCTCGGCCACGGCCTCGCGCCGCTCGCGCGCTTCGCGGATCAGCAGGTCGGAGGCGAACTCGGCGTTCTGCATCCCGTCGATGACGTCCAGCTTGTCCCCCTCGAGGGCCAGGGCGTAGACCTTGAAGTTGTTGCGGTACGGTTCCCACCAGGTCTCGGTGCGGAACAGATCCTGCAGAGTCGCGGCGTCGGCGTTGCCCCTAAGCGCGGCCACCAGGCGGGGGTTGGCGGCGGCGTTCTGCGCCTCCAGCTTCAACTCGCCCACGTGCGCGGCCATGGCGTCGGCCGCCCGCATCCCGGAGGCCTCGGCGCTGCGCGACGCCTCGAGGCGGGTCGCCCGCACCCGTGCGGACTCGACGGTGCGCGCGATCGCGTAGGCGGCGGCCAGCAACCCGACCGCCAGCAGCAACGCGAGGCCCCGTCTCACCCGCCGATTCTTCCCTGTGGGTGCCCCGGCGTCAACCGGAGCAGAGGGGCGTCGGGCCTCGGGCCTCAGGCCCAGATCCAGATCCGACGCCGGGCATCGGCCTGGTCCGGTTCTGCCCCTGAGACCCTTCCGATCTCCTCAGGGTGCGGCGAGCAGCTTCTGCGCGTCCGAGATCACCTGACCGCCCGTGCCGACCTTCAGCCAGCCGGCGGTGTGCTCGGTCCGGACGTAGACGTCCGTGCTGCTCGGTTCCTCCGAGATGCTGCTCGAGGACTCCACGCGCCCGAACTCGTCGAAGCCGATCGAGCTCTTGCCGTCGAAGTACTCGACGCGCAGGACCGGGCCGGGCTTGCCGGCGACCGGCTGCTCGTCGCGGCCCAGGATCTCGGACGGGAAGATCCGCCAGAGGCTGTCGTGCCAGTTCTTCGCCATCTGGTCCGGCTTGTCCGGCGAGCGGGCGGGGGCCAGCGCGGCCTTTGCCCGCACCTGCCGATCGGTCTGGATGTACTCCTTGCTCTTGCCGCCAGCCGAGATGACGATGCGGTCGAAGTCGCCCAGCTCGAACGCGTGCAGCCGTCGGTCGATCAGGTGCGCGGGGTTCTGCAGGTCGGCCAGCATCCCGCGCGGCATCAGGTAGACGCGCCCATCGCGGGTGTCCCGCAGGAACGACTCGCCGCCGGGCGCCTTGTCGGGCTGTCCGATCTCGTAGTGGCGGACGTCACCCTTGACCGTGACGTCCAGCTTGCGGGTCGGGGCGTCCAGACCCAGCTCCTTGAGCTTGGTCGCATCGAGCAGGCCGAAGGCGCGCGGGGAGACCAGCGGCGCGAAGTTGTCCACCAGCTTGGCCGCCTGCTCGGCGCCGCGCAGGTCGCGGGGTGTGTCGGGCTCGGTGACCTCGGGCTGCTTCGAGGCCTTCTCGTCCTTCTTGTCGCCCTTGGGTTCGTTCTTCTGGGCCGCGGGGTGCTTGAACGCGCCGTCGCCCTTGACGATCCGGATCCAGACCGCCGCGTCCGCCTCGCCGTGCCCGCGCTGGAAATCGACGACGGTCTTGGCGTCGGAGTAGTGGATCACCGAGACGTCGCTCTTGGACGCCTCGATCACCGTGGCAGCGCCCGGCGCCTTCTCCGGCTCGCGCTGCCAGGTCAGGTGGGCCGCCAGCAGGCCCACCGCCGCCAGGCCACCCTGGATGGCTGCCGAACGCCCGGTCACGACGACGCCCCCTGGGTCGCGGCCGCCGCCCTGGTTCGCTGCCCGCGCTTGCGCGCCCCGCGCGTGACCGCCAGCCCCGCCGCGATCACCAGCGCGGGAGCCAGGAAGATCGTCCCGTAGAACCAGACCACGTCCTGCTTGCGCGTGTGCGAGAGCGGCACGTCCGCCTCCGTCGAGGTCACACCGGTGTAGGCCTCGTCACCCATCAGCCAGTGGGCGACGTCCAGGGCCAGCAGCTGGTTCGCGCCCGCCGCCAGCGCCTCGTCCGCCAGGCAGTCCGAGTCGGCCAGCACGAACACGCGCGCGTCCTTCTTGACCGCGGTCGCCGCCAGCTCCCAGGCGCGCCGCTGCTCGCCCGGATCGAGCTGGAAGTTGCCGTTCTTGTCGTCGAACGTCGTGTGGTGCGCCTTGATCGGCGCGTCGACCGTCACGTCCTTCTTCCGGTCGCGGTCGGTGTTGATCCAGCCGGCGCCCGGCAGGATGACCGGCGCCCGCACCCCCAGCCGCTGCAGCGTCGTCACCGAGGGGTGCGAGGTGTACGTGGCCGTCACCAGGTTCACCCGATCGCTGTCCTGGTGCGTCCGGCGCGCGAACACCTGGTCGTTGGCCAGCGTGACGTCGTGGTACTCCAGGTACAGCGGCTTCAGGACCTCGTGGAAGTCGACGTGGTTCTCGGGGTCCAGCGCGATCAGCAGGCGGCCGCCGCGCTCGATGTAGCGGTTCAGCGACGCGTACTCTTCGGGCAGGTACGGCTTCTGCGGTCCCAGGATGACCACCATCGAGACGTCCTTGGGCACGTCCTGGATGAAGCCGTCGGCCGCCGACAGGTACCGGACGTCGTACGTCTGATCGACGAGGACGTCTCGATACGACTTGATCTGCGCCCGCTTGTCGGTGTCGCTGGTGGGCCGATCCCAGCTCCGCTCGCCGTGACCCTGGATGAACGCGGCGACCCGCGGCGGCTTCACGATCAGCATGAGGCGCTGCTGGACCTCTTTGTCCAGCGTCCGCAGGGCGTTCTTGGCGCTCTCGATCTCCTTGGGCAGGCCCAGCTGTTCGTGGCGCGTCCCGCGCGAGAACACCAGCACGTTGTTGGTCGAGATCCCGTACTCCTTGGCCTTCACCGGGTCGATGTCGAAGTCGTAGTGGACGATCTTCAGCTGAGACGACTCGCGCGCCAGGTCTTGCAGGTAGTTGTCGGCCTCCTCGCCGACCTCGCTGCCGGACGGGAAGAAGGCGGCGACCTCGATCGGCTGATCCAGGTTGCGCACGATGCGCCGGGACACCTCGCCCGGCCGGGTGGTGCGGAAGTAGGCCAGGTCGACCTTGGCGTCACGCTCGGAGGCGACGTAGGCGATCGAGAAGGCGAAGACCAGCGCGGCGGCCAGCCCCAGCCCGCTGAACATGGCGTCCCGTACGCGGCGAACCTCGATGCGCGGCGCGCGCGCGACCTGGGCGTACGCCAGCTCGATGAGCGCGATGGGGGAGGCGGCCGCCAGCCAGATCGGCGGCCAGAGCGCCGAGAGCGCCGTGGCCAGGCGCGGCCAGCCGTGCTCGAGCGGCTTGCCCTTCCAGAGCACGACCGGAAGGTCCGACTGCACGAAGTAGACGAGCACCGCCAGCAGACCCAGGGTGTAGAACCCCAGCAGCATCCCCTCGACCTGAGCGCGATCGGGCGACGCGGCCCGGGCGCGGGCCGCGCGCACCGCCATGGCGGCGATCACCAGGAGCAGCCCCAGGATCGTGGCCGCTCCCCGCGCGCCGCCGGAGCCGATCATGCGCTCGCCCAGGAAGATGGCGAGCATGCCGGCGCCCCACAGGGCCGACCACCGGCCGCTCGGATTGGGCCTCGCGGTTACTTCCATCGCCGGCTCTCCAGCACGCGCGTCGCCGAGAACAGCGCCACGTAGGTGACCATCAAGTAGTAGATGACGTCTCGCAGGTGCACGGTCCCCGACTGGAAGGGGGGGAAGTGCTTGCCGTGGAAAGCCAGCGCGACGAACACGTCGCTCAGCGGCCGCTCGGTCACCTTGGACAGCATCCAGCAGACCACCATCGCCAGCGTGATGCTGGCCGAGAAGATGACGGCCAGGACCTGCGTCCGCGCGATGGCCGAGCCGAAGGTCCCGATGGCCAGCGAGGCGCCGCCGATGAGCAGCAGACCCAGGTAGCCGGCCAGCAGGTGTCCGGCCGAGACCTTGCCGTTCACCAGCACCAGCAGCGGCATGTAGACGCTGGCCGCCAGCACCAGGGCCAGGAAGAACAGCGCCGACAGGAACTTGCCCAGGACGATCTCGACGTCGTGGACGGGCGAGGAGGTCAGCAGGACCAGCGTGCCGGTCTGCCGCTCCTCGGCCAAGAGGCGCATCGACAGGAAGATCGAGGCGATCACCGTGAGGCCGCTGGTATAGAAGAAGAACTGGCCGATCACCTCGGCCGACAGCTTCTCGCCGCCGCCCAGGGCGAAGATGTTGAAGAGCAGGCCGTCGACCAGCAGCAGGATGGCCGCGATGATGTAGCCGGTCAGCGTGCGGAAGTACGAGCCGAGCTCACGCCGGGCGATCAGGAAGGTGGCGTTCATTGGGGCCCGTCCTTGCTGGTCAACTTGAGGAAGATCGACTCGAGGCGGGCCGCGCCCCGGTCGATCCGCAAGAGGTCGATGCCGTTGCCGACCAGGGCCCGGGCCACCTTGGGCCGCAGGTCCGGCGACCCCTCCAGCGAGATCAGCGCCGACCCGTCCGTCTCGCGCAGCACCCGGCAAGCGCCGATCCCCGTCACGGTCGTGACGACCTCGATGGCGCGCTGGGCGGGCCCGACCACCTCGACCTCGATCGTGCCGCCGCCTCCCAGCTGGGTCGCCAGGTCCTGCTCGGACCCCTGCGCCACGATCTCGCCCCGCTGGATGACCAGCAGCCGGTCACAGGTCTGGCTGATCTCGGACAGGATGTGGCTCGACAGCAGGATCGTGTGCTCGCCGCGGAGCGCCCGGATGGTCGAGCGCATCTCGACGATCTGCACCGGGTCGAGGCCGCTGGTCGGCTCGTCCAGGATCAGCAGCTTGGGCTTGTGAACCAGGGCCTGCGCGACCCCGACGCGCTGGCGATAGCCGTGCGACAGGCTGGAGATGAGCTGGTCGTGGACCTCACGGGTGGAGGTCTTCTCCTCGGCCTCGGCCACGGCGCCCGGCGCATCGGCCGCCGAGACGCCCCGCAGCTCCGCCGCGAACTTCAGGTAGCGCCCGACCGTCATCTCCCCGTAAACGGGCGGCGTGTCGGGGAGAAAACCGATGCGTCGCCGCACCGCGTGCGGGTCGCGCGCGATGTCGATGCCGTCGACGGTCACCTCGCCGGCGGTCGGCAACAGCACGCACCCCAGGATCTTGAGGGTGGTGGTCTTGCCGGCACCGTTCAGGCCGAGGAACCCGATGACCTGTCCGCGGTCGATGTCGAAGTTCAGGTCGTGGATGGCGGCGTGCTCGCCGTAGTACTTGGTGAGTCCCTTGACTTGGATCATGGGGGGCTAGGTGGGAGGTGAAAGGGCTGGTGGCGGGGCATTATGCCTGAAACTCGGATCCCTCTCATCTATTCCCGCCGCGAAGGCGTGAGTGTGGTAGCTTTCGCGCGCATGTGCGGGGTGATCGGCGTCTACGGACACCCGGAAGCAGCGAACCTGGCGTACCTCGGCCTCTACGCGCTCCAGCACCGGGGCCAGGAGTCAGCCGGCATCGTCGCCACCGACGGCGAGAAGCTGCGGTCCATCCGCGAGATGGGGCACGTCAACGACATCTTCACGGCTGACCGGCTGAAAGAGCTGCGGGGCAACGCGGCCATCGGGCACGTCCGGTACTCGACCGCGGGCGACTCATCCAAGCGGAACGCCCAGCCGATCGCCGTGGACTACGCGGGCGGCTCGGTCGCCGTCGGGCACAACGGCAACCTGGTCAACGCGACCGAGCTGCGCGAGCGGTTGGAGGCGGAAGGCGCCATCTTCCAGACCACCTCCGACACGGAGGCGATCGTCCATCTGATCGCCCGCTCGCGCGAGCAGACGCTGCCCGGGCGGATCGCGGACGCCCTCCGCCAGGTGCGTGGCGCCTACTCGCTGACCTTCCTGAGCGAGGACCAGGTGATCGCCGTGCGCGATCCGATGGGCTTTCGCCCGCTGGCGCTGGGCCGGGCCAAGGACAACACCTGGATCGTCTCGTCCGAGACCTGCGCGTTCGAGCTGCTCGAGGCTCAGTTCGTGCGCGACGTCGAGCCGGGCGAGATGGTGATCATCGACGCCAACGGCGTCCGCAGCGAGCGGCCGTTCGGTCCCCAGCCGCCCCGCCGCTGTGTCTTCGAGTGGGTCTACTTTGCCCGTCCCGACTCGACCATCGACGGCAAGTCGGTCTACCGCGCGCGCGAGCGGATGGGGCGCCGGCTGGCCATCGAGCACCCGGTCCCCGCCGACGTGGTCATCCCGGTCCCCGACTCGGGGGTGGCGGCCGCCATCGGCTACGCGCGCGAAAGCGGCATCCCCTATGACCAGGGGCTCATGCGCTCGCACTACATGGGGCGCACGTTCATCGAGCCGTCGCAGCACATCCGCCACTTCGGCGTGAAGCTGAAGCTGTCGCCCGTGCGCGAGGTGCTGACCGGCAAGCGGGTGGTGGTCGTCGACGATTCGATCGTGCGCGGGACCACCTCGCGGAAGATCGTCGGCATGATCCGCGGGGCGGGCGCGCGCGAGGTGCACATGCGCATCAGCTCGCCGCCCACCGTCGGACCTTGTGTCTACGGCATCGACACGCCGACCCGCGAAGAGCTGATCGCCTCCAGGAAGTCGCCCGAGGAGATCCGTCAGTTCCTCGAGGCCGACTCGCTCGGCTACCTGTCGCTGGAGGGGCTGTACGCCTCCGTCAACGGCGGCCCCGGTGCGAACACCGGCTTCTGCGACGCCTGCTTTTCGCAGGACTACCCGATCAGCATCCAGCAGCCGGCCCGGCTGCGGCAGTTGCGGCTGATCACCGGCTGACGGCGCCGTGGCCACGATCGCCACGTCGGTCTCGGTCGTCGGCGGGCCGCCCGCCGACGCCGCCGAGCTGGACGCCCGCGTCGCCGAGCTCCGGGAACGCTTTCCGCGCGCGATCATCGACCGCTACCTGCGCTCGATCCCGGCCGCCGGCGCCGGCGTGATGATCGCGCCGGGCGCGGCCCTGGTGGGCGGCGTGACGCTGGCCGAGGACGTTTCGGTCTGGTACGGCTGCGCCCTGCGCGGCGACCTGGCCCCGGTGAGCGTGGGCGCCCGGACCAACGTCCAGGACGGGACGGTGGTGCACGTCGCCGACGACGGCCCCTGCGTCATCGGCGCCGACGTCGTCGTGGGCCACCGGGCCGTGCTGCACGCCTGCCGCGTCGAGGACGCCTGCCTCATCGGGATGCAGGCCACCGTGCTGGACGACGCCGTCATCGGCGCCGGCTCGGTGATCGGCGCCGGCGCCGTCGTGACCCAGCGGACCGTCATCCCCCCCCGCAGCCTGGTCCTGGGGGTCCCCGGCAAGGTGGTCAAGACGCTGACCGCCGACGAGGAAGCCTTCCACCGCGCCCACGCCGCCAAGTACGTCCGCCTCAAAGAGAACTACCTCCGCGACGCCCTCCGCCCCCGCTGACGCGCTAAAATAGCGGGATGCCGAAGGAACCGGAGGACGACGCCACGATCCTGCGCCGTTACGGCATCGAGCCCGACCCGGTGATCGAGGCCTACAAGAAGGACGTCGACCGGACGCTCCTCCGCCAGAACCTGCGCCGGACGCCCCAGGAGCGAATGGAGAACTTCCTGCGCATGTACCATCTTGCGAACGAGATGCGGCGCGCCGGGGCGAAAGTCTTTGGCCGCTGACTTTTCGGGGATCGTCGGCGTCCTGACGGCCGGTCAAGTCGAGGTCATCGTGATCGGCGGACTGGCGGCTCAAGCGCACGGATCCGCCCGCATCACGCAAGATACGGACTTCCTCTACCGACGCACGCCAGAGAACATCGAGCGCCTGACCCGCGCGCTCGCGCCATTTCAGCCCTACCTGCGAGGAGCGCCTCCCGGGCTGCCGTTTCGCTTCGACGCGGCGACGGTGCGGCGGGGCCTGAACTTCACGCTCACAACGACCCTGGGGGACATCGATGTCCTCGGCGAGGTCACCGGTGTCGGTGGGTACGAGGCGGTTTGGCCGCACGCGAGGAGTCTGCCGGTGTTCGGTCACGATGCGCTGGTCATCGATCTGCCCTGGTTGATCCGGTCGAAGCGCGCGGCCGGACGGCCCAAGGACCTGGAAGCCATCGCGGAGCTGGAGGCGCTGCTCGCCGAAAGGGAGAACGGCGTGTAGACTCCGCCGCCATGGAAATCGGTCCCCTGCGAGAACGCACGTCGAAGCTGCAGAGCCGGCTCGAGGTTCTCCGGGGGCATCTTTGACGTCGACAACAAGCGCAGTCGCATAGCCGAGCTCGAGGAGCAGTCCGGCGAGCCGGACTTCTGGGCGGTCGCCGACAAGGCCCAGGTGATCCTGCGTGAGCTGGCCGGCCTCAAGGCGACCGTCGACGGTTACGACGCGCAGATGCGCGCCGTGGACGACGCCAACGTCTTGATCGAGCTGGCCGACGAGGCCAAGGACGAGGCCACGGCCGTCGAGGCCGACACGACGATCCGCGGAGCCGAGGAGGCCGTCGGCAAGATGGAGTTCGCCCGCATGCTGTCGGGCCCCTACGATCGCAACGGCGCGCTGGTCAGCATCAACGCCGGGGCGGGGGGGACCGAGTCGCAGGACTGGGCCGAGATGCTGCTGCGCATGTACGCCCGCTGGGCCGAGCGCAAGGGCTACAAGCTCGAGGAGCTGGACCGGCAGCCGGGCGACGAGGCCGGCATCAAGAGCGCCACGATCCTGGTCGACGGCGAGTGGGCCTACGGCTGGCTGCGCGCGGAGGCCGGCGTCCACCGGCTGGTGCGCATCTCGCCCTACGACGCGCAGGCGCGACGGCACACGTCGTTCGCCAGCGTCTTCATCTACCCGGACATCGACGAGACCATCAAGGTCGAGATCGACGAGAAGGACCTGCGCATCGACGTCATGCGTTCGGGCGGCGCGGGCGGCCAGCACGTCAACAAGACCGAGTCGGCCGTCCGGATCACGCACATCCCGACCGGCATCGCGGTCCACTCCGACGGGGAGCGGTCGCAGCACAAGAACCGGTCGACCGCCATGCGCATCCTGCGCTCGAAGCTGTTCGAGGTGGAGCAGAAGAAGCAGGAAGAGAAGATGGGCAACATCCACGCCCAGAAGAAGGCCATCGAGTGGGGGAGCCAGATCAGGTCGTACGTGCTGGCGCCTTACAAGCAGGCCAACGACCACCGGACGGGGCTCAAGGTGAGCAACGTGGACGCTGTGCTGGACGGCGATCTGGACCAGTTCATGGTGGCCACGCTGCTCGAGCTGGCGGGCGATCCGACGGCCAAAGAGGGGCAGGGGAACGGGGGCGTTACCAAACCGACCAGTGATGAGGTGTAGGATAGTCACCGAACCGCAACAATCGGTTGAAACTGTGGATAGGTTGGTTAAAACACAGTGAATCCAGCAAGTTGAAGCTGTTGGTTCTGTTGACAACCCGTGGAGAACGATGGCTGACGAGCGCGAGCTGATCGAGGAACGTGAGAAGAAGGCAGCGGAAATTCGCGCGCTGGGAGGGAACCCGTACGCCAACGGTTTCAGCCCGACCCACACCACGGCCGACCTGTTCTCCCGCTTCGGGGATGCTCCCGCGCCGCCCGAGGGCGGCGAGAAGGGTGGACCCCCGGCTCTCATCTCGGACGACCACTTCAAGATCGCCGGGCGCATCGTCGCCTACCGCGGGTTCGGCAAGGCCGCCTTCGTGAAGCTGCTGGACCGGACCGGCGAGATCCAGGTCTGGGTCCGCAAGGACCTGATCGGCGACGCCGCGTTCGAAATCTGGAAGCGCGCCGAGCGTGGCGACTTCATCGGCGTCGTGGGCAGCCCGACGAAGACCAAGACCGGCGAGCTGACCCTGGTCGCCGAGAGCGTGGTCTTCCTGACCAAGGCGACCCGGCCGCTGCCGGAGAAGTGGCACGGGCTCTCCGACATGGAGGTCCGCTACCGCCAGCGCTACGTCGACCTGGTGGCCAACCCGCAGGTGCGCGAGGTCTTCCGCAAGCGATCGCAGATCGTGCGCGGCATCCGTCGCTTCCTGGACACGCGCGGGTTTCTCGAGGTCGAGACGCCGATGATGCACTCGATCATCGGCGGGGCGGCGGCGCGACCCTTCAGCACCCACCACAACGCGCTGGACCTGGACCTGTACATGCGCATCGCCCCCGAGCTGCACCTGAAGCGGCTGGTGGTCGGGAGCTTCGAGCGGGTCTACGAGATCGGGCGCAACTTCCGGAACGAGGGGCTGTCGCGCCAGCACAACCCCGAGTTCACGATGCTGGAGTTCTATCAGGCCTACGCGACCTACCAGGACCTGATCGCCCTGACCGAGACGATGTTCCGCGAGCTCTCGCGCGAGATCGCGGGGGGTGAGGAGATCACCTACCAGGGACAGAAGGTCAGCTTCGCCGGCGACTGGCCGCGCATCCCGATGAAGGACGCCATCGTCGACGCCTCGAAGCAGGGCCTGCTGCCCGGCGGGCTGGAACGAGCGGTGCTGGACGACGCCCCGGCGCTCTCGAAGTGGCTGGCCGACAAGGGGCTGGTCGAGGGACGCGACGAGCTGGCGGCGGTGCTGCGCAAGTCCGAATCGCACGGCGAACGGGTCGGCGCGTTGTTCGACTACGCCGGCGAGAAGGCCCTGCCCGCCGACCGCCCGGCGTTCGTGACCGAGTACCCGGCCGAGACGTCGCCGCTGTCGCGCCGCAACGACGCCGACCCGTCGCGGGTCGATCGCTTCGAGCTGTTCATCGTGGGGCGCGAGCACGCCAACGCCTTCTCGGAGCTGAACGACCCGAAGGATCAGCGGGCGCGCTTCCAGGCGCAGGTCGACGCCAAGGCCCACGGCCGCGACGAGACGATGGACTACGACGAGGACTACTGCCGCGCCCTGGAGTACGGGCTGCCGCCGACGGCCGGGGAGGGGATCGGCATCGACCGCCTGGCGATGCTGCTGACCGACTCGGCGTCGATCCGGGACGTCATCCTCTTCCCGCTGATGCGCCCCGAGAAAGACTAGCGGTACGCCGTGCTGGCTCCAGGGTTCGAATGGTTCGTCGCCTGGCGCCACCTCCGTGACCCCGAGCGCCGTTCGCGGCGCACGCTGGTGATCGGGATCGCCGCCCTGATCGCGGGCGTGCTCTGTCTGGCGGCGACCGCGCTGCTCCCCCGGCTGCTGGGCGCGCACGTGCGCGCCCCCGGCGAATGGCTGGAGCCTTCCCCGCTGGCCATCGTCGACCGGCTCCGGACGGTGGGGATGATCGCCATCGGGGCGGGACTGCTGCTGACCCTGCTGGGCGCGCTGTTCGCGCTGTTCACGGTGTTCACCGCCGTCTCGATCTTCGGCGTCTTCCTGGGGACCGGCGCGCCCATCATCGCCCTGTCGGTGATGTCCGGCTTCGAGGCCGATCTGAAGGGGAAGATCCGGGCGACCAAGGCCGACGTGGTGATCAGCACCGCCGACGACCGCCCGTTCACGGACTGGGAGCAGGTCGACGCCAAGCTGGCCGGGATCCCCGAGGTCGTCGGCTCGATGCCGTACATCGAGACCGAGGTGATCATCAAGCACGCCACCAACCCGGCCGGGATGGGGATCATCCTGCGCGGCGTCGATCCGACGCGGGCGCCGCGCGTGCTGGGCCTCGAACGGACCATGCAGGAGGGGAAGGTCTCGTACCTGTCACACCCCGAGCAGATCCCGGCCACGCTGGACCTGATCCCGATCGGCGAGGATCAGCCGCCGCCCGACACCAACAGCCCCATCCTGCCGCCCGCGCCCCCCAGGAAGGTCGGTCGGGACAAGCCCAACTCCGAAAAGCCGTCCGAAAGGACGCCGCAAAAGCCGCCCGTGCTGCCGGGGATCCTGCTGGGCGACGAGCTCTATCAGCACGTCCTGCGGGTCTTCGTGGGGAGCGACGTCGACATCGCCTGCCCGATGTGCGGGATCGGACCGATGGGCCCGATGCCCAAGCTCAAGGAGTTTCGTGTCGCCGGTCACTTCTACACCGGCATGTACGAATTCGATTCGAAGCTGGCCTACGTGGCGCTGGCCGAGGCCCAGAAGTTCCTGAACATCCCGGGCGAGATCACGGGCATCGAGATCCGGACGACCACGCCGGACGCGGCGCGGGCGGTGGCCGACGAGATCGCCCGGCGCCTGGGGCCGGGGTACGAGGTCCGGTCCTGGGAGGAGCTGAACAAGGGGCTCTTCACGGCGCTCAAGCTGGAGAAGATCGCGATGTTCGTGGTGCTGACCTTCATCGCGCTGGTGGCCTCGTTCTCCATCGTCTCGAACCTGATCATGCTGGTGACCGAGAAGGCGCGCGAGGTCGCCATCCTGAAGTCGATGGGCGCCCGCGACGGCGCGATCCTGCGCGTCTTCTTCGCCGAGGGGCTCTACATCGGCCTCCTGGGGCTGACGCTGGGGCTGGCGCTGGGGATCGGGGGCTGCCTGCTGCTCTCGCACTACGGGCTGCCGCTGGACCCCGACGTCTATTACATCCAGCGGCTCCCGGTCGTGATGCGGGTCGGCGAGATCGCGGCGGTCAACGCCGCCGCCCTGGGCCTCTGCTGCCTGGCCACCCTGTACCCGGCCATGCTGGCTTCCCGGATGCGCCCCGTCGACGGCCTCCGGTACGAGTAGCACTCGATCGGGGCAACCCGGTCGCGCTCCAAACGGTCTCAGAGCCTACGGATTATGAGGTTCGAAGGCCGCTCTCGCGTTGACACCCTGGGGGGTGCCGACTAATTTGGCGCACCCCATGGAGACGCCCCATACGTCCGCTCCCTTCGAGCGGGACGCGCGCGGTGGCGCTCGGGTCTCGGTTCGCGGCCTGTCGAAGACGTTCGAGCACGGCGGCCGGATCATCGAGGTGCTGCGCGGGCTGGACTTCGACCTGGGCCCGGGCGACATCGCGTCCGTGGTGGGGGCGTCCGGGGTCGGCAAGTCGACGCTGCTGCAGGTCCTGGGGACGCTGGACGTGCCGACCGCCGGCAGCATCACCTTCGATGGGATCGACGTCACGTCCATGACCCCCACCCGGCTGGCGGAGTTCCGGAACCGCGAGATCGGCTTCGTCTTCCAGTTCCACCACCTGCTGCCGGAGTTCACGGCGCTCGAGAACACCATGATGCCCGGGCTGATCCTGCGGATGCCGCGGCGGCTCTGCGCCGAGCGGGCGGCGGCCATGCTGGCCCGCATCGGCCTGGCCGAGCGGATCACCCACCGGCCCGGCGAGCTGTCGGGAGGCGAGCAGCAGCGGGTGGCCCTGGCCCGCGCGCTGCTGCTGCGGCCGCGCCTGCTGCTGGCCGACGAGCCGACCGGGAACCTGGACACCAAGACCGGCCGCGAGATCCACGAGCTGTTCTTCGAGCTCAATCGCGAGCTGGGGACGACGATCCTGATCGTCACACACAACGACGAGCTGGCGGCCAAGACGCCCCGCCGGCTGCGCATGGCCGACGGCATGATCGTCGAGCGAGAGTGACGGCAGCTCCGCGATGAACCTCCGCCGCTGTGCCGTCTCGCTGGCTGTCGTTGCGGCCGTCTGGGTGGCCGCCTGCCCGGCCCGCGCCGCCGACGACGACCCGGCGCCCGCGCCCGAGTCGGCGCCGGCCGCCGCCCCGGCCGCGCCCAACCTGCGGGTGGTGAAGGTGCAGTTCCGGGGCAACCGCAAGGTCGAGGACGACGCGATCCGCGTCAACCTGAAGACGGCGCCCGGGACGACACTGACGCAGGAGATGGTCCGCGAGGACGTCCGTGCCATCTGGAAGATGGGCTACTTCGAGGACGTCGAGGTCGAGGTTCAGGACAGCAAAGGGGGCAGCGCCGTCACCTTCGTCCTGCGCGAGAAGCCGGCCATCAACAAGATCTACGTCGCCGGCAACGACGAGGTGTCGCTGTCCAAGATCAACGAGGTCCTGGACATCAAGAAGGACCAGATCCTCGACCTGGCGAAGATCAAGAAGAACGTCGAGAAGATCAAGGACGCCTACACCGAGAAGGGCTTCTACATGGCGGAGGTCTCGTACGAGATCAAGCGCGACACCGCCTCGACGGTCGACGTCTGGTTCCACATCCGCGAGAACAACAAGGTCGAAGTCCGGCGGGTCAACTTCGTCGGGAACCACGCGATCGCGGACGACGAGCTGCGCGGGGTGATCACCACGCAGGAGGGGAACATCCTGTCGGTGCTCACCTCCGCCGGGACCTACCGCGAGGACGTGTTCCAGCGCGACCTGCTGCTCATCCAGGCTCACTACTGGGACAAGGGCTACGTCCAGGTCAAGGTCGCCAACCCGCTGGTCGAGCTGTCGCCCGACAAGCAGTCGATGTACATCACCATCTCCATCGAGGAGGGGCCTCAGTACCGGCTGGGGAGGGTGGACGTGACCGGCGACCTGCTGATGCCGAAGGACTTCTTCCTGTCGCGCATCTCGGTGAAGACCGGCGAGATCTTCAACCGGTCCAAGCTGTCGGACGACCTGCAGAAGCTGACCGACTACTACAAGGACCGCGGCTACGCCTACGTCAACGCCTCGCCGTCGACGCCGGTCAACGAGAAGACCCGCATCGTCGACGTGATCTTCGAGATCCAGAAGGGCGACCTGGTCACCATCAACCGGATCAACATCCGCGGCAACACCAAGACCCGCGACAAGGTGATCCGGCGCGAGCTGCGCATCTACGAGGCCGACACCTTCAACCAGACGCTGCTCGACTACTCGAAGAAGCGCGTCAACGCGCTCGGGTACTTCGAGAAGGTCGAGATGTCGACCAAGCGCGCCGAGACCGACGACAAGATGGACGTCAACTTCGAGGTCAGCGAGCGGCCGACCGGGACGTTCCAGATCGGCGCCGGGTTCTCGTCGGTCGAGAACTTCATCGCCCAGATGCAGGTCTCGCAGAACAACCTGTTCGGGCGCGGGCAGCTGCTGACGTTGCAGGGGCAGTTCTCCAGCCTGCGGCAGCTTTTTCTCGCCCAGTTCCAGGACCTCTACTTCCTGGACACCAACTGGACCTTCGGCTTCAACCTGTTCAAGCAGGACCAGTTCCTCTACTCGTTCATCCGGTCGTCCAAGGGCGGCAGCCTCACCTGGGGCTACCTGCTGGCCGAGGACCTGCGCCTGCTGCTCACCTACAAGCTGGAGCAGGTCGGCATCGGGACCAGCACCTCCCTGTTCGGCAGCTCGATCTTCGGGTCGCCCACCATCGGCGCGCCCATCACCCAGAGCGGGATCGCCAACCTGTTCCGCTCCGGCATCACCTCGTCGGTGCGCGCCACCATCTCGTACGACTCGCGCAACGACCGCATGTTCCCCAGCAAGGGCTGGTACAACACCTTCGGGGCCGAGGTCGCCGACCCGGCGGCCACGCTGTCCGAGAACACCTTCACCCGCTACGAGGCGGTGGGCCGCTACTTCTACCCGATCTGGGGCCCGTTCGTGTTCCGAGCCAAGCTCGAGGGGGACCTGATCGTCAGCCGCGATCCGCGCGGCGTGCCCATCTTCGAGCGTTACTTCACGGGCGGCATCTACAGCATCCGCGGCTTCTCGCCGCTGTCGCTGGGGCCGGTCATCCGCTCACTGTCGACCCAGGCGCCGGACGCCTCGCTCAACACGTTCCTGGTCGGCGGCAACGTTCAGATCATCGCCAACGCCGAGATCGAGTTCCCGCTGTTCGACAAGGTCGGCATCCGCGGCGTCGTGTTCACGGACGCCGGCAACGCGTTCAACCTGGAAGACCAGTACTGCAAGCTGGCGCCGTTCAACGTCAACGTCAGCAAGAACCCGTGCAACGGGCCGCAGGACATCCGCGCCTACCGCGCCAGCTGGGGCTTCGGGTTCCGTTGGTTCTCGCCCATCGGACCGCTGCGGTTCGAGTGGGGCGTCCCGTTCTGGACGCTGCCGGGTGAACAGCCCCTCGTGTTCGAGTTCACGATCGGGAACTTCTTCTAACAAAAGGGGTTTCCGACGTGTTAAGCAATCCGCCGGTGAAGGAGATCAAAATGCAACGGGTCACCCGTCTCGTGGTCATGGCAGCGTTGTTGTTGGGGGCCTCGCAGGCCCTGGCCGAGGATTTCAAGCTCGGCTACGTCGACATGCAGCGCGCCATGAACGAGACCGACGACGGCAAGAAGGCCAAGGCCGCGCTGAAGAAGGTCTTCGACCAGAAGCAGAAAGAGCTGGACGAGCAGCAGAACGCGCTGAAGAAGGACATCGAGGACTTCGACAAGAAGCGAACCCTGCTGCCGCCCGACCAGGTGCGCGACAAGGAGGCCGAGTTCCAGGCGCGCATGCAGAAGATCCAGCAGACCTACCTGCGCCACCAGCAGGACCTGTCCGGCAAGGAGCAGGAGGCGACGGCCAAGATCTTCGATCGGATGAAGAAGATCATCAACAAGATCGCCGCGGCCGAGAACTTCTCGATGATCGTGGACCAGTCGGCGCTGGTGTTCGCCAAGCCGCACCTGGACCTGACGACGGAGGTGATCCGTCGTTACAACGCCGGAGAGGGCGCCGACAACGCCAAGCCCGCGGCCGCAGCTCCGTCGGCCAAGAAATGACGGTGGATTGAAGTGAGCGCGCTGGACATCCGCGACATCGAGCGGATCCTCCCGCACCGGTACCCGTTCCTGCTGGTCGACCGGGTCGACGAGCTGGGCCCGGACCGGATCGTCGCGCGCAAGCTGGTCTCGCGCAACGAGCCTCACTTCAACGGGCACTTCCCCGGTCACCCGGTGATGCCCGGGGTCTTGATTCTCGAGGCGCTGGCGCAGGCCGGCGCGTTGCTGGCGGCCAGCATCGTTTCGTTCGACCCCGCCAAGCAGGTCATCTACTTCATGGCCATCGACAAGGCGCGCTTCCGCAAGCCGGTGGTCCCGGGCGACCTGATGGCGCTCGAGGTGACGCCGCTGCGCAAGGGCGGGGCGATCTGGAAGCTGCGCGGCGAGGCCAAGGTCGACGGCGCGGTCGTCGCCGAGGCCGAGTTGCTGGCGTCGATCCAGCCGCGGCAGCCGGAAGAGACGGCCGCCACGCCGGGCTGACCCGCCATGCGGGTCCTGGCGCTGCTTCTGCCCGCGCTCTGCCTGGCGAGCTGTCACCGGGGCGGGTTGCCGCCCCGGCCGGACGGCGCCGCGGTCGTGGTCGCGGTCGAGAACCCAGAGGACGCCATCCCCAAGGCGGCCGAGACCGAGCCCAACGACACGCCGGCGCAGGCGCAACGCCTCTCGCTGACGGAGGCGGGGCCGGTGGCGGTCAATGCCGATCTGAGCCCGCATCCGGCGGGGACCGTCGCCAGGCGCGACGTCGACTTCTTCCGGATCGACCCGCCGGCGCGCGATGCCGGCGTGGCGCCCGACGCCGGTCCACCGGCGCCGCGCCTGGTCCTGCGGGCCGAGGTGCATCCCGCAACCGGCCTGCCGGTCACGCTGGAAGCCACAGACGAAGCCGGCCATGCCCTGATTGCCGTCACCGGACAGCCCGGGGAGACGGTCGTGATCCCCAACCTGGCCGTGCGCGCGGCGCCCGTCCTGCTGCGCGTCCGTGCCGCGGCCGGCGAGGCCCCTCCGCTGACCACCTACAAGCTGGTGGCGCGCTTCGCGCCGTTCGACGCCGGCGCCGAGATCGAGCCCAACGGCGACGCGACGCACGCGACGGACCTCTCGCTGGGTGGCGAGGCGGTGGGTTACCTGGGCTGGCACCACGATCAGGACTGGTACCGCCTGTCGACCACCGGCGTCGCCGAGGGGAGCGTCCTGTCGGCCGACGTGGATCCGATTGTGGACGTCGCGGCCACCTTGCAGCTCTACGCCGCGGACGGGCACAAGCTCTCGGAGGCGCACGGTCGCAAAGGCGAGCGGGTCGTTCTCCGCAGTGTCCGGATCCCGCCCAGCGAACAATCCCCCTTTCTGTCGCTGGTCGTCCGCGCCGACGCGGGCTGGAGCGCCGACGCCCGCTACAACCTGCGCCCGCGCGCCGATCTGCCCAAGGCCGGCACGGAGTCCGAGCCGAACGACGACGTGGACCACGCCCAGCCGATCGAGGATGGGACGGCGGTCGGCTACCTGGCCCGGGGCGACGTCGACTTCTACCGATACACCACGCCGGGGATCGCGGTCATCGACGTGGAGGTGGCGCCGCCCGAGCGCGCCGCGGTCGAGGTGAGCCTGCAGCGCGGGGACGGCACGTTGCTGGGGCGCGCCGAAAGCAGCCGCCACGGACCGGCGCGGATCGCCGGGGCCTCTGTCCCGGGCGGGCCGGTGTTCATCCGCATCGCCCTCAAGAAGGGGAGCGGGGCGCCCGACGAGCCCTACCGTCTCACGGTCGGCGCGCCGGCGTCGCAATGACGCGGTCCGTGATCGCGCTGGCCGTCGCGCTCTCGGCCGGTGGCTGCGCCCACGCGCCCCCTGCGCCGGGTGAGGCGCTGGCGGCGTTTGGCGACGCGCTGGCGCGCGGCGACCTGCGCGGGGCCTACGCGATGACCAGCGCCGAGCTGCAGCAGCGCGTCCCCTTCGAGGCGTTCGCGGCGGGGTTCCAGGGGCCGGCCGCCGATCCAGCCACGCTGGGCCGGCGCATCGCCTCGGAGTCCGGGCAGGTCGCGCCGCGCGTCGAGGTCGAGCTGGCCGCGGGCGAGCGCGTCCCGCTGGTGTTCGAGGCGGGCCAGTGGCGGGTCGACGGGCCGGTCTACGAAGCCTGGGGGCAGGAGACGCCGCGGGCGGCCATCCGCACCTTCGTTCGCGCCCTGGACGCGCGTCGCTACGACGTCGTGCTGCGCCTGGTGCCGGACCGCCTGCGGGGCGGGCTGACGCCCGAGCGCCTGCGTAGTTTCTGGGAGGAGTCCGACGCAGACGCACACCGGCGGCTGCTGGCGAAGATTCGAGCGGCCACGACCGCTCCGCTGGTCGAGTCCGGGGATGAGGCCCACGCGCCGCTGGCCGACGGTGGCGAGGTCCGGCTGATGCGCGAGCCGGGCGGCTGGAAGATTGAAGGGCTGGGTGAGGAATAGGCGGTAAGCGCGCAGAAAAAGGCGGCAAATCCGGGCCTGACCCGGCGGCCCTCACGTTCCGGTCCGAAATTGCCGAACTTGACTAACAGGACGAGATATTGCAGGCATGTAACAAGGGGTTCTCGTCGTCGTGCTCGAACCTTGGATCATCGAACAGATCCGCCGCCGCGAGGAGGAAGAGAGGCGCCGCAATGAGCGCCCGCGTCTCGAGATCCCCCTGCGCGACGAGCGCCGCCGCCCGGAGCCGGAAGAAGAGCCCGAAGAAGACCGCGACGCGCCCCAGCGGGGCGTCGTGATCATCGAGATGTGAGGAAGAGAAGAGCGGACGGCCTCGGGCCCTGGGCCGCGCTTTTCTGGCCGTTTTTTGGACGGCGCGTCCAAGCAACGCTAGTAGTGGTCCATGCAGGTTCCGGCGGAGCTGGGGGTCCTCGAGGCGGCGGTCGGGCGAGCGGTGCGCTCGAACGCGCCGCAAGCAGTCACCGTGGTCGGCGGGCGAGGCGCGGGCAAGACCAGGCTGCTCGACGCCTGGCTGGCCGGCCGCGCGGGCCCGGAGATCCGGGTGGTTCGGGTCTCGGCGGCGGGTCCGCTGCCGGACGGTGCTCCTCCGGCGTTCGGTCGCAGCGCCGTGATGGCGCACCTGCTGCGCGAGCGGTTTGCGCTGGCCGACCTGCCCGCCGAACACCTGCTGGTCAGGCTGCGCGTGGGGCTGCAGGAGCTGTTCGCCGACCGCCGCACCTCGGAGGTCGCCGGGTTGCTGGGGCGATATCTGGGTGTCGAGCTTCCCGAGAGCCCGCTGGGCAGCGCGCTCTCCAGCCGCCCCGACCAGGGCACCGACCTGGCGCACGCGGTCCTGCGCCGCGTGCTGGAGCTGGACGCCGCGCTTCGCCCGCTGGTGCTGGCGATCGAGGATCTGCAGCACGCCGACGATGAGTCGCTCGATGAGCTCGAGCGGCTGAGCGCCGAGCTGGCCGGCGCGCCGATCGTGCTGGTCGTGACGGCGCGGCCCGATCTGCTGGTGCGCCGTCCGGGCTGGGGCCACGGACGGGCCAACCACGCCCGCGTCGATCTGGCGCCGGCCGCCGGCGAGGCCGATCGGACGCGCGAGGCGGCGGCGCACGCGCGGGTGACCGGGCTGACCGCGGCCGAGCGCGACGTGCTGTCGCGCGCCGCCATCTTCGGCAACGAGTTCTGGACCGGCGGCGTGGTGGCGCTCGGGCGCCTGGACGCGACGCCGCCGGATGAGGCGGCGGTGTTCGCCCCGGACCCCACCATCGTCGAGGTGCACCGGGTCCTCGAGGGGCTGCGCGAGCGGCGCTTCGTCGACCGGCTGACCCGCTCGTCGCTGCCCGACGAGACGGCCTGGGCGTTTTGCCAGTCCATCGACCGGCGCATGCTCGAAGGGGATGCGCCGGCCGACCTGACCAGCCGGCGGCGGGCCTTCGCGGCTCAGTGGCTCGAGAGCCGCAGCGGGCCGGGGCGCGAACAGCGGCTGGAGTCGCTGGCCCGGCTGTACGACGAGGCGGGCGATCGGCGCCGGGCCGGGTATTGCCTGGTGACCGCGGCCGGGCTGGCCCGCGACCGGCTGCTGCTGGACCGTGCCCTGGCGCTGTACCTGGCCGGCGTCCGCTTCCTGGAGGTGGACGACGCCGTGACCAAGATGGACGCGCTGTACGCAGCGGGCGACGTGGCCGCGCGCCTGGGGCGGACGCGCGAGGCGGTGGGTCTCTTCCAGGAGATGCTGCGGCTGGCCTGGCGGCTGGACCTGCCCAACAAGGGCGGCGCGTCCCACGGCCGCATCGGGCGGCTGCTCAGCACGCTGGGCGAGAACCCGCGGGCGCTCGCTCACCTCGAGCTGGCGCACAAGCTGTTCGAGGTCGCCGGCGACTGGCCGGGGGTCGCGGCCGCGCTGGACGACATCGGGCGCATCCAGTTCCTGATGGGCGAGCCCGAGGCCTCGCTCGAGCAGCACCGGGCCGCGGCGGCCGTGCGCGAGCAGCTGGGCGACGACCGCGGGCGGGCGCTGACGCTCTCGCGCCTGGGACAGGTCCTGCGCCAGACCGGCGCGCTGGCGGCGGCCGGCGAGCACTTCCGCACCGCGCTGGACCTGCGCCGCCGGACGGGCGACCACGCCGGCATGATCGCCTCCTTGCAGGACCTGGGGGCGCTCGAGCGGGATCTGGGCCGCGGGGCCGAGGCGCTGCGGCTGCTCGGCGAGGGGCGTGAGCTGGCGCGCGCGGCCGGCGAGCGCCTGCAAGAGTGCACGCTGTCGATCGAGATCGGCGACTGCCAGCTCGCCGTGGGGCAGCCGCGCGCCGCGCTGGCCGAGCACCAGGCCGCCCGCGAGATCGCCCGGCAGTTCGGGGCGCGCTCGCTGTTGTCAGAGGCCACGCGAGGCATCGCCGAGGCGGAGCTGGCGCTGGGTGAGCCGGCGCTGGCGCACGACGACGCGCGAGCCGCCTTCGAGATGGCCGAGCGCACCGGCGTCCCGCCGCTGGCCGGCGCCGCCCTGCGCGTGGCCGCCGCCGCCGCGCCCTCCGGCGCCCGCGAGATGTTCGACCGCGCCGTCGAGATCCTGACCGGCGCCGGCGCCGAGCTGGAGCTGGCCCGCACGCTCGACGCCTACGCGACCTTCGAAGACAACGAAGGCAGAGGGGACGCGGCCGGCGAGCTGCGCCGCCAGGCAGGACTGATCCGGCGGCGCGGCGCGACCGGCAGCGCGGCGGCTCCGGCCAATTGAAGATCCGGACGGCCTCGGGCCTCGGGGGCCAGAGCCAGAGGGATCCGTATCTGATCTGGGTCCGGGCCCTGAGGCCCGGGGCCCTTTTCCTGAGCTATTTCTTGCTGACTGGCTTCTTCAGGTCGTCGGGCTTCAACAGGATCCGATCCACGCTCCACTTCGGCGCGACCATGATCTCGTTCGCCTTGTCCTTGGCCACGTAGACGCCGATCTTGTCCTTGGTCTCGTCGCCGATGCGGACGGCGCATGACGAGGCCTTGGCCTTGGCGGTGATGACGGCGCGGGGCTTGGCCAGGCCGGTCTCCTTGGGCGACTGGTTCTCGGCGAAGGAGGTGGCCTTCCAGTCCTTGAAGGCGTTGGTGACCGGAGTGACCTTGCTCGCGTCGACCTCGATCTTCGGTTTGGTCGCCTTCCAGTCGCTGCCGCTCTTCACGACCGTGTAGGACTTGTCGCCCGCGGTCACGGAGATCTCGGTCAGGTCGGGGCTGGCGATGTCGCACAGGGTCTTGTCCCGGAACTCGATCGGCGCCTTGTTGACCCGCTCGAGGTTGAACTTCTTCACCAGGAACACCTGGGGCGCGTCCGCCTTCTTGGCGTAGAGCTGGTCGTCCCCCTTGGGGCCGCCCAGCAGGACCGTCACGGACTTCCCCTCTTTCAGTCCCACGGTGATGGTCAGCGCGGCCGGATCGAGCCCGGCGTCGGCCGGCTTCACGCCGTCGGCAAAGTCGTTGGCCTTCCAGGACGAGAGCGTCACCACCATGTTGTTGGCCGTGGCGTTGTCGAGCTTGTCGATCTTCACCGTCGAGTCGACCACCTGCCACTTGTCCTCGGTCCCCTCCTTGGTGCCGGTCTTCTTGAGCGCGATCTTCGCGCCCCCCTTGGTCGCGACCTCCAGCTTCTCGGCGTCGGCCGCCGTGAACGTGCTGATGCTCTTGTCACGCCAGTCGGAGGTGGTCTTGTCGAACAGGTAGCGGCTGATGCCGTTGGCCTGCCAGATCTCGTTCTTGCCGGAGAGGCGCAGCATCACGCCGCCGCCCACCGACTTGCCGACCAGGAAGTCGGCCAGCGGCTGCGCGTCGTGGCGGACGACCACGTGGATGCCTTGCTTGTCGTCCACCTGGAACTCGGCCTGCTTGGCGACCTGGTCGGTGACCAGATCGCTGACGTCCATCTTGGCCAGCCCCTCGAACGCCGCCTTGGCGCCGGCCGGGTCGGCCGGGTAGGCGACCGGCGAGGTGACCCGGTAGGCGTCGCCGGTCTTCTTGATGGCGGTGGTCAGTCCGCCCTTGGTGACCTCGATGTCCGTCATCTGGGCCAGGTCCAGCGGTGGGATCGGCCGCGTGCGGTCGGTGGACCGCTCGCCCTTCTCGGGCTGGCGGATGGCGACGATGGCGATGATGGCAAGGACGAGGAAGGCCCCCAGGGCCAGGAGAGTTTTTCTGTTCATGGTTTCCGACTCAGAGTTTCTGGCCTTGACGGCGGGCGCGACGGATCCGCCAGCGCAGGACGCCGAACCCGATGAAGAGCAGCGGGACGCCGGCGATGTTGACGGCCTTGACGGCCAGCACGGTGCTGTCGGAAGCGATCTCGATCGGCCGCGACGCCACGGTCTTGGTCCGCACCGGCGTCAGGGCCTCGTCCTCCATCGTCCAGCTGATCGCGTTGAACAGCATCTGGGCGCCGCCCTGGTAGAAGGGCAGGTAGCGCGACAGCTGCAGGTACTCGTCGTTGGCGAAGTCCGAGTCGCCGACCACCATCAGGCGAACCGGCTTCTTCGACTCGCTGGGGGGCGCGCCCTGCGGCTCCGGCTCGGACATGCCGGTCGAGCCGGCCGCGAAGGCGCTCTTCAGCGTCCCCTGGTAGGCGTAGGCCAGCCCGAAGACGCCGTGCTCCTTGCCCTCCTGGATCTCGGTCATGGGCGAGAAGAAGAAGAACCCGGTCTGCTTCCAGGCCTCGGGCGAGGTCGCCGCCAGCGTCCAGAGCTTGGCGCCCGGCATCTGCGGCTTGCCGCCGGCCAGCGGGCCCAGCAGCTCGACCGAGCTCGGGAACGGGAACACCACCGCGTTGACGCCGGCCAGGATCGACTGGTCCTTGTCGTTGGGGTCGGTCTTGACGCCCACGAACACCGGCAGGTTCTTCAGCATCTTGCGGCCGCCCAGGTCGACCGGCCCGGGGACGTTCATCTTGTCGAAGACGAAGTCGTCGCCGATCTTGAAGCCGTACTTCTCGAGCAGCTCGTTGAGCTTGGTGTCGTTGCTCTGGCCGATCTTGGGCTGCGCCGCCATCTGAGGCATCCCGCCGCGCGGCGACGACAGCGTCATGCCGTCGACCAGGAAGATCGCGCCGCGCCCCTTCATCAGGAACGCGTCGATCTCCTTGCGCCCCTTGTCGTCGAAGGGCTGCTTGGGGCCGCCCACCACCAGCGCGTCGATGTCGTCGCCGATCGGGCCGGTCGACGGGTTGACGGTGGCCGTGTCGAACTCCTGCTCGATCACGTGCTTCAGCATCTGGTAGCCGTTGGTCAGGTCGTACTCACCGTGTCCGTTGGTGAACGCGACCTTGCGCTTCCTCTGCGTCATCCGCTTGATGAGCGACGAGACCTGGTACTCGAGCCCCTCGATCTGGCCGATCTCCGGGATGGCTTCGGTCTTCCCCTGGTACTGGAAGCAGAGGCCCATGGTGTAGGTGCCGACCTCGAACTTCTGCGAGCGGAGCACCTGGACCTGCAGCTTCTGCACTTTGCAGTTGTTGGCCTCCTCCTCGATCTTCTTGTCGCTGTCCGGGTCGAAGGATTCGAAGCGCAGCTTCCCCTTCGAGTAGGTCCGGTAGTCGTCCAAGAGGTCGCGCACGTAGCGGCTGACGTTGGTCAGCTCCGGCGGCAGGTCCTTGGAGATGTAGGCCTTGACCGTCAGGTAGTCGGGCAGGTTGCGCACCACGTCCTTGGACGCGGGCGACAACGTGTACACCCGGTTCTCGGTCAGATCGACGCGCCCGAACAGGCGCGTGCCGATCAGGTTGATGGCGACGATCGCGCCGACGGTGAGGATCACGTAGGCCGTGGCGTTCGAGGCCGACAGCCGCTTCTTTCGTTCCATCCCGGGGGCGGACATCACTTCCACCTCCGCGACTCGAGCGACAGCGTCGCCACGAGCAGCCCGACGCCGATCACCGAGAAGTAGTAGATGAGGTCACGCGTGTCGATGACGCCGCGGCCGATGTTCTCGAAGTGGCCGTCGATCGACAGGTAGGCCACCAGCCCCTGCCAGGACTGCGGCAGGAACTGGGTCAGCCGGCCCATCAGGTACAGGCCGAAGGAGATGGCGAAGGCGACGATGAACGACACGATCGAGTTGCGCGTCAGTGACGACGCCATCACCCCGATCGACACGTAGGCGCCGCCCATCAGCACCAGGCCCAGGTAGCCGCCGATGGTCGGGCCGCGGTCCAGGGGCCCCAGCCCCTTCACGGTCAGCGCGAACACCAGGGTGAGCCCGATGGCGGTGCAGAGCAGGGCCATGGCGGCCAGGAACTTGCCGACCACGACCTCCCAGTCGCGGACCGGCATCGTGATCAGCAGCTCCAGCGTGCCGGTCGACTTCTCGTCGGCCAGGAGGCGCATGGTGATGGCCGGCACCATGAACATGAACAGCAGCGGCATGATGTTGAAGAAGCCGCGCATGTCGGCCTGCTTCTCGACGAACAGCTGCGTGAAGAACAGGTATCCGGTCAGGACGGTGAAGACGGTCACCACGATGTAGGCGACCGCCGAGTTGAAGTAAGTGCGGATCTCGCGCCGCGAGATCACCAGCGCCGGGCTCATGACTCCCCCTTTCCGGCGTCGCCCGAGGTGACGTCGCCGGTGGTCAGGTTACGGAACACATCTTCGAGGCTGGCCGACTCGCGCAAGAGCTCGAGCAGCGTCCAGCGGTTGTCGACCGCCGCACGGAAGATCGGCTTGCGCAGGTCGGCGGCGGCCGCCGCGTCCAGCGCGAAGGCGTGCGTCCCTTCCTCGCCGCCGATCGGCTCGACCCGGGCGACGCCGCCCAGGCTGGCCAGCCGGTCGCGGATCGCCTCCTTGGGAACGCCGTTGGACTCGACCACCACGCGGTAGCGGCCCCCCTTCTCGCGGGCGCGCAGCGCCTCGGGGGTGCCGTCGGCCACCAGCTTGCCGCCGCTGATGATCAGGATGCGGCTGCAGGTGGCCTGCACCTCGGGCAGGATGTGGGTCGAGAGGATGACCGTCTTCTCCCGGCCGATCTCTTTGATGAGCGACCGGATCTCGACGATCTGGTTGGGGTCGAGGCCGCTGGTCGGCTCGTCCAGGATCAGGATGTCGGGGTCGTGCAGCATCGCCTGCGCCAGGCCGACGCGCTGTCGATAGCCCTTGGACAGCTCGCGGACCTCCTTGCCGGCCACATCCGAGAGGCCGCAGCGCGCCCCCACGTCGTGGATGCGCCCGGCCGCCTGGTCGGCCGACATGCCGCGCATCTCGGCCGCGAACTGCAGGAACTCGAGCACCGTCATGTCGCGGTAGATGGGCGTGTCCTCGGGGAGGTACCCGATGCGCCTGCGGACCGCCAGCGACTCGTCGAACACGTCGTGGCCGGCCACCCGCGCCCGCCCGTCGGTGGGCGACAGGTAGCAGGTCAACATCTTCATGGTGGTCGACTTCCCGGCGCCGTTCGGCCCCAGGAACCCGAGAACTTCACCACGGCTGACCGTGAAGCTGACGTGGTCGACTGCGCGCGTCGACCCGTAGTCCTTGGTCAATCCATCGACCTCGATCATCACATCCGACATTTGGGCCTTTCGGTCATGGCGGGGGCTCCCTGGCTTTTGCGAGTCTGGCCGCCAAAACCAGGCAGGTTCTTGGGTTATTCCCGCGGGCGCGTACGTATTACGCCGGTCGCGAGGCTGTCAAGGCCGCCATATTCTGAAAAATTACGTCCGGCTGAGCCGACCTCCCCGTAACTACGGCGGAGGTGACCATGTATCGAGGCCGAAACACGACCGCCGGAGCCGTTCTGGCGACCCTGGGATTCGGGGCGATGCTCGCCGCCTGCGGCGCGCAACCCGAAGGGGCCAGCGACGACTCCGCGGCCGCGCGCGCCAGCAGCTCGACCATCGACACCTTCGACGAGGCGAACCCGGACTGGGCGCCGTTCTCGGACGGAAGCGCGTCGATCTCGACCGCGCGGGCCGCCGACCACGCCAGCAGCAGCGGAGCCTCGCTGCAGATCGACTATCAGGTGGGCAACGGCGGCGATGCGGGCCTCGAACGGGACTTCTCCTCACCCAAGAATTTTTCCAACGCCAGCGCGATCAACCTCTGGGTGAATGGCCGGGCCACCGGGCACACCTTCGTGGTGCAGATCTACGACGCCGGGCAGGAGCGCTGGGAGTCGAGCTTCACCGTGGGCTTCACGGGCTGGCAGCAGATCACGATCCCCTTCGCTTCATTGAGAGCGGCCGCCTGGCAGCCGCCCGAGGCTAAGGTGAACGGTGTGAAAGACTTCAACGGCGTGACCGGGATGGCCCTCATCCCCTCGGACGGCACCGGAAGCGGAACCGTGACTGTCGACGCGCTGGCGCTGGGGGCCGGCTCTTCCACGACGGCGACGGGCGGCACCACCGGCACCGGCGGCGCCACCGGCACGGGCGGCGCCACCGCTACCGGCGGCACCTCGACCACGGGTGGCAATCCGGCCACGCTCCCTCCCAGCTCGACCGGAGGGACCACGGCGCCGCCGCCGGTGTCGACCCCGCCGGCGACGGGCCTGGTCGGCGCGACCGGCGTGAACGGGACGATCATTCCGCTCTACACCGATCCCCCGGATTCCTCGTGGGACGCCGTTGCTGCCGCCAAGCAGGCGCACCCCACAGTCCCCGTGATCGCGATCATCAACCCGGCCGACGGCCCGGGGAACGCGGCGCAGTCGTCGTACACCACCGGCATCGGCAAGCTGACCGCGGCCGGCGTGAAGGTCCTGGGCTACGTCCACACGCTGTACGGCTCGCGGGCGACCAGCGAGCTCGAGACCGAGATCAACCACTACCAGACCTGGTACCCGGGCGTGACCGGCATCTTCTTCGACGAGATGGCGTACAGCGCGGGGTACGAGTCCTATTACAGCGCGCTCTCGGCCTACGCCAAGAGCCACGGCTCGGACTTCACCGTCGGCAACCCGGGGACCGACACGTCGAAGACGTACCTGGGCACGGTGGATGTGCTCTTCATCTACGAGAGCGACGGCGTCCCGGCGCTGTCGGACATCACCGGCTGGCACACGTCGTACCCGCGCCAGAACTTCGGCGTCATCCCGTACCAGGTGGCGTCGATGGACGCGGCGTTCGTGGCCGCGGCCCGGCCGTACGTCGGGTACATCTACCTGCAGAGCGACACGCTGCCCAACCCCTGGGACAGCGTGCCCAGCTACCTGTCGAGCTTGGTGGGGGCGCTGCAGTGATGGCCCGCGGCTGAGACGCCGAAAGGCCGGTGTGGCTCGTCCACGCCGGCCCTTTTTTTTGGCCCTGAAAAACCGACGGCCAATAAACGTTACGCCGGTTTGCCCGCCGTCAAGACGGCAGCGGTCCGGAAATCTACGTCCGGTCGAGCACGCCTTGCCGTACCTCCAGGCATGGTGAACAAGCTACGATTTCGTTACTCGACCACGACCGCCATCCTGGCGACCCTGGTAACGGGAGCACTGTTCGGCGCCTGCAGCGGTGGCGGGGGCGGTGGCTCGGAGTCCGGCGGATCGGATCAGGTGACTGCCGCCGCGGCCGTGGCGGGCAGCTCGATCGACGACTTCAACGAGACGAACACATCCGCCTGGGTGCCGTTCGCCGACAAGTCGTCGACGATCTCGACCGTCCGCGCGGCCGACCACGCGGACAGCACCGGGGCTTCGCTGCAGATCGACTACAACGTGGCCTCCGGCGGGTATGCGGGGATCGAGCGCGGGTTCCAGCCCGCCGTCGACTGGTCGAGCATCACGGCCATGAACCTGTGGATCAACGGCCGAGCGACCGGGCACAGCTTCCTGGTCCAGCTCTATGACGCTGGCCAGGAGCGCTGGGAAGCCCACTTCACGGTCGACTTCAACGGCTGGCAGCAGGTCACGATCCCGTTCTCGTCCTTCAAGGCCGCCGCCTGGCAGGCGCCCGAGGCGAAGGCCAACGGCGTGCTGGACCTGAACGGCGTGACCGGCGTGGCGCTGGTCCCGTCCGAGGGGTCGGGGGCCGGTACGGTCGGCGTGGACGCTCTGCAACTGGGCGCCGGCGCTGCCGCGACGAGCGCGACCACCGCGACTCCGGCGTCGACGTCGATGCCGGCGCCGGTGCCGACGCCGACCGCGGCGCCGAGCGCCTCGACCCCGACGGCGTCGACCCCGACGGCGTCGACCCCGACAGCGTCGACGCCGACCGCGGCGGCGCCGACCGCGGCGACCTCGACCACGCCGACCTCCTCCACGGCGGCGCCCACCACGACCACGACCACGACCACCACGAAGTCCAGCGCGACCACCTCGACCGCCGCCCCGGCGGCGACCAGCGCCCCCGCTTCGTCCGGAATGGTCGGAGCGACCGGCGTGAACGGGACGATCATCCCGCTCTACACGTCGCCGACCGATCCCTCGTGGGATGCGGTCGTCGCCGCCAAGCAGGCCCATCCCACGGTGCCGGTGGTCGCCATCGTCAACCCGTCCAATGGCCCTGGCTCGGCCGAGCAGCCCTCGTACACCAGCGGCGTCGCCAAGCTGACCGCCGCCGGCGTCAAGGTGATCGGCTACGTCCACACGTCCTACGGGGCCCGCGGGGCCGCCGACGTCCAGGCCGACATGAACAACTGGCACGGCTGGTACCCTGGCGTGACCGGCATCTTCTTCGACGAGATGGCGAACGGCACGGGCTACGAGTCGTACTACTCGTCGCTCACGGCCTACGCCAAGGGTCACGGCTTCAACTTCACCGTCGGGAATCCCGGCTCGGACAGCTCGGCCGGCTACGTCGGGACGGTCGACGTGATCCTCGTCTACGAGAGCGGCGGTCTCCCGGCGGCGTCGGCAGTCACCAGCTGGCACTCGTCGTACCCGCGCCAGAACTTCGGCGTGATCCCGTACCGGGTGTCGGCGGTGGACACGGCGTTCATCGCGGCCACGCGACCGTACATCGGGTACATCTACCTGCAGAGCGATGACCTGCCGAACCCCTGGGATTCGGTGCCGTCGTACCTGTCCAGCCTGCTGGGCGCCCTGCAGTAAGTAAGAAAACCAAGCGCCAGGACGCCAGGACCGCCAGGGAATCTGGCGTTCTGGCGCTCTGGCGTTTTCAGCAGTCGCTGTCGGTGGCTGCCGTGCAGATGCTCGGGCAGCAGCCGTCGCGCGTCGACCCGGAGCAGGCGGTGATCGGGACGTGCTGGCAGGCCGAGGTGCACTGCGCGGGATCGCCGACCAGCCGCTCGATCGTGCAGGCGTCTCCGTCGTCCGGACAGGTGGTCGGGCAGGTGGTGGGCGGATCGCAGGTCTCGCCGGCCTCGATGATGCCGTCGTTGCAGAGAGGCGCGCAGTCGCTGTCGTTGGCGGCGGTGCAGCCAGGCGGGCAGCAGCCGTCGCCGCTGAGGCAGGCCGTGATCGGGGCGTTCAGGCAGGTCCGCGTGCAGTTCGAGATCGAGCCCGACGCCAGGTCGGTGGTGCAGGCGTCGCCGTCGTCGCAGGTCGCCGCGCAGGCGCCGGGCAGGCCGGCGGTGATCGCGCGGTCGCAGGTCTCGCCGGTTTCGACCACGCCATCACCGCAGATGATGGGGCAGTCGGTGTCGGTGGCGGCGGTGCAACCCGCCGGGCAGCAGCCGTCGCGGTTCACGCAGGTGACGATCGGCGTGGCGACGCAGGCGGCGCTGCAGTTGCTGGCCGACCCGCGCAGGGTCACCGTGGTGCACGAGCCGCCGGTGGGGCAGGTCGTGGGGCACGACCCGGCGACCGCCGGATCGCACTTCTCGACCGGCGCCTCGACGACGCCGTTACCGCATGCCGGGGCGCAATCCGCGTCGGCCAGGAAGGTGGCGCCGGACGGGCAGCAGCCGTCGCCCGCGGCGGGCAGCGTGATCGGCAGGTGGACGCAGACCGCCTGGCAGGTGCCGGCCGACAGCAGGCGATCGTCCGTGCACGGGTCGCCGTCGTCGCACGATTTGGGGCAGGCGCCTGCGCCCGAGGTGATCGCGGTGTCGCAGGCTTCGCCGGCCTGGACGTGGCCGTCGCCGCAGGTCGATGAGCAATCGGGGTCCGAGGCCGCCGTGCAGCCCGCCGGGCAGCACCCGTCGGCGGGGCCGCAGGCCGTGATCGCCGTCGAGACGCAGGCAGCGGTGCAAGCGGCGCCGCTGCCGGTCAGCGCGGTCTGCAGACAAGCGGCCGGAGAGGGCGGGCACGCGTCGGGGCAAGCGCCGTCCGGCGACTGCGGATCGCAGGTCTCGCCACGCTCGACGATGCCGTCGCCGCAAGCCGCAGGACAGTCGGTGTCGGTGGCGTGGGTCTGCCCCGGCGGGCAATAGCCGTCGCCCGAGATCGGGTCGGTGATGTTCGCGTTCGAACAGACGGCCTGACAACCGGCGCCGTGCAGCTGATCCAGCGTGGCGGGGTTGCCGTCGTCGCAAGTGACGGGGCAGCTGCCCGGCTGTGGCGCCGGGATGCCGACGTCGCAGGTCTCCCCTGGGCCGCGCACCCCGTCGCCGCAAGCCGCCGGGCAGTCCGTGTCCAAGGTGTTGGTGACGCCGGCCGGGCAGCAGCCGTCCCCCGAGAACTGCTGGCTGATCACCGTTCGCAGGCAGACCGCCGAGCAGGTGCTCTCCGAGACGAGCCGGGCCACCACGCAGGGCTCCGATGAAACGCAATCGGCGGCGGTCGGGCAGGCGCCCGGGCTCCCCGCCGGGATCGCGGTGTCGCAGGTCTCATCGGGATCGACGACCCCGTCACCGCAGGTGGGCGAGCAGTCCGGGTCGGTGGCGGGCGTGGCGCCGGCGGGGCAGCAGCCGTCGTTCGCCCCCGACGGCGTGGTCGGCTTGCAGGTCAGCGTGCACGCTTTCCCCGAGGCGACGTACGGGGCGCAGGCGATGCCGGTGTCGCAGGTCCGGGGACAGGCTCCCGGCGCTCCCGCGGCAATGGCCACGTCGCAGGTCTCGTTCTGATCGATGACGCCGTTGCCGCAGCCAGGCTCCGGGGCGGCGCCGCCGTCCGGCTCGGACTGCTGGGTCATCGGCTTGCAGGGGGCTGGCGAGCAGCTCAGCGGCACATACACGGTGGCCGTCGTCCCGGCCGCCAGGCTGGCCGGGGCCGCGCCCCTCGCCTGCACGGAGCCGTCCGCGGCGGAGGCGATCACCTTGAACGTGACGGTGCCGGCCGCCGAGCCGGGCAGCTGGCCGGTCAGGGTGGTCGGAAAGACGATCGACTGCTGGCCGGGCCGCGAGTAGGTCTGTGGCCGCAGATTCTCGGGCGGCCCCTCGACCGACACCTCGAGTGAAGCGACGTTGGAGAGCGATCCTTCGACGGTCACCACCATCAGCGCGACGATCGTGTCGCTGCGGCTGCAACTCGCCAGCGCCAGCAGCGCGACCGCCCACAGCGCCCGGCGCATCAGAAGAACTTGTGGTCCCCGAGATCGCTCGCGGGGACGGAAGCGGGGGAGGGCCGGCTGGCCAGCGCCGCGGCGGTGATGCTGGCGCCCAGCGCGACGCCGACGGCGGTCCAGAGCCACCAGCGCCGCCACACCGGCGTCGGTCGAGGCTTCGGGCTGGCGGGGGCGGGCGCGGGCGCGATGGTGACCGGCGCCGGAGCGGGCGCGCGCAGGGCCTCGAGCTCCGAGACGCGGTCTTCGACGATCTCGTGGTTGGGGGCGTTCGGCGCCGCCGCCAGATAGCGGTTGTAGTAGAAGAGCGCCTGGTCGTTCGCCCCCAGCTCGCGGTAGGACTCGCCGATGTCGAGCAGGAACTGGGGGTCGGCGCGCAGCTCGTAGGCCCGCCGGTACTCGGCGATCGCCTCCTGGTAGTGCCCCAGCAGGAACAGCCGCCGACCCTGCGCCACGTGCTCGGCCGCCTCGACGTCGGTCGCCCGGTCTTGCGCGCTCACGGCTGCGTCGGCCGGGATGGGGGCGGCGGCCGCATCAGCGCCGGCGTCCGCATCCGCGCGCGCCATCCGCGGCGACAGCAGGGCCAGTTGGATCAAAACAGCCAGCGGGACTCGAAAGCTAAGCACAGACCCGCGGTCGATTCTGCGCCCCGCCGCTCGCGGCCGTCAAACGCTTCAGCGGCGGCGCGGCTGTCCCGACCCGCGGACGATCACCGGCTCGAGCGGCGCCAGCGAGCCCATCCAGCGGGCAGCGACCGCGCGCGCCGCGACCGCCAGGCTGGCCGGAGCGGCCGAATCGAGGAGCGCGCGGGCCGCCTTCTCGAGCGGCGCGGGGAGGCGCGGCGGCCCTTTGTCGGCCCTGGGGCGGCCGGCGAGCAGCGCCTCGAAGGCCTTCACCTGCTCCGGCGACAGCGGCCGAAACCGGCCCCGCGCGCTGGTCTCGGCCGCCGGCCCGTCCAGCAGCCGCGCCACCAGGACGGTCCGGGCCACGACCCCCAGGTCCAGCGCAGCGGCGTCGACGTCGCTGTCAGCGGCCAGGGTCCCCCCAGGCGCCAGGTCCTCTGGGGTGACGCCCAGTCCGCTGACCATCGCCTGCGCGGCAGCGGCGCGCTCCAGCGCGGCCGCGGCGCGAGCCAGGTCGGCCAGGCTGTGAAACGGGCGCTCGCCGGGCGCCGGCGGTTCGTCCAGCAGGCGCGGGTAGAGGGGCCTCAGCCGGGTGACCGCGTCCAGCACGCTGGCGTCGTCCGGTTCGGCCAGGCGGGCGCCCGCCGGTCCGAACGGCCCCTTCCGCCGCAGGGTCAGAGCCAGCCCCTTCACCTTGCCGATCAAGCTGACGCCCAGCCGGAACAGGCGCACGAGCGGGATCGATCGCAGCGCGGCTGCCCCCCGTTCCTCGTCGTCCCGCGCCAGGCGTTCCACCGCCAGGTCCAGGGTGGCCATCAACCGGTCGAGCACGGCCGAGACGGCAGCGTCGTCCCCCGGCTGGACCCGGTCGGCGGCCATGACCCGGTTCGTCAGCGTGACCAGCGCGAAGCGAAGGTCGTCGACGTCCTCGCGCGCGGCCAGCTTCTGGGCCGCCCGCGCGAACGGCGAGCCGCCCGCGTCGCCCAGCCGTTCGGCCAGCGCGGTGGGGACGCGCAGGGCGGCCGCGTCCGCCGGACGGGTCGGCCGATGCTGGGGCGCATCGCCGATCTGCACGGTGGCGGGATCCAGCTCGCGGTAGACCTCGAGCGCCTCGTAGTAGTCGGCGAAGCCCAGGTCGGCCATGCGCGCCTGGCGCCAGCGGTAGGCCGCCTCCTCGAGCTCGGAGTCCATGTCGCTGCGCGCGCCGACCAGCATGCGGCGGGCCGCGTCCTTGTCGCTGCGATAGAAGGCGTCGATCAGGCGGATGAAGGCGCGCACGCGGTCCTCGGCGCCGTCCCGGTCGCTCAGGTCGCGCGGCTCGGACTCGTCGCCCAGCCGTTGATCGTCGATCAGACCCGGCCCGCCGCTCCCCGCGCCCACGTCCAGCAGGAAGAACCCGTCGGGCGTCGTGTAGGCCGTCCCCTCGGGCTCGTCGGGCGGCTCCTCCTGGGTCAGGTCGTAGATGCGCGCGCCCCGGCGGATGAGGAGGCCGACCAGCTCGCTGTCCAGCCCTTCGAGCCAGTCGCCGATCTTCTCGTACGGCGCGGCCGCCACGGCCGACAGCCACTCGGCCAGCGATCGGCCGTCCACCTGGTCGCGCCGCCAGATCGCGAAGTCCAGCGCCACGGTGAGCTGCTCGGGCGAGGCCGCGGCCAGGATGTCGGCGCCGTCCTCCAGGCCGATCTCGTGCAGCACGTAGTAGAGCTCGTCGCCCGGCAGGGCGCGGACCGCTGCCTTCAGATCGGGGGCCTCGAGGAGCGCGTCGGCCCGTCGGAGCTGCCGGCCCCGCCCCAGCCGCGCGCGGTAGTGGGACAGCGCCACCACGTTGTTACGCGTCTCGTCGCTGCCGTCTTCGGTCGCGGGCATGTATCTTCATATACCACCCGATGTTGTCCAGGGTTCTGCGGACGATCGCGGCCCACGCGCTGCTGGAGCGCGGGGACCATGTCCTGGTCGCCGTCTCCGGCGGACCCGACTCGATGGCGCTGTTGCACGTTCTGTGGGAGGCCCGCGAGCGGCTCGGCGTCACCCTGGAGGTGGCCGCGGTCGACCACGGCCTGCGCGACGTGGCCGCCGAGATCGACCTGGTGCGCGAGCGGGCCGCGGCGCTCGAGCTTCCGTTCTCGGTCGTGGGCGTCGAGGTCCGGCGCGAGCGGCGGCGGGCGTCCCTGCAGGACGCCGCGCGGCGGGCCAGGCTGGCGGCGCTGGCACGGCTGGCGGACGAGCGCCGGGCGGGGCGGATCGCGCTCGGCCACCACGCGGACGATCAGGCCGAGACGGTCCTGTTCCGGATCGTTCGCGGGACGGGCCTGCGCGGGCTGGCCGGAATTCCATACCGGCGCGATCCGTTCGTCCGACCTCTGCTCGACGTGCGCCGCGCGGAGATCCTCCAATATCTGGCGCGCCGGAGCATCCCGCACGCGGCCGACCCGTCGAACGCCGATCCGCGGTTCGCTCGGGCCCGCATCCGCCACCAGCTCCTGCCGCTGCTGGCGGGCGAGAACCCGCGGGTGGCCGAGGCGCTGATCGCGCTGGCCGGCGAGGCGCGGCGGTCCAGGCCCGATCCCGCCCCGGCCGCGGTCGCGCCGTCAAAGGGGGCGGCGGCGGAGGCCACGCCGCCGGCGCCGCTGAGGATCGATGGGCCGGGAAGCTACCGCTGGGCCGACGGCGTCCTGGCCGTGCGGGAGCTGCCCCCTGCGGCTGCGCTGGGGGGAGGTGGCGAGTTCGACGCTGACCGGCTGGGTTGGCCGCTGGTCGCGCGGCCGCGCCGGCCCGGCGACCGCATGCGACCGCGGGGCGGCGTGGGCAGCCGGAAGCTCTCGGACCTGATGATCGACGCCAAGATCGCGCGCTCCGCTCGCGGGGGCCTGCCCATCGTCACCGCGGCGGACGGCGCGCTGCTATGGGTGCCGGGCCTACGCCCTGCGGAGGCAGCGCGACCGTCGGAGACCACCAGGCGACTTTTGCGTATTGCGTTCGTTGCCGATACTGCGGTGGAGCCCGAAAGGATCGTTTGACCCTCAACTAAATGGCGGCAATACTTTAGCGGCCCAGCCTTGCACCCTCGAAAGGACCCACAGCGTGCGGCAAAGTCATAAGACCATCCTGCTCTGGATCGCTCTGATCTTCGCCTTCGTGGTGATCTGGCAGTTCCTGAACGGGCAGCGAACCGCGGAGAATCACGTCCTGTTTTCGACGTTCGTCCAGGACGTCGACCAGCACCCGGAGCATTTCAAGGCCGGCGCGCCCATCCAGATTCGCAAGAACCAGGAGAGCGCCGAGTTCCGCGGGCAGTACGCGAACAGCGAGAACTTCGTCACCACCGGCGTCGTCAGCGACAAGTTGTTCGATCGGCTGGACAAGGCGAAGCTGAGCTACGAGGTCGTCAAGGAGAACGAGAACGGCTTCTGGCAGCAGGTGTTCGTCACCTGGCTGCCCATGCTGGTGCTCGTCGTGCTGTTCCTGGTGTTCATGCGCCAGCTCCAGGTGGGCGGCGGCAAGGCCATGAGCTTCGGCAAGTCCAAGGCCAAGCTCCTGTCCGAGAACCAGCGCAAGATGACCTTCGCCGACGTGGCCGGCATCGAAGAGGCCAAGGACGAGGTCGAGGAGATCATCGCCTTCCTCAAGGATCCCAAGAAGTTCACCCGCCTGGGCGGCCGTATCCCCAAGGGCGTTCTGATGATGGGGCCGCCCGGCACGGGCAAGACCCTGCTGGCCCGCGCCATCGCCGGCGAGGCCGGGGTGCCGTTCTTCTCGATCTCGGGGTCGGACTTCGTCGAGATGTTCGTGGGCGTCGGCGCCAGCCGCGTGCGCGACCTGTTCGAGCAGGGGAAGAAGAACGCCCCCTGCATCATCTTCATCGACGAGATCGACGCCGTCGGCCGTCATCGCGGCGCCGGCCTCGGCGGCGGTCACGACGAGCGCGAGCAGACGCTGAACCAGCTCCTGGTCGAGATGGACGGCTTCGAGTCGAACGACGGGGTCATCCTGATCGCCGCGACCAACCGGCCGGACGTGCTGGACCCGGCCCTGCTGCGGCCCGGTCGCTTCGACCGCCGCATCGTCGTCCCCCGGCCCGACGTCAAGGGGCGGACCGGTATCCTGGCCGTTCACACCAAGAAGACGCCGCTGGCCGGCGGGGTCGACCTGGACGTGATCGCCCGCGGAACGCCGGGCTTCTCGGGCGCCGACCTGGAGAACCTGGTCAACGAGGCCGCGCTGCTGGCGGCCCGAGCGGACAAGACCCAGCTCGACATGGGCGACTTCGAGATGGCCAAGGACAAGGTCCTGATGGGCCCCGAGCGCCGCTCCATGATCATCAGCGACAGCGACAAGCGGGTGACCGCCTTCCACGAGGCGGGGCACGCGCTGGTCGGCAAGATGATGAAGGGGTCGGACCCGGTCCACAAGGTCACGATCATCCCGCGCGGGCGGGCGCTGGGCTTGACCCAGCAGCTGCCGGCCGAGGATCGGCTGAACCTGTCCAAGGACGGGGCCAACGATCAGATCGCCGTGGCGATGGGCGGCCGCGTGGCGGAGGAGCTGATCTTCCACCAGCTGACGACCGGCGCCTCGAACGACATCCAGGTCGCGACCGACCTGGCGCGCAAGATGGTTTGCGAGTGGGGCATGTCCGACAAGCTCGGGCCGCTGCACTTCGGCAAGCGCGAGGCCGAGGTGTTCCTGGGCCGCGATTTCGGTGACGCGGGCAGGGAGTTCAGCGAGCAGACCGCCATCGAGATCGACAGCGAGGTGCGCGGGATCGTCACGACGAACTACGAGCGCGCCAAGAAGGTCGTGATGGACAACCTCGACAAGCTGAAGGCCCTGGCCGAGGCGCTGCTCGAGTACGAGACGGTGGACGGCGCCGACATCGACGTGATCTTCGCGGGCAATCGCCTCAACCGGCAGCCGCCCACCCCGGCGACCCCCGCGCCCAGCGCGGCCCGCGGGCAGAGCGACAAAGAAAAGGCCGCCCGGCCTTCGATCTTCGCGCCGCCGCGTCCGGTTCCCGATAAAGCGTAGCGGAGACGGGTTTCGACCTAACGCTGCCAGCCCGAGACGGCGGCGACGAATCGCCTGAGACTCTCGCTTCGGTGGGTTGCCGTTTCTGGCCGCCAGTGTAGACGTGTAAATTCAATGATTCCGGCAGCGAACGCAGGTCCGACCTTAGCGCTGGTTCCTGCCCTCGGGACGAAATCCATACGAATCTCGCGCCGGGATGATTGTCGAGCTAGCTCGACGAGGGCGCGTTTGGGCTCAATGACAGCGTCCGGATCGGTAGGAATGGCCGCGCGCTTGATCGCCAAAAACTCAGCCAGTTTCTCGCTGTCAGCCAGTAGCCAGGCCTCGATCGATCGCACAGCGATGCGAAATCGCATAAAGGAGCTTGGGGACGGCAGGAGATCCTTAACCAGGTCTGAAGCGCACACGGCGTCACGGTCTAGGTCACGGAGTACTACCCAAGGAGAGTACTTGGCGGCTTCGTTCCAAGCCGAGAGCCGGGCGTCGAGGTAAGCCTTTCCACGCTCCCCGTAGACGTTCCCCAAGCCTATGGCGAGCCAGTCAAAGACGCGCGCCACAACTTCTGTGTCGGTCACCCCTTCGACCGCGACCGAGACGATCTCCTTGGGCAAGGTCAATCTGCGAAGAGAGCGAGTTGGCGTGCCTGAGGCGGTGCAGTCCGGGGCAGTACGGCATCCGCCATCGCTGCACCGCCTTCTAACAGAGCCACGATCTCGGCGTCGGAGCTTGCGAGCGTCACATGAGTCTCTTCGCTCGAAGGCGTGAGAAGCAGAACCTCCTCTGGAGCTATTCCCTCATCCGCCAACAGATCGGCCGAATGGGTACTGACGAGGATCTGGCGGCCGGATCGGCGCGTCACCCGAGCCATCATTGCCGGGATGTGCCGGACAACAGCTGGATGGAGTGACAGTTCCGGTTCTTCGAGCAGCAACGGCGCTGATCCGTCCAAGAGTTTCCAGAGAAGCCCGAGCAGACGCAGGGTGCCGTCTGAGAGCTGGGTTTCGTTTTGCCAGCCGGCCTTGGGACGCCAATGCTCATATAGACCTTTCAGGTGGGGCCGACCCCCGGCGTCCCGTTCGAGGATCAACGACGTCAGCTGAGGAACTGCGACGCGCAAAGCGTCCGTAATTCGTTTCAGGCGGGAGTCGAGAGTCTTGGCGGGTGTTCGGGCGAGCTGTTCGAGAAAATCTCCTCCGAACGGGTCTTCCGGGCCTCCCTGGTACCGCTTTGGATCGCGTACGATTTGTGGAACGATGTGAAGATACTGGGTTTTTGCCAAGGCTTCTTGTAGTACTCGGAACTCCTTATTGACGTTTACCTGCTCAAGGTGGGTCTGAAGCAGCTGGTCAGAGTCCGCAGCGTCGGCGTCGCCGGGGCGCTGGCGGACGATATCCCCGTTCTTCCGGACGACCTCCTTGCTCACAACTGGACGTTTTTGGTTGTCTTGGGTGAACTCGATGCGGTAGCCCCAGAGGTCACCGTCGATGTCTAGATCAGCATCGACCACAACGTTCGGATACCTTCTAGCGTAGAGAGACCGAACCAGTGAGACTCCACCGCGCGGTTCTTGAACTGCTCGCCGAAGGCCTCCCTCTGGCGAGGCGATGTCTCTGAGGAAACGGAACGCATCGAGGAAGTTCGACTTCCCCACTGCGTTCGGACCGACTAGAAAAACTCGCTGTTCAAGCGGCACGTTAACCGCGAGAAAGTTCTTCCAATTGTGGAGCTCGATTCTCATGAATCGCATCGGGTGGACATCTCCGGGGAGCTAAGGACGGACGCTCGCGGAAACTGGGCGTTTGGCCATTCGCTGGTCGCTGCCGGCGCAGTTCTATTCGAGCACGAATCGTAGTTGACGTGACCAGCCGTGAGAAGCCAAAGATTGACTCTGGAGGAGTTCGCCTTGGGAAGAATGGACTCGCACCAGAGGGGATGTCTGGTTGTGGGCGTGCTCAATTGCACCCCGGATTCCTTCTCGGATGGCGGCCGGTTCTCTTCGGTGGAGGCCGCCGTCCAGTCCGGGCTGCGGATGGCGGAGGAGGGGGCGGACTGGATTGACATCGGGGGGGAGTCGACGCGGCCTGGGTCGGTTCCGGTGGATGAAGAGGAGGAGAAGCGGCGGGTCTTGCCGGTGATCGAGCGGCTGCGGGCGCGGCTGCCTGCGCGGGTGAGGATCTCGATCGATACCTACAAGAGTGGGACGGCGCGGGCCGCGGTGGGCGCGGGGGCGAAGATCGTGAACGACATCTCCGGGGGGCTGCTGGATCCGGCGATCCTGGGCGTGGCGGCGGAGACGAGGGCGGCGGTGGTGCTCGGGCACCTGCGGGGGGCGCCGGCGACCATGATGGAGGGGATCGTCTTTGGCGACGTCGTTCGCGAGGTGGGGGCTGAGCTGCGGCAGCGCATCGCGGCGGCGCGCGCGGCGGGATGTGGCGAGATCTGGGCCGATCCTGGAATCGGGTTCGGCAAGCGCATCGAGCACAATCTGGTGCTGCTGCGCGACCTGCCGGTGCTGTGTGCGGATGTCGGTGTTCCGGTGATGATCGGGGTGTCGCGGAAGGCGTTCATCGGCCAGCTCACCGGGAGGCCGGCCGGGGAGCGCCTGTTCGGAACGGCCGCTGCGGTCACGGCGGCGGTGCTCGGCGGGGCGGCGGCGGTGCGCGTGCATGACGTCGGCCCCGCACGGGACGTCGTGACTGTCGCGTCCGCGCTGGTCCGTGATTAAGATTCGCAACACAACCATGGCGAATGACGAGAGGAAGCTCTTTGGCACGGACGGAATCCGAGGTGTCGCCAACCGCGACCCGATGACGGCGGAGGTGGCGCTGCGGCTGGGCCAGGCGGTGGCGCAGCGGTTCAGGCACGCCGACCGTCCGGGGCGCATCGTCATCGGCAAGGACACGCGCCTGTCCGGCTACATGCTGGAGAGCGCGATGCAGGCGGGCATCGTCTCGGCGGGCGCCGACGTCATGCTGGTCGGGCCGCTGCCGACGCCCGGCATTGCCTTCATCACCTGGTCGATGCGCGCCGACGCCGGCGTGGTGATCAGCGCGTCGCACAACCCGTACCAGGACAACGGCATCAAGATCTTCGCGGCCGACGGGTTCAAGCTGCCCGACGAGATCGAGGCCGAGCTGGAACGGGAGATGGAGGCCATCGCCGGCGGGAACGACTCGGTGCGCGCCTCGCCCGACGCGATCGGCAAGGCGGTGCGCATCGACGACGCCGCCGGCCGCTATGTCCAGTTCCTGAAGCAGGTCTTCCCCAAGGAGCACACGCTGGACGGCATGAAGGTCGTCGTCGACTGCTCGAACGGCGCTGCCTACCAGGTGGCCCCGCAGGTCTTTCAGGAGCTGGGCGCCGAGGTCATCGAGCTGAACGTCTGGCCCGACGGCCGCAACATCAACTACGAGTGCGGCGCGTTGCACCCCGAGCAGATGGCCGAGGAGGTCCGGCAGTCGGGCGCCGCGCTGGGCGTCGCGCTGGACGGGGACGCCGACCGGCTGATCCTGGCCGACGAGAAGGGGAACATCGTCGACGGCGATCAGGTGATGGCGATCCTGGGGACGCGCATGCTGGCGCGGAACCAGCTGCCTCAGCACACGGTGGTCGCGACCGTGATGTCGAACCTTGGGCTCGAGCGCACGCTGGCCAGCAAGGGGGGCAAGCTGCTGCGCACCGCCGTGGGCGATCGCTACGTCGTCGAGGCGATGCGCGAGGGCGGGTTCTCGCTGGGTGGCGAGCAGTCGGGTCACATCATCTTCCTGGACCACGCGACCACCGGCGACGGGATGGTGGCGGCGCTGCGCGTGCTGGCGGTCATGGTGGCCGAGGGCAGGCCGCTCTCCGAGCTGGCGCGCGTGATGAGCCGCTACCCGCAGGTCCTGCTGAACTTCCCGGTCGCCAAGAAGCGGCCGTTCGACGAGATGCCGGCCGTCCAGCGGGTGATCGCGGCCGTCGAGAAGAACCTGGGCGCGGACGGGCGCGTGGTGGTCCGCTACTCCGGCACCGAGTCCAAGGCGCGCGTCATGATCGAGGGGACGGACGAGGCCGGCATCCGGGCGCAGGCCAACGAGATCGCCCAGGTCCTCCAGCGCGAGCTCGCGATCCGATGAGCCGCTGATGGTTCGTCTGTACGTCAACGTCGATCACGTCGCCACCCTCCGCCAGCAGCGCGGGACCCGTTACCCCGACCCGGTCGCCGCCGCCACGCTGTGTGAGCTGGCGGGCGCGGACGGCATCACCGTTCACCTGCGGGAGGACCGCCGGCACATTCAGGACCGGGACGTTCGCCTCCTGCGCGAAACCGTCCGGGGCGTCCTGAACCTCGAGATGGCCGCCACAGAGGAGATGCTGGCCGTCGCGCGCTCGCTGAAGCCGGATCTCTGCACGCTGGTCCCCGAGAAGCGCCAGGAGCGGACGACCGAAGGGGGCCTGGCGGTCGCGCTCGGCGGCCCGGTCGAGCGGATCGCGCACGCGCTGGCGGAGTCGGGGATTGGCGTCAGCCTGTTCGTCGATCCCGAGCCGGCGGTCGTCGAGGCGGCGGCGCAGCTGGGCGGGGTCGGCACGGTGGAGCTGCACACCGGCGACTACTGCCGGGCGCCCGCCCGCGGCGCGGAGGTGGTCCGGCAGCTCCAGCGGCTCGAGATGGCGGCGCGCGCCGCCGCGGACGCCGGCCTGCGGCTGGGCGCCGGGCATGGCCTGGACTACGCGAACCTCGCGCCGGTGGTGGCGCTGCCGGGACTGGAGGAGCTGAACATCGGGCACGGTGTCGTCTCGCGCGCGGTGCTGATCGGCATGCCGGCTGCGGTCGAGGAGCTGCGGGCGATCATCGATCGCGGCGGGCGGGCCTGATGGCCTTCGTCCCGGTCCTGACCGCCGCCGAGATGCGCGCCGCCGACGGCGCCGCGGCGCGAGACCTGGAGGTTCCCACGCTCCTGTTGATGGAGAACGCCGGCCGCGGCGTGGCGGACATCGCCCGCCGTGAGCGCGGCGAGCACGCGGGCCCGGTCGTGCTGGTCTGCGGGCCCGGCTCGAACGGAGGCGACGGGCTGGTGGCGGCGCGCCACCTGACGGTCGCCGGGGTCCCGGTGCGGGTGCTGCTGGCGGCGCCGCCCGGGCAGGCCCGCGGCGACGCGGCGCAGGCGCTGGCCGCCGCCCAGCGGTTGCAGATCCCCATCGCCGACGGCAGCGGCTGGCTCCAGCCGGCTGACTGGCGGGCGTCGCTGGAGGGCGCGTCGGTCGTGGTCGACGCGCTCTTCGGTACCGGCTTTCACGGTGAGGTCCGCGGGGCCGCCGCGGCGGCGATCGCCGCCATGAACGACGCGGTCGCACGCAAGCTGGCCGTCGACGTCCCCTCCGGCCTGGACGCCGACACCGGGCGCGCGACCGGCCCCGTGTTTCGCGCCGATCTGACCGCCACCATGGGCGCCTGGAAGATCGGGCTGGCCCTCGAGGCGGCCGGGCCGGCGGGCCGGGTCGAGGTGGTCGGCCTCGGCGTGCCGGTGGCGCGGCAAGAGGGGGCGGCCCACGCGTTCCTGCTGGACGAGGCGGGCGTGGCGGCCGCGCTCCCGCGCCGGGACATCGACGCGCACAAGGGGAGCTCGGGCCACTTGATGGTGGTGGCCGGGTCGGCGGGCAAGACCGGAGCCGCCATGCTGGTGGGCCGCGCGGCGCTGCGCGGGGGCGCCGGCCTGGTGACCGTGGCTTCCACGGCCGCCGGACAGGTTGCCCTGGACGCCAAGACGCTCGAGGTGATGACCGCCGTCTACAGCGAGGCGTCCGATCCGGCGCCGGCCGGGGCGATCGCCGCGCTTCAGGCGCTGGCGGCGCATGTCCAGGCGGTCGCCATCGGACCAGGCATCCCGACCGGTCCCGGCATGCGCGACATCGTCCGCGACCTGGCGGCGACGCTGCCGCTGCCGATGGTCATCGACGCCGACGGGTTGAACGCGCTCTCGACCGAGGCGCCGCGCATCCTGGCGGGCGCGCCGGCGCCCCGCGTCCTGACCCCGCACCCGGGCGAGATGGGGCGGCTGGTGGGCCGGTCGATCGCCGAGGTGCAGTCGGACCGGGTCGGCCTGGCGCGGTCGCTGGCGGCGGCGACGCGCGCGATCGTCGTGCTGAAGGGGGCGCGCACCGTCGTGGCGGCGCCGGACGGACGGATCTTCATCAACCCCGTGGCCTGCGCCGCGCTGGCGACCGCCGGCAGCGGCGACGTGCTGTGCGGCCTGATCGGCGCGCTGCTGGCCCGCCACGCCGAGCCGCTGGCGGCCGCGCAGTGCGCGGTCTACGTGCACGGCCGGGCGGGCGAAGAGCTGTCCACCCGCTTCGGCGACGGAACCCTCGCCGGCGACCTGCCCGAGGCGATCGCGCTCGTGATGGCCCGGATGGCGCGCGCCTAGAGCCAACGCCGTTTACTCGAGCGCCAGGACGCGCAGGCGCGCTCCGGGCCTCTCCGCGAAGCGGGGAAGCCGCCGAGCCACAGGCTCGGCGGGAGGGGTCTGGACCTCTCCGCGACCAGAATCGGGTCAGGGGAGAGGCGCCAGCAGGACGTCGCCGCTTCGCGGGCGGGTGACCCGGATCTGGCCGGTTCCGTCCGAGCGGACGGAGATCCAGAGCGCCGGGCCGCCGACGCGCACCCATCGTCCTGCCAGCGGTAGGCCTGCCGTGTCCACGAGGCGGACGGCGACCGACTCCTGGCCGGCCGCCGCGGGGGTGAGGCGCGCGCGGACGGACGGCTCGGCGCCGGCGGCCGCGCGGGCGATCGCGGCGACGTCGTCGCCCGAGAGCCGCGCGGCTCCCAGCGCGCCGGCTGCGGCGGTGGCGGTCGCCGTGTCCCCGTCCAGCGCCTCGATCAGGCGCTGGACGATCCGGCGGTCGGCGATGGGCGAGCGAGCGTGGGCGGCCAGGAGCGCCGCGCCGAACAGCCGCACGTCCGGGGCGGCCAGGAACGCCGCATCGATTCGCGCCGCATCGTCGTCTCGCACCAGCGCGGCCAGCGCCTCCCCGATCGCGTCGCGCTCTTGGGGATCGCGCGCCAGCTTGGCCGACCGCCCCAGACTGGCCAGCGCGGCGGCCACCCGATCGGCACGACCGGTTTCGCCCAGGGACAGCAGCGCGCGGGCGGAGGCCAGCCGGACTTCGCGCGCGGGATCGGCCAGCGCATCCAGGATCCGCCCGGTGGCGCGCTCCATCTCGCCGCCGCCGATTCCCTTGCCGGCCAGCCGGCCGGCCAGCTCGGCGGCGGCCGCGCGGACGCCGGGGTCGCCGTCGGCCAGCCCGCGCTCGAGCACGGCCACCGCCTCGGGGGCCCCGACCGTGGTCAGGCCGGCCAGGGCCGCCTGCCGCACCTCGGGCTCGGGCGATTCGCAGGCCTCGGCCAGGATGGGGACGGCCGCCGGATCGCCCAGCCGGCCGATCGCCTCCACCGCGGCCAGCACCAGCGGGCCGCGCTTCCGGGCCGCCAGCGCCAGCGGGGCCAGGGCGCGCGCGTCGCCGGTGCGGCCCAGCAGCCCGATGGCCCGCGCGGCCGTGGCCAGGTTCGCCCCCGTCACTTCGCGCGCCAGCCACGGGACGGCGGGCGGGCCCGCCGCAGCGATCGCGCGCTCGACGTCGTCCGGCACGGGCGGCAGCCGCAGGGCATCGACCAGCGCGCGCAGCGCGGCCGGCGTGGCGATCGAGCCCAGCGCGCGCGCCGCGTGACGACCAGCCTCGTCGGCCAGCCGCCGGCGCAGGAGATCGCTCAGCGGGGCCACGGCCGCGTCGTTCCCCGGCCAGCCCAGGGCGTCGATCGCCACCACCTGCAGGTCCGTGGGTTCACCGCCCGCGATGCGGACCAGCGCGGGCACGGTGCGGGGATCGCGGAGCCGCGCCAGCGCCGCCAGGGCCGCCACCCGCACCTGCCGGTCGCTGTCGTCGAGTCGCTCCAGCAGCAGCGGGGCAGCCCGCACCAGGTCCGGGTCGTGGATCTCCGCGGCCCGCGTCACCAGTCGAACGGCGCGGAACCGGACCTCGCGGTCGGCGTCGTCCAGCGCCGCCAGGAAGACCGGAAGGGAAGGGGAGATGCGCCTGGGGGCGGCGCCGTCCAGCCGGGCCAGCGCATCCAGCGCCTCGGTCCGCGTCAGCGCGTCGCGATCGCGCGCGGCCTGTTCGAAGGTCGGGCGCAGATCCTCTGCGGCGGGGCTCCACGACAGCGCGTCGATCGCCAGCGCGCGTTCGCTCGGCTGCGCGCGGGGCGAGGTGAGCCAGCCGAGCACGATCGTGCGTGCCGCGGCGTCCCCCGATCGGATCAGCAGACGGGCGGCGTAGAGTCGCGCGGCCGGTGGGCCGGCCGCCAGCAGCGGGCGCAGCCAGGGGGTTGCGGCAGCCACGCCGAAGCGGCCGACCAGGAGGGCGATCGCGTCCACGCGCTCCGGGTCGGGGGCCGAGACCAGCGCCCGGCCTTCCTGTTCCAGCGCGCCGGGCCAGAAGACCGGCGCGGCGCGTGCGGCCGAGCTGAGGACCGCGACCGCCAGCGCCAGGCATCCGGCCGCGCGGATCATGGCGGCAGTATAGCGACCTTGGTTTAAACTCGTGGCATGACGCGAGAGATCATCGTCCAGATCCTGGAGGGCGAGGGGGCCGAGGGGCGGGGTGGCACGTTCAAGATTCCCGAGGCGCGCGAGGCGACCTGCTTCATCGCCAACCCGAGCGACCTCCTGGCGATCACGCGCGTCGTGCGGGTCGACCTGAAGGACGGCTACGTGGCCCTGTCGACGTCGAAGGACGAGCGGTTCTCGTTCGCCTACGAGGCCGTGCTGGGCTTCAAGATGGGCGGGGCGTCCACCGCGAAGGAACGCTCCGCCGGCTTCGCGCGCTGAGCGGGTTCCGCGGTAGACGCTAGCGCATCGACATCGACCAGGACGCGATCGTCTTGGGGCCGTTGAACTTGGGGAAGGTCGGCATGCGTCCCAGGACGCAGCTGGCGAAGCTCCCCTTCTGACCGTTCACCTTCACGGCGGTGACCTTGCCGTTCCCGCGCACCACGAAGTCCAGGCTCATCTGGGTCAGGCCGGGGTTGTGCTTGCGCTCGGCCATCAGGCAGGGCACCAGCCCGCGGTAGTGGTGCATCATGGTGTCTTCGATGGTGCCGTCGTCCAGCACCTCGTCGCCGGAGGCGGCGTACTTCGAGGCGTCGCCAAAGTTCGAGTCGTTGCTGAACTCGTCGCCGCCGCCGCTGTTGCTGCTGGCGTGGTGGGCCCCGCCGCTCGGCCGCCTGGCCACGGTGGCGCGCTGGAAGCTCAGCTTGACGTCCTTGAGGAACGCGTCGACGTCGGCGTCGTCCGTCCGTTCCGCGATCTTGGTGTCGTCTCCCTCCTTGCGGGTGAAGACATAGATCACCAGCCCCCCGACCACCAGGGCCAGCGCCGTCACCACGAAGGCGACCGTGAAGATCGACTTTCGCTTGTCGGTCTTTTCCTGGCGCTGCTCGGCGGCGGCGCGGCGGCTCTGCGCCAGGCGCCGCTCCGACGTCTTGGCGAACTCGCGCAGCAGGGGGAAGTCCCGGATCTTCTGCTGCCCGCCGGCCTCGTTGTCGATCAGCAGGTGCTCGCCCAGGATCTCGCCGCGCGAGATCTGGGCCCGGATCTGAGCCATCGAGAAGGGGCCGAAGTCGAGGCCCTCCTTCTGGACCAGCCACTTCTCCTGCGACTCGTCGATTCCAGAGCCGGCCGGCTGAGGGGCCTGCTGGTAGGCGCTCACCTGCTGCGACCCGCGCGCGGGCGGCGGGGCAGGGGGCTCGACCGGCCTGGCCCCGGCCGCGGCCTCCGACGGCGCCAGGTTCGGGGTGCCGCCGGCCAGCGCGGCCGCCAGCGCCTCGCGCAGCGCCATCGGGGTGGGGAAGCGGTGCTCGGGCGTTCCGGCGAACGCCTTGGCCAGGATGGCATCCAGGATCGGCGGCACCTCGGGTGCGGCCTGGCTGGCCGGGACGAAGGGCGTGGTCGGCAGGTGCCCGGTCACGACCTCGTAAAGCAGCATGGCCAGCGAATAGACGTCCGAAGCGGGCGTCACCGGCCCGCCCGCCAGCACCTCGGGGGCGACGTAGAAGTGGTCCGGCGCGCCGTCCGGGGCGCCCCGGCGGGCCAGCACCGGCAGGGTCCGGGCCAGGCCCAGGTCGGTCACCTTGACCCGCCCGGCCTTGTTCACCCAGATCGAGGCGGGATTCAGCCCCCCGTGCGGCATGAGCGCGGCCGCCCGCTCCAGGCCGTTGGTCACGTGCGTGACCAGGTTGCACGCCCCCTTGAACGAGACGTTGCGCCCCTCGCGCCGCTTGCTGTCGATGAACTCGCGCAGCGTCTGGCCGTCCAGCAGCTCGGTCGCCAGATAGACGTAGTCGGCTTCCCGCCCGGCGGTCAGAACCTCGACCAGGTTCTTGTGGACCAGGGCACTGGCATTCTCGATGTCGGTGACCAGCTGGGCGGCCGACGCGCCGAGGGCGCGCAACGGGATGATCCGCACCGCGGCCGGGCCGCGGCGGTTGGCGTCCTCGGCCCGGTAGGTCTGGCTGGCCGCGTCCTGGCTTATGAGAGCCTCGAGCCGGAAGCGTCCGCCGACCACGGCGCCGGGCTGGAGCTGCCCTTGCTGCTTCTGCCCTTGGAACTGGCCCTGCTGGGCCGAGACGGCAAGCGAATCACGTCCGGGGGCCATGCGAGCGGAAGACTTTAACAAAATTCCTCCAGAACAGAAATCAGTGGAGGGGAATACGGCAGAGTTTCCTTTAACTTCTCATTACTTGCCGGCTCACTTCGGGCTCACTTCGGGCTCACTTCGCCTGGACGACCTGCGGCAGCTTCTTGGCCTGGGCAATCCAGTCTGCAAGCTGCGGTTCGGTCGGGGGTTTCTCCGAGATCTTGGCGGTCTTGTTGGCGGTGTTCATCGCCTCGGTCAGGGCGGCGGGGTCCTTGCTGATCAGGTCGGCGGTGCTCTTCACCCCGGCGGCCTCGAAGAGCAGCACCATCTCGGAGCCGACACCCTTGATCCGCAGGAGGTCGCACCGGTCGACCAGCTGCAGGAGCTCGGCCGGCTTCAGGCCGGTCTCCTTGGCCAGCGCCTTGCGCTCCTTGGCCTTGGCGCCCTTGTCCAGCAGCTGCTCGGTGGTCTCGATGTTCGCCTTGTGGAGCTTGGCGACCTGCTCCGGGGTGATGATCCGGGGGACGTCCGCGACCGCGTAGTGGCTGGCCCGAGCGGGTCCGGCCAGAAGCATCAGAGCAAGCGCGAACGGGTAGGCTGCGAGCGTCTTTCGCATGCGTCTGTCGTCCTCCAGTGGGCGGCTTGGCCGCGGGGATTACATCGTCTTGAAGCGCCGGACCAGCTCGCGGAGCCGGCGCGACCCGCCGCCCTCGCGATAGATGAAGCGAACGCCGGTCTGCTGCTCGCCGGCATGGTAGACGACCCGGCCGGAAAGGTCGAACGGAGCCTCGCTGCCGGGCGGCGCGATCTCCAGGACCACGTCGGTCCCGATCGGGGGTTGCACGGGACCCAGCACCAGACCGCCACTCACACTGATTTCGCGCAGCTCGGCGTCAATCAGGTCCAGTCCCGACGCGATGCGCAGGCGGCAGGGAATCCCGATGGGGATCCGGGTGTGCTTGCGCTTGCGGGTGGCCGGCCTGACACCACGCAGCGTCTCCAGCATGAAGTCGCGCTTGGCCCGTTCGTCCGGGTCGAAGGCCACCGTGGCGCCCGCCCGGACCCGCATGCGCGGCAGCGCGGGGCGCCAGGCGGTCACCTTGCCGCGGATCAGCACCTTGTTCGGCAGACCGTCGCACGCCATCTCGACCACGACCGCCGTGCCGGGCGCCAGCTCCGTCGTCGTCGGGCAGAAGACCCCGCCCGTGGGGAGGTCGACGCGGTAGTGCTCTTCGAACTCTTCGAGGTTCTTGCAACGAACGCGGAGAATGTTCACGGGGGGCTCCAGCGACCAAAATAGCCGAGCCGCCAGAGATGTACTAGGTTTCTTGGCCCCCCCATGCCCATTCGCGTGTACATGGCAGGTCGCGTCTGCCTCCCGGAAGAAGCCAAGATCTCCGTGTTCGACCGCGGATTTCTGTATGGCGACAGCGTCTACGAGACCATCGGGACCGCGCATGGGCGGTTGTTCGCCGCCCGCGATCACCTGGTGCGTCTGGAGCGGTCGGCGGAGCGCATCGGCCTGCGATGTCCGCCGCGCGCCGACATCGAGCGGGCCATCGCCCAGACGGTGGAGGCCGCCGGGAACCCCGAGTCGCGCGTACGGGTCATGCTGACCCGCGGCTCCGGCAAGCTGGATCTGGACCCCGCCTCGGTCGACGACCCGCAGCTCATCGTCCTCGTGTTTCCGCTGGGCGCGCCCACCCCAGAGATGTACGCCAAGGGCGTGGCGGTGACGGTCGTGACGATCACGCGCAACAGCCCGCGCGCCATCGATCCGGCGGTGAAGTCGGGCAACTATCTGAACAACGTGCTGGCGCTGGGCGAGGCTCGCCGTCGCAACGGCGCTTACGAGGCGATCCTGTGCGCCGACGACGGCTGCATCGCAGAGGGGGCGTCCAGCAACATCTTCGTCGTGCGCGGCCGCCAGATCTGGACGCCCCCGCCCGAGGTGGGGATCCTGGACGGGATCACGCGGGCCAAGGTGCTGGACCTGTGCCGCGCCCACGAGCTGCCGCTGGTCGAGCGGCGCTTCTCGCCCGACGAGCTGCGCGGCGCCGACGAGGCGTTCATCACCAGCGCGACGCGCGCGGTCCTGCCGGTCACCCTGGTCGATGGAAAGCCGGTGGGGGCGGGCGTGCCCGGGCCGGTCACGCGCCGGGTGATGGCGCTCTACGACGATCTCGCCCGCCGCGGCGTAGACTGAAAGGTGAGGATCCCGTGAACCCCGCGGCGCGGCTGCTCCCGAAGTTCTTCATCATCTGCAGCGTCATCCTGATCGCGACCGGCCTGGCGCAGTTCCTGGTGCGCCCGCGCCGTGACGGCGAGTCGCCGGTCGAAAAGGTCGTCAACCGGTCGGCCATCACGGCGCTGCTGTCGGTCGCGATCGGGATCCTGGGGCTGCTGCTGGGCCTCGGCGTCCTGAAGATGCCGAGGCTCGGTTAGATCGGGAGCAGCGGCTACTTCTTCTTGCCGTGCTTGCCGCCGCCGCCCCCGGCGGCCACCTTGGTCAGCTTGGGCGAGACCATCACGCGGTCCTTCGGGATGAACGAAAGCGCAGCGGTGTACGTCTTGGTCTTCTGCTGCTCCTGGTCCTTCATCGCGCCCTTGTCGTCGGTCTTGTGCAGGCCCAGCTTGGCGAACGTGATCGCCGCGTAGGACGCGATCGTCTCCTGCACCGTCGAGAGGTGCTGGTCGAACTCCTCTCGCGTCACGGTGACCTTCAGGACCGGCTGGTCGTCCAGGATGCCGTTGTACGTGACCTGCTGCAGCTCCGGCGCCTTGGCGAACATGCCGGTCAGGAACTCCGCCCAGTAGGTCATCGCCGCGTTGAACGACAGCGACTTCACGTACTCGTCCTTGCCCGCTTCGAGGTACGGGTAGGTGACCTCGACCGCCTTCTTGGCGTCGTCGACCTGCATGGTCGGCTGGTGCTTGAAGTTCGCGTCGATGCGCGTGACCTTCTTCTTCTCGTTGAGGTGGCAGGTGTCCTCGAGATCCTCGGGCTCGTCCCGGCCCAGCGAGTGCTGGAAGGCCTTCTGCACCTCCTCGGGGAACTCGAGGCGGATCGCGTTCTCGCACTTCGGCCCCTTGTCGCCGTGCTCGCGCCAGATCTTGGCGACCGGGTTGGCGCCGGTCTGCGCGTCACCTTCGGTGTTGTAGAACGCGCCGAGGAACGTGGTCGGCTCGAACGTGTTGCGGGTCATCGCGTAGCGGTACAGGAACTGGAGCGACGGATAGATGTCGTCGCGCTTGGTCTTCTGCTTCAGCGCGACGTGGAGCTTCACGTCCTGCCCGTCCGTGGGACCGGTCACCTCATCGCGGACCACGGTGAACGCCGGAACACCGGGCGGGATCTTCGGCTGGTCGCAGCAGGTGGTCGGGCCGGCCGACTTCTCGTTTTGACACGACGCGAGAGCGAGGGGGGCGGCCAGGGCCAGCGCCACCAATGAAACGACGCGTGAACGCATCCTGATCCTCCTGGAGGTGGGGTGAGCGCACCCTACAACACCCTGGCGTGGTCCGGGGTCTTTCTTTCCATCACCGACGGGGTAGGGTATTGTATGTCTTCGCAAACGGCTCCGGCGACGGGTCCCGAATACTGCCCTTGAATACTGATAGACAGCATCGACCCATGACGCGCCACTTTCGGCCTTTTGCCACGCTGCTTCTCGGGCTCGTGGCGGCTTTTGCCAGCGGGCGGTCGGCCCACGCGCAGCTGACGCCCCAGCAAAAACAAGAGATCCACCAGCACTACGATCGCGCGACGCGCGCCTACGATCTGGGCAAGTACTCGGAGGCCGTCGACGAGTACCAGAAGGTCTACGAGATCGACGGCGATCCCGTGATGCTCTACAACATCGCGCAGGCCTACCGGCTGAACGATCAGCCGCAGGAGGCGGTGCACTTCTACCGGCGCTATCTGCAGCGGGCGCCCGAGGCGCGGAACCGCGACGACGTCGAGCGGAAGATCGCCGCGCAGGAAAAGCTGATCGACGACAAGCGCAAGGCCGCCGCGGCGGTCCAGCCGCCCCCGGCCGTCACGCCGGCGCCGCCGCCAAAGCCAAAGGTCGAGGCCGTCGAGGTGCCGCCACCTCCGCCTCCGCCACCCCCGGTCGTTCCGATCCCGACGCCCCCGCCGCCCCCCGAGGGGCCGTCGACCACGCGCCGGATCGTCGGCTGGTCGATGATCGGTGCGGGCGTCGCCGCCGACGTCGTGGCGATCATCGAGGGGATCCGGGCCAAGAACCGCTCCGACCAGCTGAGCCAGATCACCGAGAGCAATCAGGGTTACTACAACCCGAGCATCTATTCCGAGGGGCACACCGCGAACATCGTGGCCATCGCGTGCGGCATCGCCGGCACCGCGGTCGCCGTGGCGGGCGCGGTCGTCCTGATCACGGGCGGATCGTCGTCATCGAATTCGTCGCAGACGCCCGCCGAAACGCCCCCGGCAGATTCAGGGAGCAACGTCAGCTTCATGCCCTGGATCGGTCCGGGCCTGGCGGGCGGTGGCTTGGGGTTGAGGTTCTAGTCCGTGGGCACGGCGCGGGTGGCGGCTCTGTCGGCGCTGCTGGCCAGCTTGCTGGCGGGGCCGGGGTGCTTCAAGCCGACGTTCCACGATCGGGCTTTCTTCTGTGCGGACGGCGGCGTCTGTCCCGGTGGCCTCAAGTGCGACAAGAGACATAACCCTCCGCTCTGCGTGTCGGAGTTCGACGGCGGGGCGGGCATGGGCGGCAAGGGGGGCAAAGGCGGCGCCGGGGGTGAGGCTGGCCACTTCGATGCCGGCGTCGACGCGCAGGACGCGATTGACGCTCCATGCGTCGGGCCGGTCTCGCAGGGGTGCGTGGCGCCGGCCGATGCGGCGGTGGGGATGTGCGATCCGGTCTGCAACACCGGTTGCGGCCAGTGCTACCAGAAGTGCTCGGTCAGCCCCGCCGGCGACCTGACCTGCAACACGCCGTACAATCCGTCGATCCCGCCGCTTGGGGTCCTGGCAGGACCGTGCCAGACCTCGCAGTTCTCCGGGGATCCGTCGACCCAGACCGACAACTGCCAGCCGGGAACCGTCTGCATCCAGCACAACGTGTGTGGCCCCCGCTGCTACCAGTTCTGTCGCAAGGACACCGACTGCCAACCCAACGCCTCGTGCGGGATCGATGCGGGCGGCGGCAACATGCTGTGCGACGTTCCGACGGTGACCTGCGATCCGGTCGCTGGCGCCGCCGACCAGGTCGGTTCCTCGGGATGCCCGGGGACGGTCCAGACCTGCTACCTCTCGTCGGACACGGGACATACCACCTGCGACTGCTACACGTCGCCCGGCCTCATGCATGGCGCGAGCTGCGTGCACGCGCGCGATTGCTACCCCGGGCTGACCTGCACGGATCCGTACGGGAACATGGGGAAGAAGTGCTACAAGGTTTGCCGGCTACCTTCGGACGGCGGAACGGCCAATCCCAATGAGTCGAGCTGCGCGGTGGCAAAGTGCACGCCGATCGTGCTCTCGAAGACCGGCGCTCTGACGGCCACATACGGCGTCTGCCCGGAATGACCTGCGGTCGGCTAGCCGCCGTTCTTGCCGCTGGCTGGCTGTGCGCCGGCTGCTTCAACCCGAAGTTCAATGCGGGCGCGTTCAAGTGCTCCGGTGGGCACCCTTGCCCCAGCAACTTCCACTGCGCGTCGGACAACCTGTGCTATCCACCGGATGCGGGACCCGATGTGCCGGCCAAGCCGGCCTGCATGAGCGAGACCCCGGACGCATCGACCTGCTCCCGCCCGGCTGCCTCGGGAGCGAGCTGTAATCCCACCTGCCAGTCGGGGTGCGAGTGTGGCTGGTGCGGTCTCGACATCGACGGCAAGGTGAAGTGCCTGGAGGGCACGCCGGGGACGAAGACTGTCCCCGGGACCGTTTGCGACCCGACGAATCCGAACGATTGCGCGCCCGGCCTCTACTGCCGCGCCGAGCAGTGCGGTGGCGGTCGTTGCTACAAGTTCTGCGAGAGCGACGACGACTGTAGCGGAACGAACACGAAGTGCAGAGTCTCGCAGAACGGCGTTCAACTCTGCCTGTTGCCCGATCCGAGCTGCGATCCGGTCAATGTCAATCAAAGCGGCTGCCCCTCGGGGTTCGCCTGTTATCCGGCGAACCCGGGCACGGTGTGCGAATGCCCGGGCAGCTCGGGCAGCGGCGTCAGCTGTCTGCTCACCGAGACCTGCCTGCCTGGGTACCAGTGCGTCACCTTGACGAACATGATCAAGGATGCGACCTGCCAGCGGCTGTGTCGGACGAGCAGCGATTGCGGCGGCGGAAGCACCTGCGTTCCCGGTGGAGACTACGGCTACTGTTCGCCCTGACGGCCTCCGGCGGGGGCGTGCAAAGTCGGCTATCCTGAGCGCATGGCTGCGACTTCGCCGACGCTTCCGCGGTTTGCGTTCCTGACCCCGCGGACGCTGCCGCCCGCCTCGAAGATCGAGGGGCGGGTGGCGGTGCTGGACGTGGCGTTCGCCAGCGAGGGGGGGGGCGCGTCCTTCGAGAAGACGACGCTGCCGTTCATCCGCGGCCTGGGGCCGCGGCTGGCGGCCTGGGTCGACCACCACGACCACGATCGCCACGCCGACTACAAGGACGATCCGCGCTTCGTGTTGACCACCAAGGCCGAGCACGGCGCCTGCCCGGAGCTGGTGACGCCTGAGGTGGTGCGGGCGGCCGGGCCCGTCGACACCGTGGCGATGCACCTGGACCTGGACGGCCTGTACTCCGGAGCCAAGTGGGTGCTGGGCGGTCTCGAGCCGTATCCGGGCGCGGACGCGGACGCCCGGGCCATCGACACGCGGCGCGGTGAGCCGGGGCCGATCGCGACGCGCATCGACCGGGCCCTGCGCGCGCGCTTCCGCGACGAGACGCTGAAACACCGGGTCATCCAGTACCTGCTGGCGCACGCCAAGTCGCCGGTCCTGTGGCAGGAGATCGAAGAGGCGGCCCGCGAGATCGATCCGTTGCTCGACGAGGCCAAGCGGCTGGCCGACCGCTACCAGATCATCGACGGCGTGGCCTACGTCGAGGCAGGCGGCCGGCCCTACGACAAGACCGAGCTGCTGCTGATCGGCCAGGAGCGGGCGCCCGTGGCGGTGGTCCGCGACTCGGGCTCGCTGACCATCGCAGCCGACTTCGAGTCCGGGCTGGACTTCGTGAAGATGTTCGACCTGGGCGGCGGGATGCCGACCCGGGTGACCGTTCCCGAGGCCCGCCGGAGCGAGGCCATGACCAAGCTGGCCGCCGCGGTCAGCGCGCGGCGACCCCCGCAGGTGGTGTAAGCTCGGGCATGGCCACCGTCAGGAAGATTCGCGAGACGGGCACCCATGCGGCGCTCGCGGCGCGCGTGCTGTCGGCCGCCGGAGACCTGAAGACGGGGCTGGCCTCGGAGGGGCCGCTCCCCTCTCGGCAGGACGTGCGCATCCTGGTCGAGGAGCTGCTGGAGATCCTGTTCCCCGAATCGCACCGGCTGGGGACGGACGGCGGCAGTCTGCAGGACCACGTCGCCGCCACGATCGGGTCGCTCGAGACCCACATCGAGACCGCCATCTTTCTGGGCCTGCACCGCCTGTGCAGCGCGAAGCAGCAGGTGGGCCACCGGTGCGCCAAGCGCGCCCGCAGCATGACCAACCGCTTGCTCGAGGCGCTGCCCGACGTGCGCGCCGAGCTGGCCAGGGACATCCTGGCGGCCTACCACCAGGATCCGGCCGCCAGCGGCATCGACGAGATCGTCGCCTGTTACCCGGGGCTTTACGCCATCGCGATCTACCGGGTCGCTCACCGCCTGCTCGGGTTCGGCGCCGAGGTGGTGCCGCGCATGCTGACCGAGTACGCGCACTCGCGCACCGGCATCGACATCCACCCGGGGGCCACGATCGGCGCCTCGTTCTTCATCGACCACGGCACGGGGCTGGTCATCGGTGAGACCTGCCGCATCGGTGACCGGGTGCGCATCTATCAGGGGGTCACGCTGGGCGCGCTCTCGGTGCGGGATCGCAGCAAGACCGACCGGCCGCTCGGCAAGCAGCGCCACCCGACCATCGAGGACGACGTCACCATCTACGCCAACGCGACCATCCTGGGCGGTTCGACCGTGATCGGGCGGGGCGCGGTCGTGGGCGGCAACGCCTGGATCACCTACTCCGTCCCGCCCGGCATCCGGGTGGGGGTCGGCACCTAGGAGCGCCAGACGCTCCCGGACCGGACCGCCCAGCTGCTCCGCGACGTCTCGGCCCAGATCCTCGAGGCGCAGCGGCCCATCCGGGTGCTCCGGCTGCTGGCCTGGTCCGAGGACGTCGAGCGCGATTTCTTCGCCGCCGGGGCGCGCGAGCTGCCCAGGCCCGAGTACCGGATCGGCCCCGAGGTCACCGACGCGGGCGCGCGCTTTCGCGAGCTCAAGGCCCAGGTCGGCGGCCACAACGCGATCGAGGGCTTCCTGCGCGACACCTGCGACGCCTTCGAGACGGCGGCGCGCATGCTGGCCGCCTCCGGCACGCGCGACTTCTACCACCACTCGGTCGAGCTGTACGGGCGGCCGGGAAGCCTGACCGCGGACCGCCGGACCACCAACCTGGGGCTGGCGCAGCACTTCCGCCGCGTCGTCGACGGGGTGGCGGGGCAGCGGCCGATCCCCAGCCCGCAGGACCAGCTGGTCTACACGGCCGACGAGGTGGTGCCGCTCTTGACCCGGCGGTTCGCGCGCTTCTTCCCGGAGCAGTCGATCCGGGTCGAGATCGTCGACGGCATCGCGGCCAAGGCCGTGGCGGGCGTCGACGCGGTCCGCATCAAGCGCGGCGTGCGGTTCTCCGAGCGCGACCTGGCGCAGCTCGAGTTCCACGAGGGGCAGGTCCACGTCGCGACCGCCCTGAACGGGCGGGCGCAGCCGGTGATGCCGTTCATCGGCTACCCGTCACCGCGCACCACCGGCACGCAGGAAGGGCTGGCGGTGCTGACCGAGTTCCTGACCCAGTCGTCCAGCATCGACCGGCTGCGCCGCCTCTCGGACCGGACGCTGGCCATCAAGATGGCGGAGGACGGGGCCGACTTCTGCCAGGTGTACAGGTTCTTGCTGGAGCGCGGCTACGACGCCAGCGCCGCCTACGACGGGGCGCGCCGGGTCTTCCGGGGCGGCCTGGTCACGGGCGGCGCCCCCTTCACCAAGGACGTCTGCTACCTGGACGGCCTGCTGCGCGTGACGAACTTCCTGCGCGTCGCCCTGGTGAAGGGGAACCTGGGCGCGGCGCCGCTCTGCTTCGTGGGGAAGATCGCGGTCGAGGACGTGCCGCTCTTCGGGCGGCTCCAGCGCGAGGGGCTGGTGCGGGCCCCCGATCACCTCCCGGCCTGGGCGCGGGACCTGTCGTACCTGACCGCGTTCATGAGCTACGCGGCCTTCCTGAGCGAGTGCGACCTGGATGCCGAAGCGCGGCTCTACGAGGACCTCACGGCGCAGGCCGAGGACGAGATGTCATGAGCTTCACCGCCAGCGCCGCCGTGGCCAGGCAGGCCCACTGGGCCGGCGTCATTCCGGCGTAGCGCTGGTCCGGGCGGCCGTAATCGGTCGCCCGCAGGAAATCCAGACCGAACCGGACCGGCGCGTACATCAGGGCCAGGAGCGCGATCACGTGCCCCGGCGGCCTGGGCTTGCGGGCATACCGGAACAGGATCACCGTCATGACGATGGTGAACAGCAGCTCGTCCAGCCCCAGGTCGTGGCGCGGCCCGCCCGGGTAGTCGACCGACAGGAAGAACGAGGTCTTATGGCCCGGGTGATCGTGCGCCGTGAAGCAGCCGGTGCGGCCGAAGATCCAGCCGACCGCCAGCCCCGGCGCGACCGAGTCGGCGTAGGCCAGGCGCGGGATCTTCTCTTTCTTCGTGTAGTAGAGGAACGCGATCAGCGCGCCCAGGAAGCCGCCGAACGACGACAGCCCCGACCAGACGTTCAGCAGGACCAGCGGGTTCTCTTTGATTCGCTCGGGGAAGTAGAAGATCACCGAGACCAGGTGGGCCATGATGAACCCGCCGATCACGATGCGCGCGTTCAGGAACCGGACGTCCTGCGGGTCCAGGCCGTGCTTCTTCCCCTGCGCCACCACCACCCGGTCGCCGACGATCACGCCGATCGCCACCAGGACGCCGAACATGTAGATCGGCACCCCCGCGATGTCGAACAGGTGCCCGTTGAAGTACGGGATCATCAGCGCGCTGCGCGGCTCTTCGCCTGCATCTCGCGGACGATGTCGCGCTGCCCGTCGGCGTGGTAGCTGGAGCGGACCATCGGTCCGGACTCGACGTGCGGGAATCCCAGCGCCAGCGCCTCTGCCTTCAGCGCCTCGAATTCGGCCGGGGTCACGAAGCGGGCGATGGCCAGGTGCTTGGGCGAGGGGCGCAGGTATTGCCCCAGGGTCAGGATGTGCACGCCCAGCTCGCGCAGCTCGCGCATCACCTGGCGCACCTCGTCCAGCTCTTCGCCCAGGCCCAGCATCAGCCCCGTCTTGGTGATCGAGCCGCGCTCGGTGGCGTGGCGGAGGATGGCGTACGAGCGCGCGTAGCTGGCCTGGACCCGCACCTGGCGCGAGAGGCGCGGGACCGTCTCCAGGTTGTGCGCGAACACGTCGGGACCGGCCGCCAGCACGGTGTCGACCGCCGCGGTGTCCCCCTTGAAGTCACCGGTCAGCACCTCGAGCACCATCTCCGGGCTGCGGCGCTTGACGGCGCGGATGGTCTCGGCCCAGTGCGCGGCGCCGCCGTCATCCAGATCGTCGCGGTCCACGCAGGTGATCACCGTGTGGCGCAGCGCCAGCTCGGCCAGCATGGTCGCCACGTGCTCCGGCTCGTCCGGGTCGGGCGGCAGCGGGCGGCCGGTCGGCACGTCGCAGAACTGGCAGGAGCGCGTGCAGATCCCGCCCAGGATCATGATGGTCAGCGAGCGGCGGTTCCAGCACTCGCCGATGTTGGGACAGGAGGCGCTCTCGCAGACCGTGTGCAGCCCCAGCTCGGCGACCCGCTGCTTGAGGTCGAAGAACACCTCGCCGCGCGGCATCTTCATCCGGATCCATTGCGGCTTGGGCTGAAACTGCGGGCGCTCGACCGGCGCGCCTTCCGCCTCGCGCTCGGCCTGCAGCACGCGCAGCTTCCGCGAGCGCGTCTCGACGTGTCGATCGATCCGTTCCGACATCGGGTTGGCCTTCAATCTACCCGATTTGTCGCGGCCGGGCCGCAACCGGCGACCGAGCAGCGCCGAAGACACCGTGGTAGCCTCGGTGTGTTGTCCTTCCAGCCGCATATTGAAGACCTGCTCGCCACGGAACGACTGCGACCGTTGCGGCGCGTCGAGTACGACCGCCTGGTCGACCAGGGGTTCTTCGACGAAGACGAGAAGATCGAGCTCCTTGAGGGGGTCATCGTCCAGATGACGCCGCAGGGACTGGGGCACGCGGCCAGCATCGAGGAGCTGACGCACTTGCTGGTCCTGGCGCTGGCGACCCGTGCCAGGGTCCGCGTTCAGCTGCCCTTCGCTGCGTCCGACATCTCCGAGCCCGAGCCGGACCTCGCCGTCGTTCCGCCCGCCGATCCGCGGCGATCGCACCCCGAACAGGCTTTCTTGCTGATCGAGGTGGCGGAGTCGTCGCTCAACAAGGACCGTCGGGTGAAGACGCGGATCTATGCGGCGGCGGCGATCCCCGAGTACTGGGTCGTCGACGTTTCCGGTCGAACGATTGAGGTGAGGACGGATCCCGGCGAGGACAGGTACCGGCAGGTTCGCATCGCCCATCCGGGCGAGACGATCC
>DATJWP010000164.1:0-23705 GCA_035578045.1 Polyangia bacterium | reverse complement strand
ACCTACCTGGCGGTCAGCGAGTACGCCGCCATCAAGAAGTGCGACTGGCGCGTCGCGGCCATGGCCCTGGCCGTCGAGCGCATCGCCCGGACCTACGCCGAGCGGGGGATCTTCCCGTAGCGGAACCCTGAACGGGTCCCGCCCTCCCGCGATGAGCTCCGGCGGCCGAGCCGCCTTCGCTCGACGCGTTTTCATAAGCGAACCCTGACCGCTGAGCTGTTGCGTTCGGACCGAGGCCGTCTTTTAATGCGCGGCCATGGTCGCTCTCGGTCGATTTTTCTCGTCGCGCGTCGCGGTGGTGGTGGGGATCCTGCTCGCTGCCTCCCCCGCCGTGATGGCGGCGCCTCCACCGGGCGATCCGGCGGCCGTCAACAAGGTCACCGAGCTGAACAAGCAGGCGCTGGCCGCTTATGCCCAGCAGGATTGGGACAGCGCCCGTGACCTGCTGAAGCAGGCGCTGCAGATCTGCGCCGACGCGAACCTGGATCAGCACCCGATCACCGCCCGCACGCACATCCACTTTGGCGCGGTCGCGATCGTCGGCTTCAAGCAGCGCGAGGCCGGCATCAAGCAGTTCAAGAAGGCGCTGGAGATCCAGCCCGACATCAAGCTGACCAAGTCGATCGTCACCCCCGAGCTGTCGGACGCCTTCGAGGAGGCCCAGCTGGCCAGCACCGGCGGCAACGAGGCTGCCGCCCCCGCCGGCGGCGGCGAGGGGGAAGCTGGCGGCGAGGGCGCGGCCGGGGGCGGCGAGACCCCGCCGGCCACCGACGAGGAAGGCGGGGAAGAAGCGCCGAAGCGGAAACCCCGCCCGATCAAGAAGACGGCGCCGAAGGACGAAGAAGAAGACGAGGGCGGCAACAAGGGGAGCTTCTACCTGGGGCTCACGATCGGCAGCGGCGGCGGTATCGCGAGCGGCGAGGGGCACCTCAACCCCGAGCACAAGCTGGCCAGCCCCGGCTTCGCGCCGGCGCAGCTCGGTCAGGTCGAACCGCAGGTCGGGTACTTCGTGACGCCGTCCATCCTGCTCTCGGGGGTGCTGCGCCTGCAGTACGTGACCGGGACGAACGGCTCCTACGGCTGCGGGACGAACGGCACGACCTACTGCAACCCGGTCAGCCTGGCGGTCGCCGGCCTGGCGCGCCTGACCTGGCTGCTCGGCAAGGGTCCGTTCTACGTCACAGCGGGCGCCCAGATCGGGGCCGGCTACGTCGCGCACCCCGTCGCCTTCAACCAGACGAATTGCGGCGCCGACGGCAAGACCCAGTGCGTGGACGCCCTGCTGGGCGGCCCCTTCCTGATCGGGCCGACCCTCGGCATCTGGTACGAGCTCAGCGATACGGTTGGGCTGGTGGCCGCCCTCGACACCGAGCTCGGCGCCCCCAAGTTCACGTTCAACTTCGACGTCGACGTCGGCCTCGGCTTCCGACTCTAGCGCGTATCATTCCCGGTGATGCTCTACCGGGGTGTGCACGCCACGATCGGCCGGACGCCGCTCGTCGAGCTGCGGCGGATCGGGGTCGGGCGGGCGCGCCTCCTGGCCAAGCTGGAGCTCCGCAACCCCGGGGGCAGCGTCAAGGACCGGATCGCGGCGGCGATGGTCGAGGACGCCGAGCGCCGCGGCCTGCTGCGGCCGGGCGGCGCCATCGTCGAGGCGACCAGCGGGAACACCGGCATCGCGCTGGCCCTGGTGGCGGCCATGAAGGGGTACACGCTGCACGTCACCATGCCCGAGCGCATGTCGAAGGAGCGGCTGACGATGCTCCGCTACCTGGGCGCCCGCGTCACCCTGACGCCCGGGGCGCTGATGGGCGAGGCGCTGCAGCGGGCGGAGGCGCTGCGCCGGGAGATCCCCGGGGCGGTGGCGCTGGACCAGTTCCGTAACCCGGCGAACCCCGAGGCCCACCGAGAGACCACCGGCCGCGAGATCTGGGAAGACGCGGACGGCGAGGTCGACGTGTTCGTGGCGGGGGTGGGGACCGGCGGCACGATCACCGGGGTGGGTGAGGTGCTGAAGTCCAGAAACGCCGCGGTGCGGGTGGTGGCGGTCGAACCGGCCGCGGCGGCCGTGCTCTCGGGGCGGCGCGCCGCCAATCACATGATCCAGGGGATCGGGGCCGGGTTCATCCCGCCCCTGCTCAATCGCGACATCATAGACCAGGTGGTGGCCGTCACGGACGATGACGCGTTCGCTCATGCCCGCCGGCTGGCGCGCGAGGAGGGGATCTCGGCAGGCATCTCGTCGGGCGCGACGCTGGCGGCAGCGCTTCAACTTGCCGAAAGTGCGGAATTTCGGGGCAAGACGATCGTCTTTATGGTGTGCGACGGAGGCGAACGCTACATCCACGGACCGCTGGTGAAGGAGCTGATCGGACCGTCAACCGTCTGACGCAGCTCGCCACTTGCCGTCCTGGCTTGCCGGACTAACTTTTCGAGATGCTCGCGGTGAATCCCTTACGTGGACTCTTGCGGGGCCTTCGCCTGCTCGTCGTCGAAGACGACGACATGATTCGCGAGGCCCTGACGGACCTCCTGCGAGACGAGGGCGCCGTGGTCACACCGGCCCAGAACGGCCGCGAGGCGCTGCAACAGCTGCGGGGCGCCCACGCCATCGACCTGATCCTGCTCGACCTCATGATGCCGGTGATGGACGGCTGGGAGTTCCGCGTCGAGCAGCGCGCCGACCCGCAGCTGGCGCCGATCCCGCTGATCGCGATGTCGGCCGACATGAGCGCCAAGGCCCGCGCGATCGCCGCCGACGCCTACCTGCGCAAGCCGCTCGACTTCAGCGAGCTGGTCGGGCGCATCCGGTCGGTGGTCGACCACGCGGCCGCCGAGCGCGCCGCCGCCGCCGACACCGCCGCCACCTTCGCGACCATGGCCGCCGAGATCGCGCACGAGATCAACAACCCGCTGACCTACTTGATGGCCAACCTGCAGGTGCTGGCCGAACGGCTCCCCCCGGCGGGCGCCGACCACAAGTCGCAGGAGCTGCAAGAGCTGATCGCCGACGCGCTGGACGGCGCGGACCGCATCCGCCGCATCGTCAAGGACGCCCAGCGCGAGCCCGAAAAGCTCCGCCGGCATTAGTGGGTCTGTCTCCCTCCCCCGCAGCCCCCCGCCGGGGGAGGGTCCCCTCAGTCGCCGACGCCGTCGTCCTTCATGCCGTGCATCAGGCGCGCCTGCGATCTACTTCGGAACCCTGGGAGGGTTCCGCTCCTCCCGCGACGGACTCCGCTGGGCTCAGCCCAGCTCCGTCCACGCGATCTGCTCCGCCGCCCTCAATCGCCGACGCCGTCGTCCTTCATGCCGTGCATCAGGCGCGCCTTCACGCGTGCCATCTGGCGCTCCTTGTAACGGTCGTGGCTGTTTTCGCCGCTCTCGTTGTTCTCGGCGGTGCGCGCGTCGATGACCTGGAACTCGGTCAGCACGAACACGATGGTTCCGTGCTCGGCGAACAGCGGGTCGTCCGGCAGTCGGCACAGGTACTTGTCGATGCGCACCGGCAGATCGCCGACGAAGTTGATGACCCGATACCCGGGCCCCGAGAACTCGTTCTGGGGTGACGGCCGCTTGTCGGCCGCGACCGCCGCCAGGTCGGTGATGTCGGGCAGGAACCGCTGCAGCGCCGGCGAGCGCGAGAGCGTCTCGCGGATCTTCATGATGTCGTTCACCGACTGGCCGGGGATGACGTAGTTGAACGGCACCAGCCGCTGGGTCAGCTCGCGCAGCACGAACACCAGCTGCTCCTCGGTGTTCGTGATCATGCGGAAGCGGAGGTAGTCGTAGACGTCGGCGGCGATCGATTCCTTCTTGGCCAGCAGCTTGGTGATCAGGCTGTCGGCGTGCTTGCGGCTCCACTCGAACTCGACCACCGGGCAACCGACCGCCTTGATCTCCTCGACCGTGCGGAGAACCTTCTCCTCGACCAGGTGGAAGATCTGGTCGTCCGAGACGGGGAGCTTGGTCAGCAGCTCCCGCCCGGCCAGGTGGTGGAGGACGTGCATCACCTTCAGCACGACGCAGGCGTGGGTTCGCCGGCGCCCCTTCTGCGAGGCGATCAGAAGCAGGTCCCGGGCCGGCACGCCGGTCGCCAGCTCGTCGGGGATCTCGAACCCCAGGTGCCGGTCCAGGTACTCGACCGCCGAGGCCCGCAGCTCGCCCAGCCGGCGCATGTCGTGCGTGTCGTTGGGGTCCAGCTCGTTGACGCGCAGGAACCGGTCGACCTCGTCGCGGTCGGCGAAATACAGCCGGTGCCAGTCGATGACCGACCCGCCGCGCAGCAGGTTCCGGATGGCGGTCAGATCGCCGAGCGTGAAGTCCTCGTACCGGACGGTCCGCATGCGGCGGCGTGGAGCTTAGGTCCTACGCCGTGGGACCGCCAGAACGATCGACGGGGGGAACGGTCAGCGTTTTCGTGGGGTACCGGCGGCGGGACGGCCCATCGAGATGGTCGCCCAGAACAGGGCGCCTGCGAACGATCCCATGACCAGACTGCCGATGACTGGAATCATACGGCTGACCACCTTATCCTACTTGTAGGCACCGTCAAGATCTCTCGCAATTTCCGTTACAATGCATTCGTTGATTTCACGCCGCTACTTTAGCGTTCTCGTCGCACTATCGATCGCGCTGGCGGTTCCGGCCCGGGCCGCCACGCCGGCATCGGATGCCGCCTACGCCGAGGGGCAGGCGTTGATGGCCGGCAAGCACCTCCCGGAAGCCGCGCAGAAGTTCGAGGCAGCCGTGGCCTCGGACCCTGGCTCCGCCGCGGCGTGGTACGCGCTGGCCGTGGCCCGCCGGCGGCTCGGCGAGTGCACGAGCGCCATCGCCGCTTACCGGCGCTATGCCCTGCTGGAGCCGCAGAAGCCGGAGCCGTACTACGGTCTGGGCCTCTGCTTGCGCGAGACCGGCGACAAGCTGGCGTCCATCGACGCGCTCAAGCGGTACATCGCGATGGAGAAGGAACCGAATTCACAGAAGTGGGTCGACAACGCCCGGGAGATCCTGACCGAGCTGGGCGCTCACGAAGCGGCGGCGCCAGCGCCGCCGCCGCCCGCCCCCACCGCGCAGGGCGAGGGGGGAAAAGGTGGCACCGCCGGCAAGACCGAGGCGGAGAAGCCGTCGCCTGCCGAGCTCACCGAGGCGCGGACGCTGCGCGACCGCGGCCACATCGACGAGGCCATCGCCAAGTACCAGCAGGCGATCGAGGCCGATCCCAAGCGCCTCGGCGTGCGCACCACCCTGGGTGAGCTGCTGCTGCAGGTTCATCGGGACGACGAGGCGATCGACGCTTTTCGCGCGGCGCTCGAGCGAAACCCGACCTACCTGCAGGCGCTGTACGACCTGGCCTTCGCGCTGCGCGTCCGCGATCGGCAAGCCGAGGCGGTCGACGCCTACCAGCGATACATCAAGCTGCGCCCCAGCGATCCGGACGCCTACTACGGCCTGGCGCGGTCGCTGCAGAAGCTCGGTCGCAAGGCCGACGCCAAGAAGGCCTACGAGAACTACCTGGCGCTCGAGAAGCGCCCGGGCGAGAAGCGGTGGGTCGCCTCCGCGCAGACCCAGCTCCGCACGCTGAAAGGGCCCTGAAGGTCCGGCTACTCCTTGACCCGCGGGAGCTCCAGGATGAACGTCGATCCGCGGCCAGGTTCGCTGTCGACCGACAGCCAGCCGCCGTGCGCCGTGGCGATCTGCTGGCCGATGTAGAGGCCCAGGCCCAGCCCACCGATCCGTTGCACCGTGGCCAGCCGTTCGAAGGCCCGGAAGATGCGGGCCTGGTCGGCGCGCGGAATGCCGAGCCCTTCGTCGGCGACCGAGACGCGCACCCGTTCCCCGACCCGGCGCGCGGAGAGGCGGATCGGCCGGCCCATCCCGTACTTGATGGCGTTCGAGAGCAGGTTGGTCAGCACCTGCTCGACCCGGGCCCGGTCCCAGGACGCCGAGATCGCGGCGGGACATGAAACGTCGACCGTCGAGCCGGCCTGGGTCGCCTGATCGCGCATCCGGGCGACCAGATCCGTCAACAGGCCGCCCACGTCCACGGTCTCGATGCGCAACGAGAGATGACCGGCGGTCAGCCGCGAGACGTCCAGCAGGTCCTCGACCAGGTCGCCCAGGTGATCCGCCGAGACCTGCGCGGCGGCAGTGGCGTGAACCAGCTTGTCGGGCAGCGGGTCGGCCTCTGACCGGGGGAGCCGCCGCGCGGTGCGCAGCGCCTCGCCCAGGCGCAGGTTCAGGGCGGTGAGCGGCGTCTTCAGCTCGTGGGACGCGATCGAGATGAACTCATCGCGCGCGCGGATGGCCGCCCGCCGCTCGGAGAGCGCCGCGGCCAGCATCAGCATGCTGGCCGCCGTCACGGCGGCATACGCCTGCATGAAGAGCAGCCGGTCGTGCAGGCTCTGCCCGGCAGCCGTTCCCGTGTCGTGGCGAGCGCTGACGGCCCCGATCGCGCACACGAGCATCAGGGTGGTCGTCACGCCACGCTGCTCGAACCGCACCGCGGCCCAGATGAGGGCTGGAGCCAGCAAGTAGGTCCCGCGCCCCAGGCTTCGCAGCACGTCCCAGGACGGCTCGTTCCCGAACACCACGATCGCCGACAGCGTCGTCGCGACGGCCAGGGCGGCCATCTCGAGCCAGCGCAGCGGGCGGTGCGACGGGCGGGGGTTGTCCGCGAAGGCCAGGATCAGCGGCGCCACCAGCAGATCGCCCAGCGCATCGCCGATCCACCAGACCGCGAAGAATCCGGCCGGCCGCGCCGCCGCGGACAGGCCGGCCAGCCGCGCCACCGCCAGCCCGACGCCGGCGCTGATGGTCGTGCTTCCCGTCGCCGCCACCAGGATCAGCAGCAGGATGTCGCCGAACCGCTGCAGCCGCCGGTCGAAGCCGGCCCGCCGCAGCAGGACGGCGGCCACGACCGCCTCCAGCGTGTTCCCGACCGCGATCGCCAAGCAGCCCCAGAGCGGGATCCCGCTCATCGCGTTCGCCACGAACGCCGCCGCCGCGATGGCCGGCCACAGCCGGATCCCACCCAGCACCACCGCCGCCAGGGCGATGCCCGTGGGTGGCCAGACCGTGGTGGCGATCCCCCCCAGCGCGTCGAACGTCAACCCCATCCGCGCCGTCACCACGTACGCCAGGAACAGCGACGTGAGCGCGACGGCCCGTCTGAGGAGCCGACGATCCTGCGCTGCCCGGGCCGCCGTCATTCACCAACGATAAAGAAAAAAGGCGGCCCCGGAAGCCCGAGCCGCCTTTTTTGGATGCTTCGCTGTCCCTACCCTCAGGTTTTCGGACCCTCGGTGTACTCGGCGTCGATGACGTCGTCCTTGCCGCCGGCGCCACCCTCGCCGGGCGACTCACCGCCCGCCGGCGCCTCGCCGCCGCCCTGAGCCCCGGCCGCCGACCGATACAGCGTCTCGGCCATCTTGTGGGAGGACTTCTGGAGCCGCTCGAACGCGCTCTCGAACAGCTGCGCCTCTTTCGGGTCGCGGTTGTTCTCGACCGTGTCCTTGGCGTCCTTCAACGCCGCCTCCAGCTCGGTCCGGTCGCCCTCGGCGATCTTGTCGCGGTTCTCGTCCAGGTGCTTCTGAACCTGGAAGGTCAGCGACTCCAGCTTGTTGCGCGCCTCGATCGCCTCGCGCCGCTTCTTGTCCTCCGCCTCGTGCTCGGCCGCGTCCTTCACCATCTTCTGGATCTCGGCCTCGGACAGGCCCGAGGACGCGGTGATGGTGATGTGCTGGACCTTGTTGCTGGCCTTGTCCTTGGCCGACACGTTCACGATGCCGTTGGCGTCGATGTCGAACGTGACCTCGATCTGAGGCACGCCGCGCGGCGCCGGCGGGATCCCGTCCAGCCCGAACTTGCCCAGCAGGCGGTTGTCGGCCGCCATCGGCCGCTCGCCCTGGTACACCTTGACCTCGACCGAGCTCTGGTTGTCGGCCGCCGTCGAGAAGACCTCGCTCTTCTTGGTCGGGATGGTGGTGTTGCGCGGGATGAGCGTGGTCATCACGCCGCCCAGGGTCTCGATGCCCAGCGACAGCGGCGTGACGTCCAGGAGCAGCATGTCCTTGACGTCGCCCGCCAGCACGCCCGCCTGCACGGCGGCGCCCAGGGCCACGACCTCGTCGGGGTTGACACCCTTGTGGGGGTCCTTGCCGAAGAAGTCCTTGACCAGCTTCTGCACCATCGGGATGCGGGTCGAGCCACCGACCAGCACGACCTCGGCGATGTCGGCCGGCTTCTTGCCGGCGTCGGCCAGCGCCTTCTTGGTCGGCTCGATGGTGCGCTGGATCAGGTCACCCATCATCTGTTCCAGCTTCGCCCGCGACAGCTTGATCTGCATGTGCTTGGGGCCGCTGGCGTCCGCCGTCAAGAACGGCAGGTTGATCTCGGTCTCGGCGACCGACGACAGCTCGATCTTGGCCTTCTCGGCCGCCTCGCGGAGGCGCTGGATGACCATCTTGTCCTTCGAGACGTCGATCCCCTGGTCCTTCTTGAACTCGGCGATCAGCCAGTCCATGACGACCTGGTCGATGTCGTCGCCGCCCAGGTGGGTGTCGCCGTTGGTCGAGATGACCTCGACGACCTTCTCGCCGACCTCGAGGACCGAGATGTCGAAGGTGCCGCCGCCGAAGTCGTAGACGGCGATCAGGTGATCCTTGCCCTTGTCCAGGCCGTACGCCAGGGCGGCGGCCGTCGGCTCGTTGACGATGCGCTTGACGTCCAGGCCGGCGATGCGGCCGGCGTCCTTGGTCGCCTGGCGCTGGGCGTCGTTGAAGTACGCCGGGACGGTGATGACCGCCTCCGTGACCTTCTCGCCCAGATGGTCCTCGGCCGCCTTCTTCAGCTTCATCAGGATGCGAGCCGAGACCTCGGGCGGCGAGACCTTCTTTCCGCGGATCTCGATGGTCGCCTCACCGTTGCCCCCGCGGGTGATCTTGTAAGGCACGCGCTTGGTCTCGTCCTGGACCTCGTCATAACGACGGCCCATGAAGCGCTTGACCGAGTAGACCGTGTTTTCGGGGTTGGTGATGGCCTGGCGGCGGGCGATCTGGCCAACCAGAACCTCGCCCTTATCGTCCCACGCCACCACGGAGGGGGTTAACCGCCCTCCCTCTTCGTTCGCGATGACCGTCGGGTCCTTGCCCTCCATGATCGCCACGACGGAGTTGGTGGTCCCGAGGTCGATGCCGATGATTTTGCCCATGAGTTTGGTTTCCTCTTTTCGCTTTTCTCGCTCAGCTCTTCCGGCGCCACGGGTTTCCCCTTGGCCCGCCGGTTTTCGCGGGTCACGGTAAACACCTCGGATCTGACGTCAACGAATTATCTGTCTGTGTATACTGAACAAATGTTTCACCCGGTGGTGGCCGAGTGGGTCCGGCGGCGCTTCGGCGGCCCAACCCCGGCCCAGGCTCAGGCCTGGCCGCTCATCGCGGGGGCCCAGGACGTCCTGGTCACGGCCCCGACCGGCTCGGGCAAGACGCTGGCCGCCTTCCTGTGGGCCCTCGACCAGCTCGTCCGGCAGGCGATCGAAGCGGGGGGGCCCCTGCCCGACCGGACCAGCGTCCTTTACGTCTCGCCCCTGAAGGCGCTGTCGAACGACGTCCGCCGCAACCTGGAAGAGCCGCTGGCCGAGCTCCGGGCCCTGGCGGTCGAGCTGGGGTACCCGGCGCCCGAGGTCCGGACGGCCGTCCGGACCGGGGACACCACCGCCCGGGAGCGGCGGGAAGCGACCCGCCGGCCGCCCCACGTCCTGGTGACCACCCCGGAGTCGCTGTTCATCCTGCTCACCTCGGACTCCGGCCGGAGGGCCCTGCGCGACGTCCGGACGGTGATCGTCGACGAGATCCACGCCGTGGCGGCCGACAAGCGGGGCGCCCACCTGGCGCTCTCGGTCGAGCGGCTGGGACACCTGGTGGCGCCGGCCCGGCTGCAGCGTGTGGGTCTGTCCGCCACCGTTCGGCCCCTGGACGTGGCCGCCCGCCTGCTGGTCGGGGCGGCGCGGCCGCTGCCGACCGTGGTCGATGTCGGGCAGCGGCGCGACCTGGACCTGGCCGTGATGGTGCCCGAGGACGAGCTGGGGGCGGTGGCCACCAACGAACAGTGGACCGAGCTCTACGATCGCGTCGCGGAGCTGGCGCGCGCCCACCGATCGACGCTGGTGTTCGTGAACACCCGCCGGCTGGTCGAGCGGGTCGCCCTGCACCTGGCCGAGCGCCTGGGCAAAGAGGTGGTCGCCGCCCACCACGGCAGCCTGTCGCGAGAGCGGCGCCACCGGGCCGAGCGGCTGCTCAAATCCGGCGAGCTGAAGGTGGTCGTCGCGACGGCGTCGCTCGAGCTGGGCATCGACGTGGGGGCGGTCGAGCTCTGCTGCCTGATCGGGTCGCCCCGGTCGATCTCCACCGGGCTGCAGCGGATCGGGCGCTCCGGGCACGCGCTGGCCGCCACGCCAAAGGGGCGGCTGTTCCCGCTCACGCGCGATCAGCTGGTCGAATGCGCCGCCCTGGTGCGTGCCGCCCGCCGCGGCGAGCTGGACGCCATCGCTTTGCGGCAGGCGCCCCTGGACGTGCTGGCGCAGCAGATCGTGGCCGCCTGCGCCGCCGAGGAGTGGGACGAGGACGAGCTGCACGCGCTCTGCCGGCGGGCGGCCCCCTACGGCGAGCTGCCGCGGGCCGACTACGAGGCGGTGGTCGACATGCTCGCCGAGGGGATCGCGACCAGCCGCGGCCGGTCGGGCGCCCTGCTCCACCGCGACGCCGTGAACCGCCGGTTGCGGGGCCGGCGCGGCGCGCGTCTGGCGGCGCTGACGTCGGGGGGCGCCATCCCGGACAACGCCAACTACGACGTGCTGCTCGAGCCCGACGGGACGTTGATCGGGACGCTGGAAGAGGACTTCGCGATCGAATCGATGGCGGGCGACGTCATCCTGCTCGGCAACTCGTCGTGGCGCATCCGGCGGGTCGAGCCGGGACGCGTGCGGGTCGAGGACGCGGCCGGCCAGGCTCCCACCATCCCGTTCTGGTTGGGCGAGGGCCCGGCGCGCACCCGCGAGCTGTCGGCCGAGGTCTCGGCGCTGCGCCAAGAGGTGGCGGCGACCCAGGCGCGCGGCGAGGATCCGGCTCCCGGCCTGGAGGTGTCTTGCGCGCTCGATCGACGCGGGGCCGAGCTGTTGCGCGACTACGTCCTGGCGGGGGCGGCGGTGCTGGGTGGCGTGCCGACCCAGACCAGCATCGTCGCCGAGCGCTTCTTCGACGACGCGGGTGGGATGCAGCTGATCATCCACGCGCCGTTCGGTGGGCGCATCAACCGCGCCTGGGGAATGGCGCTGCGCAAGCGCTTCTGCCGGTCCTTCGACTTCGAGCTGCAGGCGGCGGCGACCGACGACGGAATCGTGCTGTCGCTGGGACCGCAGCACAGCTTCCCGCTGGAGAGCGTGTTCTCCATGCTGCGCGGGCGCGACGTCGAGGAGCTGCTGGTCCAGGCCGCGCTGCAGGCGCCGATGTTCGAGACCCGCTGGCGCTGGAACGCCACCCGATCGCTGGCCCTGCTGCGCAGCCGGGGCGGCAAGCGGGTGCCGCCGGCGCTGCAGCGGATGCGGGCGCAGGACCTGATCGCGGCGGTGTTTCCGGCGCAGACCGCCTGCCAGGACAACCACGGCGGCGGGGCGATCGAGGTGCCGGATCACCCGCTGGTTCGCGAGACCGTGGGCGACTGCCTGATCGAGGCGATGGACGCGGCTGGCCTGCGGGCGGTCCTGGAGGCGATCGAGGAGCGGCGCATCGAGACGCGGGCGCGCGAGCTGCCGGAACCGTCCGTGTTCGCGCACGAGATCCTGAACGCGAACCCGTATGCGTTCCTGGACGACGCCCCGCTGGAAGAGCGGCGGACGCGGGCGGTCAGCGTGCGGCGCGGCCTGCCGGCGGCGGTGGTCGAGCGGATCGGCGGCCTGGATCCGGCGGCGGTCGAGTCGGTGCTGGCCGAATCGGCGATGGAGGCGCGCGACGCCGACGAGCTGCACGACCTGCTGCTGGACGTGGGCGGACTTCCCGAGCCCATCGGGCGCGAGCGGGGGTTCGGCGACCTGTTCGACCAGCTGGTCGCGTCGCGCCGGGCCGCGCGGCTGCACGGCGCTCCAGTGTTGTGGGTGCCCGCCGAGCGGCGATCGCTGGCGGCGCAGGTCTGGCCGGGGCGCTGCTTCGTGCCCGACATCGTCGAACCACCGGCCCGGCGGGCGCCGTCCTGGTCGGACGCCGGAACGGCGCTGGCCGAGGTGGTGCGCGGCCACCTGCCCTTCCTGGGGCCGACGACCGCCACGCAGATCGCCGCTCGGCTGGGGGTGGCGGCGGACGACGTCGAAGCGGCGCTGGCCCAGATCGAGCTCTCGGGCGGCGCGCTGCGGGGCCGCTTCGTCCCGGAGCTGGGCGACGGCGTCCAGTGGTGCGAGCGGCGCGTGCTGGCCCGGATCAACCGGCGGATGCTGGACGGGCTGCGGCGCGAAATCGAGCCGGTGACCGCCGCCGACCTGATCCGGTTCCTGCTCGGGTGGCAGAACGTCCGCCCCGGGACACAGCTGCATGGCCAGCCCGGTCTGGCGCGCGTCATCGCGCAGCTCCAGGGGTTCGAGGCGGCGGCCGGAGCCTGGGAGCGGTTCATCCTGCCCGCGCGGCTGGTCGGCTACGACGCGGGCTGGCTGGACGCGCTCTGCCTGTCGGGTGGCGCGGCCTGGGGCCGGCTGGCGTCGCGGGCGGCGGGCGGCACGCCCAGCCGCGCGGCGCCGATCGCGCTGGTGCGCCGGGCCGATCTGGGGTGGCTGCTGGCGCCCGAAGGAAATCCGCCCGAAGGCGATGCACCCGACCTGGCGCTCTCGACGGTGGCGCGGGACGTTCTGGCGCACCTGACCGCTCAGGGCGCCAGCTTCCTGGACGAGATCGTCTCGCGGACCCGGCGGCTGCGCAGCGAGGTCGAGGACGCGCTGGGCGAGCTGGTCTCCGCCGGTCGCGTGACGGGCGATGGGTTCTCGGGGCTGCGGGCGCTCATCTCGGCCACGCAGACCAGCGGCGGCGCCCGCGCCCGCTGGCACGCGCGGTGGGTGCGGCGGACGGGCGGTCCCGTCGGCGCCGGCCGCTGGTCGATCCTGCGCGCCGCAGCTCCATCTGCGCCCAGCGACGAGGAGACCCGCCACGAAGCGCTGGCCCGCCAGTACGTCAAACGATACGGCGTCGTGTTCCGGGACCTGCTGGCGCGCGAAGCGCATGCGCCGGCCTGGCGCGATCTGGTCCGCGTCTACCGCCGGCTGGAGATGAGCGGCGAGCTCCGCGGCGGGCGGCTGGTGGCCGGCTTCGTCGGGGAGCAGTTCGCGCTGCCCGAGGCGGTCGACGCGCTCCGGGCCACGCGCCGCCAGGAGAAGCGCGGCGAGCTGGTGCGCCTGTCGGCCTGCGATCCCCTGAACCTGGTCGGAATCCTGACGCCCGGACCGCGCGTCCAGGCGACGCTGACCAACAGCGTCGTCTATCGAGACGGCGTCCCTGTGGGCCCTGAGACAGAAAGGGCCTCGGGCTTCGGGCCTCGGGCCTCGGCGTCGGACCTCGGATCAGATCCGGATCAGATTCCGGCCTGAGGCCCGAGGCGCGGGGGCCGCAGGCCCCTCCGTTGTCTGGGCCACAGCCATGTTGCGCTGGCGGCAACAGCGGATGGTTTTCCGCGTCCGTAACTAGCTGTATTTATTTACTATATGCCAAATTTATGTTGGCTTGATTACTGCTTTAGGAATCGCCAAGGTGTTTCACCTGCAACCAACGGCAAACCCCGAGCGATCGGGCGACGCAAAGCCAACGGAGCTCTCCGAGCTGGCCGGGCTGCTTCAGGGGGAAGCAAAACCATGAACGAAACCGGGAAACGAACAATCCGCATTGGCATCGCGATGGGCGCCATCGTGACGCTCGTAGGCTGTAGCGAACAGGCGAGCCCTGTTGCCTCCACCGCAGGAGGCCTTCACGACGATTACGCCGTCTCCACGGAGAACGGCCTGTCGTCCATCAACGGCCTGTCGTCCATCAACGGCCTGTCGTCCATCAACGGCCTCTCGTCCATCAACGGCTTATCGTCCATCAACGGCCTCTCGTCCATCAACGGCCTGTCGTCCATCAACGGCCTGATGACCACCTCCGCCGGCCGCAAGACGGTCGCCTACCTGATCAAGTGTGCGCTGGCCTCCGGCGACACCCTGGTCAAGCAGGACCAGAACGGCTCGAACTACACCTTCGCGGGCAGCTTCGGTCTCTGCCCCTCGTGGAAGAACGGGGGCGTCAGCGGCAACTCGCAGTGCATGGAAGGCATCTCGGCCTGCATGATGGCGCACGTGAACACCGCTGGCGTTCACGTCCCCGTCTGGCTGGACTCGAACATGTCGGCCATCGGCTGGGGCGTCGACCGCACGAACTACCCGATGCAGGAGGGGACGTTCTTCGGCGACATCCTCGACACCGGCTCGCTGTCCAACATCGGCAAGCCCACCGTCACCGCCCCGGTCGCCTACTACTGTGACGGCGCCGGCTTCCCGGCTGGCGCGGCGGGCGTCGTCGCCGGCCGCCTGGGCGCCAGCCAGGCCAACGCCCCCTACTCGAACCCGTTCGGCACCTCGGGCACGGCCGCTCTCTGCCAGAACGCCCCCAACGCCACCGGCCAGTACACGGGCGGCAAGAGCACCAGCTGCACCGGCATCTCGAACCCGCCGGCCAACGGCTGCCCCGACGGCTACAGCGTGTTGAACACCGCCGGCAACACGCCCTGGAACAACTCGATCACCGTGTGGCGTAACAACAACTACACGCCGGTCTTCGACACCAGCTACCAGTACATGCTGATGCCCAGCACGGCCAGCTCGATGGCGATCGACACGGGCAGCGCGGTGTCTCTGTACCCGGCCTCGGCTGCCCTGGCGTCGTCGATGTTCATGATGGCGCCCTCCGGCGCCAACTGGACGCTGTCGCCCACCAACAGCTCGGGGATGTGCCTGGACGCCGGCGCCGCGACCAACGGTCAGGACCTGGTCGTCGCGTCCTGCAACGGCAGCGCCTCGCAGGCCTTCACCATCTCGGCCGACTCGCAGAGCGGCAACTTCATCATGAAGGCCTCGAACACCGGCCGCTGCCTGCAGGTGCAGGGTGGCTCGGGCTCGATGGGCTCGCCGCTCGAGGTGGATGACTGCGTCTCCGGCTCGGCGACGCAGCGGTTCGTCATCCAGGCGGGCGCCGTGACGGCCACGACCACCACCACGACCACCGCGACGACCACCGCCACGACCACCACCACCAGCACCGGCGGCACCACGGGCACCGGTGGCACCACCAGCACCGGCGGCACCACGGGCACCGGCGGCTCGACCGGCACCGGTGGCAGCGCCTCGCTGTTCACCTACAACGTCACGTACCGCATCGTGCCGCAGAACGCCACCGGCGAGTCGCTGGACATCGTCGGCGGCAGCCAGAACGCCGGCACCCCCATCCAGCAGTACGCGACCCAGTCGGGCAACATCAACCAGGCCTTCTTCCTGACCGCGATCGGCTCGAACTGGATCATCCAGCAGGGCGCGTGGGGCGGGAACTGCCTGGGCCCGAACAACAACGGAACCGGCAACGGCACGGGCATCGTGATTCAGACCTGCAACTTCGGCAACTCGCAGCTCTACACCGCGATGCCGATGTCTAGCCCGCACGTCTACGCCTTCAAGAACGTCGCCTCGGGCCGCTGCCTGAACGTCGCTGGCCCCACCACCAGCAACGGCGCCCTCCTGCAGCTCTACGACTGCGGCAGCACGCCCAGCACCAACGCTCAGTTCAGCGTTCAGTAACACCACCCGGTCCCCCCGCACCGCCCCACGGCCGGTCCGCTCCCACGGACCGGCCGTTTTCTTGTTCGGGTCCCTCAAAGGGTCCGGCGATCCCCTTGTCTCATCCCGGCGGGGCGTAGACGCGAGCGGCGGGCACCGAGATCAGGTCCCCTTCGGGAAGGATCAGCGCGGTCAACTCGTGGCCGTAGACGCAGCCCGTGTCGAGCCCGGTGGCCAGCGGGTGCCGCTGGAGACCCCGGACCGCGTCGTGCCCGTAGGTCACCTGCTCGGGCCCGCGCCAGAGCGCGCCCCATGGCGTCCCGTCCAGCTTCTTCGACGGCCGGCCATCCGCGGTGATGCTGCGCAGGTTCAGGACGACGTCGCGCTCCTGGTCGTCCAGCGGAACGCCGGGGACGAAGCCGCCGTGGACCACCAGATGCTGCCGCCCCCCGATCTCGCCCAGCCGCAGCCACAGGGGCCGGTCGTCGAGCCAGGCGACGTCGTCGGGGCTCAGCGTCTCGGCGACCGCCCGATGGGTCGGCCGCACGTGCGGGTCCCCGTGGGCCGCCTTCAGCGCGTGCGCGTCGTGATTGCCCAGCACGGCGTCGACCCGGGACTCGCGCGCCCAGGCGACCACGCCGGCCGAGTCGGGGCCCTTGGCGACCAGATCCCCGACCAGCACGATCCGGTCCTCTGGATCGCGCCGGGCCCGCCGAACCAGGGTCAGGAGCTCGTCGAGACAGCCGTGGACGTCGCCGATGATGATGGTGCGCATCGCCCGCCCCGCAGGCCGGCCGCCGCTCAGCTCTCCGAGACGGTGACCTTCACCATCTTGACCGGCGTCTTGGGTCGATCACGCCCGTCGCGCGGGGTCTTCGAGATCTTGTCGACCACGTCCATGCCCTCGATGACCTTGCCGAACACCGGGTGCTTCGACTGTCCGGGCGAGAACCAGTCCAGGTACGGGTTGTCGATGACGTTGATGAAGAACTGGCAGCTGCCGCTCTGCGGCCCCTTGTTGGCCATCGAGAGCGTGCCGCGGCTGTTCGAGATCTTGGCGTTGGCCGGGTGCTCGTCCGGGATCGGGCCGCCGGGCGCGTCGCCGGTCCCCGCGCGCGCGCTGTTCGGATCCTTGCTGTGCGGGCAGCCGAACTGGACCATGAACTGATCGATCACGCGGTGGAAGTGCAGCCCGTCGTAGAAGCCGCTCTTGGCGAGCTTGACGAAGTTTCCGGCGGTGATGGGCATCTGGTCGGCGAAGAGCTCGACCTTGATGTCGCCCATCGAAGTGCTGAGCATCGCGGTGGGGTTGGCCATGGCGGCGGAGCTTAACCCACTTCCAACGCCGCGACGACTTCGTCCAGGGCGTCGAACGGAAGCGCGCGCGGACAGAGCTCGGCGAGCCGGCTTCCTCGAACCGCGAACACCCGATCACAGGTCTCGGCCGCGGGGAGATCGAGCCGCCCGTCGCCCAGGTAGACGGTCGCGTGGCCCGGGTGGCGGGCCCGCAGGTCGGCCACCACGCGCGACTTGAAGTCCTCGCCCGGCCTCACGCGCACGCCGGGGGGCAGCGTGACCTGCCAGCGCCCGCCGGCGAAGCTGCCGACGAAGGACGTGAACGCGACGTCCGGCGGCAGCAGCGCCTGGATGTAGAAGGCCAGGCCGTGGCTCAGCACGATGAACGGCCAGCCGCGCGCGCGGCAGTGCCCGGTCAGCGCCTCCAGCCCGGGGCGCAGCCGGGTGTTCGCGCGCGCCTCGGCCAGCAGCGCCTCGGGGCCGACCGGGATGTCGCCGTACCCGCGGGCGATCATCTCGAGCGGGCTCATCTGGCCCGCGTGGGTGGGCGGCAGCAGCTCGCGCCGCCAGTCGTAGCTCAGGTGGCGATCCCACAGGAACGTCGTGACGTCGTCGAGGGTGGCGGTTCCGTCGAAGTCGGAGACCAGGATCATCATCGCGTTGAAGGAACCCTTTGAGGGCTCCTGTCTGATCGAAACACCGCGGTCACGGGCGCGTGGTCGCTGGTGCCGAACTCCCGCTCGGCCACGCAGCTCTCGACGGCGCCGGCCAGATCGCCGCTGGCCAGCAGGTAGTCCAGCCGCCAGCCGATGTTGCGCTGCCGGAGGTTTCGCCAGGGGGCCCACCAGGTGAAGAGCGCGTCGTTGGTCGGCTCGCGCTCGCGGCCGACGTCGTGCAGGTCGCCCGCCGCCAGCACCGCCTCGAACAGCGCCCGCTCCTCGGGGCGCTGGCCCGTGGCGCGCGGGTCGCGCTGCTTGGGATGCACGTCGATCTCGGCGCGCGCGACGTTCAGGTCGCCGCACAGCACGACGCGCGTGCCCAGGGCCCGCTGGCCGCGCGCGTAGGCCGCCATCGCCTCGAGGAACCGCACCTTGGCCGCGTAGTCCTTGCCGCCGTTGGGGACGTAGATCGACGCGATCAAGACCCCGTCGACCGTGGCGGCCGCGATGCGCGTCTCCAGATCGAACTCGGGGTGGACGAAGAGCGGCCGATCGGGAGCGGCCTCCTTCCGGATCAGCAGCGCCACGCCCGAGTAGCCCTTGTGGCCGTGGAAGTAGCCCCAGTATCCCGGGATGTCCGAGACGGTCTTGGGGATGTGGTCGGCGCCGGCCTTGATCTCTTGCAGGCACAGCACGTCGGGCTGCTCGCGGGCGACGAAGGCGGCGACCTCGTCCTGGCGCGCGCGGATCCCGTTCACGTTCCAGGTCGCGATCTTCATTCGAGGCTGTACCCTCTTCTAGCACGCATGCCCGCCGCCGAACGGCCGCCAGCCGAGTCTGAGCACCCGCTGCGCCGGCTGATCGTGGTGATCGGGTGGGGCATCTTCATCACGGGCTTCGGCTGGCCGGGCATCGTCGGTCGCCTCCCCTTCAGCTTGCTGCTGAAGAACCACCTCCACCTGCAGGCCGACAGCGTGGCCAACTTCTGGGCCATCGCGACGTTCGCCTGGTACGTGAAGCCGGTGGCGGGTCTGATCTGCGACGCCTACCCGCTCTTGGGAACGCGCCGGCGCGGCTACATGCTGGTCGGGTCGCTGCTGGCGGGTCTGTTGTGGCTGCTGTTCGCGATCGTCCCGCGGCAGTACGGCAGCCTGGTGGCGGTCATGACCGTGCTGAACGTGGGCATCGTGTTCGCCAGCACGGTCGTGGGCGGCCTGCAGGTCGAGGCGTCGCAACGCTACGGCGCGACCGGGCGGCTGGCGTCCCTGCGCAATGGCCTGGAGGGGGCGATGAACCTCCTGGCCGGGCCGGTGGGCGGCTGGCTGGCGGTGCGCGCGTTCGGCTGGACGGCGCTGGGTGGCGCCCTGGTCGTGCTTTCCTTCGTCCCGGTGGTCGCCTGGCTGTACCGCGAGGCGCCCGGCGCGCGTCCCGAGCGGGCGGTCTGGACGATCGCCGCCAGTCACCTGCGAACCATCGTGCGCTCCCGAGCGATGCTGGGAGCCACGGGCCTGCTCTTCCTGGTTTACCTGGCGCCCGGCTTCCAGACGCCGATGCTCTACTACCAGCAGGACGTCCTGAAGCTGGACCCGCGGTTCATGGGTTTTCTGCAGCTGCTCGGGGGCGTGGGCATCATCGTGGGCTCCGCGCTCTACGCCGCCCTCTGCCGCCACGTGACGCTGAAGGTCTCCCTGATCGCCGGCATCCTGCTGAACGCAGCCTCGACCCTCCTCTATCTGCGCTACGACTCCGCCGGACAGGCCGCCTTCATCGACACGGCCGCCGCCTTGCTGGGGACCCTGGCCGTCTTGCCGCTCTACGATCTGGCGGCGCGCGCCACACCGGCCGGGATCGAGAGCTTCAGCTTCGCGTTGATGATGAGCATCCGCAACGTCGCGCTCTTCGCCATCTCGGACCCGCTGGGGTCGTACCTCTACAGCCGTCACGTGGGGTTCAAGCAGCTGATCTGGCTGAACGCCGGCTCATCGGCGGCCGTGCTGCTGTTCCTGCCGGTCCTGCCGGCCGCCCTCCTCGCCACCCGCGAGCAGCCGCGCAGCGCGGCATGAAGACTCAAGTTTCCCGTCGGTAGCCGCCGATGGGTGGATCGTGGGCCGATCCGTTCATGTCGCCGCGCTCGCGCTGGTCCTGGGGGCCGGGTGCGCCACCACGCACTGGGCCGACGAGCCAGGCCGGGCCGTGCCGATCAGCCTGGCCGCCAACGAGGAGATCGGCGATCAGTTCCTGGACGCCCTGACCGCGGTCCGGTCGGCGAACGGGCTGCCGGCCCCGGTGGTCACGCCGCGCTACCAGAGCGAGATCCGCAACTTCGCCGAGGACCTGCAGTCCGGCAAGACCTCCGCCGCGGGCGCTCAGCGCGCGATCACGGCCTGGGGGCGCACCGCGTTCCAGAGCCGGGTCACGGCCTGGGCGCTCGACTGCGGCGGCCCGAAACCCGAGATCCCCGACGCGCTGGCGACCATCCCCAGCGCGGTGGTCTCGTACGCCGCCGCCCACTTCCGCCCGGTCTCATCGCCCGCCGACCAGTGCGCCATCCTGGTCATCTCCGTCCAGCCTCACTGAGCCTTTTTGAAGGTGGACTGACAGTCGGGGCGGGCGTCAGCCACGCAGGGCCAGGTCCAGGACCGTCCGCAGCCCGGGCGCCGACGCGATCGTCGGGCCGATCGCGTGCAGGACCGTCCCCACCGTCGCGCGGTCGCCATGCGTGCCGCCGCGGATGATCAGGTCCAGGGGCGGATCGCCCTCGATGACGACCCGGTCGTGAGGCTCCGGCGCGTCGATCGACATCTCGAGATCCAGGCGCACCACCTCGCGTCCGTCGCGCAGGCCGACGGCCGACTGGCGCAGGCCGGCCACGCGCCCGGCCGCCACGCCGGCGCGCGGCTCCAGCACCGGCCCGATCGTCGAGCGGATGTCGTCGAGCGACCAGCCCAGGCCCAGGCCGATCAGGGCGCACGACTCGGCCAGGCCTCGGTGGCCCAGCCGGCGCGCCGCCACCCCCGCCTGGAACTCGTCGGCGGTCAGACCGGCCCCCACCTTGGCCCGCAGCGGGCCGCGCCGCTTGGCCGCGTCGACGACGCGGCTCACCAGAACCCGGTCGATCCGCACGCAGGCCGCGGCCAGCGTCAGCGGCAGGCGGTCCATGACCAGCCCGGGGTTCACGCCCGTTCCCACGATCGAGATCCCGGCGGCGCGCGCGCGGGCGTCGATCTGTCGGGCCAGGTCCGGCGTGGCCAGCGGCGCGTAGGCCAGGTCCTCGCAGGTCGAGACGATGTCCACGCCCGCCAGCGCGCAGTCGTCGACGATCGGCAGCATGTCGACGACCGACGAGGTCGTCAGCACCAGCGCGACCTGGGCCCCGGCCACGGCTTCGGCGACGGTGGCGCTGACCGGGAGGCCCGGCGCCCCGGCCGTCTCGAGCTGGGCCACCTCGCCCAGATCGCGGCCAGCGAAGGCGGGATCGGCGGCGCCGACCAGGGCCAGCCCGGGCCGAGCGCGCACCGCCTTCACCACCTCCCGCCCGATCGGGCCCAGGCCGATGACGGCGACGGAGACGCCCGCCGCGCTCACCTCAGCCCCCGAGCTCCGCCAGATCCTCGCGGAACTCCTCGAGGAAGCCCGAGATCTCCGAGAGCGAAAGGCCATCCAGCCGGCGGCGGATCCCCTCCATGTCGTCGCGCAGGCGCGAGGCGCGCGCGCGATAATTTTCCAGCGTGTTCTCGAGGCGCGCCGAGTCGGCGGTGCCGCCCTCTCCGGCCGCGCCGCCGATCGTGACGTCGCGGTCCAGCGCTTCCAGGCGCTGGACCTCTCGCCGCAGATCGGCCTCGATCGACTCGAGCTCGCGCGCGACGCCGGCGCCGGCCGGCAGGTGACCGTTCGGTTTGGCGGGACGGGCCTGCGCGGCCTCGAGCTCACCCACGCGGGCGCGCAGGCGATCCCGCTCTTGCTCGAGCGACTGCAGCCGCTTGAGCTGGTCGTCGTTCGAGGGAGACTGGGCCGACGCCTGCGCCGCCCGGCGCTCGTGCTCGAGACGCAGCAGCTTCCCCTCCAGCTCGGCGAGCCGGGCGCGACGGCTGCGGTCGGCCTCTTCCAGCGCCTTGGCGGTCTGGCGCAGTGTCGCCGTCTCGCCGCCCGCGCTGGCGGCCCGCGACTCGGCGGCGGCCAGCGCGTCCTCGAGCTCGGACACCAGCGCCGTCTGCTCGGCCAGCGAAGCCTTGAGGTCGGTCAGCTCGCTCACGTGCGCGGTCGCGGCGCGGTGGAACTCCTCGAAAGCGCGCTCGCGCGCCTCCCGCGCGGCGGATGCGTCGGCGGTGCTCACGACCGGCGAGGGCTCGGCCGGCGCCCGGGGGGCCTCGCCACGGCCCGCGCCGGCTTGCACCGCCCGGGCGATCGACTGCCGCAACCGATCTTCCAGCTCCGCGAGCCGCCAGACCAGATCCTGCTTGTCCCCTTCGAGCCGCAAGATGCGCTCGTCGCGATCGGTGATGGCGCGCGTCTTCTCTTCCAGCGCCTTGCCCTGGGCGGCGCCCGAGCGGGCCTCACCCTCGAGGCGCGCGATCTCGCGACGCGCCCGGGTCACGTCGCTCTCGGCCAGCCGCTGCCGCTCGAGCGCGTCGTCCAGCGCCGTCTGCCGATCGCGCGCCCGGGTCGCCACCTCTTCCAGCCGCTGCTCGGCGGCGGCTGCCCGCGCCTCGCTCTCGGCCAGCCGCACCCGCAGCCGGTCGGCCTCGTCGCGAGCTTCGGCCAGCGCCGTCGAGGACTTGCGCGTCTCGAGGTCCGTCGGCGCGCGCAGCCCGGCGGCCAGGCGCTCGGCGACGGCCGCCATCTCCTCGGTGGTCCGGCGCGTCAGGTTCATGACCGACTCGTCGGCCTCGGCCAGGGCCCGGCGCAGCCGCGCGTTCTCGGCGTCCAGCAACGCCCGGTCCTCCGCGGCCCGCCGCAGGCGCGCCCGCAGCTCCTCGATCTCGTCGGCGCGCACCTCCGAGACGCGGGTGACCTCTTCCCGCTCGCGCGGGGCCGGCCCGGCGGCCCGCGGCGGCAGCTGGACCAGCGCGTAGCCCAGCGCCGTGACCGGCTCGAACCCCGCGACGGCCACGTAGGCGACCGGCGGCTCCGGCTCTCCGACCAACCGGGAGTCGATTCGCACCGCGTCGACGGCCCCGTTGAATTCGACCACGCCGACCGCCGCGAAGGGGGTCATCCCCAGCATCTGCACGTGCGGCAGGTGGGCGGCCAGCGCCCCCTGGAGATCGTAGTAGCCGACGCCCCCGGCCACGCCCGGCCGGTCGGCGTTGGGCGCCGCGACCACCAGCCGGCCCCCCGCCCGGAGCAGGCGGCGCAAGGCCGCCACGGCCCCGGGACGCCGGATTCCGGCGGCGCCCTCGGGCACCACCACCACGTCGAAGGTCTCGCCGGGGATGGGGTCGCCGTCGGCGGTCACCACCTCGGACGCCCCCAGCTGACGCAGCAGCTCGGCCGAGCCGGGACGACCCACCTCGAGCACGCGCCGCCCCTGCCAGAGCGGCTCTAGGTACGTGTACAGAGACTGGCGGCGATCACGGAGCTCGGGGGAGGCCTCGTCGGGCATGCGGCGTGAACTATATACCCCAAGCTGGAACTTCAACCTCGGACTTGCATCAAACCGCCCGTCCCTTTATAAACCCCCGTTCCTCACCTCCGTTCCTCGGGAACACACCATGGCGAAAAAAGGCATTCACCCCGTCTACAAGGCTGCGACCATCAACTGTGCCTGCGGCAACAAGGTCGAGACGTTCTCGACGCGCGGCACGTTCACGGTCGAAATTTGCTCGAACTGCCACCCGTTCTACACGGGCAAGCAGAAGTTCGTGGACGCTGCCGGCCGCATCGAACGCTTCCAGAAGAAGTACGCCGGCGGCAAGGGCAAG
>DATJWP010000163.1:0-4414 GCA_035578045.1 Polyangia bacterium | reverse complement strand
GAAGGCGTACGACCGCCCGGGCGCGCCCAGGATCAACCGGAAGGTCGGCTGGAGGTTCTCGAGGTCGTACTCCATCCCGGCGTTGGCGAAGCGCGCGTCCCCTTCGCCCAGCGCCTTCAGGCTGTCGTAGTGGGTGGTGATGACCGCCAGCGCCGGCCGATCGGCCAGCGCCTCGGCGGTCGCGCGGGCCAGCGCCGCCCCCTGGTCGGGGTTGGTGCCGGCCATGAGCTCGTCGAGGAGCACCAGCGTCGCGCCGGCGCGCGATCCTTCGAGGATGCGCACCAGGTTCGCCAGGTGGCCGGAGAAGGTCGACAGGTCGCCCAGCACCGACTGCTTGTCGCCGATGTCGGTCAGCACGTCGTCGAAGAAGCCGACCCGGCTGGCCGGCGCCGCGGCGACCAGCAACCCGGCGCGCGCCATCCGGGCCGCCAGCCCGACCGCCTTCATGAGCACCGTCTTGCCGCCCGCGTTCGGGCCGCTGACGATCAGGATGCGCGCCGCGCGACCGCCCAGCGCGACGTCGTTGCTGACGACCTTGCTGCCCCGCGCCAGCGCCAGCAGCGGGTGCCGCAGCTCCTTCAACTCCAGCGACGGCGCGTCGCCAGCTTCCCCGATCGCGATGGCGCGGCCGTCGTAGCCCAGCGCCAGCCGGGCGGCGGCCAGGCGCGCGTCCAGCAGCGCCAGCGTCTCCGCGGTCTTGCGCAGCGCCTTGGCGGCGATCGCGACCTCCATCGTCACCGACTCGAGGATGCGGCGGGACTCGCGGCGGATCTCCAGGTCGACCACCTTCAGCCGGTTGTTGGGACCGACCAGGATGGTGGGCTCGACGAACACCGTCTCGCCCGTCCGCGAGGTGTCGTGCACGATGCCCAGCCCCATCGATTTGGCGCTGGCCTTGAGGGGCAGCACGTAGCGGTCGGATCGGACCGTGAAGTACTCGTCCTGCAGGACCGGGGCGTAGCTCTCGTCCCGGATCAGCGCTTCGATCGTGGCGCGCGCCTGGGCCGCCACCTGCTGTCGCTCGGCCCGCAGCCGCGCCAGCTCGTAGCTGGCGGTGTCCCGGATCTCGCCCGACCCGTCGAAGGTGTCGTTGATGGTGCGGGCCAGGTCCTGGGGCGGAGCCAGCTCACGCGACAGCTCGGCCACGGCGGGCGCGGCCTCGGCGCGGGCCAGCCAGAACCCCCGCGCCGCCGTCGCGATCGCGCACAGCACCGCCACCGGACGCAGCTCCTCGGCGCCCAGCACGATCTGCTTCTCGGCCGCCGTCAGGGCGCCGTCGATCTCGGGCGCGCCCAGCGACGGCGGGGCCTCGCCGGCCCGCAGGACCGCCGCCGCCTCCGCCACCTGAGCCATCCAGCCGCGCGCCTCCTCGGCGCTGGACGCCAGTGGCAGCGCCTGGCAGAGCGCCTTTCCGCGGCCCGATTCGGCGGCGTCAGCCAGACGCGCCGCCAGCTCGACCCAGTCCTCGATCATCGTGGCGCAGTCATACGGGCCCGACCCGCCCGGATCAACGGCTGCCGGCGTTACGGGTCCTGAAAAATGGCGACGTCGCTGATGTAGCCGAGGCGGCCGGTCGAGAGCTTGATGGTGCTCCAGCCGCCCTCCGAACGGTTCACGATCAGCCGCACGCCGGCGTCGAGGTGGACGACGACCTGCGCCTCCGACCTGGGCGCATCCCGGATGTCGGCCCCGGAGCTGGCGATCGTGACCACCACGGGCGGCCGTGAGGGCGCCGCCGGCGCCGGAGATTTCTGCTCGGCGCGCGCGTCGGTGTACAGCTCGCAGCTCCCCTGGACCGAGCTGGTCGAGTAACGGCCGTAGCGCGCGTCGATCATCGTGACCAGGACGGCGTCGCACCCGCGCTGGGCAGCCCCCTCGAGCAGCTGACCGAGCATCATCTGCAGCTGAATCGGGTCGCTGGCGCCCGGCCAGCCGAAGGCCTGCAGCATCGCAACGTCGACGTGGGGCCGCGACGGCGGGGTGACCAGGAACATGTCCACCTGCTCAAAGGGCCGCGGCACCATGGGCCGTGGTGGCGGGTTGATCTGCATGTACATCACCGGGTTCGTCGAGGCGCAGCCGCCGAACGCGACGGCGGCCAGACACGCGACCCGCATCCCGCGCACCATCCACAAATTGTACGCGGCGGAAGGCTCAGCGGCGCTTGAGCATGGACTTGGCGGCGATCAGCCGCTGTTCCAGCTGGCGCAACGTGGCGATGCTGATCCGCTTGATGCCGACTCTGCGGTTCAAATCCGCATTGATCTCCGCGTGTGTGCGGCCGGTCACGTACACCAGATCGATCACGGCGCTGGCGTTCTGCTCGCGGAGCTGCCGGCGGCGGGCCAGCGCGCTGTTCTTGGGCAGCGCGACGGGCGCCGGATCGGCGATCGGGGGCGGCACGTGTCCCACCACCGGCGCGGGTTCCAGCGCCGCGGGGGCCGGCAGCGCTTCGACGCCGGCGGCTCCGACGAAGTCGGGGATGTCGCCGTTGGGATCGTCGTCGGCGGTCACGTCGGGCGCGTACAGGCTCGGCGTCTCGATGGGTCGCCCGTCCTGATCCAGCGCCGTCGCCGAGATGGGCGCGAACAGCGAGAGCTGCTCGGACAGGTCGCGCTCGGTCTCGGTCGGCTTCTGCGGCGGCTCGGTGTCCTCGTCGCGGCGGCCGCCGCCGTCGGCGTCGTCGCGCGACTCCTTGCGCAGGCAGTGACGGCGCTGCTCGGCGATCGCGGCGCCGAACTTCCGCAGCCGGACGTCGTCCGGGATGAACATGTAGGCGGCCTGTCGCGCCAGCCGCGCGTTCCAGCGCACCAGCCGCCCGACCGCCTGCCGGAAGAACAGCTCGGTGACCGTGTTGGTCGCGTAGACGCCCACGCGCAGCCGCGGGATGTCGACCCCCTCCGAGACCATCCGCACCGCGACGATCCAGGGGGCGATGCCGTCGGCGAAGCGGCTGATCTTGTCCGATGCGGAGGGGTCGTCCGAGGTGGCGATGGTCGGCGAAACCCCCAGCTTCTCCTCCATCACGACGGCGATCGCCCTGGCGTGCTCCTGGTCGATCGTGATGGCCAGCCCGGCGGCCCGCGGATCGCGCGCGCGCAGGTGCATCAGCTGGGCATGGGCCTGCGCGAGCACGGTCGGCATCCACTCGCCGGCCACGTCCAGGGCCGTGCGCAGCCGCTGGCTGGCCAGCTCGCGCGGGAGCCGGTCGTCGAACGTCGCCTCGTGCTCCATGCCGTCGGGCGCGGTCCACTCCATCCGGCCGTTGATGCGCGGGAAGTAGACCGGGCGCACGACGCGGCCGTCCTTCAGCGCGTCGCCGTAGCCGTACTCGAAGTCGGGCTGGGCCAGCTCGCCGGTGTAGTTGATGAACGGGATGGTGCGCTGGTCCGAGCGGAACGGCGTCCCCGAGAGGCTCAGACGCCGCCAGGCAGGGTCGAACGCCTGGCGGATGCCGTCGCCCCAGGCCCGGCTGTCGCCTGCGTGGTGGATCTCGTCCAGCACCACCAGCGCCCGCTGCACCATCGGGCGCAGCGACGCCGGCGAGGCGGCCACCTGCTGGTACGTGACCACCACGCCGTGCGCGTCGGGCGGCAGGCCGCCGTAGCCCACGTTCCATTCGGGGTCCAGGTGGATGTCCAGGCGCTCGGCCGCCTGCGCCCACTGGAACTTCAGGTGCTGGGTCGGCACGACGATCACGACGCGCCGGATGGCCCGCGCCACCAGCGCGCGCCGGGCCGCGGTCAGCGCAAACGTGGTCTTGCCGGCGCCCGGCGTGGCGACGGCCAGAAAGTTCGCGGACGAGCTGGACTCGAACTGGGCCAGCGCCTGGCGCTGCCAGGCCCGCAGGGACGCGGCAGGCCGCGCCTGCGCGGCGGGTGAGGGACCGGAGTAGACGGCGGTGTCGGACGACGAAGACAGGGGGCCATCAGTGTGAAGATCGCGTGCCGCGATCAACAGCTAGACTTTGCGCCAATTTTTTCGATGAGCCCCCTTCGGGATCCATGAACCGCCGGGTTGCGATCCTGCTGCTGAGCGTCGTGCTCGCGGGCTGCGGGAGCGGCCACGGTGACGCGGGAGTGGGTGGCGCGGCGGGCGCTCAGGCCGGCGCGGCCGGCGGCGCCGTCGCAGGCGCGGCCGGCGGTGGCGCTGCAGGCGGCGTTGGCGGCGGCGGTGCCGCTGGCAGGGTGGGCGTCGGAGGCGGCAATGCCGGCGCCGGTGGCGCGGCGGGCGGCGCGGCCGGCGTGGCCGGCGCGGCGGGCGGCGCGGCCGGGCGCGACGCCTGCGCGGCCAGCGCGCTGGGCGGGGGGCCGCTGGTCTCGATCCCCAGCCACCTCGACTTTCCCGTCCACGATCCGTCGATGATCTGGGACGGGACCAGGTACTACCTGTTCGGGACCGGCGGCACGCTGCC
>DATJWP010000162.1:0-3596 GCA_035578045.1 Polyangia bacterium | reverse complement strand
GATACGATCTTTTCAGCGCGACGTGCGAACCCGCGTGATCTCCGCCCGCAAGGCCCGCGCCCGGTCCGTGATGACGTGCGCCTCGCCGCGGGCGATGGCGGCGGGGTCGACCAGCTCGCCGCCGATGCCGACGGCGGCGGCGCCGGCCGTGACGAAGTCGGCCAGGTTGGAGACGTTGATGCCCCCGGTGGGCAGGAGCTTGACCTGGGGCAGGGGAGCGCGGAGCGCCTTCAGGTACGACGCTCCACCCATGGCCGAGACGGGGAAGATCTTCACCATGTCGGCGCCCGCCCGCCAGGCGGTGATGACCTCGGTCGGCGTGAGGGCGCCCGGCATCACGGGGACGTCGCGCTTCCGCGCCACGGCGACCATGTCCAGGTCCAGCCCGGGGCCAACCAGGAACGCGGCGCCCGCATCCAGGCAGACTGTCGCGGCAGCGGCGTCCAGGACCGTGCCCGCGCCGATCAGCGCCCGGTCGCCCAGGCGTCCGACCAGATCGCGGATCAGCGCCGGGGCGTCCGGCACGGTCATGGTGATCTCGCAGATGGGGATGCCGCCCGCCACGATCGCCTCCACGGCGCGGAAGGCCACGTCGGCGCTGGGGCTGCGAATGACCGGGACGATCCCGATCTCCTCGATGCGGCGAAGGACGTCGGCGCGGCTCATCGGTCGATCCGGAGACCGGTTCCCTTCATGGCGCGCAACACCTCGGGCAGCGTGGCCATCGAGGTGTCGCCCGGCGTGGACATGGCCAGCGCGCCGTGGGCGACGCCGCACAGGAGCGCCCACTCGGGGCCCTTGCCGGCGAGCAGGCCGTAGATGAACCCGGAGGCGAATGAGTCGCCGCCGCCCACGCGGTCGAGGATCTCGACGTCGCGCTGGGGCACCTCGTGGAAGCGCCCCTCGTGCCAGGCCAGGGCGCCCCAGCCGTTGACGCGGGCCGAGTGCGTCGTCCGCAGGGTGACGGCCACGGTGCGCAGGTTCGGGTAGGCGGTCACCACGCGCTCGATCATCGCGCGGAAGCTGCCAGCCGTCAGGTTGGTGAAGCCTTCGCCGACGCCGGCGGTGTCGAAGCCCAGCGCGGCCGAGAAATCCTCTTCATTGCCGAACAGGACGTCGACGAACGGGACCAACGAACGGTTGACCTCCTGCGCCTGGGCCTTGCCGCCGAAGGCGCCCCACAGCGAGGCGCGGTAGTTGAGGTCGAACGAGATGGTCGTCCCGGCGGCGCGCGCCGCCTCCATCGCGGCCCGGGCCACGGCGGGCGTCTCGGCCCCCAGCGCGCAGAAGATGCCGCCGGTGTGGAACCAGCGCGACCCCTCGCCGGGGCCCGAGAAGAGCCGCTGCCAGTCGACGTCGCCCGGGCGCATGGCGGACACGGCGGTGTGCCCGCGGTCGGAGCAGCCGACCGCGCCGCGTGGTCCGAAGCCGCGCTCCGTGAAGTTGAGGCCGTTGCGGACGCTGCGGCCCACGCCGTCGTATTCCCGCCAGTTGACGTACCTGAGGTCGACGCCGCCCTGAAGCATCAGATCCTCGACCAGGCGGCCCACCGGGTTGTCGGCCAGCGCGGTCACGATGGCCGTGCGCAGGCCGAAGCAGCGGCGCAGCCCACGGGCGACGTTGTACTCGCCGCCGCCCTCCCAGGCCTGGAACGTTCGGGTGGTGTGAACGCGCCCGTCGCCCGGGTCCAGCCGGAGCATCACCTCGCCCAGGCTGACCAGGTCGTAGCGCGGGTCGTTCATCGCCCCATCCAGCCGCCGTCGACGACCAGCACGTGCCCGTTGACGTAGTCACTGGCGCGCGACGCCAGAAAGACGGCCGCGCCCCCGATGTCGGTCGGCTCGCCCCAGCGGCCGGCCGGGATGCGCTCTAGGATTTGGCGATTGCGCACCGGGTCGGCGGCCAGCGCGGCGGTGTTGTCGGTGCGGATGTAGCCGGGCGCGATCGCGTTGACGTTCACGCCCCGCGCCGCCCATTCGTTGGCGAGCGCCTTGGTGAGCTGGGCGACGCCCCCCTTGGAGGCGGCGTAGGCGGGCACCGTGATCCCGCCCTGGAACGCCAGCAGCGAGGCGACGTTGACGATCTTGCCGCGCCCCCGAGGGAGCATGTGCCGGCCGGCGGCGCGGCACAGGCGGAAGGTCGCCGTCAGGTTGACGTCGACGACCGCCGCCCAGTCATCGTCGCTGAAGTCCACGGCCGGCGCGCGCCGGATGATCCCGGCGTTGTTGACCAGGATGTCCAGCGCGCCGAGCTGGTCGATGGTCGCCGACACCAGCTCGTCCGGCGTCTGGCGCTGGCTCAGATCGCCCGACAGCACGATGGCGCGGTGGCCCCCCTTGGCGATCTCCGCCGCGGTGTCCCGCGGCGCGTGCCGGTTGCCGTGGCAGGCGACGTCGGCGCCGGCCTCGGCCAGCGTGCGAGCGATCGCGGCGCCGATCCCTGTGCCGGCCCCGGTGACCAGCGCGGTCAGGCCTTGCAGACTGAACATCAGCGGCTCTGCGAGATGCCCGAGTCGGTGCCGAAGCCCGGCTGCACGTTGACGACGCCGAACTGGCGGTCGACCACCTCGCGGCGGGCGGCCATCATCCAGACGAAGTTGATGCCGTGGCCGGGCGCCGCCACGTTCGGGTGGTAGCCGGCCGGCATCAGCACGGCGTCGCCGTCGCGCACCACCGCGGCGAACTCGGGCCGCTCGGGGTTGGTGTAGACCAGCTGGATCCCGAAGGCGGGCGCCGGCATGTCGAAGTAGACGTAGACCTCTTCCAGCATCTCGCCGTGCTCGTGGGGAGGCCAGCTGGTCCAGTTCCCCTGCAGGGACTTGGTGAAGCCCATCAGGACGCGCCCGGCCTTCACGTTGTCGCCGACGACGATGTTGAGGTCGCGCGAGGTCGACTCACCGCCCGCCCGGAACCGGCGCTTCGGGTCCTTCAGCGTGTCGGCGTAGCGGATGACCTGCAGCGGGTAGTCGCCGGTCACCTCGGCGGCGCACTCGATCAAGTCGACTTCGGCGCTGGTCTCGACGACCACGTGGCGTCCGCGGGGGACGTAGATGGCATCGTGCAGGCCCAGCTCGTACTTTTCGCCGTCGACGGTGATGGCGCAGCCCCCACGCAGGCTGAGCAGCGCCGTCTCCCGCCCCTCCGTCGAGAACGCCACCCGCGGCTGGCTGGCGTTCAGGATGACGCGCCCGTAGTGGAGGTAGGCGACCTCGCTGTTGGCGGGCGTGACGGAGACCGTGCGGCCAACCCGCGAAGCGGTCCCCGAGAATATCAATTTGGAGGTGTCGAATGCCGGCGCAGCCATCGGACTGCGTTCAAGGTACCACGACGGTCGCCCAGCCGGCGGCGGGCATCGAGAAGCTGTACGTCGCCCCCTTGATGGCGACCTTGTAGCTGCTGTTGGCCGAGCCCGAGTTGTACATGACGGCGACCTCGCTGCCGTCGGGGTTCTTGAACGCGATGGCGTCGCCGCCGCTGGTCGACAGCACCGTGCCGCCCGCCTGGGCGAACTGCGAGACGTGCCGGAACACGAAGTAGGCCGGCGTCGCGCAGACGCCGCCCATCTTCTTGCCGTTGCAGGTCGTCGGGTTCACCGTC
>DATJWP010000161.1:0-30877 GCA_035578045.1 Polyangia bacterium | reverse complement strand
GCATTCGTCGCACGCGCAAGGAGCTCGCCACGATGAGCGCTACCAGGGGCCGTCGATGGCGACCCACTACGCGCGCCCGTTGACGAGTGTAGTGCCTCAGCGATGGCCAAACCCGTGCTGCGGCGGTTCGTAGCATGTTTGTGATCGCAGCCGATGCACTCCGTCTGCTCGAAGCTCTCCAGTTTCGCGGCCAGAGCCTCGTGCTGTTGGGCGTGCTGGCTCGGCTCGCGGGCCTGCGCCAGGGGCTGGTCGCGCGTGTTGCAGACGTTCGTGTCGAAGTAGTGGCCCTGCGGATTGTTCCCTCCGTTGGCGTTCAGGTTGGGCGCAGCCTGGGCGCCATTGGCCGCCGCCAGTTCCTTGTGAGACGCGGCCGACTCGCGCGCCGCCTGCTGCCGGTAATTCTCCGCGCTGTGGTCCGGCGCTTTGACGGCCTGGCTGCTCTGTCCGCAGCCGAGACCGATTCCGACGATCGACACGAGCGCGATTCCCCTGAATGATTTCATTGTGGGCTTCCTGCTGTCGGCCCGTTGCAACCCGCCTGGCAGGCCCGCGCGCCCGTCAACGTGAGTGTTTGGACGATTCGACCCGATGTCGCGGCGAGGACTATCCGGGCGCACAGAGCTGCTGCCTGACCGAGCATCACCATCTTGAGCGCGGCACGATCCCGAAAGACCTCGCTGCCACGGAGGCCGTTCCGTTCGCTGGAGCAATCAGCGAGAGACTGATTGCCGGATGCCGTGATTCGCGCTATGGCAAAGGTACCTTCGCGTGCGGGCGGCGAGGTGACCGCGGTTTCTGCGATCGCGGACAGCGCCGCCGGCGTGCTCCGGCGATCTCGATGAAGACCGTTGATGCGCCCGCTGCCGTTGGTGCGCCGCCGCGTGCCCAGGAGGCGCTGCTGCTCGGCCGCCGAGCCGCCAGCCTGGGTCGTGTGCTTTGTGTCCTCGGGGCGGCCATCGGCGTGATGGGCATGGTTGGGTGGACCATCGGGGTCTCGTCCCTCACGACGCTGGTTCCCGGCCAGCCGCAGATGAAGGCGAACACGGCGCTGTCCCTCTTGCTGCTCGGGGTGTCCGGAGCCCTGCGCCACCACGAGACCGAGACCGCCCGACGAGCGGCCCGCGCCCTGGCCACGGCGGCGGCCCTGGTCGTGCTGGCGATCGGCGTCGCGACGATGTTCGAGTACGGGACCGGGCGCGACCTCGGGCTCGATCGCCTTCTCTCCGCAGGCGATGCCGGACGTTACCCCGGCCGCCCATCCCCGCCCACTGCGCTGGCGTTGGCTCTGCTCGCCGGCGGGTCGCTGCTCTTCGACAATCGCCGGCGGGCGCGCGCCCGTCCGTCGGAGTGGATGGTTCTTTGCGCCGGTCTGCTCGGCTTCGCCGCCCTCGTGGGAGCGGCGTTCGGTGCCGGCCCGCTCTATCGCCTGCGGAGCGAACCAATCACCGGCGTTGCCGTCCCGACCGCGGTCGGCCTGGTGTTGCTCTCGGCCGGCATGTTCCTGGAACGGCCCGCTGCGGGCATCGCTCAACTCGCCACCTCGCCGGGCCCGGGAGGCGCCCTCCTCAGGCGACTGGTGCTTCCCGGCGTCGCGCTTCCGCCGCTGCTGGCTTTCGCGCTCTCCCGAATGTTCGTGCTCCTGGGCATCCATGACCTGGCGTTGCTCTTCGCGGTCCTCGTTGCCTCGACGACCGTCGTCGGCGTCATCCTCTTGGCGATCACCGCCGCGCCCCTCGATCGCGCGCACCAGGCGCTGGAGGCGAGCCGCGCGCAGACGCGGGAACTCGTCCAGCACGCGCCGGACGGGATCTTCCTCGCGGATCTGGAGGGCCGCTACACCGACGTCAATCGTGCGGGATGCGAGATGCTCGGCTTCTCGAGACAAGAGCTCGTCGGGAAGACCATCCTCGATCTCATCCCCCCCGAAGATGCCGGGCGGCTGGCCGACTCCAAGCGGCGCCTCCTGGCCGGGGCGGCCGAGGTGTCCGAGTGGCGCCTGCTGCGAAAGGACGCGACGTACCTCCCGGTAGAGCTCAACGCCAAGATCCTGCCGGACGGCCGCTGGCAGGCGTTCGTGCGTGACATCAGCGAGCGCAAACGTGCCGAGGCCGAGCGCCAGCTCAACACCGAACGTCTCCGTCGGTCCGAGGAGCAGTTTCGGCTCATCTTCGAGGAGGCGCCGATTGGCGTGGCGCTGGTCTCGCTCGACGGGCGCTTCGTCCGGGTCAACCGGGCGCTCTGCGACATCCTCGGGTACGCCGCCGAGGAACTGGAAGGGCTCTCGTATCAGGAGATCACGCCGCCGGAGGACCTTCACGCCAGTCTCCGGATGCGAGAGCGGGTCAACCGCGGCGAGGTTCCGAAGTACCGCCTCGAGAAACGCTACATCCGCAAGGACGGAAGCAACGTCACCATCTCCGTGAACGGCTCGATCGTCCACGACGACGCGGGCCGCCCACTGCACTACATCGCCCAGATCGAGGACATCAGCGAACGCCAGCGCTCCGGCGAGGCGCTCCGAAGGTCGGAGCTGAAGTTCAGGCGCCTGGTCGAAACCATGCCCGACGGCGTCTTCATTCAACAGGACGGCCGGCTCGTATACGCCAACCGCAGCTTCGCGGTTCTGCTCGGCTACGAGGACCCGGACCTCTTGATCGGTCGCACGGTGCCCGAGATCGTCAGTCCCGAGTCGCTCGACCTCGTCCGGACGCGATTGCGCCGCATGCAAGAAGACGGAAAAAGCGCGCCGCCGCAGGAGGTGACGATGGTGCGGCGAGACGGTTCACGCGCGGTCGTCGAATCGGTCGGCATCGCGGTGGAGCTCGAGGGGGCGCCCGCGATCGTGGTCGTCGCTCGCGATATGGCCGAGCGCATGCGCGCGGAACAGGCCCTGCGGTTCTCGGAGGCGAAGTTCTCCGGGATCGTCTCGATCTCCGCCGACGCCATCATCTCGATAGACGAACGGCAGAGGATCACGGTGTTCAACATCGGCGCAGAGACAATCTTCGGGTACTCCCGGGATGAGGTCCTCGGTGCGCCGCTCGACGTGTTGATCCCCGAGGGGCTTCGTGAATCCCATCGCGATCATGTCCGCGACTTCGCGGCCAGCCGGGTCGTGGCACGCCGCATGGGAGAGCGCCCCGCGCCGATCCGGGGCCGGCGAAAGAACGGCGAGGAGTTTCCCGCCGAGGCGTCGATCTCGAATTTGAGGGTCGGAGACGCGACGCTCTTGACGGTGGTGCTTCGCGACGTGACCGACCGCGAGCGGGTCGAGCGCGAGCAACGGATTCTCGCGGAGGTCGGGGTCATACTGGCGGGGACGCTGGACTACGAGCAGACGCTGGCGAGCGTCGCGAAGATCGCGGTGAAGGACTTCGCCGACTGGTGCATCGTGGAGGTGATGGAGGGGGCCGCGGGCCTCCGGCAGGTCAAGGTGGTCAGCGCCGACCCGGCGAAGGCCGCCACCGCGGGCCGGTTGGAGCGTCTCAAGCTCGATCGCGAGGGGCCCTGTCTGGCCAGGCCGGCGGCCGAGGGGCGGGAGCCATGGCTGATTCCACGCGTCGGCGCGGCCGACCTCGAAGCGGCGGCCCAGAGCCCCGAGCATCTGCAGGCGCTTCGCGCCCTGGAACCGGCCGCGGCGATGTCAGTGCCCCTCCTGCTTCGCGAGCAGCTGTTTGGCGTGCTGACCTTCATCTCGTCGAGACCGTCTCGGCTCTACGAGCCTTCGGACCTGCGTCTCGCGGCGGCCATCGGTGAGCGCGCCTCGCTGGCGATCGAGAATGCTCGCCTGTACCGTGCCGCCCTGCACGCCACGGGGATGCGCGACCAGGTGCTCGGCGTGGTGGCCCACGATCTGCGCAATCCGCTGGGCACGATCGTGCTGCATGCCTCCGCTCTCCAACGGCCCGGTCGTCAACCGGAGCGACGCAATCAGCAGCACAAGGAGGCGATCGAGCGGGCAAGCCGCCGCATGAGTCGCCTCATTCAGGACCTGCTCGACGTGGCCGTGCTGGAGGGCGGGCAGCTCGGAGTCGACAGGACCGAGCTGTCGCCGGCCAACCTGATCGCCGAAGCTGTCGAGACGCAGCGGGTGCTGGCGGCGGCGACGTCCATCGAGCTGCGCGTCGAGGCCCCACCCGACGTTCCACCGATTCGCGGCGATCGCGAGCGGTTGCTGCAGGTGTTCGAGAACCTCATCGGTAACGCGCTGAAGTTCACCGAGGCCGGCGGCCAGATCACGGCGGGGCTGGCTGCCGGGGAATCAGGCGCGCTGTTCTGGATCGCCGACACGGGACGCGGCATGACGCCCGAGGAGCTGGCCAGGGTCTTCGACCGGTTCTGGCAGGCTTCCGCCCGTTCCGGGCGTCTCGGGGCGGGCCTCGGCTTGCCCATCACCAAGGGGATCGTCGAGGCCCACGGAGGACGCATCTGGGCCGAGAGTAGGCCGGGCCAAGGCAGCACGTTCTTCTTCTCGATCCCGTTTGCGGCGCCTCGGGCTGCCACGGCCACCGACGCCCCCGCACCGACTGCGGGAAGGTGAGCCCCGCTCACCTCGAAGGAGGGGCCGGGGCCAGTATGACGGCGTCCTCGGGCAGGATGGGTCGACAATCGCTTCGCCGAACGGCTCGCCGCCTCGTCAGCGCATCGCGGCCCGCTGCTCCCGCAAGAACGCGTCGATTGTGTCGAGGCGCTCGAACCCGACCCGCGGAAACTCGAGGTTCAGGATCACGTAGGCGGTCACCGCCATGACCCCCGCGAAGATGAGCATGTGCAGGTGGCTCGGGTGCTGTCGTTTCGACATCCCGACGCCGGCGAAGAATCCGCAGGCGAGCGCCATGATGACGAGCAGGAAGAAGATCGCCGGTGGAACATGGGTCCGTAGCGCCGCATAGCGCTCGGTGGCGACGTCGAACATCGCGTTGAGGCTCTGGAGGACCAGCAGCGCGGCCCGGGAGTCGTTGGCCTTGGCGCTGGCGGCCACCGCCTGGGTCCAGATCTCGCGCTGAAGCTCGTCGGAGCGGGCGCGTTCGGCCTTCGCGGCCCGAAAGTCGAGCAGGCGCTCGTAGTACGCCAGCCGCGAATCGACGTAGCGTCGCATCTCGTCTTTCAGGAGCGGCTCGTCTTCCGCCCGAAGAAGATCGAGGCGCAGGTAGGCCGTGCCGATGCTGTTGGCCTCGGTGACGATCAGCTTGCGTCGCGCGTCCAGACGTGCGTCCGCCCCCGAAAACGTGAAGGCGACCAGAAGTCCGAGCAGAGCGAAGAGCGAGGCCTCGACGGCCGCGGTCCCTTCGGAGCTTCCCAGCGACTCCCCGGTCGCGCGTCGAATCCCGTAGTGATGCCCGGCGACCTGCATCGCCACCATGGCGAGAAAGAGCAACGCGAGCACCCCGAAAAAGATCACGTTCGCCAGCACGCCGATCGCCTCCCGTGACTCAAGGGTAAGCCCGGCGAGCCAAACTGTGACGTCGCCTGCGCTCGCCGGAGTTATCGAGCTTGCGCCCTACAGTCCGATGCCGGGCCGATGCCGGCCGAGCGAGCGTGCCGGGTGAACCGCACCGGTAGCCGGTCGGCCGCCCACCAGAGCCAGGCCCAAGAGAATGATCTCGGGCGCTGCGGCGTCGCGCAGTCGTTCGGTGGCGGCGAGAATCTTGCCGAGCCGGTCCTCCTGATCTCGCGCCCAGCGTTCGGAGCGGAAACAGGAACACGCCCACGATTGTCGAAGCTGGGAGAATGGGTTCCTCACTGACAGGAGGTCGATGGGGCCGCGACTTATGATGCGTGGAGCGGCCTGACTTTCTCACTGGCCTCCGCTAACCTACGGCCGTGCTCCGAGGTCGAGCGTGAGATCTGGCCGCGTGCTGGTCGTCGACGACCAGATCGAGCTGGCCGAGAACATCGCTGAGATCCTTCAGACCCTGGGGTTCGAAACTGACGTCGCCGACTCGGCGGAAGCGGGACTGGAGAGGATCGAGCGAGGCGGGGTGACCGCCCTCATCACGGACTTCAGGCTTCCCGGCCGTAACGGCGCCGAGCTGATCGAAGACATTCGGCGTCGGGGGAGCCGCATTCCCGTCCTGATGATGAGCGCCTATTCAGACGAGCTCACCATGGAACGAGCGCAGGCCGCCGGAGCTTGGCTGTTCATGCCGAAGCCCGTCGCGCTGAGTGCGCTCATGGCAGCTTTCGAATCGCTCGCCAAGCACCCAGCCGCGGCGCTCCTCGTCGACGACGATCCCGGTCTCGCCGAGAACTTGGCGGAGGCTCTCGAAGGCGCGGGGTACGAGGTGGTGGTCAGCCGGTCTGCGACTGAGGCCCTCGCGCAGCGACGGCGACTTGAAACCGCCGTCGTCGACTATCGGTTGCCCGACGGTTCCGGCATCGAGGTCGCGCGTCGCTTGCGCGCTCGGGATCCATCCATTCGGATCCTGTTCGTCTCGGGGTTCGTGGACGAGCTTCGGCGCAAGCTTCAAAGTGAGCTCTCCGACGCCGAAGCGATGGAAAAGCCCGTGAACCCCCACGACGTCATCTCCTGGGTCGGCCTGGCGACCGACCGCAAGATGCCTCCACGGGCGGGCTGAGCGCCGGGCGGGTCAGGGGCGGCGCCGGTGGTCCGGTGGCCGAAGCGCGTGGAGGTCGATGTACACGTGCCTCACGCAGGGGTGCTCCCGGCGGATCGGTGCCGTCTACACGGTGCGGTGGCGCAACGGGGAGCCGCCGCGCATCTGCAGGTCCAGCCAGCGGACCACGTCGCGCCGGCGAAACAGACCGACCAGGCGCCCCTGATCGTCGACCACGGGCAGCTGTTCGACGTCGCGGGCGGCCAGCTTCGCGAACGCCGACACGGCCTCTTCTTGTGGTCGAGCCAGGACCAGGTGTGCCCGATCGGTCATGATGTCCCGAACCGTCCTTTCATCCCAACCCGCACGCGGCGTCCTCCGGACGTCCGTCGCGGTGACGATTCCCAGCAGTTGGCCTCCGTCCATGACCGGGAAGGCCCGCTGGTCGGCCACCATCAGCCGATCGTCGACGAACGTCGAGACCGAGAGGTCGGGCGGCGCCGTCACCAGCGAACCGTGGTGCATGAGCCGCGACACCTGGACCCCTTCCAGCAGGTCGTGGATCAGCATCTGCGTGTAGCTGGCCCGAGCCGCCGCGTGCAGGAACCAGCCGATGAAGGCGATCCAGATCCCCGGGACCAGGCCGCGCCCGAAGAACGGGATCCGGAGCCCCAAGATCATGCTGACCCCGGCCAGGATGAACAGCATCGCGAACGCCTGGCCAATTCCCGACGCCCAGCGGGTCGCCTTCCGGAGGTCGCCGGTCATCGCCCACAGGGCCGCCCGGAACAAGCGGCCTCCGTCGAGCGGGAAGGCGGGAACCAGGTTGAAGAGGCCGATGACGATGTTCACCGGCCCCAGCCAGAGCAGCAACGTGGCGAGGGGCCCGAGCCCGGCCAGGACGTGGAAGGGCTGGTCCAGGCTCAACCGGGTGACGCCCGGCGCCGCGTGCAGCCCGATGAGCAGCGCGATGAAGCCCAGGGCGATGCTGGTGAGCGGTCCCACGACGGTCATGAGCAGCTCGACGCGTGGCGATTGCGGCTCCTGCTTGGTCCTCGCGACGCCTCCAAACATGAACAGCGTGATCCCGGCGATCTCGACCCCCTGGGCTCGACCGACCAGCGCGTGGGCCAGCTCGTGCGCCAGCACGGACAGCAGGAAGAGGACGGCCGCGACGGCCGCCGTCCCCCAGCGAAGGCCCGCGGACCAGTCGGGATGGTCCAGCGCGAACGTGCCCACGCTCAGGTTCACGAGGATGAGCCAGAAGATGACGATCAGGCTCCAGTCGAGCCGCACCTCGATCCCGGCGACTTTTCCTGCCCTCACAGCCCCGGTCGCGAACGTCATGAGCGCAAGCTAACCAGCCCCGCCTGCCGAAACGATCCGGGGTATCCGGGAGGTTGGGTCGTTGCGTGCGCGTGCTTAGGTTCGGGGCATGCCTGCGCGAGCGCTGAACGGGTTCCTCGGGCTCTGGTTGTTTTTCTCGGCGTTCCTCTGGAACCAGACGCCGGTCCAACGGTGGAACGGCTGGGTCGTGGGCGCCCTCGCCGTGACGGGCGCGCTGGCGGGCATGTCGGGTGTCAAGTGGGGACGCTACCTCAACGTCGCGCTCGGCGGATGGTTGATCCTGTCGGCGATCTTTCTGGCGCGCCGGCAGGCAGTCCCCTTCTGGAACGACTTGCTGGCCGGGTTCGCGATGGTGCTGTTGGCTCTGGTGGCGACGCCCGGCGATTTGCGGCGACGGCGGACAGCCGACATCTGAGCGCTGGCCCCGCCGCCCAGAACGGCTCGCCGGAAAACCGGGGCGTGCGGGGTCGCGCTGCCGGCCTGAGCGCGCTCGAGCAGGCGGCCGGCTACCGGGAAGGATGGATCGTATCGGCCGGACAGGTCTCGAGTCTCCTCGCCAAACGGGCCGCGCAAGAGGATGCGCTGGGGACCGTGGGCGTCGCCCGGGCGGTCGACCGGATCAGCATCCCCCGGGGGCCGGCGCCCGGCGACCAGGTCCGGGCGCGCCGGATCCGGGAGGCGCTGGAGCGCGATCCGATCGGCGACCTTTCGCGCCTCGGCGTGCAAGTCGACCGGGTGACGGCCGACGAACCCTCGCCGGGGGGCGGGCGGAGGCGGCAGAGCCGCGCCGCCCACCTCAAATGAAGCCGCCTCAGCCCGCCGGCAGCGTGAGGAAGCGCGGGCCGTGCTCGCCCGCGACGCGCACCAGGTGCCCGTTCGCTTGCGGGTGGCGGATGGCAGCGGCGGCGTCCTCCGCCGAGGCGACCGGCTTGCGGTCGACCTCCAGCACCACGTCGCCGGGTTTGAGGCCGGCACGCGCCGCCGGGCTCCCGGTGGCCACGTCGGTCACCGCCGCGCCGCGCGTGCCGCTCGGCAGGCCCAGCGACGCGGCCAGGTCCGGTGTCACGGTCTGAAGGGCCAGACCGGCCGAGCCGGTCTCCTCCAGGGCGACCTCCTGGCCCGCGGAGGGGAGCTCGCCGACCCCGACCCGGATCTGCTGCGGCTTTCCGTCCCGGACCAGGCCGATCGAGACGGACGCCCCGATGGCCTTCGTGGAGATGGCGTCGACCACGTCGGCGGCGGTCGCGATCGGCTGCCCGTTGACGCTGGTGATCACGTCGCCCCGCTTGAGCCCGGCGCGCGCCGCCGGGCTCCCTTCGGCGACCTCCGAGACGAACGCCCCCTTGTCCGGTTCGCCGGGACCTTGCTTCTGCTTCTCGGCAGCCGGAAGAGTCGCCTCGTCGCCGACGTGGACGCCGACGTAGGGGTAGCGCACGCGTCCCTCGGCCAGGAGCGCCCGGGTCACGCGGGTGGCCTCGTTGATCGGGATGGCAAACCCGTAGGCTCCCCCGGGACCAGTGTTGATGAGGGTGTTGATCCCCACGACCTCGCCCTGCAGGTTGACGAGCGGCCCCCCCGAGTTGCCCGGGTTGATCATGGCGTCGGTCGAGATGTAGGTGCGGACGCGATCGCCCGACATCTGCACGTACCGCCCGACGTGCCCCTTGCCGCTCACGATCCCGGCGGTGACGGTCTGATCGAGGCCGAGCGGGCTGCCGATGGCCAGCACCCAGTCGCCGACCTCCACCTGATCCGAGTTGCCGAGCCGCGCGACGACCAGCCGGGCCGGCACCCGCTGCAGGCGGACGACGGCCAGATCGGTCTGCGGATCGCGGCCGATCACGCGGGCCGGAATCTCCTCGCCACCGTCCATCGTGATCGTGACCTTGCTGGCGTGATCGATGACGTGACTGTTCGTGACGACGTCGCCGCTGGCATCGACCACCACGCCCGACCCGGTGCCATGTCCGGGAGCGGGAGGCGCGGCATCGCCCCGTCCAGAGTTTGGGCCGAAGTTGAAGTGGAAGAACCGCTTGAGCTCCGGCGGAAGCGCCTCCCCCTCGTCCGCTTGCGGCTCATTGGGCCCCGCCGCCTCCGGGCGGCCTATTTCGACGTCGATGCGAACCACGCTGGGACGAAGCGCGCGGGCAGTGGATGCGAAGGCCTGGGACAGAGCGCGTGCGGCCGGCGGCCGGTCGGTCTTCGGGGTGACTGGAGCGGTGGCCGCCGGGTCGGACGCGCCGGCCCGGGACGACGGCGCCGGCGGTCCGGCCACACCCGGCATGGCGGTCGCCCGGGTCACGCCGAAACTCAGCGCGGCGGCGCCGGCGACGAGAAAGAGGCTGCCCCACAGGCGCGGAGAATATTTGCCGCTCATGACCAGGCTAACCGATCGCCCACCACGTTTCTTCCCGCGCGACCGGAGCCCGCGGGGGCCGTCCCCAGCGGCGGGTCAGTCACCGGGCGAGGAGTGCCGTCAGCATCGCGGCGAGCTCGCGGTCGTCGCTGGCTATCAAATCGACCGGCACCGTCAGCTCCACCCTAACCGGCTGCCCCCGCATGCGACCGAGCCCCGATAGCGACCCATCGTGAACGGTAGCCTGTAGGTGCAGGGGCCGATCTGCGCCTCGATGCCCTCGTGGCGAATCTCCTTCGCCACGGACTGAACGCCGAACGTACCGGCGACCTGCAGCCCGTCACCCGATCGAGCGACGTCGAGGTCGACCGGGTGGTCGCCGAGGGTGCCCGCCGCGCGCCGCGGCTCCAGCCGAAGCTGTATCGGTTCGACCCCCACGTGTCCGCTCAGCCGGCCGGGCGAACGCCGCAGGTCGATGTCTCCGTCCGACATCCCCTCGGGGGTGACGCTGGCGACGTGCACCCTGTTCCCGACCGTGAACGCCAGCGGCTGGCCCGGCGTCGCAGCCAGGAACGGGGCGGTGCCATCCGCCGGGACGGGCGCCGCCCCTGGCCCTGGTCATGTGACCGTACTCCGGGCCCAGACTAATGGTTCTGTCCGGAGTTGTTGTTGTTGTTGTTGTTGTTGTTGTTGTTGTGGCCGACCTTGCGGATGTTCCGGACCTTTCGATTGGTGTTGTTGGCGGTCGCGGATTGACTGCTGCTGCCGGCTGATGTCGAGCTGGCTTGATTCGAAGCCGGGACGCCGACGAAGGCCGCGTCGAAGTAGTCGAGCTGAACCTGGTCACCCTTGGCCAGACCACTGAAGCCGGGCGTGCCGGCCGGGATGTCGACGGTGTTCTGGGTGCCGTCAGGGGCCTGAAGCACCAGATTGTGGTTCTTCTTGTCGACGCGCTCGATGGTCCAGGGCGCCGTCTGGACCTCTTCCTCGGCGAACCCCACGGAGCCCGGCGTGTTCGCACCCGTCTTTGGGTTGCTGGACTGCCCCGAAGCCTGCGAGGACGGTGCCGCAGCAGAAGGAGCCGCCTGGCCGCCCCCTGCTTCCGCGAGCGCCGCGCCGCCACCAACCGCCATCAGAAAGCTCAGCGCCGTCGCAGCCATTGTCTTGTGCATGTCGCACCTCCTGCTGGCAATATGGCTGCCGCCGAACATCCAACAAGTTGATGCAGGAGCATCCCGGATAGGGGCGCGAACCGATGCTTCCCGCTGCGTCCCGACAACACCCGGAGAAGTGGTTGCTCACCTGATCCGCGCGCTCGCGCGCCAAAAGGGGGGACCAGCTCCGGCGGTCTCCGGGTAGCGGGCGCCGGTTTTGGGCACACCATGAAGAGCATGGCCGCGGCCCAAGCGATCAAGCGGGTGGACGCGACCAGCGTGCGGGTCGCCTCGGGCCTGCTGGGCACCGCGATGGGCGTGATCTGGGTCGTCGCCCTCGCCAAAGGAGCCACCAGCTGGCTCGCGTGGCTCGTCTGTCTGGCGGCGCTCGCGTGCTTCGGGACCATCTCTTTGGTCCCCGAGCGGCGCTCCGGGTTCATGGCTGCAGGTAACCTGGCGCTCACCGCCGCCGGCCTCGCGGCCTGCTGGGTGGTCGGGCTGTTGACGTCTGCCACGACCTGGCTGGTCTGGCTCTGTTTCGTCAGCGCGGGGTTGGTGCTGGTCAGTGCGCTGGCGACGGCGCTGGCCGCGGCGTTCGATCGCTTCTCCTGAACCTGGTCTCAGTCGGAGGCCGGCCGTCGGGACTCCTCCAGGGCCTTCGCCAGGCCCAGGAACACCAGGCCGCCCAGGAGGGCGGTGACGATGCTGGTCCAGAACCCGCCGAGCAGGGCGCGCTCGTACGTGAAGAAGTAGGTCACCAGGCCTCCCACCGAGGTGCCCAGCATCCCGGCCAAGGGGTACGACGCCAGCGTCACGATGGATCGCTCGCGCGACGACAGCGCCAGGAACAGACCCATGCCGAGCCCGAGGGGCGGCCAGACGAGCGCCGCCCAGATCGTGGGAATGACCAGAGCCACGCCAGGGATCTGCGGCCGAAGAGGCTGGGCGCAAGTGCAGCGCGAATACATGCCGCGGTTCGGTGGAATGCCCGATTGCGGTGAAAGCCCACGGGCTCCACCACTGCACGCGTGCCTGGGCTCTTTCCGGTTTGGTCCGATACGACTCTCCGACTGGCGCTCGGCGTGGTTGGTCTGTCGATCCCCGGCGTGTTCGTGGTGCCCATCCTCTACGTGCGAACTCCCTACAACCTGAATCGCGGTTTCGACGTGATGCAGCCGGTGCAGTTCGACCACCGCCACCACGTCAAGGACGATGGAATCCAGTGCCTCTACTGCCATGACCTGGCTGATCGGTCGGCGTACGCCGGCGTGCCCGCCACCGAGGTCTGCATGGGTTGCCACAACCAGATCTGGAACCAGAGCCCCATGCTGGAGCCCGTGCGACGGAGCTACTTCTCGGGCCAGCCAATCCCCTGGAAGCGCGTGCACCTGGTGCCCGACTTCGTGTTCTTCAACCACTCCGTCCACGTGAAGAACGGGATCGAGTGCGTCCAGTGCCACGGAGACGTCGCGTCCATGCCAATCGACCGAAAGGAGCGGCTGTTCACCATGGGCTGGTGCCTCGACTGCCACAGCCGCCAACAGGACAGTTACGGCGGCGGGCCCGTCGTGGCCGCCGAATTCCCCGAGAAGCTGCCGGGCGGCGCGAAGACCGTGGTCGGCCACGCGCAGCCTGTCCAGCATCTGCAGACTTGCACGGCTTGTCACCGATGACCGGGGTTAGGAAATCGGGAGAGGATCTGGTCCAGATCCGGCGGCATCCGCCGGAGGGACGGCTGATCGGGTCGGGCCCTGAATTCGCGGCTGAGGAGCTGGAGCCGGGCGCCATCGATCGGCGCCTGTTCATGCAAATCGCCGGCGCCGGCTTGAGCCTGGCCGGGGTAGGCGGATGCGCGCTGGACACGCCGCGCCAGATCGTGCCGTACACCAAGCGGCCGCCCCACGTGCTGCCCAGCGAGGCGGCGTTCTACGCGACGTCCATGGTGATCGACGGCTACGCGTCCGGGCTGCTGGTCGAAAGTCACGAGGGACGGCCGACCAAGATCGAGGCCAACCTGCAGCACCCGTCCACGCTGGGCGGCACGAGCATGTTCCAGCAAGCGGCCGTCCGGCAGCTCTACGACGACATGCGCGCGCGGCGTCCGCGGCGCGGGCAGCTGCCTGTGTCCTGGGAGGATCTGTTCCGCCTCCTCTGGCGGAAGCGGACCGACGCCGGGGCGGGGCTGCGGGTGCTGCTGGAACCGACCGCCTCGCCGCTGCTGCTGGATCTGATCGCCCGCGTGCAGGCGCGCTACCCCCAGGCGCGCGTCGCCTTCTTTGCGCCGCTGGAAGCGCGGAATCATCTGGACGCGACGCGGGCCGCGTTCGGGCGCCCGTTGCTGCCTCAGTACGACTTCACCCAGGCGCGCGCGATCGTCTCCCTGGATTGCGACTTCCTGTGCAGCTTGCCGCTCTCCGTGCGCTACGCGCGACAGTGGGCCGAGCGGCGCCGGCTGAAATCGCCGGAAGACGGCATGAACCGCCTGTATGTCGTGGAGAGCCTGCTCAGCGTCACCGGCTCGGTCGCCGACCATCGGCTGCGCCGGCCGCTGTCGCAGATCCCGCGGGCGGCGCTGTCGCTGGCCGCCGCCCTGGTCGCGGTGCCCCCGGCCGTGCGCGAAGCGGCCGGCGCCGCGGGGGGAGCCCCGGAGCCCTGGCTGGCGCAGGTCGCGCGGGATCTGGCCAATCATCCCCGCGGGACCACTGTCGTCCTGGTCGGCGATCGGCAGCCGCCCGCGGTTCATGCCCTCGGCTACCTGTTGAACGCCGCTCTCGGCAACCTGGGGCGGACGGTCGCCTTCACCCGGCCCGTGCTGCCGGTGCCCGGCGAGCAGCCGGGGTTGATTCCGTTCGAGACGCTGCTGGCCGAGATGCACGCCGGCCAGGTCGACAGCTTGCTGATGCTCGACACGAACCCCTGTTACGCGGCGCCCGCCGATCTGAAGTTCTGCGCGGCCCTGGCCCGGGTCCGCGAGAGCCTCTGCTTCGGCTACTACGAGGACGAGACAGCCAATCGCTGCACCGTCTTCGGGCCGACCACGCACTTCCTGGAGAGCTGGGGGGACGCGCGCGCCTACGACGGCACCGTCTCGATGATCCAGCCCCTGATCCGCCCGCTGGTCGACGCCAGGACGCCCGGCGAGATCCTGGCGGCGCTGGCGGGCGAGCCCGACCCGGACGCGTTTCGCCTGCTGCACGCCTACTGGCTGGGTGCGGGCGGCTTGAACGAGGACGCCTGGCAGCGCGCGGTGCAGGAGGGGCTGGTGATCGGAACCGCGGCCGCCACCGAGTCCGTCACGGCCGACCAGGGCGCCGTGGCCCGCCTGATCGGCGGGCTGCCCCGCCCGGCCGCGACGCCGCTCGAGCTGGAGATCTACCCGTCCCCGACCGTGTACGACGGGCGCTTCGCCAACAACGCCTGGCTGCTGGAGCAGCCGGAGCCGATCACCAAGCTGACCTGGGACAACGCAGCCTTGATCAGCGGGGCGACCGCGCGCCGGCTGGACCTGGCCAGCGAACAGGTCGTCGAGCTGCGCGTGAATGGCGCGCGCACGCGGGCGCCCGTCCTGGTCGCGCCGGGCCTCGCCGACGGCGTGGTCGCGGTCTGGCTCGGGTACGGGCGGTCGGGGGCCGAGGCGCTGGGAGCCGCCGGTTTCAACGCCTACCCGCTGCGCACCACCACCGCCCTTCACCATGCCCCGCTGGAGGGGATCCGGCGGGTCGACGGGCGTCACGAGCTCGCCCAGACGCAGATTCACTTCGCGATGGAGGGCCGCCCGATCGCGCTCAAGCGAACGCTGGAGGAGTACCGCCAGCGCCCGGACTTCACCCGCGAGTACAAGGGGCCGGTCGACTCGTTGCTGCCGGAGTTCGACTACCGGGGGCCGCAGTGGGCGATGTCGATCGACCTGAGCGTCTGCACGGCCTGCAGCTCCTGCATGGTGGCCTGCCAGTCCGAGAACAACCTGCTGATCGTCGGCAAGGACAACGTCCTGCGCCACCGGCAGATGCACTGGCTCCGCATCGACACCTACACCAGCGGCATCCCCGGCGCGTCCGGGCTGGTGCACCAGCCGATGCTCTGCCAGCACTGCGAGAAGGCGCCTTGCGAGTACGTCTGTCCGGTCAACGCCACGGTGCACAGCCCGGACGGCCTGAACGAGATGATCTACAACCGCTGCGTCGGCACCCGCTTCTGCTCGAACAACTGCCCGTACAAGGTCCGGCGCTTCAACTGGTTCGACTTCACCGGACTGCTGGAGACCAACCGCGGCCTGGTCCAGCTGCACTACAACCCCGAGGTCACGGTCCGCGAGCGCGGCGTGATGGAGAAGTGCACGTACTGCGTGCAGCGGATCCGGGCCGCGGAGATCCGGGCGCGCAACGACAAGCGTGAGATCGCGCCGGGGGAGGTGGTGACCGCCTGCCAGGCCGCCTGTCCGACCGGCGCCATCCAGTTCGGATCGCTCACACACCGGGAGACCCCGATGGTGCGCTGGCGGCAGCAGGATCGCAGCTTCGCCGTGTTGCACGACCAGGGGACCCAGCCCCGCACGATGTACCTGGCGCGCATCGAGAACCCCAACCCGGACATGGGGGACGGCTGATGCGATTCGGCGTGCTGGCGGAGTTCAGCGATCCGGAGCGCCTGCTGGAGGCGATCCACGCGCTGCGCGGTCGGGGATACCGGCGGATGGACGCGTTCACCCCCTTCCCGGTGCGCGGCCTGCAGGAGGCGCTGGAGTTGCCGCGCTCGCGGCTGAACCTGCTGGCCGGCCCGATCGGCGCCTTCGGGGCGTGCTTCGCGTTCTTCCTGCAGTGCCTGACGGTCGGTCACCTGTTCCCGCTGAACGACGGGGGCCGGCCGCCGCTCTCGGCCCCGCCGTTCTTCATCATCACCTTCGAGACGATGGTCCTGTTCACGTCGGTCGCGGCCTTCGTCCTGCTCTTCTGGATATGCCGCCTGCCGCGCCTCAGCCACCCGATCTTCGCGGTCCCCGGGTTCCAGAGCGCCACCCGGGACGGGTTCTGGCTGGGCGTGAACGTCCGGGACGAACAGTTCGATCCCGACCGCACCGAGCGCGAGCTGCGCGAGCTGGGCGCCGCGCGCGTCGAGTACGTGGGGGAGTCGGCGTGACGACCAGGATGGCGCTGGCGCTGGCGGCCTGGGCCGGGTTGATGGCCGCCGGGTGCGAAGGGGTGCTCCCCGAGCCCGACTTCGAGCGCATGCAGCGGCAGCGCGGATACCGCCCCTTCGAGGCCTCGGCCCAGTTCGCGGACGGACGGGTCATGCGGCCGCCGCCGGCGGGCACGATCCCCCGCGGCGAAGTGCTGGGCAAGCCGGCGCTGACCCAGGGGGTCCTTCCGTCGGGCGCCTATGCGGCGGAGATCCCCGTCCCGCTCACCCGGGCCGTGCTCCAGCGCGGCCGCGACCGCTTCGACATCTCCTGCGCGCCGTGCCACGGCGTGAGCGGCGACGGCGTGAGCATGGTGGCCACGAACATGACGCTGCGCCGGCCGCCGTCGCTGATCGACGAGCCGGTGCGGTCGTTTCCGCCCGGGCGAGTCTTCCAGGTTGCCAGCATCGGCTACGGTTTGATGCCCGCTTACGACGTCCACCTGAGCGTCGACGATCGCTGGGCGATCGTCGCGTATCTGCGCGCCTTGCAGCGGAGCCGGCGGATTCCCCTGGCCAGCTTGCCGCCCGCCGCGCGTGCCCGGGCGCAGGCCGCGCTGTCGGGAGCGAAGCCGTGACCGAACCCGTGCGGGGTGACGTCTTTCAGCAGCCCGACGAGGTTCCCCGCGGCCTGCTGCTGCGGATCGCGGTGGGGACCCTGGCCGTCGGGCTGAGCCTGTGCGTGATCGCGTACCTGTTGTTGCGGCTGCGCGAATACACGCTGCGCCCGTCGATGCAATTTCCCGAGGCCGCCCTGCCGGCGCCCAGGCGAGTCGGGCCGGTGCGGCAGGAGCTGTTCACGATCGCGGCGCCCAGGCCGACCTTGCTCGAAGAGCAGACCCGCGAGCTGGAAGGGTACGGCTGGGTCGATCGGGCTCATGGTGTCGTTCGCGTCCCGATCGAGGTGGGCATGGAGCTGCTGCTCGGCGAGACGCACGGCGGGAGGTCTCACCCGTGAGGCGCGCTGCGGCCGTGGTCGCGGGGGCGGCGCTGATCATGGCGGCCGGGACGGCCCGCGCGCTTCGCGGCCCGCTGCAGGGGCCGCTGCCCCCGGCCGCGCTGAACGTGGGCATCGAGGAGCACCTTGGCCAATTCGTGCCCGGCGATCTGGTCTTCCAGGATCAGGACGGCCGCCCGGTGCGTCTGCGCGACCGCCTGGGACGGGGACGGCCCGTCGTGCTGGTGCTGGCCTACTACCGCTGTCCGATGTTGTGCGACCTGGTGCTGGGCGGCCTGGCGCGGGCCCTCGCCACGATCGGCTGGACGCCCGGCAAGCAGCTGGACCTGCTCACGGTCAGCATCGATCCGGCCGACACGCCTGCCGCCGCGCGCTTGAAGCAAGGACACGTCTTGCAGGCGCTCGGGCACCCCGAGGCGACCGCCGGCTGGCCATTCCTCGTCGGCGACGCGGCCAGCTCGCGCAGGTTGGCCGACGCGATGGGCTTTCAGTACGCCTACGATCCGGGGAGCCATCAGTATGCGCACCCGGCCGGCGCGGTCGTGATGACGCCCGACGGGCGGGTCGCCCGGTACGTCTACGGGGTCGACTTTCGACCGTTCGATCTGCGGCTGGCGGTGACGGAGGCGGGGCAGGGGAAGGTCGGCGGGGTGGTGGAGCGCGTCCTTTTGACCTGCTTCCGTTACGACCCGACCGCCCGGCGTTACGGCATCTACGTCGTGGGCCTGCTGAAGGGAGGCGGATTCCTGGTTCTGCTGGCCGTGGGCGGTTGCCTGACGCTGCTCTGGCGCCGCGAAGTGACGCTGCGGCGGGAGGGGCCGCGATGAACCTGGGCCTCGGTCCCAGCCGCCAGGCTGCCGTCAACGAGCTGTTCCGGCGGGTGCTGTTCCTGCCGCCCCAGTCGTCGACGATGGCGTCCGAGATCGATCACCTCCACTACTTCGTGATCGCCACGACGATCGCCGGCGCGTCGATGGTCGGTCTGCTGGCGCTCTACTGGGTGTTGAAGTACCGCGTGCGCGAAGGGCTCGCGCCGCGCAGTGACCCGGCGCCGACCTCACCCGCCTGGCTCGAGCTGATGCTGGCGGGCAGCCTCCTGGGGCTGTTCTGTCTGTGGTGGCTGATCGGCTACATGCAGTACGTCCGCCTGCGGGTCTCGCCCAAGAACACGCTGGACGTCTACGTCACCGGCAAGCAGTGGATGTGGAAGTTCGCCTACCCGGACGGGCAGAGCTCGGTGGCCAGCCTCTACGTGCCGACCGGCCGGCCGATTCGGGTGTTGCTGACCTCCCGCGACGTCATCCACAGCTTCTTCGTGCCCGACTTCCGCATCAAGCAGGACGCCTTGCCGGGACGGTACACGACCGCGTGGTTCGAGGTGCCCGAGCCGGGCACGCACCAGGTGCTCTGCGCAGAGTTCTGCGGGACCGGCCACTCCGTCATGCGCGGCCAGGTGGTGGCGCTGGACCCCTCCGACTACGCCCGCTGGCTGGCGGCCGGCAACAGCGACAGGGTCGTCGGCAGCTTGGGCGAGGACCCGCGCGCACCGCTGGGACAGGTGGGCGGGCCGTCGCTGGCCGGACCCACGAACGTCGAGGGGGCGTCGGAGGAGGACTTTCCGCCGGCGCAGCTGGTGAATCTCGTGCGCGTGGGGACGCAGGCGGCCGCCCAGCAGGGGTGCCTCCGGTGCCACACGCTGGACGGGACGCCCCACATAGGCCCGACCTGGGCGGGGCTCTATCTCGGGCGGGTGCCGCTCACGACGGGCGAGGTCGTCACCGCGGACGAGGCCTACCTGACCGAGTCGATGATGGATCCGCTGGCCAAGGTTCACGCCGGGTACGCGCCGGTGATGCCGAGCTATCACGGGCTGCTCTCGCCGGGCGAAACGGCCGCGATCGTGGAGTTGATCAAGGATCTGCGCGACGTTCCCGGTCGGACGGAGCCGCCGGCAGAGCGAACGGCGGAGGGCCCGCCGCCGGCGGCGGGGGCAATCGGCCGCGCCCCCCAGGAACGGCCGGCTCTGCCGTTGCGCCAGGCGCCGGGCCAGGGACCGATGCCGCCGGCCGTCGAGCAGGGGTTGCCGCCGCCGGGCCTGCAGCCCAACCCGCCGCCGGTCGGCACGATCGAGATCGCGGGCCCCAACGGGACCCGGCGCACCGTCCCGTCCGCCATCCCCGTCCAGGAGTCCAAGCCATGAGCGCGCCTGCCGAGATCCTGGCCGAATCGACCCCGGAGCCCGATTACCTGTCGGTGGAGAGCGGAATCTGGTCCTGGCTCAACACGCGCGATCACAAGCGCATCGGCGTGATGTTCCTGGCGACCGTGACGGCCATGTTCCTGATCGGCGGCTGCTTCGCCCTGGCGATGCGCACGGAGCTGTTGACCCCGAACCGCACCATCATGGATGCGATGACGTACGACCGGATGTTCACGCTCCACGGCGTGACGATGGTCTGGCTGTTTCTCGTTCCGAGCATCCCCGCCAGCTTCGGCAACTTCCTGCTGCCGCTGCAGATCGGGGCGCGCGACCTGGCGTTCCCGAAGCTGAACCTGATGAGCTTCTACACGTTCGTGCTGGGCGCGGTGATCACGTTCGGCGGGATGATGGTGGGGGGCACCGACACCGGATGGACCTTCTACGCCCCTTACGCGGACAGCACGCCCACCGACGTGGTGCCGGTGGTCGTGGGCATCTTCATCCTGGGCATGTCGTCCATCTTCAGCGGGATCAACTTCATCGCCACCACACACCTGATGCGGGCGCGCGGCCTCCGCTGGGGCAACATGCCGCTCTTCGTCTGGACCATCTACGCGACCAGCGTGATCATGGTGCTGGCGACGCCGGTGCTGGGGATGGCCCTGGCCCTGGTCGGCCTGGATCACGCGCTGAGGCTGGGGATCTTCGATCCGGCCGTGGGCGGCGACCCGGTGCTGTTCCAGCACATCTTCTGGTTCTACTCGCACCCGGCGGTCTACATCATGATTCTGCCCGGGATGGGCGTGATCAGCGAGGTGGTGACGACGTTCGCCCACCGGCGCCTGTCCTCCTACGTGGCCGTCGCCGTCTCCACCCTGGGGATTGCCTTCGTCGGCTTCCTCACCTGGGGCCACCACATGTTCGTGTCCGGCATGTCCACGTTCGACGCCGGCGTCTTCGGCGTCATGTCGATGTTCGTGGCCATCTTCTCGGCGATCAAGGTCTTCACCTGGACGGGGACCTTGTACCGCGGGCAGATCCTGGTGCGCACGCCGCTGATCTACTTCTTCGGGTTCCTGTTCCTGTTCGTGTTCGGCGGCATGACGGGCGTGGCGCTGGCCACCCAGTCGCTGGACGTGCACTGGACGGACACCTACTTCGTCGTCGCGCATTTCCATTTCGTCATGGTCGGCGGCAGCGTCACCGCCTTCCTCGCCGCGGCCCATCTGTGGTTCCCGAAGATGTTCGGCCGCGTCTACAACGAGCGGATGGGCATGCTGACGGCAACCGCCGTCTTCATCGGGTTCGTGCTGACGTTCTTCCCCCAGTTTCTGCTGGGGAACATGGGCATGCCCCGCCGGTACTATTCGTATCCCCCGCGGTTCCAGTTTCTCCACGTGCTCTCGACGGGGGGCGCCTGGCTGCTGGGGGGCGCGGTGCTGCTGGCCATCGGGAACCTCGTGGTGGCGCTCCGCTGGGGCGCGCGCGCCTCGGCCAATCCGTGGCACTCGCGGGGCTTCGAGTGGCTCACCCCGTCGCCGCCGCCCAAGCACAACTTCCCCGTCACGCCGCAGCTCGACTTTTCGCCCTACGACTATTCGATGACCGAGGAGGAGGCCCGTGCACGCGCCGGAGCTCGGTGAACAGTTCTCGGATCTCGAGCACCAGGCCGCCGCCCTGCGGTTCGGCATGTGGGTCTTCGTCGTCAGCGAGATCCTGCTGTTTGCGGCGCTGTTCACCCTCTACGCCGCCTACCGGACCATGTTCCCCTCGGATTTCAGGGCGGGGGTCCTGCACAACACGTTCGCCTACGGCACCGCCAACCTCTTCGTGCTGCTCACCAGCGGCCTCACGGCCGCCCTGGCGGTGTTCGGCGCGCGAACCGACCGGCGCGTCTTCACGGGCGTCATGCTCTCGACGACGGCCGGGTTGGGCCTGGCCTTCCTGGCCATCAAGCTGACCGAGTACGGCAAGCACATCGAGGAGGGATCGCTGCCGGGGCCCTGGTACCACTACAGCGAGCTGCCCACTTTCGGGGGCAACCGGTTCTTCACCATGTACTGGGGCATGACCGGGTTTCACGCGCTGCACCTGACCGCCGGCGTCCTGGTGATGGGCTGGATGGCCGTGCGCGCGTTTCAGGGGCGCTACACCGCGCGGTACCACGTGAAGCTGGAGATGGGGTCGCTCTATTGGGCGCTCATCGATCTGATGTGGATCTTCCTCTGGCCCATCCTCTACCTGAGCTGATCGCATGATGGCCCGACGCGCTTCCGCCGCTCCCTATCTGCTGGCCTACCTGGCCCTGTTGCTGCTGGCGGGCGTCTCCCTGGCCTTTTCACGGGCGGTGCACTGGCCGCACTGGGACCTGGTGATCGACCTGGCCGTCGCGACGATGCAGGGCGGCCTCGTGATGTGGGTGTTCATGCACCTGTCCGAGACCGGCTTTCAGGTCCGACTGGCCATCGGTGTGAGCTTGTCGTTGCTTCTGACCCTGTTGTTCCTGGTCACGGCCGACGTGGCGACGCGCCAGGTGCAACCGCCGGCGCCCCGCCCGGGCCCCAGCGAGGCGTTCTATGAACATTAGCGCCCGCGCGCGGGGAGATCGCCCATGACCCGACCTGTGGTGGGCTTCTTGGGCCTGAGCCTGGCGGTCTTGTGGGTGATCGCGCGGAGCGAGGACGCGACCTCCTGGATGGTCTGGTTCGAGGGTGCCGCGGCGCTGGGCGTGACGTCGGTGGTCGGGCTCATTCCGGCCCGGCGCTCGTCGCGGCTGGCCGGCGGCTGCCTGGCGGCGCTGGCGCTGGTCCTGTTCGCGCTGTTCGCAATCGCGCTGCTGGACCAGGGCACGCCCTGGTTCGCCTGGTGGATCTTCACGTTCGCCTGGCTCTGCTCGGGGGCAGCGGCGCTGGTCGCGTTCCAGGGACCGGTCGACGCGATCCGCGCGCCCGAAGAACTCTGACTCTCGCCACACCCGGAGCGGCCCCGATGGCGCGCGCAATGTGACGGACGCAGATGAACAGCTCCCTTCCCATGGCCGAGACCCCTGTCCTCACCGGCGAGCTCTCGCCGACCATGCTGCACGAGCAGCTGCTGTCGCCGATCTGGAAGCCGCACACCCGGCTGTTTCTGTTCGGCCTCGTGCTGAGCGGGATGGGGACGCTGCTGGCCGTCTTCGCCATCACGTACACCGTCTGGCGCGGAACCGGCGTCTGGGGCAACAACATCCCGGTCGCCTGGGCGTTTCCGATCATCAACTTCGTCTGGTGGATCGGGATCGGCCACGCCGGGACATTCATCTCCGCGATCTTGCTGTTGCTGGAGCAGCGGTGGCGCACGTCAATCAACCGCGTCGCCGAGGCGATGACCCTGTTCGCCGTCGCGCAGGCCGCCCTGTTCCCGCTGCTGCACCTGGGGCGCCCCTGGTTCGCTTACTGGCTGATCGTCTACCCGTCGACCATGCACCTGTGGCCGAACTTCAAGAGCGCCCTGCCGTGGGACGCCGCCGCCGTGTTCACGTACGGGTCGGTCTCGCTCCTCTTCTGGTATCTCGGGCTGGTCCCCGATCTGGCCGCGATGCGTGACCGCGCGCCCGGCCGCCTGCGCCAGCGTGCCTACGGCGTGTTCGCGCTGGGATGGAGGGGCTCGGTGCAGCACTGGCGTCACTACCGGGTGGCGTACGGCCTGCTGGGCGGGCTGGCGACGCCGCTGGTCCTCTCGGTCCACAGCGTCGTGTCGACCGACTACGCCATCTCGCTGGTCCCGGGGTGGCACGAGACGATCTTCCCGCCCTACTTCGTCGGCGGGGCCATCTACTCGGGCTTCGCGATGGTGATCATCCTGATGGTCCCCATCCGGCGGATCTTCCGGATGGCAAACGTCGTCACGACCCGCCACCTCGATGCCATGGGCAAGATGCTGCTGGTGACGGGGTGGATCGTCACCTACTCGTACATGACCGAGTGGTTCTACGCCTGGTACGGCGGCGACCAGTACGAGCAGTACGTCTTCTGGCACCAGTATCTGTTCGGGCCGGCGGCGCCGGTGGTCTGGACCGCGCTGTTCTGCAACATGGTCGTACCGCAGTTCTTCTGGTGGAGGCGCATCCGCCAGAACGATCTCTTGTCCTGGGTGCTGTCGGTGTTCGTGCTGGTCGGGATGTGGGCCGAGCGGTTCATGATCATCGCCGATTCGTTGCAGCGCGACTACTTGCCGTCGGCCTGGTTCTGGTACGGGCCCACCTGGGTCGACTGGAGCATCTTCGTGGGGACCATCGGGTTCTTCAGCTTCTTGTTCCTTCTGTTCGTCCGCTTCGTCCCGTTCATCCCCACGGCCGAGGTGATGGAGCTCGCGCACGAGATGAAGAAGGAACGGCAACGCGAGGCGGCCGCGTGACCGCGACACCCATCCCCTACCGGGGCGGCGGCGGCGTCTGGATCGCGCTGACCGTTGGCGCGGCCGCGCTGGTCGTCGACATCGTCGGGTTTGCCGTCGATCCGACCCGGACCCTGTTCGCGTGGCTCATCGCGGTGGTCTATGTGTTGACGATCGTCATCGGGCTGATGGGGATCCTGATCATCGCCCACACCATGAACGCCGGTTGGCCCACGGTGGTGCGGCGCCTGGCGGAGACCGCGATGCCGGTGATGCCGGTCCTGGGGCTCATGTTCATCCCGATCCTGCTCGGGCTGAACCGGCTGTACCCCTGGACGAACATCGCCGCGGTCGGCGACCCCGCGATGCACAAGATCCTGGTGCACAAGGCCCCCTACCTGAACGCGCGGTTCTTCGTTCTGAGGTCGGTCTTCTATCTGGCGCTCTGGTCGCTGTTCGGGCTGCTCTTGCGCCGCTGGTCACTGGCGACGGACCGAGAGCCGCACCCGAACCTGCGTCCGCGGCTGCGGGCGCTGGCCGCGCTCATGGCGCCGCTCATGGGCCTGACCCTGACCGCCGCGGCCACCGACTGGATCATGTCGCTGGCGCCCGAGTGGATCTCTTACATCTTTGGCTTCTATTTCATGGCGCTCTCGCTGATGGGTGGGGCGGCGGCGCTGACGCTGGCCACGGCCTGGAACGACCGCCGGAGCCGGATCCCGGTGACGCTGTCGCACTACTACGCGCTGGGACGCGTGCTGTTCACCTTTCTGGTCCTCTGGGCCTACACGGCATACTTCAACTACTTCATCACCTGGATCGCCAACAAGCCCCAGGAGGTGCGCTGGTTCGTGCAGCGTTCGGTCGGGCCGTTCCGGGCCGAAAGCTGGTTCATCATCCTCGGGCACTTCGGGTTCCCGTTCCTGGTGCTCATCACGTACGTCATCAAGCGGCACCGCGGCTTGCTGGCGTTCATGGCAGCCTACCTGTTGGCCGCGCAGTACTTCGAGGTTCACTGGCTGATCGCGCCTGAACGTGGCCTCACCCGGGTGTTCGACTGGTGGGATCCGGCGGCGGTGATCGCCGTGGCAGGGCTCTCGCTGGCTGCGGCGCTGTGGAGCCAGCGCGGCCATCTGCTGGCCCCGGCGTTCGACCCGCGTTTCGCCGAGGCCGCCCGCTACGAGTCCTGGTGAGCTCTGGACCGCGACGTCGGGAGGGAGAGCGCCGCGATGGCGATCCCGATCGCGATGTCGTTCCAGCGCGTGGTGGTCCAGATGCTGGGCAGAAGAAAGGTGGCCAGGATCAGCCAGACACCCAACCCGACGTTGATGAACCGAACCGTGGGAAGGCGCAGCGAGATGCGCCGTGTGCGGCCAGAGGAACGCCGACGTGGAACTGCCAGGCGCCCAGCAGCGAGGTCAGCCAGCGGGCAGCGGTCGCGTTCATGGTCGCGGGCGCTTCAGCGCGGGCCGTCGGCCGGCGGGATCGGGCCGTTCCGGTCTGGCCCGTCGGGGTTCAGACGAACGTCGGGGGGGCAGGGGCGCTGTGACGCCGACTGCCGCTGGCGGCGAGCGGCGGCGTGGAGCAGGCGCCGCATCTCGGGCGTGACCGGCATCAGAGTGAGCCGGGCGCCTGCCGGGGTATCGGCGACCGACGCATGAGCGCCCGGCACCAGCACCGCCGTGCCGGGTGGGGCGCCCGCCACGCCCCGCGCGAGCCGCGGATCCCCGAAGTGCTCGGCGACCGGGACACCGCCATTCTGGACGGCGGCATACCGGCGCACCAACCGCCGGACCGACCCGGTTAGGCCGGCCTGAGCGGTGTACTGGAGCACGATGCCCGGCGTGGCGCCTGACCCTCGAACGACGGAGAAGTCGGTGGCTGTGACCCGCATCGACGGGATCTCGACGGCGCAGACCGCCTCGCGCTGCGGCTGGCTGGCCGTCGCCGGCGAGCTCGGCAACGCCCCGGTCGCCAGGACCGCCGCGCTCGACAGCAAGATCTGCGCTATGAACATCGGTTCTCCGTAAAAACTGGATCGCCACGCGGCTGCGACCATAGGGGGCCGCCCAGAGTCGGATCGTGATCCAGGTGGACCGCCAGCCCTCGGCTTCAGATGCCGCTCGACTTGATCTCCAGCTGATCCCTGACGCCCTTCACGCCGTTCGCGCCGCGCGCGAGGCTCGCCGCCTGCTGCCGGTCGTTGCGCGTCGGGACGGAGCCGGTCAGCGTGACCACGCCGTTGGTCGCCTCGACGTTCAGGCCGGATGCGCTGGGCAGCTGCTCCGCCAGCTTCGCCTTGACGTCAGTCGCCAGCGAGGCGTCGTCCGCCGCCCGCCCGCTCTGCTGAGCCTCTTGCTCCGCGGCAGAGATGGCATTGCCGGCAGACCCACCGTTCTGATTCGCCGCGAGCGCGGTCGCCATCGGACCAGCCGTGGCCAGGCCACAGCCCGACACCAGGATCCACTTCCACGTTCTCATCCTTGTTTCCACGGCGTCACCTCCCGTCTTCAAACATCGGCATCGATCGAGTCTCCGTTCGACGATTCCGTCGTCCGGGCTTCGCTCCGATGGTCGGGGTAGGGCGCCTGACGGGCGCCACGTCGTCGGGCATGGTTCGCTGCGCTCACTGCCGCCTCACGGCGACGCCCTAGCGTGGGTCGACCGAACGCCTGTGCTGCGCTGGGCTGGAGGAGTCGCCGGTCAGGTTGAAGGCAGTGTTGATGACCGCCAGGTGCGTGAGCGCCTGAGGGAAGTTCCCGAGCAGGCGGCGACCGCCGGGGTCGTATTCCTCGGACAGAAGGCCGAGATCGTTGGCTGCCCCGGTCACGCGCTCGAACAGCGCCGCGGCTTTCTCGTTCTGCCCCATCTGGACGTAAACGTCAGCCAACCACTGTGTGCACGAGAAACAGGCTCCCGAATCGAACCGCGGCAGACAGGCCCAGTCGATCGATCCTTCGTTGCTGACCAGGGCCGCCGCCTGCGTGTCGCCAATCAGGGCGTGGTCCTCGATGCGGCGATCCATGTCAACCCTCGCGTTCGAGCGCGGCCACTTCCGAGGCCACCAGCGACAGCAGCGTGAATCCCAGGCCGCTCGCGACGAGGCAGTAGGCGCAGAGCTTCTTCTGGACCGACAGCATCTGGCGCAAGTAGTGGGCGCCCGCCAGGACCACGCCGCCGTTCACGCCGAGCAAGGCGAGCGTCGCCACGGGCCGGCGGCGCGGCGGCCCCGCGCCCAGGCGCGACGTGAGGGCCGCGATCAGAGCAAACGCGGCGGCGCCCACCGGACCGTCCGGAACGCCCAGGGCGAACGCCGCCGGCGACGTCACGACGTCGTTGGATCGGAAGAGGCGTCCGGGAATCTCGGGAAGCCGGCGGATCACGCCGGCCTGTCGGAGCGCTATCAGGAGCGTGTCGGCGGCCCCCAGCGCGGCGAGCGCGATCATCACCCGCCGCTTCCGCAATCGGCGAGACCGCCCCTCGACCAGCTCTTGCCTCAGCCGTGCCGGATCCGCGAACGTGCGCCACAGCCACCGGAGCTTCACGCCCGCAAGCTGGATCGCGCCCCGCGCTGGTCAATGTCCGGTCGTTCATCACGAGCTCGAAGAGAAGATGTGATGTCGGGATCCCGCCGGATTCTCAGGCGCGGTATTCGGACCGACACTTCCAGCATGGCGACAAAAAGGGAAGTGGTGGTGGTGACCGGGGCGTCCGCCGGGGTGGGTCGAGCCGTCGCGCGGGAGTTCGGCAGACACGGCGCGGCCGTCGCCTTGCTCGCCCGTGGCACCGACGGGCTGCAAGCCGCCCAGGATGAGATCGAACGGATGGGGGGCGAGGCCATCGCGTTGCCCACGGACGTGGCGCAGGCCGATCAGGTCGAGCTCGCCGCGTCCGAGGTCGAGCGCCGACTCGGCCCCATCGACATCTGGGTCAACGACGCGATGGCGACGGTGTTCGCGCCGATCTGGGACCTGACGGCGGACGAGTTCCGCCGGGCCACCGAGGTCACCTATCTGGGGTTCGTGTACGGGACCCAGGCGGCGCTGAGGCGGATGATGCCCCGCGATCAGGGAACGGTCGTGCAGGTCGGGTCCGCGCTGGCGCACCGGAGCATCCCGCTTCAGGCGCCTTATTGCGGCGCCAAGCACGCCATCATCGGGTTCACCGATTCCGTTCGCTCGGAGCTGATCCACGCCAAGAGTCGCGTGCATCTGACGGTGGTGAACCTGCCGGGCGTCAACACGCCTCAGTTCGAGTGGGGTCGCAACAAGATGCCGCATCGACCGCAGCCGGTCCCCCCGATCTACCAGCCCGAGGTGCCGGCGCGCGCCATCTACTGGGCCGCCCATCACCGGCGGCGCGAGCTGGACGTCGGCTTCTCCACCGTGAAGGCGGTCCTGGGGAACAAGGTCTTCCCCGGACTGCTGGACTGGTACCTGGCGCGCAAGGCGTTCGGCGGGCAGCAGACGGAGCGGCAGCGCCGCCCGGACCGTCCGGACAACCTGTTCGCGCCGGTCGCCGGGGATCACGGCGCGCACGGCCGCTTCGACCGCCGCGCGCGGGGGCGCAGCGTCCAGAGCTGGGTGAACCGGCACCGCGGGCTGGTGGCGGCCGGACTGGCCGTCGCGGTGGGCGCCACGCTCACGCGCGTGCTCTGAGCCGGGCCATCTCCTCGCGGGGCCGCAGGGGCGAGCGGACGGGCCGGGGATCGCCTCATGCCAGCCCGAGTGCGCCGTTCACGCCAGACCGTCGTCGGAGCCTTGGTGCGGTCCAGCTGCAGGCCTTTCTGCAGCTGTTCCGGTGCAGCCGGGTCGACGTTCACGGCGCAGTCTCCTGGGCATTCGCCACAACCCGCCGGAGCCGTCTTGTGGGGATCGATGGGCCCTCCATATTTCATGGAAGAAGGAGGGAATGATGTACTACTGGTCTTTCTGGGGGATGAACGCGATCTGGTGGTTCTTCTGGGTTGCGCTCGTGGTGGTGTTCTTCTCGCTGGCCACGCCGGTCTCCAGGGGGCGCGCGCGTGAGTTCGACAACCCGCTGTCCATCTTGCAGCGTCGTTACGCCGGCGGGCAGATGACGACGGAGGAGTACCAGGAACGCAAGGCGCAGCTGCAGAAGGACCTGCAGGAGGCGTCGTCGACGTCCACCTTCCGCCGCCGCCGCCTCGAGCAGCGCCACGTCTGAGTGGGCAAACCGCCCAAGGAGGTGGCGAATGACAATAGCGGGGGCGGCGTGCCGATGGCCTTCAGGGAGCAGCAGCAGGCGCTGCATGATCGACGCGTCTCGACCGGCGGTCAGGGACGAAGGGCTGGTGGTCCTGCTCGACCGGCTGGAGCCGACCTGCGCAAGCACCACCTGATGGCGGAGAACATCCTGGACCGGAATGCCGGGACCGCCAGCACCGCCGCCCCACACGGCGGTGCCCCGCAGGGGCGGCGCGGTCCCGGTCGATGACCAAGAGGAGACGGGCTGCGCCGACTACGACTTGTGGCCGTGCTTGGCTTTCGAGCTCTTGGCGTTGGCGTCGACGGCCGTCTTGACGTCGGGCGTCCTGGCCGCGACCGCTCCGGCCGAGGGCGAGGCGTTCTTGGTCTGGGCCAGCTGGGTCTTGGTGTTGTTCAGGTCTTCTTGGAGTGACGCGACCTTGGACTTCAAGTCGTCTCGCTCCTTGGTCACCTCTGTCAGGTTTGCCTGCGTCGTTGCGAGCTCTTGTTTCGAGGTGTCACAGCTCGCCAGACACAGGACGGTCCCCAGAAGCAGCACTGTTCGCATGGGCTCTCTCCTCTGATTGAAGGACGACCACGGTTCCCTCCAGCAGTTCTCGATTCGGTCCATCGGTGTCCCGCGGGGGACGCGACCTACGCCGAGCATGTCGATCGAACGGCTTCTCCGACCACATTCTGATCAGCAGCCAGCAAAGCAGCCCCATCACAACTGACCACTCGATCGCTCGCCAGACCATGATCGCATCCCCCTCGAGAACACCGCGCCGGCAGGCTGCAAACCTCGTTCCCCACCGGCGTCGCATGCGCCCTGCCGGCTCGTGGTCTGGGGGCGTAAGAAAACTGTCCGCTGGCGGACCCGCACGGTTTGATATTCGCCACTCCAGTGGGCGAGCTGGATCGGCCCGCACCCGGTGACGGCCCATACGGTCCAGATGGGATGGCGCGCGTTACCGCGGCTCGCGCGGGACGGGCTTCGGCCGGCCGCACGACAGCTCGGAATCGTGGCCCAGCGAAGAGGCAACACCGACGCGATGAAGCGTTTCGGCGCGACGCTCGAGCACGACCAGGCATCAGCCGATCGGCACCTCAGGAAGTATGCGGCCCGGCACGACATTGCCATCGATACCCGACCGCCGGTCGGCATCGGCAGGGAGCTGGAACAAGCCCAGGAGGAACTGCAGAACCTCCAGGTCGTCGGTGGCGCCGCGTTCGATTACGAGCTCGCCGAAACGATGGTCGAAGACCATCAGAGAGCGATCCAGATCGTCGAGCGAGCTGGCGACCAGGTGGCGGACCCGGAGCTGAGAGCGATCCCTGTCATCACAGCCGGTCTTCTCGACGTCCTCGATCCCTCTCGCACACCCGTCGGGGACGAGCCTCGATGAAGGTTTCGCCATCCGGACGGCTTTGAGCCGGCCGTGGCGTCGAATCGGCATCAGTCTCAGAGCGAGTCGAGATAGGCGACCAGGTCGGCAAGTTGTCGGTGCGGCTCTCTTTGAGCAGCCGCAGGAGCGCGCGCCGACGCCGA
>DATJWP010000160.1:0-3806 GCA_035578045.1 Polyangia bacterium | reverse complement strand
GACCGATTTTCGTTCACCGAAACCGGGAGGCTCGAGCGCGGATCGAAGACCGGTGCCAGCTGGCAGGGACTGGCGCCTCCGGTGCCGGCCTGGCGCGCGGGCGCGTTCTGGAGCGAGGGCACGCTGGCGCTGTGGGCGCTGGGACCGAACCACGGGCTCTACCGATCGACCGACGCGGGAAAGACGTTTCAACCGGTCGTGACGCCGCTCGGAAAGAACACGACGTTCATCGCCATGCGGCGCCGCGAAGACCAGCTTTACCTGCTGGCTGACGAGAGTTCGGCGACGCCGGCGAGCTCGTCGCCGCTGGCGCCGGCTGCGCCCTCGACGCAAATCACGGTGCTGGTCTCGAGCGACGAGGGATTGAGCTGGTCACCGTATGCGACGGTGCCGGCGGGCGGCGTCGCGCTGGGCGTCGTCGAGAAGGATCTGCTGATCGTCGGCGCCAACGGCCAGGTGATGCGGCTGCACTAGCGTCGAGCCCGGCTTTTCGACTATACGACGTCTCCAATGATGAGGTTCCGAGCTGCGGTTGGGGCGTTCGTCGTCATGGCGCTTGCACCGCTGGCGGCGTCGGCTCACGGCCCGCGCGATCTTCCGTCGGAGGACAAGGCCGCGCTCGACGCCAACGGCCAGCCGCTCCCGCCGCCAGCCTGGTTCAGCCTGCACTATCAGTTCACGGCAGCGACCCAGTATCACCCGTCCTTCGACGCCAAGTACTCCGGCCAGAACAGCCTCAGCCCCGAGTCGGAGAGCGCGAGCGCGTTCGTGACCACGCTGTTCGCGGACTTTCGCTTGTGGCGGGGCGGCGAGCTGCTGATCAACCCGGAGATGAGCGGCGGCAAGGGGCTCAGCAAGACGCTGGGGGTGGCGGCGTTCCCGGACGGCATCGTGTACCGGGTCGGCGATCCGGCGCCGGCGATCTACATCGCGCGCCTGGCCGTCAGCCAGACGTTCAACCTGGGCGGCGGCCGCGTCATCAACGAGGAGGGGCCGAACGAGCTGCTCGGGACGCGCGATCGCGACGTCCTGGCGATCACGGTGGGGCGCTTCTCGGTCGTCGACATCGTGGACGGCAACCGCTACGCGAACGACGCCACGACCGAGTTCTTCAACTGGGCGCTGTTCGCCTCGGGCGCCTACGACTACCCGGCCGACACCCGCGGGTACACCTGGGGCGCGCTGGCCGACCTGTCGAAGGGGTGGTGGTCGGTGCGCGGCGGGATCGCCCTCGAGCCGTACTACGCCAACCTGGCCACGATGGACTGGCGCATCACGAAGTCCCACGGCCTGATGGCCGAGTACGAGGCGCGCTACGCCCTGCGGGGCCGCCCTGGCGCCTCGAGCATCCTGGTCTTCCTGAACACCGCGCGCATGGGCAGCTACCAGCAGGTGCTGTCCGACCCCGCGCTCTACGGCAACAGCGTCGCCGCCACCCGCGCCGACGGCCGCCACAAGTACGGCTTCGCGCTGTCGATCGAGCAGCAGTTCACCGACACGATGGGCGCCTTCGCCCGTCTGTCCTGGAACGACGGGCACAACGAATCGTGGGCCTTCACCGAGATCGATCGGTCGGCGGCCGTCGGCGTCACCCAGAACGGCAAGCCCTGGCGGCGCCCCGAGGACATCGTCGGCGTCGCGGTGGTGGTGAGCGGCCTGTCCCCCTGGCACGAGCAGTACCTGGCGGGCGGCGGCTACGGGTTCATCATCGGCGACGGCGCGCTGAACTACGGGCTCGAGGTGGTCGGGGACCTTTATTACAAGCTGCAGATCAACGACATGATCTCGGTGTCCGCCATCTACCAGCCGATCGTCAACCCGGCCTACAACAAGGATCGAGGGCCGGTGCAGGTGTTCTCGGGACGCTTCCACGTCGCCTTCTGAGCCCTCCAACATGCGCGCGCCAAGTCTCGTGATCCTGCTCGCCGCGGCCCTGACCGGGGTAGCCTGCTCGTCGCACTCCGACGAGGTCTGTCAGGACATCGGCGACTGCTCGCAGGGCGGAAGCAACGACTGGATCGCCACCTGCCAGGCGAACGCGAAGGCGCTGGGGGACGAGTCGAACAGGGTCGGGTGCGGGACCGCCTTCGACCAGTACTTTGCTTGCGCGGACTCGGCCTACTCGTGCCAGGGGGCCACGGCCACGTTCCCGGGCTGCGACCAGGATCTGGCGACGCTGGACGCCTGCCTGGCGGCGGCGACCGCCGACACTTGGTGCGTCAAGCTGCAGACCGCCGAGGCTGCCTGCACGACCGTCGCGCCGGCCGGCGGACCGCCCCAGGCCTGCACTTCGCTCCGGGACTGCCAGGCGGCCTGCTACCTGGGCAACGTCGCCAGCGCCTGCGCGCCGCAGATCGACGAGCTGCAAAGCCTGGTGGCCTGCTCGCAGGCCTGCCCGCCATGACGACCAGACCCAGGGCGCTGCTGGCCTGGAGCAGCGGCAAGGACAGCGCCTGGTCGCTGCACGAGCTGCGCGCGGCCGGCGAGGTCGAGGTGGTGGGCCTCTTGACCACGATCAACCAGGCGTTCGATCGGGTGGCCATGCACGCGGTCCGGATCGAGCTGCTGCGCGCGCAGGCCGACGCCGCCGGGCTGCCGCTCTGGCCGGTCCTCATCCCCTGGCCCTGCAGCAACGCGGAGTACGAGGCGGCGATGGCGGCGGCGCTCGCTCGCGCGCGCGACGAAGGGATCGGCGCGGTGGCGTTCGGGGATCTGTTCCTGGAGGACATCCGCCGCTATCGCGAGGAGCGGCTGGCGCCCACCGGGATTCGGCCGCTGTTCCCGCTGTGGGGGCGGCCGACCGCCGCGCTGGCGGACCAGATGCTGGCGGGGGGGGCTGCGCGCCCGCCTGACCTGCGTCGACCCGCGCGCCCTGGATGCCCGCTTCGCCGGCCGCGAGTTCGACGCCGCGCTGCTGGCCGAGATCCCCGCCTCCGTCGACCCATGCGGCGAGCGCGGCGAGTTTCACACCTTCGCGTACGATGGTCCGATGTTCTCCCGCCCCATCCCCATCCGCGGAGGTGACGTCGTCGCCCGCGACGGCTTCGTCTTCGCCGATCTACTCCCCGCATGAGCGACGGCCCCCGGATTGTCTCTCTGCTCGCGTCGGCGACCGAGCTGGTGGTCGCGCTGGGCCTGGGCGATCGCCTGGTCGGCCGCTCGCACGAATGCGATCACCCGCCCTGGGTCCGGCGGCTGCCCGTGCTGAGCCGCCCGACGTTCGACATCACCGGCACCAGCGCCCAGATCGACGCCCTCGTGCGCGAACGGCTGGCGGCCGGCCAGCCGCTCTACGAGATCGACGAGGCGGCGCTGGCGGCCCTGGCGCCCGAGTTCGTGCTGACGCAGACCCACTGCGAGGTCTGTGCGGTGAGCCCCGCCAACCTGGAGGGCGGGGAATGTCGCGTTGACGGAGCTGGGCTTTGCCCAGCGGAGTCGTCGCGGGAGGGTTCGGGAACCCTCCCAGGGTTCCCGACTAATCGACTCGAGCGCCGGCAGGTGGTGGCCCTGACCAGCGGCAGCATCGAGGGGATCCTGGACGGTTTCCGGCGGGTGGCGGGGGTGCTGGGCGTGCCCGCCGCCGGCGAGGCGCTGATCAGCCGCCTGCGCGCCGGCCTCGCGCAGATCTCCGCGGCGACGAGGGACCTGCCCCGTCCCCGCGTCGCCTGCCTGGAGTGGATGGAACCGCTCTTCGCGATGGGGAACTGGGGCCCGGAGATCGTCGAAGCCGCGGGCGGCGCCTGCGTCATGGGCATCGCCGGCGAACACTCGACCGCCGTCCCCTTCCAGGCCCTGGCCGACGCCGA
>DATJWP010000159.1:0-36813 GCA_035578045.1 Polyangia bacterium | reverse complement strand
GTGATGCCGGTGGTGGACGACGCGCTGGTGGCCTGGCCCATCACGATGGGGACCTCCTGGGTTCCGCAGTAGAGGCCGCAGGTCCCGGTGCTGTTGTACAGCGCGACCTGACCGGCCTGCGGGTTTCCCGTGGGGCCGGTGGTGTGCGTGTGACCGGGATCGGTGAGGGTGTGGCTGTGCGCCGGCATCTCGCTGGTCGACAGCGTGTGCGTCTCCTCGCCCACGGTCTGACCCAGGGTTCGCGCGGTCAGGCCGGTGCCGTGGCCGGCGCCGATGATCGTCCGACCGCGCAGGTCGGGCAGGTTGAACGTGGTGATGCCGTCCCCGCCGCCGAAGTTGATGCCGATGGCGGCGAACAGTGAAGCGTACGTGGTCCGGCTGACCGCCGAGCCATCACAGAGCAACCACCCGGCCGGCACCGCGGCCGTTCCGGCGTCGGCGTTCGCGCCGCTGGGACCGCCGTACGGAACGATGCTGCCCGAGGGCAGCCCGGCCTCCAGCGCGGCGATCCGCTGATCCAGCGCGGCGAAGTCGCTGTTCAGGTTCGCCGCCGTCAACGTCTCGCCCGCGGTGAAGCTGTGCGGAACGCTGCCCAGCACGGCCGCTCCGGCCGTCACCACGACGGCCAGCGACAGGCCGGCTGCCACGTACACCCGCTTCTGGCGCATCCGACGAAGGCCCTCGCCCATCGTTCACCTCATCTGAGAGTGCAGTTGTCGATCTGGGTCGAATCCAGGACACAGGCCGCGGTCGCGGCGGCGCCACCCGAACCGCCACTGGCCGCGCCCCCCTGCCCGCCGGCGCCGCCATTGGTCTTGAGCGCGGCCGACCCGCAGGCACCGCTCGACATCGCCAGAACCGCGAACAGCAGCAGCAGGACGATGCGGTTGTTCAGCGACATTGGCCCGGCAACACCGTATCGGCGGATCTGCCGGATTGCTGAGCTGTCAGCTCGCGGCCCGCCGCGACTTCCGCCAGTCCCACCAGAGGACCGCCCCGCCCAGCAGCTCACCGGCCAGGATGATGGGGTTCAGGATCGTCGACAGCTGGTGGCCCAGGCTCCTGAAGGGCGTAGGGGGAAAACGCCACCCCAGCAGCGGCCAGAGGAGCGTCGGATCGGGCGACACACCGACGTTGTCCAGGACGAAGTGGGTCGCGACGCCGATGGCGATCGCCCGCAGGAGCCGCGAGTGCCCGATCCAGGCCGCAACGATCAGCAACAGCAGGAACAGCCCCGTGTGCCCGAACAGGTGGGTGCCAGAGAGGAAACCGCCGCGGTTCCCGGTCACCCAGAGCGGGATGTAGTAGAGGGGCTTGTCGATCAGGTCCGGCAGCAGCGTCCCCACGAAGAACCCGCGCTTCTCGGCGCGAGAGAAACGCCGGTACGGTCGCGTCGCGAGTTTTTTTCCGAGGCCCAGATGCCCGAGCGCGAACATCCGTTCCCGTTCACCGACCCCACATAAATACTACCGATTCCCCGTAAAAATCAATAGATAGAACGTTTCCCAGGGTTGGCCAGCATGGGCGCTCGCGAAAGGAGCAGCCCATGACGAAGCTGATCGAGCAGACCTTCGATGTCGACCTGTGGCGCGCAGACCGGGCCGGGGGCGACGAGAGATTTCGGCCGGAGCAGTTCGCGCTGTGGTTGCGGGTCGGGCTCGAAGCCGGCGAGGAGCTCCTGGTGCAGCGGTTGTGCGAGCTGCCCCTGGACCTGGTGGTCCTGGCGGTGCATCGGCTGGTCCTGGTGCTGGACGTGGGAGTGCCCGGCGACCAGCCGGCGTGGGAGTGGGAGGAGTTCCGGTTGATCGCGCGCGATCCCGACGTCTGGGACGACCTGTGGACCGCGCTGGTGTCGCTGGATCGCGACCACCACGACCGCCTGCGGGCGATTCTCGAGCGCTGCTGCGCGATGAACACGGAGTACATCTCGGGCCAGGGTGGCTTCTACCAGGTGCTGACCGCCGAGGAGATGCTGGAAAGCGACGTCGCGGCCGCTCGTGACGATCGCCGCGCGGCCCAGGGGTTCATCAGCCCGGCGGACGCGCGGGCCTTCCTCGAGCTGGCGCGGCGGGGAACCGGCGGCGAACAGCGCGACCCCATCACGCGCGCCTACTTTCGCGGGCTGCCGGAACCGCAGCAGCCCTCGGAGACGGGGACGCGGCCCAAGCGTGGCGGCACCGAGCTGGCTGCTCTCGCGGAAGAGACCGCCCTGGCCGCGCGAAAGCACCGCGTGGCGCCGCTGCTCGAGCAGGCGATGACCGACCTGCGCGAACGCGATCCCGGGCTGTTCGCCGCGCGGGTTCGAGAGCTGGGCTATCTGGTGAACGTCTGGATCGCGGGGAGCAAACAGGGCCGGCGCCCTCGCCCCGCGGAAGCGCTGGAGGCGGTGCTCGGGGCTTGCGAGGCCGGAATGCGGGCGCAGCTCGTGCCGGGGCCGGTCGATCGGACGCTGGCGCTGGCGGCGCTGGCCCAAACACCGGCTGACCTGCTGTTTCGGCGAGGCTTCCGCGACGAGGGTAAAGTGCGACGGTAAGCCGTGACTCGCCCACCCCGTCGCCGCCGCCAGCAGCGCGAGCAAGAGCGCACGCTGCGCAAGCAGGTCCGCCGGGCCGAGCAGCTGGCCGCCGGGCTCCCGGGCGGCTCGGCGGAGCACCCGATCGACGTCGCGTCGGCGTCGGTGGTCGAACAGAAGGCGCGCGGGACGCCCTGCATTCAGTGCGGCGGCGACCTCGAGCTGCGCGGCGACCGCGCCACATCCACCGCCCGCGGCGTCCTGCGCGAGCTCGGGCTGGTCTGCCGCCTCTGCCACGCCCCGCGCATCCTGTGGTACCGAATCGCGCCGCCGTCGCCGAATTAGTCCTCGACACAGTGGTTTTGATCGATTGGTGAACCGGGGTTACCCCTCGACGCGCTGAAGCCGGTTGTCCTCGCCCCTCGGGGCGAGGATAAAGGAGAGGGGATCCGGTTTTCGCGCGGCCGTTCCCCTCTCCGACCAAGCCTTCGGCTTGGGGGTTGCCCCAGGGAGACGGGGATGAGCCGTCGGCTCGAGGACTCGGCGCCATCGACCCCAGGGTAGAGCCCGCGGGCCCGACCCGTCCAATCACCGCCGGAGAGCCGCAAAAAGTGCTCATATTTGGCCCACCCGGTGAGCCCGCGGCCCGGGACGCGGTAAGCTGGCTGCCTTCCGCCGCGGGTTTAGCGAATTTGGCGCTCCCTGTTTTTTAACAATTTTTCCGGGCGGGGTGTGACACCAATCATCACACTGTCCCCTCGGCTCTGGAGGTCCCCCATGCGCGCGCATCTCTGGCTGGCGACTCAGGTCGCGATGGCTCTGCTGTTGGCCGCGTGCAACTTCAAGCCTTCGACCGCGGGTGAGACGGGCGACGGGGGATCCAGCGGCAGCCCGACGGGGACGGGGGGCTCGAACCAGACCGGGGCGTCGGGCGGCTCGTTCGGCACGGGCGGCGCGCCCGGCACGGGCGGCAGTGTCTACATCGGCAGCGGTGGTCAGGGCGAGCTCACCGGCGCTGCCGGCGGCTGCGGTCAGACCAACGTCAGCATCAAGCCGACGCCGCCGGACATCCTGATCGTCCAGGACAAATCGCTGTCGATGGAAGAGGACTCGAACGGGCAGATGAACTGCCGGACGGCGAACTGCTCGAAGTGGGCGCAGGTCTCGACGGCCATCGAGACCGTCGTCTCGGCGACCGACACGAACGTGAACTGGGGGATGATCTTCTTCGCCAGCGACAGCATGTGCGGCGTGAACTCGACGCCCATCGTCCCGATCGGTCCGATGAACGGCGCGAAGATCATGGCGGCGTTCACCGGCAATCAACCGGCCAGCCAGACCCCCACGGCTTCGGCGATGAACGCGGCCACCGCGTACATGAAGACGCTCACCGACTCGAACCAGAAGTTCCTGCTGCTCGCCACGGACGGGCTGCCGAACTGCGGCATGAGCGGCGGCACCGGCGGCACCACCGGCGCGGCCGGCGCCAGCGGGACGGCCGGTCGCGGCGGCACGGCTGGTCGCGGCGGCGGCGGCACCGCGGGCACGCGCGGCGGCGCGGCCGGCACGTTCGGCGGCGGCATCGTCATCGGCGGCGGAAGCACCGCCGACGATTCGCCCGCGGCCGAGGCGGCCGTGACGTCGGCCAAGACGGCCGGCTTCCCGACCTTCGTCGTCGGCATCGCCACGTCGGCCGACGCGATGGCCACGACCACCCTGAACACCATGGCGGTGAACGGCGGCTTCCCGCAGACCGGCGCCGCCACGCAGTACTACTCGATCAACGACACGGCCAGCCTCGAGGCCGCGCTCAACCAGATCCTCGGCAAGACGCTCTCCTGCACGATCCCGCTCGGGAACGCGCCCGCCAACCTGGCCAACGTGGCCGTGTCGGCTCAGGACGGAACCGGCAAGCGGATCGAGATCCCCAAGGACGACACCAACGGCTGGTCGTTCGACGCCAGCATGACCAACATCATCCTGAACGGGTCCGCCTGCCAGGACCTGCAGAGCGTGACGCTGACTCAGTACCAGTTCATCTTCGCCTGCGAGGGCGTGAAGATCTGCATCGACAACCCCTGCCCCTAGCGCTTCGGCGCGCTGAAGCCGGTTGTCCTCGCCCCACGGGGCGAGGATGAAGGCTTCGGGGTGAGGTCCGGACCCCACCCGCCGAGCCTCCGGCTGGGCGGCCTCCCCGCTCCGCGGAGAGGCGCAGAGAGCACTTCCGCGTTCTGGCGCTTCTCCTTTGTCCGAACAACGGGCTGCCGCTATTGCGGCGGCCACTCGGCGCTGCTGGCGCAGCGGTAGACCGAGGTGTTGTTGGGCCCGTCGTTCAGACAGGCGCAGTAGCCCGACTTCCAGGTGTCGGTGCTGTCCAGGTACCCCGAGCAGAGCGAGCACATGCCGAAGCAGGCGGTGTCTCCGTTCGTGGTCCCGGGCGCGCAGCTGGGAACGCCCGACACCGGCAGCTCGTAGCAGCTGTAGTCGCCGGCCGGGTAGGTGCAGGTGCCGCAGCTCCAGCTGCCGCTGACGCAGCTGCAGGGCTTGGTCGCGAGATCGTCGACGCCGCAGTTCTTCAGGCAGTCGGCCGAGCCGAACGTGCACGAGCTCTTGTCGCGAATCGAGCTGTCGCACATCGGCAGCGTGGTGGTTCCGCCGGTCCCGCCCCACCATCCGCCGGTCCCGCTCCACCAGCCCCCGGTGCCCGACCGTCCGCCCGCGCCCGCCACGCCGCCTGCGCCGGCCGAACCGCCCCCTGCGCCGGCCGAGCCGCCCGCGCCACCGGTGTCCCCCCCGGCCCCGGCCGTTCCAGCGTCGACGCCGCCGGTTCCGAGCTGGCCGCCCGCGCCGCCTGTTCCAGACGCGCCGCCGCCGGTCGCGCCCCCCGACTGATTGGCAGCGGTGCCGCCGGTGCCGGTGGACGGCGTCCCGCCGCTTCCGCCGCCGGTCGAGTTGCCGGTTCCGCCGGTCGCCGCGGCGCTCCCGCCCGTTCCGCCCGGCGTGCCCCCGTGCCCCGCCGTGCCGCTCCCGGCCAACCCGGACGAGTCGACCGAGCAGGCAGCGAGGGTGACCAGCAACAGGGTGGCCAGCCAGACGCGCCCCCTGCTTAAGGTCGTCGCGTCATACGAGACCACAGCTCAATGATCACACCCTAACCAGACTGGCCGTTCAACAGATTCCGTTCGGGGTGCCCCAATTTGCGATGTGTCGCGACATCCGGGCCGCGTCGAGGCGCCGCGTCACTCCGGAACGGGACCGAACTTCCCGGCCTGCACGTCGAAAACCGCCTGGCGAATCTCGTCGAAGCTGTTCATGACGAACGGGCCATAGGCGACCACCGGCTCGGCGATGGGCTCGCCCGCCAGGATGATGACGTGGCTCTCTTCATCGGCGGTCAGCTCCAGCCGCTGGCCGTCGTGCGCGAACAGCAGCACCTCACCGGCGCCGGCCGCCGCTCCACCCGAGCGGACATGTCCCTTGGCCACGACCGCCAGGGCGTTGTAGCTGGCCGGCAGCTCGACCGGCAGCATTCCGCCCTGGTCCAGCGTGACGTCGAGCATGGTGATCGGCGTGAAGGTCTGGGCCGGGCCCTTGGCGTCGCCGTAACTGCCGGCAATGACCCGCACGGCCCCGCCGCCCCCGGACAGCGGAACGCGCGGGATCTGGGCCGCCGTGATCGGCTGATAGTTGGGCGCCGACGCCTTGTCCTTGCGGGGCAGGTTCACCCAGAGCTGCATCATGTGCATGGCGCCGCCGCGACGGCTGAACGCCTCTTCGTGGTACTCCTCGTGGAAGATGCCGTCGCCGGCGGTCATCCACTGTACGTCGCCCGGACCGATCACGCCGGCGTGACCCGCGTTGTCCCGGTGGGCGACCGCGCCCTCCCAGGCCAGCGTCACCGTCTCGAACCCGCGGTGCGGGTGCCAGCCGACCCCGCGCTTGCCCTGCGTCAGCGGGTCGAACTGCTTGGACGGGCCGTAGTCCATCAGCACGAACGGGCTGGTCCGCTCGGGCGGCAGCTTCTCGCTGGGGAAGTAGGTCGAGACGTAGAAACCATTGCCGACCCAGTGAAAGGTCGTGCTGCGATGAACGCTCTCGACCGTGCGCGGCTCGGCCAGCGCCGTCGCTCGGGCCCCGCCCTGCTTGGTCTCGGTCTGGGTCTTGGTGGACATGAAGCGTACTGTAGACACCGGCGGCGGCGGGGAAAGCAAAGGGCGCGCCGGTGCTCCTGGTCCGGGGCGAACAGGACGAGTATGCGACCGCGACCGATCTGCGCCGGTGGCAAGATCGGCTGGCCGGCATCCCGGTGCGCGCCGAGAGCATCCCGCTGGTGGATCACGCGATGGTGGCCACGGTCCCGACCTCGGCCAGCCGGTCCGCCTCACTGTCCGATGCAGGCCCGCGCGTCCCCGAGTACCTGCTGGACATGATCGCCGACTTCGTCAATCGCCCTACAGAACGCTCAGGAGGAGCCCGGACCAAGCAGCAGCGCTGAGTATGGTGTTCGGCGGGGAGGCTGCGTTACCATCGCCGGGGGTCGGCGCGTGCCGGGGGAAAGCGCGCAAGCCTGACGTACGCGTAGGTCGTTGGGCACTCTTCGAGGTGGAGAAATGGCGGAGACGGCGCGAGAGCTTCCCCGATTTGGCGGGGGTCTGGACGAAGGCGCACGACGCGCGATGCAGGTCAGCCTGGCGCGCACGTTCTTCTGGCTGATGACGCTGACCTCCGCTGCGCTGGTGATCCGCGCAGCGACCGGCGGCGGACCGCTGGTGGCGGCCACGCTCTCGCTGGCGATCGGCACCTGCACGCTGGTCTGGTCGTACCGTCCGGGCGCGCCCGTGAAGCCGCTGGCGCTCGCGCTGTTCACTTCGCTGGTGCTGCTGATCGGCAAGGCGGCGCTGGAGCTGGGCGGCGCCGCCGGTTCTCCGCTGGCGTTCGCCTACACGCCCGGTTACGTGGCCATGCTGGTGGTGGGTCCGATCTGGGGCTGGGGCGTGACCCTGTTGATGCTCGGGACGCTGGTCTCGCTCTGGGCCACGACGCCGCTGCCGACCCTGCTGGATCGCCTGCGGCTCATCGACCAGATCGCGATGACGGTCTTCGCGGCCGGCCTGGGGCACGCCCTGGTCCGATCCTTCCTGGCCTACGAGGCGGCCATCCGGACCCGCGCCACGGCGCTGCTGCGGCTGGGCGAGGACCGCGCGGCGATGATCCGCGCCATCTACGAGCGCCTCGAGCCCCTGTCCAGCGAGCTGGCGCGCGGGCTGGAGGACGTGTCCGGCGGCTCCGATCGCCGGCGACTCGGGCAGCTCGCCAGCGATCTCATCGGCAACCTGAAAGAGGCCAAGGCCCTGTTCGGCCAGACGGTCATCGAGGCGACCTTCCCCGAGCAGCCGGATCACACGATCCGACGCGACACCATGCGCGTCTGGCTGCGGCTGGCGGCCGCGCTGATGGCCTTCTTCGTGGTTCGCAACATCACCGCGCACTCTCCGTTCGTGCCGTCCATCGTGACGATCGGCTCCTGTCTGGCGATCGACTTCTGGCTGACCCGACCGGCCGCCCAGAACCGCCTGGAGCTGACGGCGCTGGCGCTGGCCCTGATGGCGACCGTCCCGATGATCGTCCACATCCGCGAGTACGGCGCGACGGCCGACGCGCCGCCGCTGGTGGTCACGCCGGCGACGGTGTTGTTCACGACGCTGCTCAGCCAGGGGCCGGCCACCTGGGTCGCGCTGATCCTGCACCTCGGGATCCTGGGGTGGGTGGGGCTGGGCGCGCCGATGTCGCTGAACCAGTCGCGCCTGCTGGGGAACATCGCGATGAGCTTCCTCATCGTGGTGGCCGCTTCACGCGCCGTGTTCGCGCTGAGGCACCGCTACGCGCGGGCCTTGCTGGAACAGGGGCGCCTGCTGGCCGCGGCGGCGCGCCAGCGCCGCCGGCTGGCCGGGACGCTGTTCCACGACGTCAGCAACCACCTGCAGGCGCTGAGCATCCTGATCGAGTACGACGACCTGGCGGCGCAGGTGGGGGTCGCCCGTTCGCTGAGCCGCCGGGTCAAGCGGCTGATCGCCCTCTCCAAGGAATTCCTGCTGCCCGACGACGTGAGCCGCTCCGCCGTGCTGGAGCCGATCCGGATCGGCGAGGCGGTGGAGTCGCTGCAAGAGGCGTTCGGTCCCAGGCTGGCGGCCAAGCAGCTCCGCCTGGAGACGGGCCGCGGCCTGGACCTGATCGTCCGCGCGCAGGCCGATCTGTTCATCGAGTCGGTGCTGGGAAACCTGCTCAGCAACGCCATCAAGTTCTCGGCGCCCGCGTCGATCATCACGCTGAACGCCGAGCAGGACGGAGCCAACGTCCGCCTGGTCGTGGGCGACCACGGGCCCGGGTTCCCGGCCGAGATCATGCGCCATCTGGGGGAGGACGGGGCGCTCCCCAGCCGGCCGGGAACGGCCGGCGAACCGGGCCAGGGGTTCGGGTTGCAGCTGGCCGTCGAGCACCTTCACCGGATGGACGGCCACCTCGAGCTTCGCAACGGCGACCAGGGCGGCGCCTCCGCCACCATCTGGCTGCCGGCGTCTACTCCGCCGCCGCCACGACCGGCGTAGGATTGGGCGCCGCCGGCCGCGCCGCCGCCTTGAGCATCACCGCGCGGTGGATCGGGTACATGAGGACGATCACCAGGGTCATCGCCCCCACCACCACATAGCCCAGCCGGTCGTAGTGCAGGAGCCGGCCGTCGTCGGCCTGCACGACGATCATCCCGGCCACCGTCGAGGCCAGCCCGCCCGAGAACTGCTGCAACGCCGAGTTGATCGACATGAACGCGCCGCGGTCCTGCATGTCGGGGACCGCCGAGATGAGCGCGCTCGCCGAGATCATCCGCGAGGTGACGGCCACGAACAGCACCGCGTTCAGCACCAGCACCGTGGGGAGCGGCGTCCTTCCCAGGTTGCAGAAGATCGCGACCAGGACGGCTCCCGTCATCGATCCGATGGCGAAGACCTTGTACTTGCCGATGACGTCGCTCAGCTTGCCCAGCAGCGGCCCCGCGAACAGCGTCACCACGCCGGTGGTCATGTAGATCGCCGGCAGCTTGGGCAACGGGATCCCCAGGTTGTTCACGGTGAACGTGCTGCCAAAGGGCATCAGCATGAAGCCGCCCGTGGCCAGCATGGTGGTGGCCAGGAACGTGCGCAGGTAACGCGGCTGGCTCACCGTCGCGACCAGGTGCCCCACGGGATCGCGCGTCGACGGGACCTTGAGGTGCTCGACGATCGGCTGCAGGCGGCTGGCGATCAGCAACCCGACCGGGGCGCCCACGCACAGGATCATGACGAACGGGGCGTGCCACCCCCAGTGGTTGCCCAGGAACAGGCCCAGCGGCAGGCCCATCACCTGGCTGGCCCCGAACGCCGACTGGATCGTCCCCATCACGCGGCCGCGCATCTCCAGCGGGAAGAGGTCGGCGATGATCGCCATGCTGATCGACCCGATGACGCCGCCGAACACGCCGGTGACGATGCGGGCGCAGAGCAGGAAGGTGTAGGTATCGGCCACCCCGCAGAGCCCGGTGCCCAGCAGGAAGCCGACGTAGAAGAAGAGCAGCAGCCGCTTGCGGTCGAACTTGTCGGCGAAGCCGGCCGCCAGCAGGCCGGAGACCCCGGCGCTGAAGGCGTAGGCCGACACCACCAGGCCGAACTGACGGGTCGTGACGTGCAGGTCCCGCAGGAGCAGTGCCCCCAGCGGGCCGATGATCATGAAGTCGAGGATGATCGTGAACTGCAGGAAGGCGAGCAGGGCGACCACGAACTTCTGGTAGCGCGTGAACACGGGCGGCATGGCGGGCCTAAAAGGTAGGGGGTCCCTCGTATCCGTGCCACCGCTTTCAGGGCAGGGAGGCGCTGGCGGCGGCCAGCCTGGTCGCCGTTCCGCCGGACATCGCGTCGTAATAGCCCACGAAGCGAGCCGGCTCGGCGGCGGCGCGGTACGCCTCCAGGTTGTGCGCCCAGCGGTAGGCGATCGGCTGGTACAGGAGCTCGACGTCGATCCGGAAGGGCCCGGTGGCGGCGGCGGGCAGGTTCACGCGATAGAGGACGCGGTCTCCGCCCCCCTGGAAGTCCGGGTCGTCCCTGGCCTGGCCCCGCACGGCGTAGTCGCTGGCCGCCGCCGCCTTGTCGAGCCCCCGGGGCAACAGGCGATTGTCCTTGGCATACCGGACCGCCGACAGCAGCCCGGTGGTCACGCGCCCGCGCGCGTCAGCCATGATCGACTCGTAGATCTGAACCTGCTCCGCGCTCTCGATGACCCGACGGTGGGGCTCGAACGCCAGCGGATCGCGGTCGTTGTCGTTCCCCTCGATGCTGCCGTCGGGGCGCAGCTCGCCCGACGCGAACAGAGGGCGGCCGGCCGCGTCCCGCACCACGAACCGCAGCCAGGCCCGGCGCGAGGGATACGCCGTCGGCAGCTTGTGCCCGGTCGTGTTCGCCACCACCACCTCGGCCTCGAGGCGGCCGTCGCGAACGCCGGCGCGGGCGATCGACAGCGTGGCGGCGCCGGTCCGCAGCAGCTCCAGCGTCCGCGCGCGCGACAGGCTCAGCTCCTGGGGCAGCGCCTGCACCCCCAGCTCCGCGGCGAACCGCGCCAGCATCCCCAGCATCAGGAAGTTCGCGCCCTGGAACCCGTGACGGGCGACGTTGTCCCGCGGTTCGCCGAGCACGCTGGTCGCCGGCGCCCGCTCGGCGACGAAGGTCATGTGGCAGGCCTGGCAGGTCTTCTCGCGCGCGAACGCGCTGGCCTGCCACTCGAGGTACGGCACCTGCTCGGGGAAGCGGATCACCTGCTTCTGCCCGCCGGCCGTCGTGCCGGCGTCGTTCATGGTGTAGAGGGTGTGGCAGGTGGAGCAGAGCTCGGAGCGCTCGATGTTGTCGGCGCGCTGGGGGATGAACCCGGTCGCCGAGCGCATGATGCCGGCGCGCGGTTGCGGGACGTCGTACGGGCCCAGCGCCGGGCGCTGGCCCCAGGCGCGGGTGACGTCGATCCTGAACTCGGCGTCGTGTTCCAGCCCCATCCCCGGCCCGCCATTTTGAAGCTGGTGGCAGAGCGAGCAGGAGACCCCGTCGATGGCCAGCGGATCGCCGCCGCCGGGTCGGGGCTCGACCGGCAGGCGCGAGAAGATCTCCGTCTGACGACCGGCAACGTGGTCCTGGAAGCGGGCCATCGGCATGTGGCAGGCGGCGCACTCGTCCTGGATGGCGGCACCGTCGGCGGGGTGATCGAGGGTCTCGCGGCGGACCGCCGCCTGCCAGTAGGGGTCGCGCGCGGCGTTGGCCATGATCGATGCGCGCCAGGCGAACCCGATCGAGATGTCTTCGCCGGACGGCGTGGCGAGGCGGTCGTGGCAGGCCAAGCACCGATCCGAGGTGGCGAACAACGGTGCCGGGCCGTCCGCGGGCGCCGGCGCGCCCACCGCGCAGAGCGCGATGGCGACGGCCAGGGCGGCGGTGCGGCGCATGCTCACCATCCCTCGAAGGGGCTCCCCTCACCCCAGTCCCAGAGCAGGTACGCGGCCAGCTGGACGTGCCGATCCGCCGTCTGGTTCAGCGGCACCCGGGCCCCCACGTCGAAACGAACGTGCTTGCGGCGGCTCAGCGTCACCTGGGCCTCCGGCGCCACGTCCCAGAGCGCGACGGCGCCGTCGACGTCGATCTCGCGCGTCCCCAGCACCTCGACCATGGGCGAGATCATGCGGCCGTAGCGGCGCGGGCTGATGCTCCACCCGAGCGCCGCGCGCCAGAACAGATCCGACCTGGTCTGCCCGGCCTGGACCGGCAGGTCGAAGCCGGCGTGCGCCTGCACGAAGCCGCCCGCGGGCAGGATCTGGCCGAACGCCAGGAACGGATCGACGACCGTGGTGCCTGCGCCCAGCCCGGTCTCCGGGCCGGCGGTCGGCACCGACACGTCGAGCCCGATCGACAGGATGCTCCCCCGTCCGGCGCTGTGCACCAGCGCGTGCTTCACCGCGAACCCGAGGTCGCCCAGTCCCGCCGTCCAGCCGCCCGACGGCGTCGGGTCGACGATCCCGAACGGCACCCCCACCTCGAACATCGTGCGCGGCCCCAGCCGCTGCTCGTAGATCAGCTCGCTGGTGAGGCTGCCGGGGCCGCCCAGGGAGATCGTGGAGGTCAGGACCACCTCGTTCTCGGGGAACGCCTTCTCGGTGAACAGCGCGCGCGGCAAGTTCAGCTCGCCCAGCGGCCAGGCCGGCAGGTCGCGGCAGAACCCGCGCAGGTAGTCGACGACCGCCGCGATCTCCGGATCGCTCAGCGCGCCCCGGAACGCCGGCATCATCTGGTTCAGCCCGCGGACCGTCCCACCTTCGTGGACCACCGCGAACCAGTCCGCGGTCGGCTCGGACGTGGCGAACGTGCAGTCGCGCAGGTCCGGCAGCTTCACGTCGAAGCCGACCAGCGCGCGCGGTTGCCCGGCGCCATCCGCGCCGTGGCAGGCCGCGCAGGCGGCGCCCCAGACCTCGGCCCCCGAGCGGGCCTGCCCGCCGGCGGCCAGCGGTGACGGCGCGGCGAAAGCGAGCGCGAGCGCCGCCGCGACGACGACCGTCCCGCCTCGACCGCGCACCCGCCGACGTTACCAAGCGCGCGGGGCAGCAGCCACGGCGCGACGATCCAAATCCGAGATCCTCCTACGCGCCGGCGTTCATCAACTTCTCGACGATCGCCCACAGCGCCGCCAGGCGCGTGCCGCCGCGCCCGATCGCGAACGGCGCCGGGGGGACCAGGCCCAGGCGCGCCGCGCAGTCCTCGACCGCGCCGGCGCGCACGCCGAAGTGGACACCGATCGCGGGGCGGACGTCGAACCGGGTCGCCGGCAGCGCGATCCCCTCGGCCTGCAGCAGGTCCAGCGAGGTGCGCCCCCAGCTGCAGATCACGTCGTCCTCGCGCGCGAACGCCGCCCAGCGCGATCGGAACGACTCCCAGCTCTCGCCCGCCGTCAGGCGCTCGCGCGGGATGCGGATGTAGCCGGGGATGGCCGGGGCCAGCGGGCGCCGCGGCGCGATCACGGCCTCGAACGTCGCGCCGTCCCGCGCCCGCCGCGCCACCCAATGAACGATCTCGGCGTCGTGCCCGCCGGGGCGCCGGGAGGGCCAGGCGTTCGCCTCGCCGTGCAGGCAGACCACGTCGGCGCCACGCTCGCGCAGGAGCGCCGGCCCCTTCGGGCGCTCGGCGCGCCGCGCCCGGGCCAGCGCGTGCCGCCGCCGGCCGCCGCGCACGTGGGTCGCGTAGTGGACCTGGGTGTCGATCATCGCCTCGAACGGTCGCAGCAGCGCCGCGAACCGCTCGGGCTCCCCCTCGAGCGCGCCCAGCACGTGCGCCAGCGCCTCGACCGTGGCCACGTAATCGTCGGCCGGTTCGCGCCGGATCCGGTAGTTGCTGGGGGCCGGCGGCGTGAAGCGGACCTGCGGCAGCGACGCCAGCCGCGCGTTGCGCTTGAGCAGCTTGCGCGCCTGCCACCAGGTCCCGTCGACCACCACCAGCGTGATCGGTCCGGCCAGACGCGCCTCCGCGACATCGACCGCGCGCGGGCCGGGGAACAGCAGGTGCGCCGGACGACCGTCGTCGTCCGCCTGCGCCAGCGCCGCGCGCACGGCAGCGTCATCCTCGAACTCGACCCCCACGTGCAGCTGCGAACCGGGCAGGCACAGGTGGGCCAGCCGCGCCGTCCCGATCGCGGTCCGGCGCTCCCGCGGGTGCTGCAGCAACAGCACGCGCGTGCGCGTCTCCAGCCTGACCAGGTGCGCGCAGTAGCAAACGGACGTCGGGCGCCGGCACCGGTCGCAGATCGCCCGGTGAGGAGCAGGAGCGGGAATCACCCCGCGCAGACTAGCAGGCTGCTCTCACGATCCATCACATCTTCGAGGCTCGCTTTCGTGCCGCCGGACCCTGCGCGCCGCCATCCGCGACATCCGCTCAATTCGAGTCGGCCGCGGTGGCAGATCAGCGGCCGGGTGTTCTTCCACGCGCAACGGCCCACCTGCGCGCAGCCGGCCGATGCGCGCCATCCAGGTGGACGGCAGGACCGTGGCAGGCGGGACGTCGGGTAGCTCAACCAGGTCGCCGGCTTTGGGACCGCGCGGCGCTGGAGTACGCTCCCTGGGATGGAAGTCCCGGCGGACCAGCGGGGCCACATCTGGTTCCTCGAAAGCCTGGACCGGCTCAACCGCGCCATGCAGGGCACGAACGACGTCGAGCTGCTGATGAGCAGCGTGCTCGACGTCGCCCTGGAGATCTTCGCCTGCGACCGGGCCTGGCTGGTCTATCCGTGCGACCCGGAGGCGCCGTCGTGGCGCCCGGTGATGGAGCACACCCGACCGGAGTTTCCGGGGCTGTTCTCCCTGGGGCGACCGCACCCGATGGACGCGGACTCGGCCGAGGTGTTCCGGATCTTGCGCGCTGCGTCCGGCGCCCTGCTGTTCGGCCCGGAGCACGAGCGCCCGCTGCCGGCGGCGGCCCGGGAGTTCGGCGCGCGCTCGCAGATGATGATGGCCTTGTACCCCAAGGGGGACCAGCCGTACGTGTTCGGGCTCCACCACTGCTCCGTGGCGCGGGCCTTCACGACGCAAGAGAGGCGGCTCTTCGAGGAGACCGGGTACCGGCTCACCGACGCCCTGACCAGCGTGCTGATGTTCCGCAACCTGCGCGAGAGCGAGCGCCGTCTGGAAGAGGCCCAGCGGATGGCCCAGCTCGGCTACTGGGACCGGAACATCGAGGCGGGCACGGTGACGCTGTCCGCGGAGGCGTGTCGCTTCTTCGGACTCCCTCCGGAGGATCGGGTCCTCGACATCGGCACCTGGGACGAGCGGTGGCTGCCGCGGATCCACCCGGAGGATCGCCCGAGGATCGCGGCGGCGCTGGCGGCCGCGCTGTGCGGCACTTCGACCTACGACGTGGAGTATCGAGTCGTCCAGGCCGACGGGCAAACCGTGATCCTGCACAGTCGGGGAAACCTGAAGCGGGACGAGGCCGGAAACCCCAGGCGGATGTTCGGCACGTCGATGATGGTCACCGAGCTCCGGCGGGCGGAGGACGCGCTCAAGGCCAGCGAGGCGCGGTTCCGCACCTTCGTCGAACACGCGACCGACGGCTTCTTCCTGCTGGACGAGCAGCTGACGGTCCTGGACGCCAATCGCCGGGCCTGGGAGAGCCTGGGGTACAGCCGGGAAGAGCTCGTCGGGATGCGCACGCCCGACTTCATGGTCGGCGAGGACTGCCAGGTCCCCGATCTGCCGCAACGGCTGCTGGCCGGAGAGATCGTGACCTTCGAGACCAGCCAGCGGCGCAAGGACGGGACCACCTTCCCGGTCGAGATCCGCTCGGGCCACTTCCAGCAGGGCGGCGGGCGGTACCTGTCGATCGTCCGCGATATCAGCGATCGCCGGCGCGCCGAGCAGGATCGGCGTGACCACGTCCGGTTCCTGGAGGCGATGGACCGCGTCAACCGCGTCATCCAGGGGACGATCGATCCGGAGCGGCTGATGCTCGATGTGCTCGACGTGGTCCTGGACGTCTTTCAGCCCGACGTCGCTGCGCTCTCGCAGTTCGCCGGGACGCCGCCGGTGATCTCGGTGACCGTCTCTTCCTTCCGCCAGGGCCCCGGGTCGACCCGCCGGGTCGCCTCCGGCGTTCAGGTGCCGGTCGGCGAGGGGGACGACGCCATGTACGAGGCGCTCAAGGGGGCCTGCGGTCCGCTGCAGTTCCACCGCGGCGCCGGGGATGCCGTCGTCGATTGCGCGCTCGATCGATTTCAGCTTCAGTCGACCATCGCGATGCGCCTGGTCACCAAGCTCCAGGGCAGCGAGCGCGTGTACCACTTCTCGCTGGCTCACCGCTCGGCGCCCCGCCTCTGGACGCCGCAAGAGGTGCGCCTCTTCGAGGAGATCGGCCGCCGGCTGGGGGATGCCATCAGCGCCGTCGCCACCCTGCAGAGCTTGCGGCAGAGCGAAGCCCACCTGGCCGAGGCCCAGCGGATCGCCCACGTCGGGCACTGGGAGTGGGAAGCCGGCACCGACCGGTTCACCTGCTCGCCCGAGGCCGCGGCCATCCTGGGGATCCCGGACGAGCAGCGACCGACGACGTTCGCCGAGTTTCGCGACTGGTTCCCGCCGGGAGAGCTCCTGAACGGAGGCTCCGGGATCGACTTCGAGCACCGCCTGCCCCGGGCGGGAGGCGAAGTCCGCGTCGTCCACATCCGCGGGACCGCCAGGGACGACGCCCGGCGAATGTTCGGCACGATCCAGGACGTCACGGAGCAAAGGCGAGCCGCCGAGGACCTGCGCGCCGCCGAGACCCGGTTCCGGTCCTTCATCGATCACGCGGGGGACGCGCTGTTCGTCTGCGACATGGAGACCGAGAAGTTCGTCGACATGAATCGGGTGGCCTGCGAGAGCCTGGGCTACACGCGCGAGGAGCTGCTGCAGATGCGGCCTTTCGACATCGATCCGGGGATTCGGACCGAGGAGGTCTCACGGATCCGCACCCAGCTGAACGCCCTGCAGACGATCACGTTCGAGACGGTTCACCAGCGCAAGGACGGGACCAGGTTCCCCGTCGAGGTGCGAATCCGGCCGCTGGGTCACCTGGACCACCCGCTGGCGCTGGCCCTGGCCCGCGACATCACCGATCGGAAGCGCGCGGAGGAGGAGCGCGAGCGGATGCGCATCCTCGAGGCCGAGCGCGAGTCGGCGATCGCCAACGAACGCAACCGGCTGGCGGGCGAGATTCACGACACCCTGGCGCAGGGGCTGGCGACCATCGTGATGCAGCTGGCCGATGCGGAGGCGCGGCTGGGGCCGTCCTGGCTGCAGGCCGAGAAGCCGCTCAACACGGTGCGCGAGCTGGCGGTCGAGAGCCTGGCGTACGCGCGGCGCTCGCTCAACATGCTCCGCCCGGCTGTCGCGGCCAGCGGCCTGACCCGCGCCGTCCGGCACGTCGCCGAGGGGACGCGCCGGCACTTCGGCGCGTCGATCAACGTCGCGGCCGAGGGGGAGTCCCTGGCCCTGCCCGCCCCCGTCGAGTCAGCCCTGGTCAGCATCGCGCGCGAGGCGCTCACGAACGCGGCCCGGCACGCCCACGCGGCCACCATCAAGGTGGAGATCGCGTTCGTGGACGGGAACGCGGTTCAGCTGGTCGTGACCGACGACGGCATCGGCTTCGATCCGGACGCGGTCACGCCGGACTCGTTCGGGCTGGTGAACATGAGGGAGCGGGCCGCGCGCGCGGACATCGCGCTCACCTTCGTCACCGAGCCGGGCGCCGGGACCGCGATCGTGGCGCGCTGGTCCGCTTGACCGCGGTCTCTGCCGCGCGCTTCCCTTCATAGCGGGGCTTCTGGGGGTGGCGCTTGTAGAGCAGCAGCACCCGCCCGACGATCTGCACCAAGTCGACGCCGGGCTCCTCGTCCAGCCGATCGGCGACCTCGTGACGATCGAGGGGGCACTCGCCCAGGACCTTCACCTTGATGAGCTCGTGATCGGCCAGGGCCTGGTTCACCTGCTTGACCAGCCCGTCGGTCACGCCGGCCTTGCCGACCTGGACGATCGGCGACATGGCGTGTCCGTGCGCGCGCAGCTTCCTGCGGAGATCTCCGGTCGGCATCAAGGGCATCGCCCTGACCTATCACGTTGTAGACTGCCCGGCCGCGCGAATGTGCCCCTCTCCCGCCGACGAAGGTCTCCGCAACGAAGCCCTGCGCGCCGCGCTGGTCGCCGCGCTCGCCGGTCGCCCGGCCCCCTTGCTGGATCTGCTGGCCCGCCTGGGCCGAGGTGACAGCCCCCGCCCGAACCTGCGCCTGGCGGCGGCCTTCGGCGCCGAGCTGGTCGCGTCTCCGGTGGCTCCGGACACGGTGGCGCGGCTGCTGGCGTTGCTGGGAGACTCCGACGCGGAGGCCGACAAGCCCGGGGTCTTCTTGCCGGTCGCCGCGGCCCACGGCTGGGTCGCGATGCTCGCCGCTCGGGTTGGAGACCGGGGGCGGGCCTGGGCGGCGCTGGCGGAGCTGGCCGCCGACCCGCGGACCCCGATTCGCCTGGGAACCCTGGACGCGCTGACGTCGTTCGCCGCGCGCCGGGAGGGACGGCGCGCCGACGAGCTGGTCCGGCGGGCGCTCGACTGGCTGGAGCTCGAGGATCGCGAGATCCAGTTCGGCGCGGCGGCCGTCGTCGTCGAGGTGTTCGCCGATCCGCGCACCCTGGCGGCGCTGGCGGATCCCCGCGCGCTGCTGGACTACCTGACGCGCGCCATCGACGCCATCGCCGACGCGCCGCGCGCCGCCGAGCGGTCGGACGCGCGACGGCGCCTGCTGCTGGCCCTGCCCCGCACGCTGGCCTCGCTGGTCTCGAGCCTGTCGCGCGATGACCTGGGCGCGAGCTGGCTGGAGGCGGAGTGCGTCCGCGCGCGCCACCCGGACGTGCGCGAGGCGCTGTCGAACACGCTGGTCCGCTTCGCGTCCCGCGACGCGGACGCGGGCGCCGTGGTCGTGCAGCGCCTGCGCGCCGCGCTGGAGGGGAGCGCCAAGCCCCCGCGCGACCCGACGCGCCGCCGGCCGGGCGCCGCGCGCGGCAAGGCGTCTCGTCGCGTGAAGTGAATCAGTTCTTCGCGAACGTGAAGTCGTCCAGCGTGGTGGTGCCGCTGCTGGCGGAGGCGCCGATCTCGCACTGGCCGCCGGTCACCGCGATGCTGCCCAGGGAGGCCTTGGTCCACGACGAGCCGGTGGGCAGCGCCGCCATCGAGTCGGTGCCGCCGCAGCCCTTGGCGTAGAGCGTCCCGCTGGCCGTGCCCTTGGCCCAGACGGACAGCGTATAGGCGCCGTTCGGGAGCATCGCGATCTTCTGATCGACGGTCGACGCGCCGGAGAGCTGCCAGGCGAAGTTGCCCGAGCGCGCGCCGGTCACGTCGGCGCCGCCGGTGGTGGTCCAGCCGGCCGGCGGGTTGGTGGCGACACGGTCGGCCTCGAAGCTGGGGTTGAGGACGAAGTTGTTTCCGGGCCCGACCGCCCAGGTGCCGGCGGCGGCGTCGATCGACCACTCGCTCAACGACTGCATGACCGGCGTCGTGCCGTCGAACGTCAGCGGCATCCACTGGTTGTAGCCCACGCCGTTGCCGGCGAAGTCGCTCCAGCGATCGCCGCCGAAGATCACCAGCTCCTGGATGGTCCCCTTGACGGTGACGAACAGCCCCGTCTGCGTGACATGGCTGAAATCCAGGTCGGTATTCCCCATCACGACCTCGGCGCCGTAGGGACCCATGATGTTCGTCGCCGAGATGCAGTAGGTGTGCGACGCGTTCCAGCCGTGCAGGTCCGACGAGCAGGCGTAGTAGCGGCCACCGGCCTTGAACATGGCGTTCCCCTCGCGCCCGGACCCGGCGTAGATGCGGGTGGCGGGCTGCGCCTCCAGGAAGTCCGCCGCGCGCAGCGGAATGACGTAGATGTTGCTGCGGCCGCTCAGGTTCGAGCAGACGATGTACGACTGGCCGTCGTCGTCGTTGAACACCGCCTGATCGCCGCAGTTGCCGTTGGCGACGTTCGTGATGGTCGGCTGCGCATGGTCGACGGTGAACGGGCCGACCGGCGTGTCGCTGGTGGCGAAGAACTGCTGCGTGTCGGGCGTCCCCTCGTACTGGCCGACGATCACGACCTTGTTGGAGGTGGCGTTGTAGGCTGCGCCGACCCGACCGATCCAGGTGCTGCTGGTCATCGTCAGCTTCGCCGCGACGCTGGCATAGGTCAGCGCGTTGCCTTCCAGCTTCCAGCTCGCGAGGTCGGTGGACGAGTAGACCGGGATCGCGACGAAGCTGGTGTCCGAGTTCTGGCTGGTCGGACTGGCCGCGTAGGTCGCCGCGCCGCCGTACTGGACGCCGTACCAGTAGTACTTCGCCCCCACCTTCAGAACTCCGCCGCCCTGCGAGTAGATGGGGTTACCGGCGGTGTCCTTCCAGAACTGGTCGTTGCGGATGACCGCCATCGATCCAGTCGAGCCTGCCGCGCCAGGCGAGCCTGCCGCGCCCGCGGCACCCATCGCGCCCGCACCGCCGGTCGCGGACGAGCCACCGGTTGCCGGCGAGCCGCCCGTCGCCGGCGAGCCGCCGGTTGCCGGCGAGCCGCCCGTCGCCGGCGAGCCGCCGGTCGCGGACGAGCCACCGGTTGCCGGCGAGCCGCCCGTCGCCGGCGAGCCGCCCGTGCCCGAGACCGTCACGCCACCCGTTCCGGAGCAGGCGGCTCCGATGACGGCGCACAGCAGGCTCAGGACGCGCGCGTGCCGGGATACCGGGTTCATCCACCTGTTGATAGGGGGAGGCGTCCGGATTTCGGTGCACCTAATGCAAGGCGCCGGCGCGCACCTGGCAGACCTCCAGGTAGCGCGCCGCGGGCCAGTTGAGCGGCGTCGGGTAGTCGGGCGGCAAGCCGCCCAGCTCGAGGATCTGCGCGTCGCGCCGGGCCAGCGCCAGCCCAGCCGTCACGTGCTTGAGCACCGTCGGCCCGCCGTGCGTGTTCGAGGAGATCCAGAGGTGGCCGCCCTGCTCGGGCAGGACCGCGCAGGCGGCGGCGATCAGCTCGGGGTAGTCGCGCTTCTGCGCCCACAGCGACGCGCGCGCCCCCGAGACGGTGGGGGGGTCCAGGATGACCACGTCGTGCGCGCTTCGACGCGCGCGCTCGCCCTCGAGAAAGCGGAACACGTCCGACACCTCCCAGCGGTGCGCGGTGGCGTCAAGGCCAGAGAGCGCGAAGTTGGCCCGCGCCCAGGCGAGTGGGCCGGCGGCCAGGTCGACGCTGGTGACCAGCGCGGCGCCGGCGCGCGCCGCCGCGACCGACAGCGCGCCCGTGTACGCGAACGTGTTCAGGACGCGTTTGCCGCGCACGAAGCGGGCCAGGCCGGCCCGGTGCTCGCGCATGTCGGTGAACAGGCCGACGTTGATGCCGCCGCGCAGGTGCAGCTCGAACGGGACACCGCTCTCGTGAACGATCAGCTTGTCGGGCGGCGTCTCGCCCACCACGTCATCCTTCGTCCGCTCCGGCGTGTTGCCGCTCCCCTTGAGGCGAGCCTTCAGCACGGCGCCCCGCAGGGGAAGCATCTCGAGCGCGCACTGGGCCAGCAGGCGCGCGTGCCCCAGGAGGCCACGCGACAGCGCGTTCACGACCGCGAACGCACCGTAGACATCGACGGACAGGCCCGAGAGACCATCGCCCTCGCCGTTCACCAACCGATAGGCCGACTCGGCCTTCGCTAGCCCCAGCGTCTGCCGCAGCGAGAGCGCATCACGGAGGCGGCTGCGCATGAATTCAGCGTCGGGCGTGTGCGCGTCATCACCGTGCGACCAGACGCGAAGGAGCTCGTTCTCGGGATCCGCGGCGCCGGTGGCGAGCAACTTGCCGCGACTGTCCAGCAACCGCAGCGGACGTCCCGGCTCGAGCTGCGCGGATTGCACGTCCGCCAGCGGCAGCTGGGGTGGCCGGGCGAGCAGATGCTGCTCGCCCGCGGCCGTGAGAGTGACGCCCAGAATCGGCATCCGCCCATCATGGCGCCACGCGACGTCAAACCCATGACATTTGTCGTTCCGTCTCCCACTCTGCCGGACATTTTCTGGATCGCATTTGCAATGATGTTGCGTGGCGGAAACACGACCCCGTTTACGATAGGCCGTTTTGGAGTTGTCGACCGACGCGGCTCTGCCTGGTGCGACCGGTTGCTCGCCGGAAGCGATCCGCGAGATCGTCGAGAACCACCTGATCACCCCGCACTTCCAGCCGATCGTGGACCTGCATCACGGCTCGGTGGTGGCCTGGGAGGTCCTGTCACGCGCGCCCGACACGACCATCTCCCCCGCCGATCTGTTCGCGGGCGCCGAGCGCCTGGGCTTGCTGCCCCAGCTCGAGTCGATCTGCCGCGGCGTCGCGCTGCGGACCATCGCGCGCTTCCCGTCGGTGCTGCGTTCGCGCAACTTCTTCATCAACATCAGCCCCAGCATCATCGGCGACGGGCTCCTCGACGACGCCGGCATGCAGGCCGAGCTGACGTCGCTGGGCCTGGACCAGCGCAACTTCGTGATCGAGATAACCGAGCGCGAGTCGATCGTCGACTATGCCGCGTTCGAGAAGCAGATCCGCCACTACGTCGAGCTGGGGTTCAAGATCGCGCTGGACGATCTGGGGGCCGGGCACTCGGGGCTGGTCACGCTGGTCACCTGCTCGCCGCACTTCATGAAGCTGGACATGTCGCTCTCACGCGACATCCATCGCCATTCGTACAAGCAGCACCTGGTCAAGTCGTTGATCGCCTTCGCCGCCAGCGTCGACGCCGCGCTGATCGCCGAGGGGGTCGAGACCTGGGAAGAGCTGGAGACGCTGGCGCGGCTGGGCATCCGCTTCGCGCAAGGCTTCCTGTTCGCCCGCCCCGGGCCCGCCCCCGCCGAGGTCGCCGACGGAACCCGCACCGAGCTGCGCCGGATGATGCGCCAGTTCAACTACCGCGAGGTCGACCTGAACGAGACGGTCGGTCCGCTGGCCATCCGCTGCGCCACGATCCGCGAGCGCGACAAGCGCGGCGAGGACGTCAACCGCATCTTCCGCCGCGACCCGTCCCTGGACCACCTGGTGATGCTGCGCGGCGAGCGGCCGGTCGGCCTGATCACGCGGCGGCAATACTACACCAAGACCGGCGGCCCCGTCGGGTATCACCTGTTTCAGTGGAAGCCGGCCGAGGACCTGGCCAGCCTGACCCCCCTCATCGTCGAGAGCTCGATCAGCGTGACCGCGCTGGCCAAGCTGGCGATGCAGCGATCGCCCGAAGAGCTCTACGACCCGGTCATCGTCGTGGACGCCAGCGGCAACCTGGTCGGCTCGGTCACGATCCGGCAGCTCATCATCCGGTCGACGGCGCTGGAGGTGCAGTCGGCGCAGGGGGCCAGCCCGCTGACCGGCCTGCCCGGCAACCGCAGCATCGAGCGCTGGATCCTGGGCGCGCTCGATCGCCCGGACGCCTGCGTGCTGTACGCCGACCTCGATCGGTTCAAGGAGTACAACGACTGTTACGGGTTCTTGCGTGGCGACGAGATGATCCGCTGCCTGGCGCGCGTGCTGGCCCGCGTGCTGCCGGGCCTGTCGCCCGAGGCGCGGCTGGGGCACATCGGCGGCGACGACTTCGTGATCGTCTCCCCCACATTGATCGATCCCGATCGGATCGGCGAGCTCTGCGGCGAGTTCGACACCGCCAAGCTGGAGCTGTTCGTGCCCGACGACATCGAGCGCGGCGCCTTCCTGGCCACCGACCGGCGGGGCAGCCAGGTGCTGGTCCCGCTGGTGACGCTCAGCGTGGCGGCGGTCCCGAGCGAGTCGGTGCAGACCGCCGACCACCCCGGGGCCCTGGCCCAGATGGCGGCGTCCCTGAAGCGCAAGGTGAAGCAGATGACGGCCGAGACCCACCGCAGCGCCTTTCTTTTCGAGCGCCGCAAGCTGCGCGCTCCCACCTGACGGTATATGCATAGGGATCATGTCCTCCATCCTCATCGTCGGCGGCGCGGGGTTCATCGGTAGTCACACCGCCAAGGTGGCCGCCGAGGCCGGCCTGACCCCCGTCGTGTTCGACAACCTCAGCTCCGGCCACGAGTGGGCCCTGCGCTGGGGCGTCTTCGAGCGGGGCGACCTGGCCGATCAGGCCTCGATCGCCGCGGCGATCCGCCGCCACGACGTGAAGGCGGTCATGCAGTTCGCCGGGTTCATCGAAGTCGGCGAGTCGGTGCGGAACCCCAGCAAGTACCTGCGCGGCAACCTGTTCAACACGTTGAACCTGCTGGACGCGATGGTCGAGACGGGGGTGCGCGACATCGTGTTCTCGTCGACCGCCGCCGTCTACGGCGTCCCGGTGCACGTCCCGATCCGCGAGGACCACCCGCTGTCGCCGATCAACCCGTACGGCGAGAGCAAGCTGGGCGTCGAGCGCACCCTGGCGGCCTACGAGACGGCGCACGGGTTGCGCTGGGCGGCGCTGCGCTACTTCAACGCGGCCGGGGGCGATCCAGAGGGGTTGATCGGCGAGGCGCACGGGCCCGAGAGCCACCTGATCCCGCTGGCGATCGCGGCGGCGCTGGGCGCGCGCGGGCCGTTGCAGGTCTTCGGCAACGACTACCCGACCCCGGACGGCACCGCCGTTCGCGACTATGTCCACGTGCTGGACCTGGCCGACGCGCACTTGCTGGCGGTGCGCCACCTGCAGAGCGGGCTGGGCAGCTTCGCGGCCAACCTCGGCACGGGGCGCGGGCATTCCGTCGCCGAGGTGGTTGCGTCGATCGAGCGGGTCTCGCAGCGCGCGGTCCCGCGCGCGATCGCGCCGCGGCGGCCCGGCGATCCGCCGGTGCTGGTGGCCGACCCGACCAAGGCCTCGGAGCTGCTGGGCTGGCGCCCACGCCATCACGAGCTCGACACCATGGTCTCGCACGCATGGGCCTGGCAGGCGCGCCGGGCCTCGCAGCCGTAAGGCAACGCCGCATCTTCCGGGACCTTGTGAGGACCTGGGCGCGCGTTTACGATGTCCCATCCGCGCGGCGGTCGTCGGACGCGGACGGCGAAGGTTCACGACGGAGGGACGGATGAGAAAGCTGGTAGTTTGTGGGACGCTGCTGGGGGCGGTGCTGTTCGCAGCCTCGGCGGCGCATGCGCAGGGTTACGGAATGGCCGGATGCGGCCTGGGTTCTCTGGTGTTCAAGGACAACACGACGGGAGCGCAGATCCTGGCGGGGACCACCAACTACATTGGTGTCCAGACGTTCGCCGTCACCTCGGGGACGTCGAACTGCGTCTCTGGCGGGATCATCAAGGCGCAGCGCGAACAGGCGGCCTTCGCCGAGGTGAACTTCCAGGACCTGAAGCGGAACATGGCGTCGGGCGGCGGAGAGTTCCTGACCTCGTTTGCGACGCTGCTCGGGTGCGAGGATGTCGCCAAGCCGGCGCTGGCCAGGATGACGCAGTCCAAGTACGAGTCGATCTTGCCGACCGAGAAGACCTCGCCGATGGAGATGCTCGCGGGGGTCAAGGCGCAGGTGAAGGCAGATCCGGCCCTGGCCGGATCTTGCAGTGACGAGCGCGCCGTGGCGCGCGCCGAGGGACGGCTGACCCCCGCCGTCGCGACGAAGACCGCACCCGCTCCGAAGAGCGTCGCGCTGGTCAAGTAGCCTTTGCTGGTCGGAGTCGCCGCGGCGGCGCGCTGGTTGCTCGCCGCGGCGACGCTCGCGACCACCGGTCTGCCGGACGCCGACGCGCTGGTGCAAGAGGCCCGACGCCAGCACCTGGCCGAGACGCGCGACTGGCAGGTCTTGTTGCACTACCGCCGGACAATCGGCGGCGGATGGAGGAGCGAAGCTGACGGGCTGGGGTTCTTCATGGCCGGCCCAGCGGGGCGGCGCGACCCCGAAGCCGAGCTGATCGCGTCGTTGCGGGGCTTCATGGCGCCGGGCCCGGCCGGCGATCGGCACGCCCAGTGCCGCTTCCCCGCGCGGTGGGAGTGGCTGCGGAGCGTGCTGGCGATCGACCCGTCGCGCGCGCCGCGCCCGACCTGCCTCGACCTGGACTTCTGGCGGACCGGGATCTCGGCCCAGGCCGCGACCCTGGTTTACTCGAGTGCGTTCATCAATAGCCCGGCCTCGATGTACGGCCACACTTTCCTGCGGCTCTCGCGCTCGACCGGCGAGGGGAACCCGCTGCTCGACTATGCCGTCAACTTCGCCGCCGATACCGACACCGACAACGGACCGCTCTACGCGATCAAGGGACTGAGCGGGCTGTTCCCCGGGCGATTCTATGTCGTGCCGTACTACATGAAGGTCCAGGAGTACTCGAACGTCGAGAGCCGAGACCTGTGGGAGTACGAGCTCTCGCTGACGCCCGAACAGATCCGGCGACTCGTGTCGCACGCGTGGGAGACCCGGTCGACCCAGTTCAACTACTTCTTTTTCACGCGAAATTGCTCGTATCAGCTGCTGTCCCTGCTCGAAGCGGCCGACCCGTCCCTTCACCTGACCGATCAGTTCCACGGCGCCGTCATCCCTTCCGACACCGTGCGGGCGCTGCTGGCTTGGCCAGGGTTGGTCCGCCGCGTCGGCGGCCGACCCTCGCTGCTGGCCATCATGCAGTGGCGCAAGGCGAGGCTGACGCGCCGGGAAGCGGCAGCTGCCCGAGCCTGGGCAACCGAGCCGGCGCCACCGCCGATCGGTTCCAACCCGCCGCGCGACGCGCTGGTGCTGGACGCCGCCATCGACTACCTGCGGTTCCACGGCGGCAACCGGGCCGACCCCGGCGAGACGTACAGGCTGCGCGAGCGACGGATCCTGCTGGCGCGCGGCCGGCTGGGGGTGCCGCCACAGGAGACAGTGGTCGCCCCAGCCGTCGCCGCGCCCGAAACCGGGCACGCCACCACGCGGGCCAGCCTGGGCGCCGGCGTCGCCGACCAGGGCGGTCCATTCGAGACGCTGTCGATCCGGATGGCCATCCACGACGACCTGGACCCGCCGCGCGGCTATCCGGCCAACGCCCGACTGGAGATGGGTGAGCTGCGCCTACGCTTCGAGGACCGGCTCGAGCGCGTGGAGCTCGACCGCTTCGATGTACTGGACATCGTCTCGGCCGGCCCATTCGACAGCTGGGTGAAGCGAACGTCATGGAAGGTGTGGTTCGGCGTCGAAAACGCCCGGGAGCTCGGCTGCGAGCGACCGGGATCGTCGCACGCCGGATGGCGATGCCTGTACGCCGGGCTGATCATGGGGAGCGGCATCTCGCTTTCGCTCGGGCGGGCGTCCCCGGCGACGTTGCTGTTGCTGGCCGAGACCGACCTGGGCGCCGGCCCCGCGTTCGCTGGCGACGACGACTACCGCGCCGGCCTGGGCGGCGAGGCGCGTCTGGCCGGCGGCGCCGGCGACCACTGGCGGTTCGAGCTGGGCGCGCGCGGCATCTACTACGCTCTTGGCCAGCGCGGGCCGGTGCTGCGCGCGCGGGCGCTGCAATCCGTCCTGCTGAGCCGCTGGCTCGCCCTGCGCTTCGGCGCCGAAACCGCCGGCAGCTACGCCCAGGCGACAGGCGAGCTCGTCTTTTATTTCTAGGGAGGTCCGGACCGGACCCCTCCCGCCGAGCCTCCGGCTCGCCGGCCTCCCCGCTTCGCGGAGAGGCGCGGACTGACAGACGGACCCCTCCCGCCGAGCCTCCGGCCGGCCTCCCCGCTTCGCGGAGAGGCGCGGACTGACGGACCGGACCCCTCCCGCCGAGCCTCCGGCTCGTCGGCCTCCCCGCTTCGCGGAGAGGCGCGGATCGGAGGGATGGGCTCGCCTCGCCGCTTCGCCGAGAGCGCGGATCTGCACCTCTCTGGCGAAGCCGGAGAGGTCGGCACCGCAGGTGCCGGGTGAGGTCCGGTCCCCTCCGCCCAGCCTACAGCCCGACCAGGCCCAGGAAGCGGCCGATGGCCGCGCTCGCCGCCATGGCCAGGCCGCCGCCCACCAGGACGCGCACGGCGCCGCGCAGGCGGGGGGCGCCGCCCAGCCCGGCCCCCAGGGCGCCCAGGGCGGCCAGCGCCGCCAGAGAGACGGCCGCGACCGTCTCGACCCGCACCCTGGTCGGCGCCAGCACAAAGCCGACGATCGGGCAGATCGCCAGCGAGGCGAAGCTGGCCGCGGAGACCAGCGCCGCCTGCAGCGGCCGGGCGCGGTGAGCGTCGCTGAAACCCAGCTCGTCCCGCAGGTGGGTCCGCAAGAGATCGCGCGCGCTTAGCTGCTCGGCCACCTTGCGCGCCAGGTCCCGGTCCAGGCCGCGCTCGACATAGATGTTGGTCAGCTCCTCCAGCTCGTACTCGGGGTTCTCCTGCAGGTGCCGGCGCTCGAGCTCGACGTCGGCTTCCTCGACGTCGCGCTGCGAGCTGACCGAGACGTACTCGCCCACGGCCATCGACATCGCCCCGGCGGCCAGACCGGCGATTCCGGAGACCACCACCGCCCGAGGGGTCACCGAAGCCGAAGCCACCCCCACGATCATGCTGGCGATGGAGACCACGCCGTCGTTGGCCCCCAGGACGGCTGCCCGCAACCAGCCGCCCCGGCTGGTCAGGTGTTGTTGCTGCGGCGGATTCAAGCGCGCGAAGCGCTGATGTTATTCCAGAGCAGCCAGCAGCGCGAGCAGGCTCTCGGCGCCCTGGCTGAAGACCGCGACGTCAGGAACCAGGCGATCGGACTCGCGGCGAAGGCCATCCAGGATCGTACCGACCGCTGCGTGGTTGCGGCGGCTGACCGACGCCGACAGCCGCGGCACCTGCTCTTCCACGAAGTGGACGACCTTCTCCATCAGGTGACGCTGCCCGGCGATGGTCAGGCTATCGAGCATCACCAGCATCTCGCGGATCACGGACAGAGGAAGCCGGGGCACTGGAGGCTCCGACTCGGCGGTCGGAAGGCGCTCGCGGACGACCTCCGTGGCGACCATCGGGACCGTCATGGTTGGCTCGTTCCTCTGTGACGGCGCTTCATGTGGGCCTCCCGGCAGGCTGACGCGTGCAGTGCTCGTGCCATCCGGCGGATGCGGCACCGCGCCGATCCGGCCGTCCGATCCCCGCAACGGCTGCGCCGTCTCGGCGGCGCCGCGCACAATCTGCGACGGCTCCTGCTGTGAGGCTGGATACCGAGCAGCGAGGAGGTTGTGCACCTTTACTTTGATAAGGACAGCGATGCCGATCGGAAGAGCCACACTTCAACGAAGCGAACCGGTAGCCGCAGTTACGTCAATGCCTGACGACCGCCGCCACGGCGATCACAGATCCAGGGGAACCGGTTGCATGGCCTGCATGGCCAGGGCCAACGCCAGATCGGCGGCCAGCGGCACCGCCGCCGCGACGACCGGGGACAGCGTCCGGTCCCCCGGTCGCGGGCGCACGATGCTGATCGCCACCAGCTGAACGTCCGGAGGGGCGACTCCGGCCGGACGCCTGGCGTCCGCCAGCGCCAGCGCCTGACCTACCGACATCCCCTGACCGGAGACCGACTCCAGCGATCGGGCCGCGATCTCCCAGGGCGAGAGCTCGGTGACCTGCCCCGGCGGGTGCGCCAGCACCGCGTCGACCACCACCAGCGGCAGGGCGCCAGGCCCATCGAGCAGCGGGATCAACGCGCAGAGTTCCGGGACTGTGTGCGCGTGAACGCCGGCGGGCAGCGCGATCGAGCGCAGCCACGCGATCACGGCCGGCCCCGCGCCGTCGTCCCCAGCCAGCGGCTGCCCCACCCCGACGATCCGGCAGCCAATCATGGTGCCTCGTCGATTGTAAGACGCAGTCCGCGCTGGCGCTTTGCAGGGCGCGTGCGGTTTCTACTGACCGAGTGTGACAGTTCGGGTCGGGAAGGCGTCGCAGGCGGGGCCGTCGGGGAACGTCTCCCCGTACGTGACTTGCTGATCGACCGCGGCCAGGACGTTCTGGTCCTGGTCCGTGACGGTCACCGTGTAGTGGTCTCCGTTGGCCAGCACGGCGCCGTGCACGTCAGGCCGCTGGCCGACGACGGCCACACCTCGATGGTGCCGTTGTAACAGGTGGACGAGCAGATGTCCTGGCGCGTGTATCGGACGTTGCGCGAAAAATCGATGACCGCGGTCCCTCCCGCGTCCACCACCTGCACCTGGTACTGATCGCCGTCCCGCGCGGCGTCGTTGTCCACCCAGGCGGTGAGATCCAGCGTCGCGCGGCCGTCGGGTGTCACCGCGATCGAGCCCTCGCCGTTGATCGCCCCGGTGAAACCGATGCTCGCGTTCTGCCAGCCCGCGGGGTCGCTCACGTCGATCCAGGCCGGCGTCCCGCTCATGCAGAGCCCGTTTCGGCAGACTGTGATGGTCGACCCTTCGAGCCCCGATCCGGCGCTCAGGGAAATTCCTTGGTCGGCGCGCTGTGCTCGCCGCCGGTGAAGACGGTCGGCCGGGCCCGCGCGTCATCGGACGGCAGCGGCTGCTCGCGCGCGCTGGGATCGTCCTTCAGCAGCGGCTGCCAGGCCGGCGCGCCGCCCCGGGCACCCAGCGCCTCGCGCCAGAGAACGGCCCTGACGGTGGGCCACGCCTGGTTCCGCGAGGTCCGTTCGACCAGATCGGCCAGGCTGATCACGCCGACCAGAACCCCCTCCGCGTCGGTCACCGCGATGCGGGACTTCTGTTGCTGCGCCATCAGTTCTTCGGCGTCTTTCAGGTCATTGGCGGCCAGGCAGGTCAACACCGGCGCGCTCATCACCATGGCGGCCGTCGTGGTCCTGGCGTCCAGCCGACCGGCCAGCGCGCGCACGGTCAGATCGCGATCGGTGACCACGCCGATCGGGCGCATGCGACTGTCGCAGATCGGCAGGAAACCCAGCCCCGTCTCTGCCATCTTCGAGGCCGCCGCCTGGATGGTGTCCTTCTCGCCCAGCCACTCGAGATTCGTGTTCATAATGTCTTTGCACTTCATCGCGCCCCTCCTCCAGCCCCGGAACAGAGCACGCCGCATGCCAGCGTTACAGGGACTTCCGCGCCAGGAATCGCGCAGCGCCTGCGGTTCGTACGCGCGAGGCGTGCAGATCCTGCTGGCCGTGGTGCTGGGGCTGGCCGCCTGTGGCTCCCCCGACCACGGACCGTCACGAAACCTCACCGTCTGGATGACCACACCCGATCTGCGAAACCAGCTCACGCGGCAGGCGGACGTCACGTTCGGCGGCACCGATCCGGCCACGATCACGTTCGACGACCGCACCCCGCTGCAGTCGATCGACGGATTTGGCGCGGCGTTCACGGACAGCTCGACTTCGCTGCTCTGGAATGGGCTAGACCCGTCGGCGCGCGACCAGGTGCTGTCCGATCTGTTCTCGCGCCCCCAGGGGATCGGGCTGTCGTTCATGCGGGTTCCGATGGGCGCCTCGGACTTCACGGCCTGTTCCTGCAGCTATTCGTACGACGATGGCGCCGCCGACCCGACGCTGGTCGCGTTCAGCACCGCCCACGACGATGACTACGTCATTCCGGTCATCCGGGCGGCCCAGGGAATCAACCCGCAGATGAAGCTGCTGGCCAATCCGTGGAGCCCGCCCGCCTGGATGAAGACCAACGGCAGCATGCTCGGCACCGCGGGCGGCCAGGCGGGGGGGTTGAGCGACGGAGCCGGCCCCGCGCTGGCGCAGTACTTCGTCCGCTTCCTGCAGGACTACCGGCAAAAGGGCGTCAACGTCTGGGCCGTCACGCCGCAGAACGAGCCGAGCTCGGTGCCGGACAGCTTTCCCGGCATGCTGTTCCCGGCGGACGCCGAGGCGGCCTTCGTGTCCGACGATCTCGCGCCCGCCATGGCGGCCGGCGGCGTGGGCAGCGTCGGGATCCTGGCGGGCGACGACGTGGGCGCCGAACGGGCGTACGCGCAGATCTTCTGGTCCAGTCCGGCGGGCGGCGTGATCGACGGAACCGCGTGGCACTGCTACTTCGGCCTGGACGAAGCGAGCGACATCCACGCCGACCAGCCCGACAAGCCGATCTACATGACCGAGTGCTCGACGGGCCCGGCGGGCATCGCGGGCGATGCGACGCAGCAGGTCCTGAGCGCGACCCGGAACTGGGCCAGCGGCGCCCTGCTCTGGAACCTGGCCCTGGACCCGAACGGCCAGCCCAAACAGGGAAACGGATGTCCGGGCTGCACCGCCCTGGTCACGATCGATCCCACGGCGGGCACCACCAGCTACACGATCAACTATTACGAGCTGGCGCAGTTCTCGAAGTTCATCGCGCCCGGGGCGCGTCGGGTCGCGTCGACCGACGGGGCGGGAATCCTGGCCCAGGCCTTCGTGAACCAGGACGAAACCGACGTCCTGGTCGCGTACAACCAGAATTCGGCGCCGACCACGTTCACGGTCGCCTGGCGCGACGGCAGGATCTTTCCCTTCACCCTCGACGCGGGCGCGACCGTCACGTTCACCGACGCTGCCCCCTGAAGGCGCCGGTAGTGATAAGGTGGCGGGCTTATCTGTCTGCGAGGTCGAGCATGAAGGCAATTCGTTCGCTTATCGGCCCACTCTCTGTCGCGCTCGCCTGCCTGGCAGGCTGCGGCTCCGGCTCGGGCTCGGGCGGTAGCGGGGGCAGCCCCGCCACCGGCGGGACCTCGGCCACGGGCGGCGCCCCCGCCACAGGCGGGACGCCGGGCACGGGGGGCGGCAGCGGCGGCTCCGGACTGGCCGGCACGACCAGCACGGGTGGCGCGACCGGCACGGGCGGCGTGGCCGGCACGGGAGGTGCGGCCGGCACGGGCGGAACCAGCGGCAGCAGTGGAGCGACCGGGGGGACCAGCGGGCCGCCGGCCCTGACCGTCAACGGCAACAAGCTGCAGGACCCGACCGGCAAGACGATCGTCCTGCGCGGCGCCTCGCTGATCGACATCGGCTCCCTCTATGCCGGCGCGAACAACAGCGCCAGCGGCATCACCGCGCGCATCGACAAGGTGATCGCGGCGGGCGTGCAGGGGGACGTGGTCCGGCTGCCGGTCTATCCGAAGATCGACTACAACGGCGGCTATCCCTACTGCTCGGCCGTCCCCTACCCCGTCGGCACCGGACCGTCGGCCAGTTGCACCGTGACGGCGCCACTGAGCGCAAGCGACTACGACAGCAAGGTTCTCAAGCCGGCGGTCGACTACGCGACCAGCAAGGGGCTGTACGTGATCATCGATCACCACCAGATCGACAACGCGACCAGCGGCACCTCGGCGGCCGACGCCACCACGTTCTGGACCGACGTGGCGCCGCAGTACGCCGGCTACAGCAACGTGCTCTACGAACCGTTCAACGAGCCGATCGACGGCTCGGCGAACTGGGCCACGCTGAAGCCCGTCGTGCAGGGCTGGATCAACCTGATCCGGGCGGCGGCGCCCAACAACATCATCATCGTCCCGTCGACCAGCTATGACCAGCACCCGGGCGACGCCGCGAGCAACCCGCCCACCGGCACCAACCTGATGTACACGGCCCACGTCTACCCCGGCAACTGGAACAGCACGTTCATGAGTCAGCTGGCCACCGCGACCTCGAAGGTGCCGGTGTTCATCAGCGAGTGGGGCTACACGGTCGTCACCAGCGGCACCAGCGTGGACGACACCACCTCGGCCACGTGGGGCAGCGACTTCCAGACCGTGGTGGACGGCGACGGCGCCAGCTGGACCGCCTGGGTGACCGACAACGGCTGGACGCCCAGCATGTTCAAGGATGGCGGACTCACCCAGCTGACCGACTTCGGCACCCTGGTCAAGAACTGGCAGGCCGCGCACTAGTTCGGCGGCCGGGGCCCCTTTCCAGAGGGTGATGCTCACCGCTCGGTTCGCGCTGGTGGCAGGCGGCCTGTTGCTGGCACGCGCCGCCACCGCCGCCAACACCTACTACGTCGCGACCGACGGCAGCGACAGCAACGCCGGCACGATGTCGGCGCCGTTCGGCTCGTGGGCCAAGGCGCAGAGCGTCGCGGCCGCGGGCGACACCGTCTACTTCCGCGGCGGCCGCTACAAGTACACCGCCGCCACGGCGACCTGCGGCAGCACGTCCGACACCGTGAACGCCGTGGTGCTGACCAAGAGCGGCACGTCGGGGAACCCGATCAACTACTTCGCCTACCCGAACGAGAAGCCGGTGTTCGACTTCTCGGGCATCACCGACACCAGCAAGTACAACTGCCGCCAGGCCGGCGTCCGGGTCGAGGCGAGCTGGCTGCACCTCAAGGGGCTCGAGCTGACCGGGACGCTGCAGCTCAACAACCTGAACCACGAGTCCTGGTGCGTCTACGTGTACGGCGGCAGCAACAACACGTTCGAGATGCTGGACGCGCACCACAACAACGGGCCTGGCTTCTTCATCCAGCGCGGCGGCAACAACCTGTTCCTCAACTGCGACTCGCACGAGAACGAGGACACCATGACGTCGAACGGCGACGGACAGAGCGCCGACGGCTTCGGGTGCCACCCCAACCGCGCCGGCGACAGCGGCAACGTGTTCCGCGGCTGCCGGGCCTGGTGGAACAGCGACGACGCCTGGGACTTCATCAACGCGACCGAGGCCTGCACCGTGGAGAGCTCGTGGGCCTGGTACTCGGGGTACAAGCCCGACGCGGTCGGCAACGGCGCGCCGGTCTCGCTGGCGGACGGCAACGGCAACGGGTTCAAGGGGGGCGGCTACGGCGACCCGCAGACCAACGTCCCCAACCCCACCCCGCAGCACGTGATCCAGTTCAACGTCGCCTTCTACAACAAGGCCAACGGCCTGTACGCGAACCACTCGAACGTGTCGCCGTACTTCTACAACAACACGTCGTTCAACAACGGCACGCAGATCGACATGCTGGGCCTGGACGGCACGACCACCACGTCGGTCGGCATCCTGCGCAACAACCTGGCCTACAGCAACAACCGCAAGGCCCTGACGGCCGACCTGAGCAACGGCGGGCCGATCAGCGACATGTTCAACTCGTGGGACTCCAGCCTGGGCGTGACGGTCAGCGACGCCGATTTCCAGAGCGTCGCGTTCCAGCCGCCGGCGTCGTGCCCGGCGCCGTTCGCCCCGGGCGGCACGCCGTGCTGTCCGCCCGACGACATGACCTGCTTCGCCGGCATGGCCAGCGCGCGCCAGGCCGACGGCAGCCTGCCCGTGCTGCCGTTCCTGCGGCTGGCGGCGGACAGCGACCTCATCGACAAGGGGATGGACATCGGCTTCACGTACGTCGGCAAGGCGCCCGACCTGGGCGCGTTCGAGTACGGCGCGACCGGCGGGGCGACCGGCGGCGGGGGCAGCGGCGGCAGCCCGGGGACCGGTGGCGGCAGCGGTGGGACTGGCGCGACCGGCGGGCGGGCAGGGGCTGGCGGCACGGCGATGGGCGGGCACGGCGGAGCGGCGGGAGCCGCCGGACGCCCCGGAACGGGCGGCGGCAGCGGCGGAACGGCCGGAGCGCCCGCCGGAACCGGGGGAAGCGTGGCGACCGGAACCGGCGGCTTCACGACGACCGGCGGCCAGACCGGATCCCCTGACGGGTCGGCGGGCGGGGACGGCGCGTCAGGTGGCGGCTGCTCGTGCGCGACGGCCGGAGGTTCGCCGCTGGGCGGCATCGGGGTCATGCCCTGGCTCGTTCTGGTCCTGTTCAGACGAAGGCGACTTCGCTAAACTGGCGCCACTCAGGACCGGAACATTAACGGACGCACCTAATTTCGCGGCCGACCTCGCGGTCGACCGAGCCGACCCGACATGAGCCTAGCTTCCAAGATCAGTAAAGAGTCCGCCTCCCGATCCCGTCAGAACTCCAGTTTTCCGCGCGCGATTGCCGGCCTCGGCCTCCTGGCGCTCCTCGTCGGTTACGGCTGCGCCAACAGCGGGATGCAGGCGCCCGGCGAAGAAACCGGCGGCACCGGCGGCACGCTGCCGGGGACGGGCGGGCAGGCCGGATCTCCAGCAACCGGCGGCGTCCCCGGAACGGGCGGCGCGGCCGGCCAGCCTGCCACCGGGGGAACCGGCGGTTCGGGCACCGGCGGGACCGGGGGCACCGCGGGACAAGGCGCCGCGGGCAGCGGCGGCGCTGCGGGTTCCGGAATTGGTGGCCGCGGCGCGGGCGGGGGGAGCGGCGGAGGCGGGGCCGGCGGCGCTGCGGGCGCGGCCGGCGGCGCCGGTGGTCCGGGCGCCGGAGGACAGGCCGGAGGTGGCGGCGCCGCGGGGGCCGCCGGACAGGCCGGTGGCGGCGGCGCGAGCGGAGCGGCCGGACAGGCAGGCGGTGGCGGCGCAGCGGGAGCCGGCGGTATGGCAGGCGCGGGAGGCGCGGCAGGTGGTGGCGGCGCGGGCGCGGGCGGAGCAGCCGGCGCCAGCGGCCCATGCGCCGGGCTCTGCGACGACCCCACGGAATTCAAGACCGCCGCGTTCAACGCCAACAACATCGGAACCGCCGCCGCTTGCTACGAGACGACCGCGAACATCTCGGGCATCGTCTGCGGCAACTTCACCTCGCCGCGAACGCTGACGGTGAACACCAAGGTCTGGACCTGCAACGGGGCAGGCATGACCGCGCCCGCCAAGGTCGCCGGCGGCTACTGCTTCCAGATCACCGCCGGCCAGACGATGTCGGCGTACTTCAATACGTACTAGTTCGCCACAGTGGTTTTGATCGATTGGTGAACGGGGGTCACCCGTCGGCGGGCTGAAGCCGGCTGTCCTCGCCCTTCGGGGCGAGGATAAAGGAGTGGGGATCCGGTTTCGCGCGGCCGT
>DATJWP010000158.1:0-17998 GCA_035578045.1 Polyangia bacterium | reverse complement strand
GCTCGACCGCCCCAGCGCGATGGCCTACATCACGGCGGCCGACGCGCAGGGGCTGGCCGACCGCACCCAGCGTCGCTTCTTCTCGGACGGGACCGTGCCGGCCGAGGTGGTGGTCGACCGCCAGACGACGCCCGCCGAGGTGATGCAGGACGCGCGGGAGTCGCTCCCCTACGGCCTGCCCGGGGTACCCCACTTGAGCCTGACCGGCATGGGTGACATCCAGTACGCCTACGCCCCGCCCGAACCGGCTGCGTCGGGCGCCAGCCTGCCCCCCCGGCGCCGCCGGCTGTTCGGCTACCTGCGCGTGCCCGGTCGCGTGAAGTTCTTCCTGGATGCCGCCGTCTACCGCGACACCGCGCAGGCCCTGCTGCCCGAGATCGGCGGCTATGCGACCGGCCTGATCGATCACCTGTTCCGCGCCGAGATTCACCTGGAGGCGACCGCTGGGGCCGCCACCGTGTCGGTGTCGGGCGTGCGGGGAGCGCTGGCGGCCGGCGAGGTTCGCCTCTACGCCGACGACGGCGCGGGCAACCGGCGGGCCTTCGCGACCGTGCCCGTCAGCGAGACGGCCGCCTCGGTCAGCGTCCCCGCGGGGGCGCGCCGGATCGCCGCGGTCCTGCGCGGCGCGGACGCCGCGGGGGACCTGGTGAGCGTGTCGGAGACTTCGGTCCCCTAGCCGCAGCCTCCGCTGGGCCGTCCCCGGAGCTGTCGATGACCGCCAGGCGGATCCGCGCCGGCGGGACTTGCTCCGGCGCGATCGCCGCCAGGAGCGCAGTGGTCTCCAGCCGGGCGGCGTCGTCCCCCTCGGCGGCGGCCGTGTCGATCGCCCGCGCCAGCGACGCCGCCAGGCCGGGGTCGCGCCGCAGGGCCTGGCTGGCCAGGGCGCGGCCGGCCTCGCCGCCGCGGGCGCGCGCGGCCCAGGCCAGGAGCATGGCCCCGCCCGTCCCGGGCTCCAGCCCGGCACCCCGCTCGAAGGCCGCCGAGGCGCGCGCGCCGTCCCCCGCCTCGAGGCAGGCCCGGCCCAGATCGAACCAGCCCCACGGGTTGCCGGCGTCGAGCTCCGCGGCGCTCTCCAGCGCCTCGGCCGCCGCTTCCGGCCGGCGCAAGCGCATCAGCGCCGTCCCTTGCGCCCGGGCCCAGACCGCGGCGCCCGGGTCCTGCTTCAGCGCCCGCTCGGCCTGGCGCAGCGCGATCAGCGGGGTCACCTCCTCGCCGCTGGGATCGAACACGTCGGGGGCGTATTCGCCGTCGGGGCCGAACAGCACCTGCTGGGCGGCGACCGTCGCGTCCAGCCAGCGCCCGAAGCCGCTGCCGGCCACGGTTCGTTCGTCGGAGCCCGCGTCCTGGCGGACGACGCGGCCGTCGGTCGCCAGCGCGTACAGCTCGTCCTCGGAGCCGGTGGCGAACATCAACCCATCACTCGCGTTCGAGGCGAGCTCCTGCAGCCGCAGCGGCGCCTCTGGACCGACGCCCGCGATGACGATCGTCTCCTGGAAGAGATCGGCGCCGTCGAACGAGCGCAGGAACGCCGCATAGTCGGCGGGGAGCGAGGCGCCCAGCGCCGCTTCCGCCGCCGCCAGATCGCCGGCGGATGCCGGCCCCCCCACGCGGATCAGGCCCGCCGGGAGCCGCGCGAGCGCGCTCCGGAAGTAGTCGAAGAAGGTGGTCGCCGGCGATTCGCGGCGCCCGCCGCGCCGACTCAAGTGCCGACGAGCGCCGGCGGCAACGGCTGCCCGGCGGCGGCCAGCGCGCCGGCCAGCCGCGCGGAGACGCCCCGTCCTTGCAGCCTGCCGCTGCCGGAGTCTCGGTGGTCGCCCGCGTAGGCGAGCACCGGCGACGCTTCGATCCCGGCCGCGCCCAGGACGGGCTCCGCGATCTCGACGATCCGGGCATCGCCTTCGCCGACCGCGATGACCTGCACGACCAGATCGAACGCCGACGCCGCCAGTGGCGTCGAGGCGGTCGAGCTGCCCAGGCCCAGCGCCACCAGCGCGCCCAGGTGCGACAGCGCCTCGGCGGGCGATCGGCCCGCCAGCGCGACGATCAGCCCGTCGTGACCGCGAGCGGCCAGCAGCGCCAGCTCGCCGGCCTCGGGGCCCGCCAGCTCGCCCACGACCAGGTGCTCGGCGCGGAAGCCGGCCGCCACGCGCACCAGCCCGGCGGCGTCGGCCGACGGAGCCAGGTCGATCCAGCCACCGCGCGAACGCGGCTGGCCGGCGCCGATCGCAACCACCCGCCGATCGGCCGGGATCGCGGCCGCGGCTGCGCCCAGCGCGTGCGCCAGGGCGCCCGGGTCGCCGGTCAGCAGCAGGTTCCGGCGCGCGGCGATCACGCCGGCCAGCAAAGGCTCGGCGTCGCGGCTGGCCACGGGCAACAGGTCGGCCAGCGTCCGCTCGACGATCGTCGGACGACGGATCGACGCGACCACGCCCCCTGGCGAGGCGGGCGGAAACGCGGCCGAGAACCGCGTCCCGTCCGGCAACCGGACATCCACGACCGGGTTGTCGGGAGCCGGCGGCGGAAAGGCGGTGTTGGCCAGCCGCCAGAGCGCGTCCGCCACCGCGTTCGGGTCCCCCAGACCGGCGCCGTGCAGCGCCAGGCCGGAGCCGCGATCGACCAGCGCCGCGTCGGGCGCCGTGATCAGGATCTGGCGCACGGAGCCGTCGGCCAGCAGCGCGTCGAGCCCGGCCGCGCTGCCGACGTCGGTGGTGCCCCCCACCGGGCCCGTCGCAGCCGCGGGCGCGGCTGCGAACGCGGGCGCGGCCGGCGCGGCAGCGGCGCCCGGGCGGCCGATCGCGACGCGCCGGCTGACCTCTTCGTCGACCGGGCGGCTGTGCGCGAACAGGCCCACGCTGCCCGTGTCCTCCTCCGCGGCCGGGGCCGGCGGCAGATCCAGGCTGTCGTCCTCTCGTTCTTGCAGGTGGTCGAGCGATCGGCTGCCCAGCGGCGTCGGCGGCCGGCGGGGTGGCGGGGGCGGGGGGAGCGGCATCCGGCCGGAGCGGGGAGGCCGCGCCGCCAGCCCGAGATCGTCGTCCTCGTCGCCGTACCCGCCGCTGGCGGACTCTTCGTCCGAGGGCAAGGGGGCCGAGCGCGAGCCGGTGCCGCGAGGCGGGGGAGGGGGTGGGGGCACCGGCAGCCGGCGGGACGAGCTGCCGTGCCGGCCGTCGTCGTGCCTGCCGCTCTCCTGTCCGACGCCGTCCTCGCCCAGATCCTCGTGCGCCGCCGCGCCGCCCAGATCCACGGTGATCAGGAAGTCGCCCACGTAGACCCGGTCGCTGGCGGCCAGGACGGTCGGCGCAGCGATCTTGCGGCCGTTCACGTAGGTGCCGTTGGTGCTCTTGAGGTCGGCTACCTCGATCTGGCCGCCCGAGCGCGCCGTGAAGCGCGAATGGCGTTTGGACACGTTCCCCTTGGCGAGCACGATGTCGTTCCCCGAGACGCGCCCGATCGTGATCTCGTCCTTGTCGAACGTGAGCAGCTTCGGCTCGCCGCCCTTCTCAGTCAGCGTCAGCTTGATCATGGACCCTCGGGAGGTATCGAACATGCATGTGTCGAACGCGGCTCGCCGACGTTATTCTCGACGATCGCGCAGGTCAAGAACCGGCAGGCATTTGCAAAAACGGCCGTCACCTGGCAAGCAGCGCGCGCAATGGCGACGCGAAGATCGCGAAGATCCCGCCGAGCGTCAACCCCGCCAGCGTCAGCGCCACCACCAGCGTGACGCGGTCCTTTTTATTTGGGGAGGGGTCGACCATCGGCGCACTATAAGCCACATGCAGCGCCTTGGCCGGTGGACGCTCATCGCCCTCTGGGCGGCAGTCCCTCTGCTCGTCGCGCGGGGGGCGGTCGCCGCGCCGAAATATTACTTCCAGCTTCAGCCCGTGAAGGCCGGCCCCGAGATCGACGCCGCCACCAAGGCGTTCGCGGGCGAGGCGCTCAAGGCGGAGCTGGCCTCGCGCCCCGAGTGGGCCTCTGACGTCGGTCCGGTCGGCCAGCAGGGGCCGGGCCAGGATCGCTCGGGGCTGGTGGCCGAGCTGAAGAAGCGGAACCTCCGCGGCTTCGACGTCACCGCGCGCATCGAGAGCCTCAAGCAAGAGTTGAAGGATCCCAAGCCAGGGGGGCGCAACAAGCAGCTGGCCGTCGAGGTGCAGCTCACGGTCTTCGGGACCACGATCCCGGACGCCAAGCTCGCCTTCAGCGGTGACGGCCAGTCCGGAACGGAGGCCGAGGTCAACGAGCGGCGCCTGGCCGCCGACACGGCCGACGCTACGCATGACGTCATCAAGGACGCCATCAAGCAGGCCGTCGATCAGGCCGTGCTCAAGCTGTCGCTGGGCAAGTCGGCGCCGATGAACGAAAAGCACAAGAAAAAAGCCCAATGAGAGGACAGTGAGGGGGACCCCCTCCCGGGGGCGACCGTGACGCACCCCCTTCTCGGATACATCGCGTTTTGCTAGCTTCGAGGACCCGGGTCGATGCAGCCTGTCGAGATCGCCCTCTTCGTGATCGTCGCCGTGCTGGCCGTCGCGCTGATCGTGTACGCCGTCCGCCCGTACCTCAAGTCCCGCCGCGCTGAAGGCCGCCCGGGCGGGCTGCCGCAGGCCGCGCAGCGCGACCTGGAGACGGCGCAGCCGCGCGGGCCGGCGCTGGTCTGCCCGGCCTGCCACCGCGACTACGCCCCTGGCCTGCGCTTCTGCCCGCACGACGCGCGGGAGCTGATCCCGGCGACGGATCCCATCGCCCGCGGCGGCGGCGCCGGCGTGACCTGCCCGACCTGCAAGCGGTCCTTCGAAGCCGGCCGGAAGTTCTGCGCCTTCGACGGCGACGAGCTGGTCCCGCTGCCGGTGGCCCTGGGCGCGCCGGACGGGGAGGGAGGCCCCGCCTTCGCCGGCAGCCTCGGGAAGATCTGCCCCAGCTGCTCCCGTCGCTACGAGAGCGACGCCACGTTCTGCGGCCGCGACGGCTCCGAGCTCGTCTCCGTGAACTGATCGAGCGATCCGGTAAGATTCGGTCATGTCCCGTCACCCCTGCCGAGCCGCTTGCGCGCTCGCCGTCCTGCTGGCTGCCGTTTCCTGCCGCCGCTCCGCTCCGCCCGCGCCCCCCGCCGCCCCTGGCGCGCCGCCGACCGTCGAGGTGCTGAAGGGCGGCCGCTGGCTGTTCACGTACGCCGAGCCGGCCGGCACGTTCGCCACCACCGACAAGCCCGAGACGGTCCCCGAGGCCGCGCGCGGGATGGTCCGCGTGACCGATCCCGCGGGCGCGACGGCCGGCGCGGGCGACCGGGTCTACGTCACCAACCTGAACGACCTGGTCGCGTCGGGGAAGACCACCGCCAAACCGATGTCGCGCGAGGCCTTCGAGACGGCGGCGCTGGCGGCGCTCCCCGGCGGCCAGTCGTCACCGTTCGCCCCGCAGCACATGGCGCAAGCCCCCGCGCCCGCTCCCACGAACGCGCCGCCCCCGGTGTCCGGGAACACTCGCCCCGGCGAAAAGCCGGTGGTCACGATCTATGGGACATCCTGGTGCGGCGCCTGCCGGGCCGCCCGCCAGTACATGACCGAGCACAAGATCCCGTTCGTCGACAAGGACATCGAGCGAGACCCCGCGGCGGCCCAGGAGCTGGCGGAAAAGGCGGCCAAGATGGGCATCCCGACGGATCGCGTCCCCGTGCTGGACGTCCGCGGCCGGCTGCTGCTGGGATTCGACCGCGCGCGCGTGGAAGCGCTGCTGGGGCAACCGACCTGAAGAACAGAGCGGCCTCCGACTTCCGGCTTCCGGTCAGACATCAGAACGGGAGGTCGGGAGCCGGAGGCAGGAAGCCTCTCCGCTCACGGGACCTGCGACAGCAGGTCGAGGAACCTCTCCGGGGCCACCAGCTCGTCGGTCTTGGCCACGACCGTCCCCTCGCGCGAGAGCATGCGGATGGCCGGCAATGTGTCGGCGCCGTACTTGTGCTTCAGCAGGCCCAGCGCGGGGTCCTCGTCCTCGCGTGACAGATCGACCCGCAACAAGGTGAAGCGTTGCATGGCCTGCGCGACGTCGGGGCGCGAGAAGACCTTCACCTCGAACTCGCGGCAGGGGATGCACCAGCTGGCGGCGAAGTCGACCAGCAGGGGGCGGCCGGCGGCGCGCGCGGCGCTGACCGCGGCGGCCTCGTCGGACAGCCAGGCGAGCTTCACGTCTCCCTTGGGGGCCAGGATGTAGTTGGTCGCGCCGAACAGCCCCAGCGTCGCCAGCCCGACGCCCAGCGCCTTGCGGGCGCGCTCGGTCGCGCCGCCGTGGAAGCTGGCGTGAACGGCCCCCAGCCCGATGCCCACCAGCACCAGCGCCGCCATCTCGAGCGCGAAGCGCGGCGAGCCCGAGCCGAAGCGCGCCAGCGCCGGGGCGACGTTCTTCAGGTAATACAGCGCCGCCGTGAACAGCGCGATCCCGAAGACGCTCTTCACCCACTCCATCCAGGCGCCCGGCTTGGGGAGCGACATCGAGAACCCCGCCAGCAGCCAGAACGGCACGCCGACGCCCGCGCCGTACGTGGCCAGCAGGGCGAAACCCCAGCCCGCGTTGCGCGTGGTGGCGACGTAGGCGAGCAGCGATGCGAGCGGCGGGCCCGTGCAGGGCGCCGCGATGATGCCCGCCACCAGCCCCATCGCGAAGGCGCCGGCGAACCCGCGCCCGCCCACGCGCGACAGCCGCTGCTGCAGGCCGTACGGCAGGCCGACCTCGAACGCGCCGAACATCGACAGTCCCATCGCGGCGAAGAAGAGGGCGAGCGGAACGATCACCCACGGATTCGCCAGGAACGTGCCGAACGCGCGCCCCAGCAGGCCGAACGTCGTCCCCAGCGTTCCGAACATGGTGGCGATCCCGGCCACGTACAGCGTCGCCAGCCCCAGCGCCCGGCGACGCGGCACGCCGGCCCGCGCGCCGAAGATGCTCACGGTGATGGGGATCATCGGATACACGCAGGGCGTGAGCGCGGTCAGGATCCCGTAGCCGAGCGCGAACAGGATGCTCGGATGTGTGCCGCTGTTCATCAGTCGAAAAATTATAGCGCGGTGCCGCGGTCGGAGATCGTTGCCAGCGGGGCGGAGGGCCAGTAACGTCTCGACGCGTGAGCAGTCAGCGACGCTGGTCGGGGCCGCCGCTTGGTCGTCTGACCGTCATCGGCGCCGGTCAGATTGGCGGATCCGTGGCGCTGGCGGCACGCGCCGCCGGTGCCGTCACCGACGTCGTCGCCTGGAGCCGCACCCGCGAGAAGCTGGATCGGGCGGTGGCGCTGGGCGTGATCGACCGCGCCGCGGGCTCGGCGGCCGAAGCGGCGAGCGGCGCCGCGCTGGTCGTGCTGGCGTCGCCCGTCCGCAGCCTGGGCCAGCTGGCCTCGGAGATCGCGCCCTCTTTGAGCCCCGGCGCCCTGGTGATCGACGTGGGATCCGTCAAGGCGGCGGTCATCGCGGCCGTCGAGCCCAAGCTGCCGCCCGGCTCCTTCGTGGCCTGCCACCCCGTCGCCGGAACAGAGCGGGTCGGCCCAGACGCGGCCAGCCCGCTGCTGTTCGAGGGGAAGAAGTGCGTGCTCTGCCCCAGCTCATCCAGCCACGAGCCGGCCGTCGCCACCATCGAGCGCCTCTGGATCGCGATGGGGGCCGACCCGGTGCGCATGGACGCCCAGCTGCACGACCGGGTGCTGGGCGCCAGCAGCCACCTGCCGCATGTGGCGGCCTACACACTGGCCTCGACGCTGGGTGCGCTGCCCCCCGACGTGATCGAGGCGATGCGGCAACTCCCCACCACCAGCTTGCGCGACACCACACGAGTCGCAGCTTCTAGTCCAGCCATGTGGCGCGACATCTTTCTGGACAATCGGGAGCAGGTGCTCCCACTCATCGAGGCGCTGGCGGCGCAGGTCGAGGCTCTCCGGTCGGCGGTGGTGGCGGGCGACGGTCGCCGCGTCGAGGAGCTCCTGGAAGCGGGGAGGGTGGGCCGTGAACGGCTGGTTCCGGGTTGAACGGCTTCGCGCGCTGGCGGCGCTGGCCGCCCTGACCGCGCTGGCCGGCTGCGCCGAGACGTCGGTGCCCGCCTTCGGGACCGCCAACCCGCGCGGCTCGGCCGACGACGGCGACCTCTGGAACCTGGCGCCGGCGGCCGCCGACACCGTCGCCGAGGTCGACCTGGCCGCCATGCGCGCCTCGCCGTGGACGCGCGCCATGACCGAGAGCGGGCTCTCCGGGCAGCGCGAAGAGAGCCTGCGCGCCTACGGCTACGATCCGTTCACGGACGGCGATCGCCTGCTGGCCTTCGCGATCGAGGCGGGCGGCCCGACATCGGGCCCGGGAACCCTCAACGGGGTCCCGGACTCTCCCGCGACGGACTCCGCCGGGCGGAGCCCAGCTCCGTCCTCGCGAACCGTGACCGTCGTGCGCGGTCGGTTTGATGCCGGGCGCGTCGGCGCCGCGTTCACGGCCTCCAACCCCGGCGCCAAGTCCGGACGCTGGCGGGATAGCCCGATCTGGGAAGGGGGCGGCCGGGCGGTCGCGCTGGTGACGGCGCGGACGCTGGTCTCGGGCGCGCCGGCCGACGTGCGGACCGCGATCGACACCGCGTGGGGGATCGTTCCGGACGCGCGGTCGGGCCCGCTGGGCGAGCTGCGGCGCGCGATGGCGGCCGACCGTGACGGGCCGGCCTCGTTCGCGGCCGTGAACCTCACCGACACCATGCGCGCGCGGGCCGCCGGGTTCGCCTCGTTTCCGGCCGGGCTGCGCCGTTTCGCGGCGCGCATCGATCTGGGTCAGGACGTGAACCTGGACTTCACCGGCGTGGCCGACACCGCGGCCGACGCCAGCGCCGCCGCCAACACGATCGTGATCGCGGCGCACATGTACGCCGAGGGGACGATGGTCCGCCTGCTGGGGCTGGCCCCCGTGCTCAAGTCGGTCGCGGCGGCCGCGGAAGGGACGCGCCTGCACGGCCACGTCACCGTCCCGGCCGAGCAGCGCGAGCGCCTGGCCGACAAGCTCCTGGCCGTCATGCAGACGCTGGCCGCGAACGCACGTCATTGAAAGCGCGTCTGGGCCGTCGCGCGTGGTAGTCATGCGGGGATGTCTTCCATGCTCCGCGTTCGCACCTCGCCGCCGCTGCGCGGTGTCTGTCGCGTCCCCGGCGACAAGTCGATCTCGCACCGCGCGTTGCTCTTCGGAGCGCTGGCGGACGGCGTGGTCGAGGCGGACGGCCTGGGCCGCGGAGGCGACAACCTGTCCACCGCGGCGGCGCTCCGGGCCATGGGCGTGGCGATCGAGCTGGGGGACGGGCGAGCGCGCATCCAGGGCGTCGGCTTCAGCGGCCTGCGCCAGGCCGCCGAGGAGCTCGACTGCGGCAACTCCGGGACGACCATCCGGCTGCTGCTGGGCCTGCTGGCCGGGCGCCCCTTCGAGACCGGGCTGCGCGGCGATGCCTCGCTGACGCGCCGGCCGATGGGTCGGGTGGCCGGCCCCCTGCGCCAGATGGGCGCGCAGATCACCGGTCGCGGCGATCCGGCGCGCCCGGGAGACGTCTTCCCGCCGCTCCGGATCAAGGGCGGGTCGCTGACCGGGATTCGCCACGAATTGAAGGTGGCGAGCGCGCAGCTCAAGAGCGCCCTGATCCTGGCGGCGCTGCAGGCGCGCGGCCGCACCGAGCTGCGCGAGCCGGCCCGCTCGCGCGACCACACCGAGCGGATGCTGGGGTTCATGGGCGCGCCCATCTCCGTCGACTCGACCGGCGCCATCGTGGTCGAGCCGGACGGCTGGAACGGCCGCCTGCGAGCGACCAGGTTGACCATCCCCGGCGACCTTTCGTCGGCCACCTTCATGATCGTGGCGGCCTTGATCGTGCCCGGCAGCGACGTCACCGTCGAGGGGGTCGGGCTGAACCCCACCCGCTCGGGCGCGCTGGACGCCCTGCGCGTCATGGGCGCCGAGCTCGAGGTCGAGGTCACCGGGGACGCCATGGGCGAGCCGGTGGGGCGCGTCCGGGCGCGCGCCAGCCAGTTGCGCGGCGCCCGCATCGACGGCGAGCTCGCGTTGCGCGCGATCGACGAGATCCCCGCGCTGGCCGTGGCGGCCGCCTGCGCCGACGGCGAGACCGTGTTCGCCGACCTGGCCGAGCTGCGCATCAAGGAGTCGGACCGGATCGCCGCGCTGGCGCGCGAGCTGGGACGAGCCGGCGCCGCCGTGAGCGAGCGCCCCGACGGCTTCTCGGTGGTCGGGCTGGCCGGCCGCCCGCCGCGCGGCGGCGCCGTCATCCCCGAGCACGATCACCGGATCGCGATGTCGGGCGCGATCCTGGGCCTGCGCGCCGCCCAGGAGACGACCATCCCCGCCGCCGACATCGGCACGTCGTTCCCCCAGTTCGCCGCCACGCTGGCGGACCTGGGCGCGCCGATCGAGACCGCCTAGCTACACGGGGGCCGATTGAGGCTCTGATCGAGGGCGTAGCCTCGAGAGGACCGGACCTGAATGAACGTTTCCGGTCCCCTCTCCCTGCCTCGGTCACCGCCAATTCTGCACCGCCATGTTGCTGGCGGTCCGACGGGGCCTGGCGCTCGATCAGGCGGCGCGCGCGAGAAGGCGGAGCCGTCTGCTCAACCCGCGCAGCAGAGCTGTCCCGCGGACGGCGTAGACGGACACCTCCGTGCGCGCCAAACTGGCGGTGGCTCCCCAGCGCGCCTTCCAGAGCGCCTGCCCCGGGGGGAACTCGACGCGCGTGACCCGACGCTGGATCGCGTCTCGAATCAGGTGGGCGGTGATGACGGTCAGCGGGCTGTAGCGGTAGTACCGCTCGTCGTAGCCCGAGTAGTAGACCGAGACGCAACCGGGCATCTCGACGAACGCCTGCACCCCGACCACCTCGCCTCTGGCCTCGACGGTGCCGATCGAGACCTCGCCGCGGGCGGCGGCTCGCCGGAACCAGCGCCGGACGAAGGAGGCCTCCACCTCGCCGACGAGGTGATTGTGGTGCGGGATCCCGGTCTCGGCGCGCGCGCGGCGGCGGTGCAGGTCGATCAGCTGCTCGGTCGCGACCTCGACCTCCCGGGGCGAACGGGCGATCGCCAGGCTCCAGCTGCCGACCTCACGCGACAGGCGCCTCGGGTAGTACGCGATGTTGTCGCGCATCGACTTCGTCAGGCCGGCCAGGAACGTCTCCCAGGTCCTGGGGAGCTCGATCGCCAGCGGCGCCTCGACCTGGCGGGTGAGCGCCGCCGACTCCGACCGGGGTGAATAGCGAAACGATCGCCAGCCCGTCGCCTCGCCCGACCACTCTCCGGGAACGACGGCGATGTCCCACTTTTCAGCCCGCATGCGGCGGCCCAGATGCTGGGAGAGCGCCCGAACGGCGGCGGCTTCGCAGCCCGCCCGGAGCAGGCTCACCGGCTCGTCGGTGAGGGACTCGAGCGAGTGGGTCCGCCCGAAAGGCTGCAACGTCAGGCCCAGCCCATCCGCTCCCAGGGACTTCTCCTCGAACATCGGGAGCAGGCCGATGACCCGGCCGCTTCGCTCCTTGGCGACGACGATCTCGAACCGGCCCGTGGCGCCTCCCACCTTGCCCTGCACGAAGTGGCGGAACCACTCAGCAGCAAAGTCCCAGGTGCGGAAGGGGGAGGCGTTGCTGGCCCGCGCGTGGAGGTCGCGCCAGACCGGCTCCAGCGCGCGGAACTGCAGCTCCGAGTTGGCCGAGAATGCCTGCGCCGCGCCGATGGCCGGCGCGTTATCGATGGGCCGGGCGTCAGAGCTCTGACCCTCGCTCCCCCAAGCGATCGTCACGACCGTAGGGGTTCGACGGTTTCCGCTGGGACTTGAAGGGGAGCGTCGGCGGGCCCTGCCCGGGCGGGAGCTGCCGGGAGCTCAGCCGCGTCCGCCGTCGGCCGGCAGGTCGCAGATGGCGGTGGCGCCGCAATAGACGTCGAAGGTGACCAGCACGTCCAGAATGCTGGTGCAGCTGGTGCTCATGATCCGGCTGCGGCAGACGCTCAGCATCGACTGGTCGATCCGGCCCTCGCACTCGGCCGCGGGCCACTGGTTCGTGAACTTGGCCTTCCAGTCGGTCTGGCAGTCACTGATCGACGGGTAGCCGTTCGACCCGACCGTCGGCCCGATGTCGTTGCAGGCCTGGTAGCGGGCGCAGGTGTCGCTGGCGGCCTGGTTGAGGGCCGCGTCCCGGTCGCTCGTGACGCTGCCGCAGCCATGTCCGAAGAGGAAGCCGGCCGAGCCGACGGCCAGCAGGGCGAGGGCACCGCTCCACTTCCCGGTCTGCTTGTCTCTGGTCATCTCGCCTCCTTCGTCGCTGGTCACCAGCGCCAGCCGATCGCCGCGCCGGTGACCGGATCGGTCCCGCGCATCCGGACCACCGTGACGTACCCGCCGGTCAGGGTCAGCGCCGCGCCCGCGCCGATCAGGACACCGCCCATCGCGTTACGAGCCCGCCCCTCCGAGCAGCTGGTGCCGGTGCAGCCGCCGTCGCCGGCCAGCACCACGGCCCCCGCGGCGACCGCCAGCGCGCCCGCCATCGCCACCAGCATCGGGCCGGCCAGGTGCGGCGGGGCCGGCGGCGGCAGCGTGGGCGGCGGCGGTGGGGGGGGCGGCGGCGGCTCTTCGATGTGCGAGCGGATGGCGTCGGCCAGCTTCAACATGGTCGAGCGCGCCTCGGCCACCGTACAGACCTCGCAGCTCCTGGATTCGGTCGAGATGGGCAGGGCGGCCGGGGCCGCGCCCTCTGTCGAGAACAGCCGCACGACCCCCTTGTAGCTGTTGCCGGCCACGTCGATCTTCACCCGCACGAGGTAGCCGACGTCCAGCAGCTGGCCAATCGCCTTGAGGCAGGGGGACGAATCGCAGCGTTGCAGCTCCGGGTGGCCTTCCAGCTTGCGAGCCGTGTCGGTCGGGTCGATCACCTGCACGCCGGCCCGCACCAGCCCCAGCACGAACCCGTCCTGAAGCTGCAAGGCCAGGGCGGGTGGGGCGCCGCCTTCCAGCTGGAACTCGGGGATGGTGACGCGCGCCCGCGCCTGGGCCGCCGGCGCGCGGCCGGCCAGGATCAAGAGAGCCAGCCCGACGGCGGCGGATAGACGCATGCGCCTCCATGTTAACGCCGTTCAGCGTCGGAGCGAAAGTCGCCGCCCGGTCGCGACGCCGATCACGGACAGGACGTCGGCGCGCAGTTCGTGGGGACGGTGTGGACGCCCAGGCCGAAGCAGTAGTGGACCGTGCTCTGGTCCGGAAGCTGCGGGCACCGGGCCGCCGCCCAGCACGACGAGCGGGGCACGTCCGCCTCGCACGAGAAGACCGCCCGCGAGGGCGACGACAGGTAGTCGAGCTCGACGCGGGCGGCGCCCAGCGCCTGCGCCCCGACCAGGCCGTCCAACTGCGGCCCTTCGGGAAGGACGTCGAACTGCAGCCCCTGCAGGAAGGGATCGACGTCCGAGATGACGGCCACGGGCACGTTGCCGCCGATTTCCAGGTAGGCCGCGCTGTTCTGGGCCTCGCCCGACTGGTTGGGGTCCAGATCGCAGGGTTGCACACAGAGGTGCGTGGCCGCGGTCGGATTCATGACGGTGTCGTAGGAGACCATCTCGGTGCGGCGCGCGCGCGCCAGCTCGACGCAGGGGCCGGGGTCGTCGTTGGCGCCGGCCTCCAGGTTGACCAGCGCGTAGCGCGGAATGGCGGCCCAGGCGAGCACCTGGATCGGCGTCGGCCAGGAGGCGACCCGGAGCGGGGTGCCCGAGGGCGTCCCGGACGCGAGGACCGGCGGAAGGAGCAACGGCGGATCACGGGCCGCCGCGTTCGTGACGACGCGGTTCCAGGCGGTCGTGCTCAGCACCAGCGGCCCGATGCCCGTATCGACCAGCAGCGACAGATCGACCCCGCTCGATTGGGCCAAGGCGTCCGCCGAGGTGCAACAGGCCTGCGGCGGCGGCCCGGCCGGGTCGCGTGCCGGGCTGAACGCGGTCGGAACGGCGCAGGCCCGCAAGACCACTCGAGTCGGCGGGACGGTCAGCGGCCCGCGCAGGCCCAGGAAGTCCGGAGGCCCGTCGGCGGTCACCTCGCCGCCGCCGTACTGGGTGAAGTTGAGGACCGCGAATCCGGCATCTTCCAGGAACGCCTGGGTCGCGCTGAGGTGGCTCCAGAACGTCAGTGACGGACAGGTGCCGGGCAGTTCGTCCGGGCAGGGACCGGCGAGCCGCAGCTCGACCGAGAAGGCGTGCAGGAGATCACCTCCCAGGACCCCGCCCGGCACGATGGCGCCGTCGCCGATCGGGCCGAGGGGCAGGGGCAGCACGCCCCAGCCGCGGAAGCTGGCGCGCAAGGGGGCCGGCGTCTCGTCGCTGCCGTACAGGTCGAAGTCGGTCGTGGCGGTCTGAAGCGGGGCGTCCAGGCCGCTCCCCAGGATCGTGATCGGGCTGGCCGTGTCGATGACCATCGGGAACGTCCCTGGGCCGACGGCGGGCAGAGCCGCGCGCACCAGCAGGGCTCCGCCGTCGGGCAGGGGGGCGGCATCCGCCCCGCCGTCATACCCGGCGTCCAGCGGCGGCACGCCCGAGGGGGCGCGCCCGAGGACGATCGGGAAAGAGTCGATCGTGCAGCAGTCGTCCTGACAACCGGCGGCGAACGACCCGGCAGCGATCAGCCCGGCGGCGACCGCCAAGGCGCCGGCGCCGCCAAGCCGCATCTATTCGGCTTCTTCTTTTTCGTCCAGCTTCTTCTTCATCTTCTTGAGGAGCGCGTCGAAGCCGTCGCGGTTGATGATCTTGTTGAACTCGGCCCGGTAGTTCTCGAGCATGCTCTGCTCGTCGGTGATCACGTCGTAGACCACCCAGTGCTCCTTCCAGAGCATCTTGTACTCGAGGGCCACCTTGGTCTTCTTGCCGCGGGCCACGGTGTTGAGGGTGGCGTCGACCGTCGCCTCTTCGCCGTTCTTCTCTTCCTTGTCGTACTTGATGTTGTAGTTCGGGCTGCCGTGGATCTGGCGAAGGTAGCTGCGCTCCACCAGCTCCCGCAGCGTATCGACGAACTCCTCGCGCTGCTTCGGGGTGATCTTGTCCCAGTGCTTGCCCAGCGCGCGCTTGGCCAGCTCACCGTAGTCCAGGAAGGACCCGACCAGCTTCTTGACCTCGGAGCGCTCCAGCTCGGCCTCGGGCGACCAGTTCGGCTTGTTCTTCTGCAGCACCTTGTCCAGCTGACTGTTCGACTTCTTCAGATCCGCCATGGGGCTGGACGACGGCGGCGGCTCCGAGGCGCGAACCGACCCGCCGGCCAGCAGCATGGCCACGAAGGTGACGCTCAAAGCGGACAGACGAAGGCTGAACATTGTCGACCTTTACATACCAGCCGGGAGCAGCGGGGGGAAGTTATGCACCGCACTCAGCCCCATGCTACGGTGAGAGTCGATGCCGATCCGCGATATCCCGGCGCCGGATCGTCCTGCGCCCGGTGTGCCCGCCGCCGACGGTGCGCCCGACGCGCGCCGGTCGGAGCCGTTCGACGCGCGTGACTGGCTGACGCACGCCACCGGCGAGATGCGCGAGAGCTTCGCGCGCAACCGGCGGGTGATCTCTTTCACGGAATACGTGACGCTGTTCAGCGCCGACCCGGTGCACCAGCTCCGGTCGGCGGCCCAGTACCTGCGCGACGTGTTCGACCACTTCGGGACCGAGCCGGTCCGGACGCCGCGCGGCCCGATGACCCGCTGGCGGCTGTTCGACTGCGCCTGGGACAGCGGCAAGGACGCCCTGGTCGGCCAGGAAGAGGTGCAGGGCGCCGTCTACCGGCTGGTGGCGAACTTCGCCCGCGAGGGGCGCACCAACCGCCTGGTCCTGCTGCACGGCCCGAACGGGAGCGCCAAATCGACCTTCGTCGCTTGCATGCAGCGGGCGATGGAGCACTACTCGACGCTGGAGGACGGGGCGCTTTACAGGTTCAACTGGATCTTCCCCTCGCAGAAGCTGACCAAGGGGGGGATCGGGTTCGGCGGCGGCATCGAGTCGGGCGGGGGCCAGGAGACCTTCGCGTATCTGGAGGACGAGCTGATCGAGTCGAAGATCTCGGACGAGATGCGCGACCACCCGCTGCTGTTGCTGCCGCGGGCGCGCCGGCGCGAGCTGGTCGCCCAGCGGCTCGCGGCCGTCGGACACCCCGAGTTCCGCCCGGCGGACTATCTGCTGCGCGGCGATCTCTCGCACCGGAACCGCCAGATCTTCGAGGCGCTGCTCTCCTCGTATCACGGCGATCTGGCCAAGGTGCTGCGCCACGTGCAGGTCGAACGGTTCTTCGTCTCGCGCCGCTACAGGCAAGCGGCCGCCACCGTCGAGCCGCAACTGGCGGTCGACGCGCGCTCGCGGCAGCTGACCATGGACCGCTCGCTGGGCTCGCTGCCGCCCGCGCTGCAGTCACTCACGCTCTACGAGTACCAGGGGGAGCTCGTCGACGGGCACCGCGGGGTGATCGACTTCGCCGATCTGTTGAAGCGCCCGCTCGAGTCCTACAAGTACCTGCTGGGGACCGTCGAGCAGGGGCGCGTGTCGCTGGACGTCGCCAGCCTGGAGCTGGACACCGTGTTCATCGGTTCGTCCAACGAGAGCTACCTGGCGGCCTTCAAGGAGATCCCCGAGTTCCAGTCGTTCAAGGGGCGCATGGAGCTGGTGCGCGTCCCCTACCTGCTGGACTACCGGGTCGAGCAGCGGATCTACGAGGCGCAGATCCGCACCGCGCACAACGAGTCGGGGCGGCACGTGGCGCCGCACGTCGCCTGGGTCACCGCGCTGTGGGCGACGCTGACCCGCATGAAGAAGCCGCTGGCCGAGAAGTACGGCAAGCAGCTCTCGGACCTGGTCGCCAAGCTGGGCCCGATCGAGAAGGCGCAGCTCTACGCCGACGGCGCGACGCCGGAGGGGATCACCACCGAGCAGGCCCGCGACCTGATCGCGGGCATCGACAAGATCGCGCGCGAGTCGGACAGCTACCCGAACTACGAGGGGCGAACCGGCGCGTCGCCCCGCGAGATGAAGCTGGTGATCATGAACGCCGCGCAAAGCGCGCGATACAAGTGCCTCTCGCCCTTCGCCGTGTTCGACGAGCTGGAAGAGCTGGTCCGCGGCGTGACCGTCTACGAGTTCCTGAAGCAGGAGCCGCTGCCCGGCGGCTTCCACGAGAACCGCAAGTTCATCTTCCAGGTGCGCGACAAGCTGATCGACCGCATCGACGACGAGGTGCGCACGTCGATGGGCCTGGTCGAGGAGCGGCGCTACATCGATCAGTTCGAGCGCTACGTCTCGCACGTCTCCTTCTGGGTCAAGCGCGAGAAGGTGCCCAACCCGATCACCGGCCGCGACGAAGATCCCGACGAAGAGATGATGGCCGAGGTCGAGCGCGTCCTGCAGGTGTCGGGGCGGCGCGACGAGTTCCGCCGCGAGGTGATCAGCCGCATCGGCGCCTGGTCGATCGACCATCCCCGCCAGAAGCCCGACTACGAGCAGATCTTCCCGCGCCCGCTGGCCGAGCTGCGCGATTCCTTCTTCGAGGAGCGCAAGAAGCAGGTGCGCAAGATCAACGAGGACCTGCTGGTCTTGCTGACCGACGGCCCGGCCCGCATGCAGCCCGAGGCGGCGCTGGCAGCCCAGACGACGGTGGACACGATGAAGAGCCGCTTCGGCTACTGCGACCACTGCGCGAAAGACGCGGTTCTGGCGCTGGTCCGGAAGCGGTACAGCTGAGCAGACCCCACCCAACCCTCCCCGCGGAGCGGGGAGGGCACAGATCGCTCTCATCCTCCCCGCGGACCGGGAGGGCACGGACCGCTCTCATCCTCCCCGGAGCGGTTCTCACCCTCCCCGCGGAGCGGGGAGGGCAGGGTGGGGTCTCAGGGGGCGCCCCGCGGACCGGGAGGGCACGGATCGCTCTCATCCTCCCCGCGGAGCGGGGAGGGCAGGGTGGGGTCTCAGGGGGCGCCGCGCGGCGGCGGAACCGGCGGCAACGGC
>DATJWP010000157.1:0-31844 GCA_035578045.1 Polyangia bacterium | reverse complement strand
GTCGCCAGCAGCCCGGGGTCGCGCGGCGTGAGCCCCGCGTACTTCACGCTGGTGAACGACGAGCCCAGGCCGGCCGAGATGCCGTAGTAGGTGGCCAGCTCCTGATTCAGGAACGAGTGGTCGGCGGTCAACACCGAGCCGAACGACCCGTTGTTGTTGAACGCCTCCAGGATCAGGTTCTGCGACTCGTTCCACATGTCCTGCTGCAGCGCGGACGAGAGCTGGTAGACGGTGGCGTCGTGGGCGGTCGTGTAGAGGCGCGACAGCCCCAGCCAGCCGTCCATGAAGCCCATCACGGCGGTGGCGTTCGTCGCGCTGCCGTTCTGGATCAGGCGACTCGCCTGCTGGTCGATCATCGACGAGATCGACCCGCCCGAGTTGGCCGAGTCGGCGGCGGTCAGCAGCTGGCTGTCGGGCGTGGTCCCGGTCAGGGTGTAGGCCAGCTCGGTGGCGACCTCGTAGGCCGTCAGCTTGTAGCTGCTGCCGCTCTGGGTCCCCAGCTCGCTGCGGTACAGGAAGTACGGCGACTGCAACATCGCCGAGACCACCGCCTGCGCGCCGTCCGAGTTCGAGGTGCCCAGCATGAACAGCGAGGTGTACGCGGCGATGCGCGGATCGTTCGACGCCAGCGTGGTCCGGAAGGCGACCTTTCCGAACGCCTGGATGAACGAGGTGGCGCAGCTCTGGGCCGGCGCGCCGGTGGTCTGCGACGCGCAGCTGGCGAAGCTGGTCAGCTTGCCCGCAGAGGCAGCCCATTCGGCGATCGCCTCCGCGTTGTCCTCGAGCTGCGAAGCATTGAGCCCCTGGACCAGCAGGCCGTTGGAGTCGACCGAGAAGCCGAGCACCGTCGGATCGCTGAACACGGTCGCGATCGGCGCCGCGTTCGCCGTGTCGCTGAAGATGCTGCGGATGCTGGCGGTGAATTCGGAGGCGGTCAGCCGCCAGAGCTTGCGCGGGCCGGGGACGCTGCTGGTACAGGCGCTGGCCGGTGCCAGCGTGCTGGCCAGGGCCAGCGCCGTCGTGCCGCCGCTTCCGGTCGAGCTGCCCCCGGCGCCGGTGGCGCTGCCGGCGCCCGTGCCCGAAATGCTCCCGCCGCCGGTGTCTGAACCGGCGCCCGTCGTGCTCCCACTCCCGCCGCCGCCCGAGCTATCGCCGCTGATCTGGCCTTTGCACCCAACCGCCAGTAACAGCGCGGCGGGCGCAGCAAGAGAGAGGAAACGTCGCATCGGACCTCCCGGGGGACGACAAAAGTCGGAGGTGGTGAGCGGACAAGGAGACAAACTTAGCCTCGGCCGTATGCCGTCGCAACCTAAAGGGAGAGCCGTAATCCTTGCCTACATCGGGGCGAACCTCCTACATCGGCGTGCCGGCCTCAGCGCCGAGCGTGATCGACGACCCACCCGCTGACCAGCGACAGCACCGTCGGAGACATCGTCTCCTCGATGTGCGCGTATTCGTCGGGGCCCCCCGTCTGGGCGGTCTGAAACAGGTGATTGAGCCCGGGCAGCCTCCGGATCGTGACGTCCCGATCGCCGGCCAGTGACTTCTTCAGCTCGGGCACGGTGGCATCAGGCGGAACCTGCATGTCGCGGTCGCCCAGCAGCGCGAGGACCGGCACCCGCACGCGCGCGAGGTACGCGCGCGGATCCAGCGACATGGCCGTGCGTTGCCAGGGGGTGAGAAGCTGCGAGGCAATCGCGTCGAATCCACCGCCTCCGTCGATGCTGGCACGATCCCCCGCAGGGAGTCGGTCGTAGAGAGCGCGCAGGCGAGCCCTGGCCTTGGCGTCGTCCTTCTCTTCCGCGACCACGGCGTAGGCCTCTTCCCATTTCGCGCGCGTCGCCGCGATCTCGCTCTCTGTCTGGCCGGCCCGGCGTTCGAACCAGGCGCGCTGCAAGTGCAGGTACTCGCGAAGGCTCATCGCGGGGGGCGCCAGCAGCACGATGAACGCGACGTCGCGCGAGCGCGCGGCCGCGATCGCCGCCACCATCGACCCCTCCGAATGGCCCACGATTCCGATGTGGCGCCGCTCGACCTCCGGCCGCCGGCGCAGCTCGGCCACCGCCGCCAGCGCGTCGGCGGTGAAGTCCAGCGTGGTCGCCTTGTCGTACGCGCCGGTCGAAGCCGCGACGCCCCGATCGTCGCAACGCAGGACCTCGACTCCGGCCTGGGTCAGCGCGTCCGAGAGCACCAGGAACGGCTTGTGGCCCATCAGCGTCTCGTCGCGGTCTTGCGGGCCCGATCCGGTGACCAGCACGACGGCGGCGAACGGCCCACGGCCAGGCGGCCTGGTCAGCGTACAGGCCAGCTGGACGTCCGGGGCGCCACCCGGGACGGTCAGCGCGATCTCGTCGTACGGCAGGGGGCGGCCGGGCTCTTGCGGGCGCGGTCTGACGGTGGCCGGGTGGTCCGTCCGGGCCAGCTGGAGCGGAAAATGGCGCCCGTGCTGCGTGAACGTACCCGCCAGACGGTCGCCGGCGCTACGCCCCTGGAAGGAAGCGTCGAGGCCCTTGAGCGCGAAGCTGACCTGGTCGCCCGCGACGGTGAAGGCATCCACCGGAATGCCCTTCGAGTGCTGGTCGGGGCTGTCCGCCGTGGCCGTCCAGCCGGTGGCCGGGTGCTCGACGTGCAGAACGAACGTGAGCTTGGTCTCGAGCACCCCCTCCCAGGCGCCGCCCAGGCCCGCGGCCGCCGGCCCGCCCGCGCGGCGCGCGAGAGCCAGCGGGAGCGCCTTCCCGTTCTGCGTCCACGTTCCCCGGAGCCCGTCGCCGCCGAGGCGCGCGCGGTACGTCCCGTTGAGGCCCGGGAACGTGACGTCGAGCTGGTCGCCAGCCAGCTCCACCGAAGCGGCCGGGATGTCGTGACTGCCTTGATCGGGGCTGTCGAGCGCCGCCTTCCACCCGCTGCCCACCCGGTCGATCCTGAGAACCACCCGCAAAGACCCGACCACCAGCTCTCCCTGCCAGGCGCCGGCCAGCGACGGCGAATCCCCTGCAGCAGCGATGGCGGCCGTCAGGAGGATCACGGACGCCAGCAGCGCGCCAGAGATCCGACCCCTCTGCATGCTTTCGGGAGCGACCACCCCTTGTGAACGTTGCGGTACCCGCAAGTTCACAGGCGAACTGCCGATATTGTTTTTTTGTAATCCAGGCCACGTTGCACATGCCTGACCCCCTCGAGTCGCAACCGCCTCGTCGGCTTCGCATTGCGGTGCTGCTCGACCACCTGAACTCGTTCAGCGGCGGATATGAAGCGCAGCTGCGCGACGCGATCCACGCGAAGTGCCGCGAGACCGGGCATCACCTGTTGCTGGTGTACGGCGGACCGCTGGAGGCGCCGAACCCACTGGACGCGGCCGACAACGCGATCTACGAGCTGTTTCGTCCCGACTCGGTCGACGGGCTGATCATCGTGTCGTCGCTGCTGTCGACCTACGGCGGCGCCGCCGGCGTGGCCCGCATGGTCGCGCGTTTTCCGCAGGCCAAGATGTGCAGCATCGGGATCGAGCTGCCTGGCATTCCCAGCATGATCCTGGACAACCGGCCCGGCATGGAGATGGTGGTCGAGCACCTCATCCGGGATCACGGCTGCCGCAGACTGGTCTTTCTGGCGGGCACCGAGAAGAACCCGGAGGCCGAGGTCCGTTTCGAGGCGTACCGGACCATGCTGGAGCGCCACGGGATCCCGTTCGACCCGGACCTGGTCGCTCGCGGCCACTTCCGGCCCAACCTGGCCAAGGTGGCCATGGAGGAGATCCTGGCCCGCGGCCTGACCATCGACGGCGTGGTGGCGGCGAACGACGAGATGGCCACCGGCGCCATCGACCTGCTGCGGCAGCGCGGGCTGCGCGTGCCGCAGGACATCCCGGTGACCGGCTTCGACGATCTGATGCTGGCGCGCCTGGGCAACCCGCCCCTGACGACCGTCGCGCAGCCGTACGAGCAGGTCGCCGACTGGGCGGTGATGGCGCTGGAGGAGCAGATCGACGGGCGGACGATGCCCGAGTGCACGCAGGTCGCGGCTCGGTTCGTGCGGCGACAGTCCTGTGGGTGCGGGCACCAGCCCTACCGGCGGGACGCGCCACCGGTCGCCCTGGCCCATCCGGGCCAGCTCGGCCCCGTCGCCGATCGCCTGGACACGCTGATGCCCGCGCTCCGCGAGCTGCTGCGCACGGGCTTTTCCAGCGGAGGGACGGCGGCGACCCGCCTGATCGACGGTGTGCGCGCCGAGATCGACGGCCAGCGCGACGCGTTCCACCAGGCGCTGGTCGGCTTGCTGGACATGGTCGGCGCCGACAGCGAGCGGCAGCGCCTGCTGCAGAGCGCGATCTGCTACCTGCGCGACGAGCTGCGGCCGCGGTCGGACCTGCGGCTCGAGCGCGCCTTCTTCGACGGGTTGAGCCTGGTCGCCGCCGCCAACAGCACCAGCCAGATCCAGCATCGCCTGCTGCTGGATGAAAACTACCTGCGCCTGCTGAGCGTCGGCGAGCAGGCGTCGATCGCCTTCGACCTGGCCTCGCTGCGCGACGCGCTGATCAAGGGGCTGCCCAACGCGGGCGTCCGCACCGCCTACCTGGCCTGCGTCAGCGGCGATGCGGGGACCGCGTTGCGGCCGGTCATGTGTCTGCGGGACGGCGTCCTGGTGTCGGACGACGAGACGGAGTATCCCGCCAGCCAGCTGCTGCCGGCCTGCGCGTTGACCCAGGAGCGGCGCGAGACCTTCCTGGTCTTCCCGCTGGCGTTCGAGAACCAGCTGCTGGGCGTGATCGCGTTCAACTACTCGGACGGCATCAACGGCTACGCCGCGTTCCGGAACGAGATCGCGGCCGCGCTGAAGAGCATCCGCCTGCGCGAGGAGCTGGTGCAGAAGAGCCTGCTGCACGAGCGGAGCGTGCAGGACAAGCTGGCCGCGACCAAACGGATGGAGGCGCTGAGCGTGCTGGCGGGCGGCGTGGCGCACGATCTGAACAACGCGCTGGGGCCGCTGGTCGCGTTGCCCGACGTCATTTTGGCTCAGCTCCACGAACTCCCGGTGCTGGTGAACGGGGCACGCGACCTGGGCCGCAATCTGCAGGCCGACGTCGAGACGATCAAAGTGGCCGCGTTGCGCGCGGCCCAGACGATCAAGGATCTGCTGACGCTGGGGCGACAGGGGCGCATGGCCAAGGAGAACCTGGACATCAACCGCGTGATCAAGTCCTGTCTGGCCAACAGCTCGCTCCGCTTCGTCGAGGACGGCACCTCGCGGGTCAACATGATCGCCGACCTGGCGCCGGCGCCGCTGCTGGTCCGCGGCTCGGAGTCGCAGCTGGCCCGAGCGGTCGACAACCTGCTGCGCAACGCCGTCGAGGCGATCGCCGGAAACGGCGAGGTGGTGGTCAAGAGCGCCCGGCTGGAGGTCCGCGAGCCCCGCGCCGGTTTCGAAACCGTTCCGACCGGGCATTACGCGACGCTGTCCGTCTCGGATGACGGTTGCGGCATCGACGCGCGGGAGCTGGGGCAGGTGTTCGAGCCCTTCTTCACCAAGAAGCGCGCCAAGGAGAGCTCGGGGTCCGGCCTGGGCCTGGCGATCGTCCACGGCGTGGTCAAGGAACACGAGGGGTTCATCGACGTCACCAGCACGCCCGGGGTCGGCACGACCATCTCGGTGTACGTGCCGCTGGTCGAGGGGCTCGAGCGCACCGGACGCGTGGCCTCCGCGCCGCGAGGCAACGCGCGCATCCTGATCGTCGACGACGAGCCGATCCAGCTGCGCACCGGACGGCGGGTGCTGGTGCGTCTGGGCTACCAGGTCGAGATCATGGAGAGCGGGCTGCGCGCCTACGAGCTGTTCAGCCGGGCAGCCGCCTCCGGCCAGAGCCCGTTCGACCTGGTCATCATGGACATGCTGCTGGGCGAGGTGCTCGACGGCCTGCAGATCATCGATCAGATCCAGCGGCTGTTCCCCGACCAGCGGGCCATCGTCGTCAGCGGCCACGCGCCGACCGAGCGCGCCGAGCTGGCGGTGAAGAAGGGCCTCTCCTGGCTGGGGAAGCCTTACGACATCGACACGCTGGCCGAGACCGTCGCGCGCGCCCTGCGCGACGAGGTCACGTCGAACTGAGGCCAGACCGCCGCTTGACAGCGACGCGCGGGATGTCCACCAGTACAGAGTCGTGTCCCCGCGTCGTCGGCTGCTGCTCGTCGAGGATGACTCCATCCTGCGGGCGCATCTGGCCGAGTTGCTGATGCTGGAAGGCTACGACGTCAGCTGCGCGGCGGACGGAGCGGAAGCCCTGTCCAGGCTGCTTCACGACGCGCCGTTCTCGGTCATCGTCCTGGATCTCGAGCTCCCGCGCATCGACGGCTTCTGTTTCCGGACGGTGCAGCTGCAGTCGCCGACCCTGCGTGAGATCCCGACCATCGCGTTCACGTCGGTCCGCGATCCGGCAAAGTTGCCGCGCTTCGATTTCCACGCCGTGATCCCCAAGGGGACCGCGTTCGAACCGTTGATGGCGACGCTGGCGGCGATCTGTCCGCCGTCGTCAGTCGCGCCCGCCCGACCATGACCATCAGCGCCAACGAGACGGCGGAGGTGCCGGCGGTGCTTCACCTACGGACCGGCCCCGGTTCCCCGGTCGCCTGCGGCGGTCCCGAGGGACTGTGGACCCGCGATCCGAGCCAGGTGACCTGCGCGAGCTGCCACGCCGCGCAAGCGGTCACTCGCCCGATCCCCGTCGAGGAAAACCGGGGACAGCGGCGCCGCGGCCGCGAGCAGTAGGCAGCTCACTTTTTGCCGCAGCTCAGCCGATGAGCCACCAGGAGTCGAGGAAGTTCCGCGGGCGGACGTGGGCGAGGCGATCTAGATTCGAGCCGCCATGGAGGCGGCGAATCGAGGCAGGATTCCATCGCTGGATGGCCTGCGCGCGGGTTCGATCCTGCTGGTGCTGTTCGGCCACCTCTCGGGAACGGCGCACTTCCCGCACTTCGTCGACTCCGGGGTGCTCGCCATCTTCGGCGTCCGCGTTTTCTTCGTCATCTCCGGGTTCCTGATCACGTCGCTGTTGCTGGCCGAGGAAGGAAGCACCGGGACCATCTCGTTGCGGCGCTTCTACCTGCGCCGCACGATGCGGATCTTTCCGCCGTTCTACTTCTACGTGGCGATCGTCGCCGCGATGGCGGCGCTCGGGTGGATCGAGCTCCGCCGCTTCGACCTGCTGGCCGCGCTCACCTACACGACGAACTACCACCACGAGCGTTCCTGGTACCTCGGCCACGCCTGGTCGCTGGCGGTCGAGGAGCAGTTCTACCTGCTGTGGCCGTTCCTGATGAAATACCTGGGAGCGCGGCGGGCTGCCCGCGTGGCCTGGGGCGCGGTGCTCGGCGCGCCGCTGATTCGCATCGGCCTGCTGGTCGGCGCGCCCGCCTTCCGGGTCGGCATCGGCGAGACCTTCCCGACGGTCAGCGACGCCATCGCCACCGGCTGCCTGCTGGCCACCTACCACGCGCGGATCGCCGAGGCGCCACGCCTGCTGGCCTTCCTGCGGGGGCGGCGCTTCTGGCTGGCGCCGGCGATCGCCTTGCTGGCCGCCGCCAGCCCTTCGGCAAAGTTCGACTGCCTGGTCGGACAGACGATCTCGAACCTGGGCGTCGCGCTGCTGGTCGAACGGGCGGTGCGTTTCCCCGAAGACGTGAGCGGACGCCTCCTCAACTGGCGGCCGGTGGTGTTCGTGGGCATGCTCAGCTACTCGCTCTACCTCTGGCAGCAGCCGTTCCTGGACCGCCACGCGTCGCTGGCGATCAACGCCTTCCCGCTGAACATCGCGCTGGTCTTCGCCGCCGCGCTGATCTCGTACACGTTCATCGAGCGGCCCGCCTTGCGCTGGCGCGCCTGGATCGAGCGCCAGCGGCGTGTCGGACGGCGCAGAGCGATCGGCGCGACGGCGATCGGCGCCGGCAAGACCCCCGCGGTCGCCCCCGAGATCGTCAAGGGCTGGGGATCAGGTCGTCCACCAACACCTGGACTGTGACGAAGGCGCTGCTTCCGGGCGGAACGATGACCAGGACCTTGCCGGTGCCGACCGCGCCGTCCAGCAGCTGATCGGCGGCGAACGGATCCAGACCGTCCAGCGGCGTGCCGTCGATCGAGACGACCTGACTGCCAAAGGCGATCCCCTGCGCGGCCGCGTCGGTGCCCGCGTAGACGGCGCCGACGGCGTACCGGTGCGCGGCGCCGAACGTCTGCGTCAGCCCGATGCCGACGCGCTTGAACTCGTCGCTCCAGGCCTGGACGTTGTAGCGCTGCAGGTGTAGCTGGCCGGCCGGGTAATCGACGGTGACCAGGAAGTTGCGCAGGAAGGTGCCGCCCAGCAAACCGTCGACCTCGGTCCCCATCTCCTGACCGATCTCGCTCAAGAGATCGTCGATGTCCGGCGTCGCCAGGACCGGCGCGCCGCTGACGACCTGGTCCCCGACCGAGATCGAGCTCGTGCGGGTGACCGACGCCTGGGTGTCGCCCGCGGCGGTGGCGATCGGGAAGTTGGTCAGCGTCGCTCGCCCGTCGGCGGTCAGCGCGTCGAACAGCGAGCCGAGCACCGAGACCTCGCTGGCGCCGGTGTCGAGGATGAACGGGTAGTCAGTCCCTTCGACGGTGACGGTGACCGGGACGCGCGTCGCCGGCGCGGAGACGGCCGGCATCGAAGGCAGCTGCTGCAACTGGCCGCTCAGACCGCCGCGCAGGCGGAACGCGATCTGGGTATCCGCCGGCGCGACGTCGTCGCGGGCCGTGGCCGGGCACCCCAGGCAGAAGCCGTGGCCCATGGGCGCCGCGTAGTCGAGCTGGACCGAGAACTGGCGAAGCACGTTTCCCCCCAGGACGCCGGCCAACCCGAGGTCGTCCATCATCCCCGAAGAGAGCTGCACCACCGGGATCTGCTGGACCGTGACCACCACCTGCCCGTCGCGGAGCAACCCGAGATCGACGTTGGTCTGGACGTCGGCGGCGGAGGCCGGCGGCGGCAAGCCGAAGAAGGTGGGATCGATGAGCACCACCGGCGACCCACTGTCGATCACCATGCCGGGGGACGACCGCGCCGGGTTGCCGTCGTAGGCGGCGTCGACGAAGACCAGGTTGGAGCCGACCATCGCCGACGAGGGGATGCCCAGCATGCCGGTGACCGCGTACCGCGGCTCGGCGCTGCCGCACGCCGTGGCTGCCAGCACCAGACCCAATGACAGACGTCGCATGTGCCCTCGACGCGGCGGATGGTAGCTCGGGCGGCGGCCCTCTTGTATCGCCGGCGATCGGTGCCCGAAAACCGGAGAGGCCGTCCGGTTTCCGGAGACGCTGGCCCGCGCGCCCATCGCGACTCGCGTCCGGCCACCAATGATTTCATCGGCTTGAAGTGACGGCGGCGAAGCGTGGGCTGGCGCACCGGTTGCTGAGGGCCGACCCATGCCACCACGTTTCTTTCGCGCCCTCTTGCTGAGCCTGCTGGTGACCGCCGCGACGGTGACCTCGGGGTGCTCGACCGGGTCGGGATCCGCCTCGAAGTCCGACGTCGGCTCGGTCGGCCTCGCCCTGCAGCTGGGATCAGGGACGACGCTGAGCTCCATCTCTTACACGATCACCGGACCGAGCAGCTTCTCGACGACCGGCTCGGTGGACATCAGCCAGAGCTCGATGGTCTCGGTGATCATCGGCAACATCCCCGCGGGCAGCGGCTTCACGGTCGCGCTGCAGGGGACGGCGAGCGACGGCGCCACCCAGTGCGCGGGCGCGTCGCCGGCGTTCGACGTGGTCGCGCACGCGACGACCACCGTGTCGGTCCACCTGACGTGCAACGTGCCGGCCAGGACCGGTTCGGTGCTGGTGAACGGCACGCTGAACGTCTGCGCCACCGCGGACGGCATCACCGCCTCCCCGTCCGAGGCCATCGTCGGCGCGTCGATCGCGCTCAGCGCGGCGGCGCACGACAGCGACGGCGGCCCCTCCGCGATCGCCTACCACTGGACGGCGGCGGCGGGCGCAACGCTCAGCGCGGCCGACGTGCCCAGCCCGACGCTGACCTGCACGGCGGCCGGTTCGGTCGTGGTGACGGTCGCGGTCACCGACGGAGATTGCGGCGACGCCTGGTCGGCCACGGTGACCTGCACGGGGACCGGCGGGACCGGCGGAACCGGCGGGACCGGCGGCAGCGGCTTCACGTCCATGGATCTGTCGCGGTACGTCCGGATTGCGCGCTACGACCTCCCGGAGCCGACCCGCACCACGCCGCCGGACAGCGTGAGCCTGCTCGCGCAGGAGGCCTCTGCCGTCACCTACGATTGGGACACCGACACGCTGTTCGTGGTCGGCGACGGCGGCACCTCGGTCGTCCAGGTGACCAAGACCGGCGCCCTGATCGACTCGATGACGCTCGCGCCTGGCAGCAGCCCCCAGGGAACGGAGTTCTACGACACCGAGGGCGTCTCCTACGTCGGCGGCGGCAAGTTCGTGTTGATCGAGGAGCGCGACCGCCAGGCCAACCTCTTCACCTACGTCGCGGGCGCGACCTTGCAGCGCGCCGACGTCCAGACGGTCAAGCTGGGCACCACCATCGGCAACATCGGCCTCGAGGGCGTCACGTACGACCCGTCGACGGGCAACTACATCTTCGTCAAGGAGAAGGAGCCCGAGGGCATCTTCATCACCAGCATCGACTGGGCCGGCGGCACGGCCAGCAACGGCTCGGCCACCACCGACGAGTCGGTCAACCTGTTCGACCCGTCACTGCTGAACACCCTCGACTTCTCGGACGTCTATGCGCTGTCCAACCTGCCCTCGCTCTCCGGAGACCCCACGTACAACCAGCTGCTGATCATCAGCCAGGAGTCCGGTCAGATCGTGCAGGTCGACCGCGCCGGCAACGTCCAGCACAGGCTGACCCTGGTGGCCGACCCCGCCGACACCATCTCGATCCCCGACATGACCATCGAGGGCATCACGATGGATCGCAGCGGCTTCATGTACCTGGCCAGCGAGGACGGCGGCGGTGACGTCAACCACCCGCAGCTCTGGGTCTATGCTCCGTCGACCGCCCCGAACCAGGCCCCCACGGCCGTCGCGCTGGCGGGCGCCGTCACGTCGATCCCCGAGAACACCGACGTCACCGCGGCGGTGCACCTGGCGGACATCCAGGTCACCGACGACGGGATCGGCGACAACACCCTGTCGGTCTCCGGGGCGGACGCCGCTTCGTTCCAGGTCATCGGCACCGCGCTGTTCCTGAAGGCGGGGACGGTGCTGAACGCCGCGACCAAGCCCAGCTACAGCGTCACCGTCAACGTCGACGACACGACGGTGGGCGGCACGCCCGACGCCAGCACCTCATACGCGCTGGCGATCACGCCGGCGACGACCGGAACGGTCAACCTCGCGATCACCGAGGCCGCGCCCTGGTCCAGCGGGAATAGCCCGGCCGCGCTAGCGGCGGACTGGTGGGAGGTCACGAACTTCGGCACCTCGGCGGTCAGCCTGGTCGGCTGGACGATGGACGACAACTCGAACTCGTTCGCCGTGTCCGTGCCGCTCTACGGCGTCACCAGCATCGCGCCCGGCGAATCCGTGATCTTCATCGAGACGGCCACCACCGCGGCGTCCGATCTGGCCGCCAAGGCGCAGGCGTTCATCAACCTCTGGTTCAACGGAACCGCGCCGGCAGGGCTGCAGATCGGCGGCTACTCGGGGTCGGGCGTCGGCCTCTCGACCGGCGGCGACGCCGTCAACCTGTACGACATCGGCGGTGCGCTGCAGGCGGCCATCTCGTTCCCGGCGGCCCCGGGCAGCGCGCCGTTCGCCACCTTCGACAACTCGGCGGGCCTGAACAACGCCGTGATCTCGACCCTGAGCGTGGTCGGGCAGAACGGCGCCTTCGCGGCGCCCCAGGACGCCAACGAGATCGGCTCGCCCGGCACCACCGGCGCCGGCGCGACGCCGATCGTCGGGATCACCGCCACCGACGCCTCGGCGTCCGAGACGGGCAGCGATCCGGGGGTGTTCCACTTCACGCGCACCGGCAGCACCGCCTCTGCCCTGACGGTCCTCTACACCATCGCCACCGGAGCAGGCCAGGCGAGCGCCGCCGACTACACGCCGGCGCTCACCGGCTCGCAGGTCATCCCCGCGGGCGCCTCGTCGACCGACGTCACCGTCACCCCGGTCGACGACACCCTGGTCGAGGGGACCGAGACGCTGACGCTGACCCTGTCCGACACCGGCAGCTATGACGTCGGACCCAGCGCCACCGCGACCATCACGATCCTGGACAACGACATCGCCAACCAGCCGCCGGCCGCCGTCACGCTGAGCAACACCGTGACGTCGCTCTCCGAGGCGACCAGCACGGCCAGCGACGTGCGGGTGGCGGACATCTCCGTGACCGACGACGGCCAGGGCACGAACAACCTGAGCGTGACCGGGACCGACGCCGCGTCGTTCGAGATCGTCGGCTCCTCGCTGTTCCTCAAGGCCGGCACGGTGTTGAGCCACGCCACCAAGCCCACGCTGAGCGTCACCGTCGCGGTCGACGACCCCAGCGTCGGCGCCACGCCGGACGCCACGGTCCCCTTCACCCTGGCCGTCACGCAGTCGGTCGCCCCGGGCACCATCGTGATCTCGGAGATCGCCCCCTGGTCCAGCTCGGTCGCCCCCCTCTCCGCCGACTGGTTCGAGGTGACCAACACCGGCGCCTCGGTGATCGACATGACCGGCTGGAAGATGGACGACAACTCGCACACGTTCGCCAGCGCCGTCCCCATGGCCGGCGTCACCTCGATCGCGCCGGGCGAGGCGGTCATCTTCATCGAGACCGCGACCCTGTCCACCAGCGCCGCCTCCTTCATCAGCACCTGGTTCGGGGCCAGCCCCGTGCGCACGCCGCAGATCGGCAGCTACTCGGGCTCGGGTGTGGGCCTGTCCACGGGCGGCGACGAGGTCACCCTCTGGGACAGCGCCGGCAACATGGTGGCGGGCGTGGGCTTCGGCTCCGTGTCGTCCACCGCGCCGTTCGCCACCCTGGACAACCACGCCGGGACCAACGGCACCACCACGCCGCTGCCGGCGATCTCGACCCTCAGCGTCGCCGGGACCAACGGCGCCTTCGTGGCGGCCGGAGACCCCAACCAGACCGGCTCGCCGGGCATCGGCAACGTCGGCCGGCTGATCATCACCGAGGTCGATCCCACCGGCAGCAGCAACACCACCTACGCCGCCGACTGGTTCGAGGTCACCAACGTCGGATCGGCGGCGGTCGACATGACCGGCTGGAAGATGGACGACAACTCGAACAGCTTCAGCCTGGCCGTCCCCATCTCGGGCATCGGGAGCGTCGCGCCCGGCCAGTCGGTGGTCCTGATCGAGGGCACCGCCACCACCGCGACCAACTTCATCACCTCCTGGTTCGGCGGCGGCGCGCCGGCCGGCTTCGTCATCGGCACCTACAGCGGTTCGGGGGTGGGGCTCAGCTCGAGCAGCGACGCGGTCAACCTGTTCAACGCCGCCGGCAGCCCCATGGCCGGCGTGACGTTCGGTCTGGCCACCAGCAACGTCTCGTTCGACGACACGGCGGGGCTCACCACCCTCTCGACGCTGAGCATGTCGGGCGTCAACGGCGCGTTCGTCACGACGGACGGCCAGACCGGCTCACCGGGCCGGATCCACTAGCCGCAGCCTACGGGACGGCTGCGGCCGCCTCGTTCCCGGCGCGCCGCACGCAGACACCGGTCAGGGGCGCGCCGGTCCCGCTGCAAGTGAACCCGTCTTCGCAGCCGCCGTCGCTGCTGCAATAGGTGATGCAGGTCATCGCCGCGTCGCCGTCCGCGCCCCGGAAGGCCATGCAGTCTCCCTTCGCGCACGCGGCCTCACAGGCTTGCATGGTCGGGAACGTCCGGTCGATCAGGGGAGCCACGGCCGCCACCTGCTTCGGTGACGGGGACGGGACGTCGTCGGGCCGCCGGCGGGGCCGCCCCTTCGGCACCGCCGAGACGAAGCTCCGATCGGCGGTCGGGATCCCCGAGAAGGCCCGGTAGATCCCGAACAGCTCCTGGGTCGCGCCCGCGTAGTCGTTTTCTTCCGAGGTGATCTCCCAGCGCAGCTCGGTCACGAAGACCTTCCACTCGTGCGTGCTGGTGGCGTCGTAGTCACCCAGGTAATACGCCGAGCCCTCGGTGAAAACCCGCGGCGTCCTGTAGCCGGGTGGCGGCGCCCGCCGCCCCTTGATGCCGCCGTCCGCGTCGGAAAACACGATCTCGGTCATGGCGCAGGTGCCGGGCGCGATGTCGATCACCTGCACGTGCGGGTTCTTCCGGAAGCGGATCGTGTAGCTCTTGCCGTTGTCGCACGAGAGCTTGAACCCCATGGTCGCGTAGCCGTCCATCGCCAGCGGCTGCGAGTCGGAGGTCATGAAGAAGCGGCCGTAAAGATAGGCGCGACCGGCAGCCGGGGCGGCGTCGGGCTTCAGGCTGGGCGCGTATGCAACGCATCCGGCCAGCGACGCCGCCACGCCGAGCAGCCAGACCAGTCGCGAACGCACGCTGCGATTGGAAGACGGCACGCCATATCGTCTCGCCCGCGGCGGGCAGCCGTCAACCGAAGCGCCGGCGGGCCAGCTCGCCCAGGCTGGCCGCCGCCAAGCAGACGAAGCCGCCGACGAGGATCGGCGCCCGGCCACCGGCGGCGTCGCCGATCTGCCCGACCAGGGGACCGCCCAGCAGCGCCGTCCCGCCGATCAGCGCGGTCTGGAGCGCCAGCACGCGACCGTGCATGTCGCGGCGCGTGTCGACCTGGGCGATGGTGGTGGAGGCGGTCATGTAGATGACGGTCGCCGAACCGACCAGGAACGCCGCGGGCACCGCCACCCGGACTGAAGGCACGACCGAGAGCAGCAGCATGGCGACGCCGAGCACGGCGGAGGCCGTGACAACGTGGCGGAGCTCGACCAGCCGCCGGCGCGCGACCACCAGGGTGCCGACCACCGCGCCCGAGCTCATGGTCGCGTAGAGCACGGAGAACGCGACCTCTGCGCCGTGCAGCGAACGGGTGACGAACAGGGGCAGCGCGACGCGCAGGTTGAACGAGAACAGTCCGATGCAGGCGAACATCGCGAAGCTGATCCAGAGCCGCGGGACCGACGCGACATAGGCCAGCCCCTCGCGCACCTCGCGCCCGGTGCGGGGCTTGGGCGGCTGCCGGTAGAGCTCGCTCACCCGCATCATGATCAGGCAGGCGATCACGGCCAGGTAGGTGGCCGCGTCCAGCACGAAGCACCAGCCGAACCCGACGGTCGTGACCAGCGCGCCGGCCAGCGCCGGCCCCGACACCTGCGACAGCGCGACGATCGTGCTGTAGAGGACGACCGCGTTCGGCAGGTCGTCCCTCGAGACCATCTCCGGAACGAACGAGCGCCGCAGCGGGTTGTCGAACGCCAGCAGCACGCCGCCGGCCAGCGCCAGCCCGTACAGCAGCGCCAGCGAGGGATGCGGCAGAAACGCCAGGACGGCGAGCGCCACGGATTGAGCCATCTCCAGGGTCTGGGTCACCAGCAGGGCGCGACGCTTGTCCGTGCGATCGGCGACGGCGCCGGCCCAGGCCGAGAGCACCACCAGCGGGCCGAACTGGCAGGCCGCCAGCGCGCCGATGGAGAGGCCGCTGTGCCCCAGCTTGAGCACGAACAGGATCAGCGCGACGTTGGTGAGCTGGTTGCCCGTGTTCGAGATGAGCTGGCCGATGAAGAAGAGCCTGAAGTTGCGCGTCGCCAGCGCCTGGAACGTCCGCGGCTTCATGACGGCCCCGCCCCGGCCAGCCGCTCGAGCAGCTCGACCGATTTTTCCAGGGCGGCGCGCTCGCGCTCCGGCACCACCTTCTCGATGGCGCGGGCCAGCCAGGCGTCCCGCGAGGCGATGGCCGACTCGAACAGCCGATTGCCCGACGCCGTGACGCTGATCAGGCTCTTGCGCCCGTCGGTGGGGTCGGCCGCGGAACGGACGAGCCCGGCGCGCTTCAGCGTCCCCAGGGTCTGGGTGATCGCCTGGTGGGTGACGTGCTCGCCGGCAGCCAGCACCGACGCCGTGGTGGGTCCCTGATTGCGGAGCCGCCTGATGACGGCCACCTGCGCGATCGGCAGCGCGGATTCGCCGGCCCAGGCTGCTTCACTCAGGCGCCCGCGCAGGCGCTTGACCGCCAGGGCCAGCCGCACCGCCAGCGGGTCGGCGACGGCGCCGGGCGCTCTCCTGGTGACCACGCGCAGCAGTATGATTTATACAAGCCACTTGCGCAAGCTGCTTGTATTCATACGTCCTCACCCCGGAGCCGCTCGACCAGACGCCGGTGCCGACGATGCTGGTTTCATCTCAGCCAGCACCGTCGGGATCAACTCGGAGACCGTCGGGTGGATCGGCACCGCGCGCATGTAAGCATCGACGGTGGCGCGCGCGTTCATCATGTCCAGGATGCCGTGGATCGCCTCGTCGCCGCCCACCCCCAGGATGGCGGCGCCGAGGATCTGGCGGGTCTGGGCGTCCGCGACCACCTTCATCAGCCCTTGCGTCTCGCCCTTCTCCAGAGCGCGTCCGACGCGCGTCATCGGCCGGCTGCCCACCAGCAGCGGCCGGCCGGTGAGGCGGGCCTGGGTCTCCGTCATCCCCACGCGTCCCAGCGGCGGGTCGATGTAGAGCGCGTAGCCCGCGATGCGGTCGCTCACGCGCCGCTGCGCCCCGTCCAGCAGGTTGGCCGCCACGATCTCGTAGTCGTTGTACGCCGTGTGGGTGAAGGCTCCCCGTCCGTTGCAGTCGCCGAGCGCCCAGATCCCCGGGACGTTGGTGGCCAGCGTGTCGTCGACGGTGACGAAGCCGCGCGCGTCGATCGCCACGCCCGCGCGGTCCAGCCCCATGTCATCGGTGTTGGGGCGCCGCCCGACCGCCAGCAGCACGTGCGAGCCCACCACCAGCGGCTCGCCCTCCGGACATTCGACGCTGACGGCCACGCCGCGCGCGTGCGGCGCCAGGCTGATGCACCGGGCGCCGGTGCGCAGCGCGATGCCTTCGCCGCGCAGGATCTCCTCGATGGCCACCGAGACCTCCGGGTCCTCGCGCGCGATCAGGTGTGGTTGCATCTCGACGACGGTGACCGCCGCGCCGAAGCGCCGGAAGATCTGCGCGAACTCGAGCCCGACATACGACCCGCCCACCACCACCAGGTGCTCGGGAAGGCGGTCCAGCGCCAGGATCGAGCTGTTGTCCAGGTGCGGGACCCGGTCGACCCCAGGCAAGGGCGGCACCGAAGCGCGCCCCCCGACGTTGATGAAGATGCGCGGCGCCGACAGCAGCTCGCCCCCCACCCGCACCTGCGTAGGCGACTCGAAGGCGGCGTGCCCCTGCAGGACCATGCAGCCCGGCATGCTCCGCAGCCAATCCTCGACGCTGGCGCGCGACCGGGCCACCACCTGGTCGGCGCGGGCCTTGGCGGCCGCCAGGTCGACGCGGATCGCGCCCTCGATGACGACGCCGTAGTCGCGCGCGCGACGGGCCAGGTGCGCCGCATAGGCGCTGGCGACCAGCGTCTTGGTGGGCGTGCACCCGGTGTTCACGCAGGTCCCGCCGAACAGCGCTCGCTCGACCAGCGCCACCGTCATCCCCGCGCCCGTGAGCCGCCCCGCCAGCGAAGGCCCTGCCTGACCCGCACCGATGATGATCGCGTCGAACCTCATCGCGAGACGGCTCCCGCAACCTGAAGCACCAACGTCGCCGGCATGGCTCGGAATATGCGCCCTAAAACCCGCTTCGACATCCGGGTTGTCGTGGCCAGATTCACAGAAGCAGGGCAAGGAGGATGAGATGTCCACGATCCATCTCCACGAGAGGACCACCGCGACGCCCGAGCAGTTCATTGCGGCGCTCACCGATTTCGGGCCGGGCCGCTCCAAGCTGTTCGGAAACAGTTCCGACGATTACTTGAAAGTGCACGGTCGCGGCGCGACCGAAGCCGACGTCACCGAGGGCTCAGCCGGCATCTGGGAACGCCTGCACTACGACTGGTCGGACCCCAACCGCGTCGTCATGAAGACGATCGACTCGAACCTGTGGGGCGGGAACTCCGGCCACGTCTACACCTTCAGGCGCAACTCCGACGGAACGACCGACCTGGACGCGACCGTCGTGCGCGACGGCAAGAACCTGAAGGGGCGCCTGCTGGGCGCCGTCGTCGGGAGCGTCGGCAAGAGCCACCTGTCCAAGGCGCTGGCCAGCACCGTGAAGGCCGTCGAGGCGCGCAACCAGCAGACAGCCTGACTCTCATGGGCGACCAGGTGCGTGATGACGGCAGCCACCTGGCAGAGTGATTAGGTTCCAACACTGGATGATGCGGCGGGGCATCGTGGAAACGGGGACGAGGACAACATCGTCTTTGTCGACGACTGGGCGCTGGTCTCCGTCCCTTCCGACAGCTGCGGCAACCGTCAGCAGAGCCTGATCGCCGTGCCCACCTCGGCGCCGGGGGGCCCCGTCGTACAGCTCGCCAGCGATCTAGGTACGCCGGCTGTCCTGGGAACCGAGCTGGCCTTCGTCGATCTCACAGGCCAGGTGCACATGAGCACGCTCGACCAGGTCCGCGCGGCGCTGGCCGGCGGTACCCAATAGAGTCCTTCGCGAGGAGTGGGCGCGGCGAGATTCGAAGGACGCGTCATCGTCTGGCCGTATCTGCACCGCGACAGTCTACCGAGCGGAAGCGGGGGCTGTTGCCCGTCCAGCGCGGCGGAGGGGCGGCGAGGACGACAGCGGCTCCCTCGCTGCGGGCGCGGCGCACGGTCTCGAGACCGATGCCGGCGCTCCCGCCGACCACGACGACGGTCTGTCCGAGGAGCTCCGGTTCACGCCGGAAGGAAGGTTCGGCGAGCGTCGTACTCATTGGCGCGTGATCTCCATGTGGCGCCCGGCATCCTCAACGGCCTCCTCCGGCGTCTTGCCGCGCTCCCGCGCGACAATGTAGGCGGCATACCACCCCGACCAGTGGTGCTTCGGGGCCGTCGCCTCGTACTTGCCGTGGTGCTGCTCGGCCTCACGCAAGAGGTCGGTGAGCGTCGTGACGTCGCTGCTGAAACCGCGTCCCGGAAGCCGCGTCTTGATCTCCTGCACCAGCCAGCCGTTGCCATCCGGATCGCTGAACGATGCCCAGGAGCTGTAGGATTTGCTTGTAGGATCAGGTCCCGGTACGCGCCCCTTGGTCCCGGTGACGTGGAAGCCGCCGGCGAAATGGAAGACCTCGCTCACCTCGACGCCTTGTCGGAGGAGCTCGGCGCGCGCGGCCTCGATGTTGGAGACGACCAGAAACGGTCCCTGCACCGACCCCGGCGCCGCCGTGGTGATGCCCGTGCCGAAAATGATCGAGCAGGCCGAGCCGGGAGGTGTCAGCTGCACCACCCTCCAGTCCGCGCCGGTGGCGAAATCGGCGTCCAGCCGCCAGCCCAGGCCGGTGTAGAAGCGCTTGGCGCGGTCGACGTCGGAGACCGGAATGACGACGACCTCCAGCTTCTCGTCGACCATACCGGCGCTGGGGACTGCGGCTGCCTGTTCGTTCCTCATCTCTGTGGTGCTCATGGGGACCTCTCATCGTTTCAAGGTGAATATCGGGTAAAGACGTATTCGCGCGCCTTGTTGAGCTGGTGACAGGGGAAGCAGGTCTTCATCACCTTCTCGTCGGCAGGTTTTCCGTCGTCGAACTGGGCGTACCCCCACCCGCCCGTCGACGCATACTTCTTGGAGTCCTTCACCATGAACTGAACCCCGTTCTTCGGTTGCCCGGCAACGAAGGAGTGGGGCCCAGGGGGGCTCTGGCCGACGTTCTTGGCGGATTCCGCGAAGATCTTGTCGTTCTCATCCGAAGGGACGTAGGCCCAGGCGATTCGAGAAATGATGGCGCCGTCGGGAAAAGGCGGCCCTCCTTTCCGAAAGGCTTTGATGGCCTTGTCGTTGCCGAGAATTGCGCGGAGGTCGTCGAGAGTGCCTGCTTCGTGGGCCACCGAGACCAGCTTCCAGTCACGGTATCCGGCGGGAATCGTGGTCACGTAGATCGGGGTCGCCTCATCACTGGAATACCCCGATGTGGCGACCATGAAGACGACACCAGCGCCGACACTGGCAATTGTCCGAGTGGAGAGCACGGATCAACCCAGCGTTCGAGCCAGGAGACGCGTCGCCGTCAGTGCGCGCCGTGGACCGCCTCTTCGATCAGTTCGACGACGGCGTGCGGGTGGGAAATGAAGGAGACATGGCTGGAGTCGATCTCGACGGTGTGGGCGCCGATGTGCTTCGCCATCGCGCGCTCCGAGTCAGGGTTGATGGCCTGGTCCTGCTTGCCGACCAGATACCACGAGGGGATGGTCTTCCAAGCGACCGCCGGGAGCGTCTCGCCGAAGGCGCCGGCGAAGATCGGCTTCTGAGAAACGGCCGCGACGTTGGACTCGGCGACCGAGACATCGGCGCTGAAGGCGGCGCGGAACTGGGCGGGATCGACGAACAAGAATCCGGCTGAGTCCGGCGGCAGCAGGGCGGCCCCGAGCTTGGTAGCTGGGGCGGTGGCGAGGAGGGCGCTGACCGACTGGCCGGGGTCGGGGGCGAAGGCGTTGATGTAGACCAGAGCCTTGACCTGGGGGACGCCGACGGCGGCGCCGCTGATGACCATGCCGCCGTAGGAGTGACCGACGACCACCAGCGGGCCCTTGGCGGCGAGGGCGGCGATGGCGCGCTGGGTGGTGGCCACATCGGTCGCCAGAGAGGTGAGGGGGTTCTCGACGGCGTCGACCGTGTAGCCGCGCTGCTGGAGGAGCGCAGTGACCTGCTGCCAGCCGAGCGCGTCGGCGAAAGCTCCGTGAACGAGGAGGATCGCCGGTTTGGCGTGGCCCTGGAACAGCGAAGCCGGCGCCTCCTCTTCAGTGGCGGCGTTCGCCGGGGTGCCGTTGCAGGAAGTCGTGAGTGCGAGTAGGGCCGCAGCACCGAGGCAGCGGCACGCGACAGAATGACGAACGATTTTCATGGGGAGTTCCTTTTCTGCCCCCATGTTTAGCCACGCCTCCACATTGCCGACGATAAGCGGTCGCCGCAAATCGCAAGGAGACGAAGATGACCACGCGCGCCTTCAACGGTGAAAGAGTCACACTGACGACTTCGCGGAAGGTTTCGGAGGTCGTCGCCCACATCGAGCGGGCGCTCGGGCGCCCGAACGTCGGTGAGCTATTTCAGAAATTACAAGCGGCCGCGACGCCCGACGAGGTGACCCAGCTCGTCGCCGCGGCGGCCGGGCCGCTGCAGCTCATGGAGTTCATGCGCTTCGATCTCGGCGTGATGTTGCAGAAAGACGCGCCCCCGATCGAGCGCAACGTGCTCCGACTGATTGTGGGAAACCCGGTGACCATGCGGGAGATGGTGCGCGGAACCCCCGACGCCGGTTCGTACGCGCCGGTCACCTTGTTGATCGACGAGCGCGAGGGCGGGGTTCGGCTCTCCTATGACCGACTCGGAAGCCTGCTGGCACCGTACGGCGACCCGCACGCTCTCCAGGTCGCGCGATCTCGACGCGAAGGTCGAGGCACTGCTCTCCCAGGCCGCCGGTGAGGTGCCTGAAGCGAAGGCGTGACCAAGCCAAGCCCGGTGTCGAGGTGACCGGCTCAGGACATGAAGGAGCGCCTGCTTCGACGGTGCGACGTAGACCGAATAGCTCAACTCCGTCATGGTTGTTCCCCCCCATCCAGGTCGCCCAGCAAGCGAGCGAGGTCCAGCTCCGCGCCCCGGGTCTGGAAGCCACGCTTCGAGGCGGCCTCGAACCGCCGCTGATAGTCAGGGGTGCGCGCCCCCTCGCCGAAGAGATCGGAGTCGCGACGGAAGTCGTCTGTGGGCGCCAGCGCGATCGCATTCACCCGCTCCTTGGCCATGGCCAGACCAACCTCCGGGAACTTGGCGATCCGATGCGCGAGCGCACTCACGAAACCGCTGAGCTCCGCTCTCGGCAAGGCGCGGTTGATCCAGCCGTATCGCTCCGCCAGCTCGGCGTCGTAATCGTCGGCGCTGAGCAGGACCTCCAGCGCTCGGGCGCGGCCCATCAGACGCACCAGGTGTTGAACAGCGCCGCCGCCCGGGATGGTGCCGAACGCCAGCTCCAGCTGACCGAAGATCGCCGACTCTCGCGCGGCGAAACGCAGGTCGCAGGCCAGCGCGAACTCGCTGCCGGCGCCGCGGGCGCGGCCCTCGATCTGGGCAACGGTGACCAGGCGACTGGCGCTCAGATGTCGGAATAACAGGGCGATCGATGCTTCGCCGGTCAACTTGGTCGCCTCGGCCCGGTATTCCTTTATCTGGGTCACGTCGACGTGGGAGATGAAGTAGTCCGGGTCGGCGCTCCTGAAAACCAGGACCTTGACCACCCGGTCGGCCTCGGCGTGCTGAATGAGCGAGACCAGATCGCGCACCAGCGCCGGGCCCAGCAGGTTCATCGGCGGAGCCGCGATCTCGGCGAAGAGGACGGCGCCTTCCTGGCGGATGTCGAGCGTCACCATGCCTCCCATTTTACGGCGTCAGGCGACGCGTCCGCGACGGTTAGTGGGCATTGATCTGCCGGGTGCGCGCCTCGACGGCCTTCACCGTGTTGTCCAGCGCCTTCGACAGGTGGCCCTTGCCGATCGATCCCACGATGGCGTCCGGCGCCCGCCCCTTCAGATTCTTGCCGTCGCGCACGACGACGGCGTCGAGCTCGCTTTCATCGAACCTGGCCATCAGCGCCCAGATCGCGAAGCTCGGCTGCGGAATTCGCCCCCCGGTCGCGACGGTCGAACACAAATTTACGCCAATGGCCGGATGTTCTCGGCTGGTGCCGGACCCAGCTTCCGCCGATGGCAAAGATGCTGGTGTTTCAGGTGGCTCGACCTGCCGGTCCGCTGGAGCCGGTCGAGCGCCCGATTCCGGAGCCCGGGCCGGGCACGGTTCGCATCAAGATCGACGCGTGCGGCGTCTGCCACAGCGACTGGGCCATCGTCCAGGGCGCCATTCCGGGTACGCAGTTTCCACGCGTTCCCGGGCACGAAGTCATCGGTGTCATCGACGCCACCGGCCCAGGCGTAACGCGCTGGAAGGCCGGCGACCGGGTCGGCGTCGGTTACAACGGCGGCTATGACGGCGTGTGCGAGGCCTGTCAGCGCGGGGAATTCTTCGCTTGCGCCTCCGGCCAGGTCACCGGCGCCACCAGCGACGGCGGGTACGCCCAGTACATGCTCGCCCAGGTCTCGGCGCTGGCGCGCATCCCCACCGAACTCACCGCGGTGGAGGCGGCACCGCTGATGTGCGCTGGGCTGACGACCTACAACGGGCTGCGCAGGAGCGGCGCGCGCGCCGGCGACCTGGTCGCCATCATCGGCATCGGTGGGCTCGGTCACCTGGCGGTGCAGTACGCAGCGAAGATGGGATTCCGGACGGTCGCCATCGCGCGAGGAAGCGACAAGGGGCCGCTGGCGATAGAGCTCGGCGCGCACCATTACATCGACAGTGACGCGGCGGACGTGGCCGGCGCGCTGCGGGAGCTGGGCGGCGCGCGGATCGTCGCCGCCACGGCCACCAGCGCCGAGGCGATGACCTCTACCCTCGCGGGTCTGGCGGTCAACGGAAAGCTCCTGGTCATGGGAGTTCCCGGCGACGCCATACAGGTATCGCCATTCATCCTGTTCAGCGGCCGGCGCGCGATCGAAGGCGTCAACACCGGAACCGCAATCGACGCCACCGACACCCTGGCGTTCTCGCTGCTGGCGAACGTCCGCCCGATCAGTGAAGTATTTCCGTTCAAGCAAGCGCCCGAGGCCTACCAGCGGATGTTGCACGGGGCCCGGTTCCGCGCCGTGCTCGACATGACCCACTGAAGGCTGGTCGTTTCGACCGCCAATGGAAAGGTGCTCATCGCAGCGTGAGGGCGCCCCGCCGCCCTCGGTTCGGCTGCCCAGGTTCGCGAGCCAGCGCAGAGCGGACAAGCTGGGCCGGCAGGGCATATCAATACTTCTTCGATACCGACTTTACGAACGGAATATCCGCGCCTTACAATCTTCTCCGGCTCGGGATCCTCGCTGGCTGGTCGCTCCGGCCCGCTTTCGCTCAGCCACTCGGCCAACGTCTTCCCATCGATGCCGAGGCGGTCCGCGGTCTGCCCGCGTTGGCCGCCGAGTTGCTCCAGAGCCCAGGCTGCATAGCGACGCTGGACCTCACGCATCGGGATCACGCCTCCCCGGAAGTCCAGATCGGACGGGCCGTTGCCATGCTGGATCTCCGGCGGCAGGTCTTCCGGGCCGGCCTCGGCACCTCGAGCCAGCAGGACTGTGCGCTCGACCGTGTGCGCGAGCTCGCGGACGTTGCCCGGCCACGAGTAGGATAGGAGCATCTTCAATGCACCCTGCGTGAAGTTGTACATCCGCGAGTGTGGGTGATGCCCGCGCGCCAGCTCGAGGAAGTGGCCCAGGATGGCTGGGATGTCTTCGCGGTGGTGGCGTAGCGCCGGCAACGAGATCGTGACGACGTCGAGACGATAGAGCAGATCCTCGCGAAACGCCCCGGTGCGCACGGCGTCCTTGAGGTCCCGGTTGGTGGCCGCCACGATCCGCGCGTCGATCTTTCGCTCGCGCGTGGAGCCGACGGGACGGACCGTGCCGCTTTCCAGCACGTGCAGGAGCTTCGATTGAAGCCCGATCGGCATCTCGCCGATCTCGTCTAGAAAGAGCGTCCCGCCGCTGGCCTCGGCAAAGAGCCCTGGGCGATCCGCCGTCGCTCCCGTGAAAGCGCCCCGTACGTGACCGAAGAGCTCGCTCTCGAGAAGGGCCTCCGGAATGGCGGCGCAGTTCACGGTTACGAATGAGGCACTGCTCCGCCGGCTCTCGGCGTGAAGCGCCCGCGCCGCGACACCTTTTCCGGTTCCGGTTTCGCCCGTGATCAGCACCGGCACCTCGGCGTCCGCGACGCGTTCGATGACGTCGATGACCGCTCGGATGGCCGGCGTGTCACCGATCAGATTGGTGGCCGAGAACCGCTGCTGAAGCGTCTTGCGTAGCGCGGTCGCCTCGTGTCTCAGTCGATATTCGTCCAGCGCTCTTCCCAGAAAGATCCGTAGCTCATCGAGCTTGAACGGCTTCGTCAAGTAGTGGTAGGCGCCCTGGCGAATCGACTCAACGGCGGAGTCGATGGCGCTATACGCGGTCATCACGATGACCGGGCGCTGTGGGTCGATTCGACGGGAGGCCGCCAAGACCGCCAACCCGTCGACCCCGGGCATGCGCAGGTCGGTGATCACGGCGTCCAGAGACTCAGAGGACAGCCGCTCGATTGCTTCCTGTCCGCCGGAGGCAACGACCGTATCGTAGCCGTGCTCAGCCAGACCGTCGGCGGTCGTTCGCGCCATCTCGGCATGGTCATCGACAATCAGGACCCTCGGGTGCGGGCGATTCACGCGTCGGCGCTCCGGTAATCCGCGGGAAGTTCGACGATGGCGCTCGTGCCGCGCGGGAAGCTGGGCGTGAGCGTCAGCGTCCCCAGGTGGCTCTTTACAATCTCGTTGGCGATCGCCAGGCCCAGCCCGGTGCCTTCGCCGTTGGCCTTGGTGGTGAAGAACGGCTCGAGCACCTTCTCGACGTGCCGGGGCGAAATTCCAGCGCCGTCGTCGATGACTGAGAATCGGACCGCTGTGTCCTGCGCCTCGACCGACAGGCGAACCAGGCCGCCGGATGCACATGCATCGCAGGCGTTGAGGAGGAGGTTGACGAGCGCGCTCTCGATCAGCCGGGCATCGCCGGTGATGGTTGGCACCTTGTCGGGGATCTCGACGGTCAGCTGTACGCCCGCCGTGCTGAAGCGATGCTCGACCAGGGCCCGTGCGCCTTCGGCCACCCGCGCGGCGGAGAGATGATCGGCCGAGACGCGGTCCCCGCGTGCCAGCCCCAGCAGCCCGCGGACCACCTGGCTGATCCGGTCCGTCTGATCCAAGATCGCCTGCACAGCCACGCGCCCGCGCTGATCGTCGCCGACCTTCGCCAGCAGCTGTTCGGCCCGCCCCGCGATCACGCCCAGCGGCGTCGAGACCTCATGCGCGACCCCGATGGCCAACGTTCCGAGTGCAGCCGCGCGGGTCGCCGAGGCCAGCCGTTCGTTTTGCTCGGCCCGGGTGGCGGCCACCGCCAGCTCGCGTTCGAGATCGAGCTCCTTCCTTTGGTTTCGCAGGGCCGCCATTGCGAAGGTCAGCAACAGGCCGGCCGCGGTGACGACGCTCAGGATTGATCGCGCCTGCGCCCACCGATCCCGATCGCGCTCGCGGAGCGCCGTCGCGGCGACCGCCACGGTCCACCCGGCCAGGGGTCCGCGCTCGACCGGCGCGAGGCCCACGAAAGCAGCGCGGGCTGGAAGATCCAGGTCCTTCGCTTCCGTCCTCGGCAGGCGAACAATGTGATCTCCCCTGCGGGCGGCGGCGACAACAAGGTCGGACGAGACCGCTCGCCCGTCGCTGGCCTCGAGACGAGCGCTTGCCGGGGACATCAGGTACAGACGAAGGGCGCCCTGCCGTTCGACGGAGGTGAGCTCCTGAAGAACCTGGTCAACCGCATTCTTCTCGGTCCCGTCGGAACGAACGGCCAGCGCGGCGGCTAGGCCGCGGGCGAGCGTCGCCTGCTCATCCGCCAAGTCGTCCAGGGCCGCGCGCGACGCGCGCGCCGCGTCCCAGTAAGCGAGCCCGACGAGGATGGCGATCGCGATTCCCACCGACCACAACAGTCGGGAAGGGCGAATCCGCCGGCTTCTATCCGACCGGGTGGGTGTTATCGACACAGGCACTGTCCGAGGGGACAAAAGCAAGCCCCGGGCCGCCCAGTCAGCCCGGCCCTGCGGGCGCGAGGACGACGCACCCCAGGATTATTTCCGGCAGGGCCCGGAGAATTTCCCCCTACACCCCGGGACCCCTGGCTCCAAGCCGGCTTCAACGTCGCGATTGGCTTGGGCACACCCGTTGCTACTAGCGACCCGCGATGCGGACTGGCATACGTCCAGCGATGTTGACGACCCTCATGTTGTGCCTCTCCGGCTTCGCGGTTAGCGCTTCCGAAACGGGACCTCATCCGGAGGCCGCGCCAGCACCCTTGCCCGGCGCCGTGCAGCTCGGGTTGCCCCCGGCGCGGCAGGTCACGCTCGCCGAGGCTCTTGCCTTTGCCCGCGCACATCAACCGGCAGTGCTTGCAGCGCTGGCGCGCGTCCGGGCCGAGCAGGCGAACGCCCAGGTTCCCCGCTCCCAGTACTATCCGATGCTCGGGCTCACCGCGCAGTTCCTGGAGGGGACCACCAACAACACAACGGCCTCGTATCTCGGGGCGCCATTCGTCGACCTCCCCCGCATCGGCGGCACGCCCTCGACCACCAGCAGCGACGCGGCCTGGAAGCCTCACACCTCGACGCTGGCGGCGGCGGGGCTGAGCCAGGAGATCTTCGACTTTGGGCGGATCGCGGCCGAGTCGGCGGCCGCTGACGCGCGGGTGACTGTGTCGGAGCACGCCGCCGAAACGCAGGTCCTCGACATCGCCCTGAACGTGGAAGAGGCCTTCTTCGCGGTCCACGCCGCGAAGTCGATCCTGCAGGCCTCCGAAGACGCCTACCAGCGCTCCCTCGTGCACCGCAATTTCGCGAGCGCGGGCGTCAAATCCGGCCTCAGGTCGCCCATCGACCTGACGCGCGCCGAAGCGGATCTGAGCCGGTTCGACACCGCGCGAATTCGGGCGCGCGGCGGTGTGTCGGCCGCCCAGTCGGTGCTGGCGGCCGCCGTCGGATCTCCCGAGCCGCTACTCGACGCCTCCGACGAGACGCCGGCGGCCCTCGATCTGCCGGCCCTCTCCGGCGCCGTCCAGCTCGCCTCGGAACGCGATCCGCGGCTCCAGGAGGCCCTGGCCCGGCTTCGGCAGCAGGAGCTCGAGACGCGAGCGGTCGCCGCGCTCGCTCGCCCGGACATTCACCTCAGCGCCGCGATCTCGGGGCGCGCCGGCGGGGCCGCCCCCAGCAGCGGACCCGAAACCCCAGGGAGCGGCTTCGTTCCGAACGTCCCCAACTGGGACGGCGTCCTGGTACTGAGCTGGCCGCTCTTCGATCCGACGATCAACGCGCGCGCCCGCGCCGCCCGCGAGTTCGAGGAGGTCCAGCGATCGGAGATCGATCTCGTGCGGCAGCAGGTGGTGGCCGCGGTAGAGCAGGCGTACGTGAGCGTCGTCGTCTCGCGGGAAGCCCTGCCATCCCTGCGGCACGAGCTCGATGCGGCCCAGGCCAACTACGCCCAGGCCGACGCCCGATTCAAGGCGGGGCTCGGCACCAGCGTCGAGCTCGCCGACGCCGAAGCCCTGCGCGCCGAGGCCGAGATCCGCCTGGCCATCGGTATCTTCGACCTCGCCAAAGCTCGCGCGGCGTTCGGCCGCGCCATCGCCGAAGGAGCGAAATGACCACCGTCGTAGTTTCAGTCAAGCAGGTTTCCAGATGACCCCCGATAGCGAGATGACGGATGCCCCGCCCAAAGCTCGCTCGAGGCTGCCGCTCGGGATCGGCGCCGGCGTTCTTGTGATTCTCCTCATCGGCGGATTGATGATGTGGCGCGCCGACGCGCGGACGAACAAGGTCGCCCTTTCGTCGGGCCCCAAGCCGGTGACGGTCGTACGCGCCAAGGCGACCACCTATCGGCCGACCCGGACGTACGTCGGGACCCTGCAGCCCTGGGTCCAGGCCAACGTTGGTCCGCAGCTGGTGTCGGCGTACGTCGACACGGTGCTGGTCCGCCCCGGCGCGATCGTCAAGAAGGGGGAGGTCATCGCCACCCTCGATTGTCGTGAGGCGAGCGCCTCGACCAAGGCCATCGCCGCGCGCGCGCGGGCGCTGGACGCCCGCCAGCAGGCCGTCGAGCACGAAGCCTCCCGAACCCAGGGGCTGCTGGATGGCGGTTTCGTCTCTCCGAACGAGGCGGAGCAGAAGACGGCACAGAGCACCTCCGAGGCCGCGCAGGTCGAATCGGAGCGGGCCAACCTGGCGCGCAGCTCGCTGGAAGTGAACGACTGCATCATGCGCGCCCCTTTCAATAGCGAAGTCGCGCAGCGCTCCATCGACCCGGGCGCCTTCGTGCGTCCGGGAAACACCATCGTCACGGTTGTAGATCGTGACACTGTCCGGATGACGGCCGACGCGCCGGAGACCGACTTCGACGTCGTCGGGGCGGGGACCAAGGTGTCCGTCCACGTGTACGCGACGAAGAAGGACTTCCCCGGCACGGTCACGCGCCGCTCGCCCGCCGCCGATGCTTCGACGCGCACGGTTCACTTCGAGATCGATCTGCCCGATCCCGAGCGGCTCATCCCGGTGGGCACGACGGGCGAGGTCCACATCCAGGTCGGTGCTCCCGTTCCCGCCACGGAGGTCCCTCTCTACGCGGCGACCGTCCGGGGGAGCAAAGCAACCGTGTTCGTCGTGGATCAGGGGATCGCGCACGCGCACACCGTGCCCGTCGAAGGCGAGGCCGGGGGCTCGCTCTTCCTCGATCCCTCCCTGGCGGCCGGAACGCCCGTGGTGACGGAAGGTCGCGCGCTCCTCGAAGACGGCGACCAGGTTTTGGCCAAGGAGTCGACCGACGCGAGCGGCACCCCGTCCCCTTCGGCGTCGCAGGTGGCCGAGCGTGCCCCGGCCTCTCGACGAACGCCGCTGCCGGCCGCGACCGGCAATTCCCCGCACGAGGAGCCCCGCGTCGCTCAGGAAAAGCGATGACCTCGCTCTCCCTCCGCAACCCCATCGCGGTGCTCATGCTGTGCGTCGCGCTGGTGGTGTTCGCCGCGGTCGTGACGCCGCGGATGAGCGTCGACACCTTCCCGGAGCTGACGCCGCCCGTCTTGGTGATCGGGACACTGGCGCCGGGGCTCGGCCCCAAGGACGTGGAGAAGACCATCACCTGGCGCCTCGAGAAGTACGTGTCCGCGACGCCCGGCGTCGATCACGTCGAGAGCGCCTCGCGCAACAGCCTTTCGATCATCTACGTCTGGCTGAAGTGGGGGACGGATCTGAACGCGGCACAGACCCTCGTGCAGCAACAGGCTGCCTTCGCGATGGCCGCGGTGCCCAAGTCACTCGGCGTGTTGCCCCCTTTCGTTCTCCAGTACGATCCGTCGAACGCGCCCGTCATTCAGGTGGTCGTGTCAGGCGCCGGGTACAGCGGCCCGCAGCTCTACGACTACGCCTTCAACAACATCGAGCCACTCCTGGAGGGGATCCCGGGCGTGGCCAGCGCGGCGCCCGACGGCGGGCGGATGCGGCAGATCAACGTGGTCGTCGATCCGGTCCGCGCCCAGGCCCGCAACGTCACCGCCGGCGACGTGGCGGCGGCGGTCGGCAAGTCGAACGCGCTGCTGCCATCCGGCGAGTTCATCTCGCCGAAGTTCGACGCCAACGTCTACACCAACGCCATCCCCGCGCGTGTCGAGACGATCGGCGAGGCGCCGGTCAAGGTGTCGGGCGGACGTCCCGTCCTGATCCGCGACGTCGCGCGGGTCGAGGACGGCGGAACGCCGCCAACCCAGTCGGTCGCCGTCAACGGACGCGACGCGGTCTACCTGAACGTGCTCCGCATCCCGGGCGGGAACACCATTCAGATCGTCGACGCGGTGAAGAAGGTGGTGGCCGGCCTGCACGACCTGCCTCCCGGGATGGAGGCCAAGGCCTACTTCGATCAGTCGACGTTCGTGCGGACGACTTACCACGGTCTCAAGAAGGAGATCATTCAGGCCCTGGTCCTGATCGGGCTGGTCATCCTGATCTTCTTGCAGAGCATGCGCGGGACGTTGATCGTCTCGGTGGCCATCCCGCTGTCGTTTGCCATCACGCTCCTGGTCCTCTACGCCGCCGGCCAGACCTTGAACGCGTTCACGCTTGGCGGGTTGACGCTGGCGATGGGGCGGCTCGTCGACGACGCCGTGGTGGTGCTGGAATCGATCCACCGGCACCAGCGAATGGGGCTCAGTACCCGCGAGGCGGCGCTGCGGGGAGCGACCGCCGTCGCGCTGCCCGTGCTGGCGTCGACCTTGACGACGATGGCGGTCCTCTTGCCGGTCTTGCTCTTGGCAGGTCTGGCCCAGAAGTTGTTCGCGCCGCTCGCGCTCACGGTGGCCGTCGCGATGATCGCCTCCTACTTCGTGAGCATGGCGGTGACGCCGGTCGCCTGCCGGTACTTTCTGGGACACGTCGAGCACGGCCCCCTCGGCAAGCGCGTCGAGCACGTGATCGACGCCGTCGCGAATGGCTATTCGCGGGCGCTGCGGCGCGTGCTCCCGTTCCGCTGGACGATCGTGGCCGCTTCCTTGGCGCTGGTCCTCGGCAGCGGGTGGGCGGCTGCCCGCCTGCCGAGCACGTTCTTCCCCGAGATCGACGAGGGGATGGACATGATCTACGTCCGGTTCACCCCAGGGATCTCGCTGGCCGACGCCGCCGACAAGTTGAGCGAGATGGGCCGGACGCTGTCGCGCGAATTGCCACCGGGAAGCGTCAAGATGGTCATCGCCAACATCGGCACGCCGCAGAACGCCCGAAGCGCCATCGTCAGCCCCAACGTGGGCCCCCACACCGGCTTTCTCCGCCTGGCGTTTTCCGATCCGGAGGAGCGCTCGCTCTCGCAGTCCGAGATGGCGGCGCGGGCGCGGGAGATCCTGACCCGCGAGTTTCCGGGCGTGGAGACCTTGCAGTACCCGGGTGGCCTCGTCGCCAGCGTGTTCGCCAACGGCTACACCGCCCCCCTGGTCGTCGAGATCCGTGGCGACAAGCTGG